>WHTZ01000036.1 GCA_009377495.1 Luteitalea sp.
GCGGGGCCTACAACGACGTGCCCGGCCGCGACCCCCAGAACCGTTAAGCACCCCAAGGGGAGACAGTCGTGACACGGTCTCTACATAAATGTAGACTGACGTTGAGGCGCTCATGGAAAAGGCTACTCAGATTTCGGCATTCGTTTCTCGAACGACCAAGCAGTTGCTCGAACGGCATGTTCGGGCCAGTGGAGTGAAGAAGGCCCACCTGGTCGAGCAGGCGCTTCGTCACCACCTCGAGGCGCTTCAGGAGCTGCCAACAGACGTGATCGTTCATCCGAAGCTCGTCGTGTCTCGAAAGTCCGGTGAGGCCATCCGGCGGCAGATCGAAGCAGGCAGGCCAACGCCAGCGCTCGTCGGCCTGATGCGCGATGGAGATTAGAGCGCTCAACGAAGGCGACGACCGCTCCCTATTCCATTCGGGTGACCCCGATCTCGTCAAGTTCTTCCACAGGTTCGCGGGACAGAATCAGGGCCTCGGCGCCAGGCTCCTCCGCTTTGTGCTTGAACTAGCCCTCCGCATGGCAAGTGACTACGGTTGCGTGGGCGTTGTGGTCGACGCGAAACCCGGCGCGTCCGACTTCTACACCAAGTACGGGTTCATCCCGGTGGATGTCGTCGAAGGCCAATCGGACGTCCGGCCACAGCCACTGCCTCTCTTCCTGGCCATCCGGTCGATCGCTGGTGCACTTGTTCAGAAGCGCCACGAGAGCCCCGCTTGAACCAGCCGTGGGATCGACGGCAGAATGCCGCGCGAGCGATCGACGATGAACGTGCGGTCCGCGAGGTTCTTCACCGCGACGAAGAAGGAGACCCGCGGCCGACTCACATACCACGTGGCGGCGGCGTTCCAGAGCGTGTAGGCGGGGATGAGCCCCTGCTGACCGTTCACGCTACTGGGCACGGTGTTGAGCGTGTCGCCGAACTGCTGGCCGAGGTGCTGCGCTTCCACCTGCACGTCCAGCAGGGCGGTGCGCCGGTAACCCAGCGTAAAGCTCACGAGTGACTCCGGTGCGTACGGAACGCGATTCCCGCTCACGCTCACGAGCTCGCCGCCGGGAAGCGTGGCCAGTCGCACGCCCGTCAGCCGCGCAACGGGGACCCACGTACCCGCGAGGCGCGCATAGATGTTGTTCGAGCCGCGCGTGAGCGTCGCGCTGTCGAAGCTCAGCGCGCTTTCGAGTCCGCGGTGTAACGTCTCGCCGCCGTTGGTCAGCGTGGACCCCTCACCCCCGGCGAGGTTGGCCGCAATGATTTGATTCTCGTACTCGATCTGAAAGAAAGAGGCGTCCACCCGCAGGCCGGGGGCCACGAGCGCCCGCGCGCCAACCTCCGTGTTCCAGCTCCGCTCGGCCTCGAGATCTGTCGCGCTGCCCGTATCATTGGCAATGAGGTCTTCCACGCGAGGCGGCGCAAAGCCGCGATGGATTCCCGCAAAGCCCGTGACCCGGGCGCTCATCGCGTACGCGATCCCGAGACCCGGCACGACCTCGGTGAGAGTGGCGTTGCCTGTGACGCCAGTGCCCTCGTTCCCCAGGCGGTTCACCCGTTCGTGTCGCATGTGCTCGACGCGGACGCCAGGCGTGATCGTCCAGGCCCCGAGCAGGAATCGATGCTGAAGGAAGGCGGACGCCGCATCAGTGGTCCGACGATTATCTTCGAGCAGGATGCCGGTGCGCGCCGTGGGCGTCGCGCCTTTCTCGAGCTGCCGCTCTTGAATTTCGGCATGCAACCGTGCGCCGACGTCCGTTTCTTGCGAGAGCCCGAATAGGCTGTGGTCGATGCGCACGCGTGGCTCGATCCCCAGCACCGTATAACGGGACGACCGCCCCTGATTTCCGCACTGTGGGGTCACGTCGATCGGATCGACGCACCTGGGATCCGCCGGATTGCGCGGCCGCTGACCGGAGTGGCTGCTTTGCCACCACCATTCGGGCCGATACACCTGCACATACCCGGTCGTCGTCAACGCGAGATTGTTCTTGACCAGCGCACGATACGTGCCCGTGAAACCGCTGCGGCTGGCGTCGAGCTCGTCGTCGACGAACGGATTCTGGCGCGGGTCCTCGATGTACTCGCTGTCGCGCAGACCGCTCAATCCGAGCTGCGCGTCCTCGCCGTAGTAGTTCATCTTGAACGACACGCCCTGCTCGGGCGTCAGCTGCGACGCAACCTTGACGGTGAAGTCGTTCAGATCCGCGTGCTGATGCTCGCGCGCCCCGTCGCTTTGCTTCCGCATCACATCAAACAGCAGGCCGGTCGTGCCCCAGGTTCCTCCGAAGCTGAGGTGTCCGTTGAAGTAGTCCCTGCTGCCGCCCGAGAGGGAGACCGACGTCGAGCGACCGACTGGTGGATCGGGCGTGATGTAATTGAGCACGCCGCCCACCGTGACGGGGCCATGACTGATTTGCCCAGAGCCCTTCATGACCTCGACTCGCGCAAAGCGCTCGATCGGCGGATGATAGACGCTGGCATTGTCGCCGTAGGGGGCATAGGCGGTCGGGACGCCATCCTCGAGCAACAGCGCCTTGACGGAGCTTCCCGGGCTCAGCCCCCGGATCCCAATGTGCGGGCGCAGCCCCAACCCCTCATCGTCACGAGCGTGCAGGCCGGGCACCTTCCGAAGGGCCTCGTTGGTGGTGAAGACGTGAGACGCTTCCAGGGCGTCGCGCGTCAGGACGTCAACTGATCCAGGCGTCCGCCGCAGCGTCTCCTCGGAGCCGACCAGGCGCGAGCCGAGCGCTGTGACGTCTTCGGCGAACGACCCGGTGCGCAGCGTGAATTGAACGACGACGGGTTCCCGGCCCAGGACCACCTCTTTCCGAGCGACCGAAAACCCGGGTAGCAGCGCCGTGATGCTGTATGCTCCGTCTGGCACTTGATCGAACCCGTAGTGCCCGTCGCTGTCCGTCGTTGCGGTCTGCTCGAAGCCAGAGGCCGGACGGCGCAAGATCACCGAGACGCCGGGCACGGCCCATCCCGAGGCATCGACGATGCGTCCCGAGACGGCCGGGTCGTTCGGCTGGGCTTGCGCAGACCCGGCGAGGAACAGCGCCGCGCAGATGAGCAGCGTTACCGGTGGCCGCCATCTCGCGAGAAAGCCCTGACCGAGAGCTCCAGTGGGTCGTTGCGTCATCGTCATATTGGCGCGCCCTGTTGAGGTTCCCAAGCTACATCAATACTGGGATTTAGTATAAGCGTGACGGCGATTCTGCGGGACACCATCGTGAAATAGGATTAGGGAAGGGGGACCAGTATGGCTATCAGAACATCCGAAGCGGAATGGCGCGGCAATTTGCGAGAGGGCGAGGGGAAGGTCAAGCTTGGAAGCGGCGCCTTTGAAGGAACGTACTCATTCCCGTCTCGTTTCGAAAGCGGTAAGGGAACCAATCCCGAGGAGCTGATCGGTGCGGCACATGCCGGTTGCTTCTCCATGGCTCTTGCTGCCGGCCTGGGTCGCGCGGGCTACACGCCCACACGCATCCAGACGACCGCCAAGGTCCATCTCGACAAGGTCGGCGAAGGCTTCGAGATCACGACAATCGAGCTCGAGACCCACGCCGAGGTGCCGGGGATCGACGAGGCCGCCTTCACACGGGAGGCCGAGAGCGCCAAGGCGAACTGCCCGGTCTCGAAGGCGTTGAAGGGCCCGACGATCACGCTTGCGGCACACTTGGGCTAGCCCGCCACAGGAGTGTCACATCGTTGGAACAGAATTCAGGTCATGGGAATGCGCCCCTTCGCGATGTCGCTCTCCGCCGCTTTCGCGGCAATCATGTCAGCGTCAATGCTCGCCGCGGGCGGTCCAGAGCCGCGCCACGTCGTGATGATCTCCATCGACGGCCTCATGCCGTCCGTGTATACGGAGCCTGGGCCGTCCAAGGTGCCCACGCTGCGCCGCCTCGCGCAGGAAGGTACGTACGCCGCCGGTGTCATCGGCGTGCTGCCGACCGTGACGTATCCGTCGCACACAACGATGATTACCGGTGTGGCGCCGGCCGTCCACGGGATCTACGAGAACCATCCCTTGGACCCGGAAGGACGCTCGGGGGACGCGTGGTACTGGTACGCGCGAGACATCCAGGTAGCGACCCTGCCGGGTGCCGTCGGCTCCCGCGGGCTGTCGACCGCCGCCGTGAGCTGGCCGGCGACCGTGGGCAGCGATGTCGACTTTCTGATGCCGGAATATGGTCGTACCTTCTATCCCGAGACGCTCCATCTCCTGCGCGCGCTATCGCACCCGCGCGGACTTCTGGACACGTACGAGGCGGTTCGGGGCACGCCCTTGCCGTGGCCGCTCACCGATGCGGACCGTACAGGGCTTGCGGCCTGGATCTTCCGCACGCATCGGCCACACCTGACGCTCCTGCACATCTTCGAAACCGATAGTGCGCAGCACGACCACGGACCGGGCTCGGCGGAGGCGCTCGCCGCGCTCGAGCAAGCTGACGAGCACGTCAAAATCATGCTCGATGCGATTGCTGAAACGGGACTCGGCGACCGCACCGACGTGGTCATCGTGTCCGATCACGGGTTCCTCCCTATCCAACAGCAGATCCACCCGAACAGGATCTTCAAGGAGGAGGGCTTGCTAGAGGTGGACGAGAGCGACAACGTGCGACGGTGGGACGCGTACGTGCAGGGATCCGGCGGCGTGGGGTTCGTGTTCTTGAACAACCCCGAGGATCGGTCGATACGCTCGCGGGTGGAAACGATTCTGACGAACCTGGCCGCTGATCCGGCCAATGGCATTCTCAACGTGTGGGGTGAAGAGGACCTTCGGAAGATGGGCGCACATCCACGGGCCAGCTTCGCGCTCGACATGAAGGACGGCTTCTATTCGGGCTCGCGCCACGATGTCCTGCGCACGCCGACCTCGAGCAAGGGAGGCCATGGCTTCGATCCGATGCGCGAAGAGCTCCACGCCTCCCTCATCATGTCGGGACCGGATGTGCCGAAGTCCGGTAGTCTGGGCGTTGTGCGCATGACGCAAATTGCGCCAACGGTCGCCGCCTGGTTCGACGTCGGGCTCTCCGAGCGCGCGGATGAACCGCTCGCGCTCAAGCCCGCTGGCACGTCGACTCGGTAACCACTTAGACCTCGACCGAGAAGAGCGAGAGCTCGGCCTCGTCAGTAGGTCTGATATGGAGGCCACAGTTACGGAACTTCAGCCCTGATCCGGCGACGAGATCGTGAACGGTCCGCGACACGATCATATCGCCGGGGGGAGCCTGCGTGGCCACTTGCAGGGCCGTGTCGACGGTCAGGCCACGGATCGTGTCGCCGAGGAGCTCGCATTCACCCGTGTGCGCGCCGAGCTGAATCGGGCATCCGAAGCGGCGCGCGACCTCCGCGATCGTCGCGCCACACCGTATGGCGCGCGCAGGTCCATCGAAGGTGGCCAGGACGGGCGGGCACGCGCTGCCGTCAGGCCGCACGAGCCGACCGCGGAAACGTTCCACCTCACGTCTCACGAGCGCCAGCAGCCGTTCGCGTGCCCCGGCGGCCATTACCACCTCAGAGGCGTCGCGTCCGTTCTGCGCCGCGCGCGGTTCGGTGACGCCACAAAGCACGGTGGCGAGCACGCGATCGCGGTCGTGATCCGGATTGTGAAAACCGGCCACGAATCGCTCGATCTCGTCGAGCAGCGCATCCTGGTCTCCGACGAATGGCAGATGGTCCTCACCCGGGAGCTCCCGAAACTGGGCGCCTGGGATGCGGCTCGCGACGTAGCGTCCTTCTTCCACGCGCAGACACCGATCGCCTGAACGATGCAGAATCAGCGTCGGCACCCGGATCGTCGGGAGAACCTCTCGAACGTCGATATCGGCATTCATCCGCGTCAGCGCGAGGGCCGCGCCCGGGCTCGCGCCCATGCGAATGTAGGTCGCCCACCAGTCGCGGAACTGCGGATCGTGCAGGCGGCTCGGCGCACGCTCGGCCAATCCAACCGGGCCACCCCAATCGCGTTGGATCTCCTCGTAGAACGCCTGCCGCTCTTCGAGCGTGGGTCCCCATGGATAGTCGGGCGCCTTGAGCCGCCGCGCGTATGTGCCAATCATTGCCAGCGCGAGCGTCTTCTCCGGATGGGTGGCGGCGAAGAGGCTGCACATGGGCCCACCTTCCGACACGCCCAACAGCACGGCGCGCCGCGAGCCCGCCGCCTCCATCACCGCGCGCACATCGTCCATCCGCTGTTCGAGCGTCGGCAGGGCCGCGACGCGATCCGACAGGCCCGTGCCGCGCTTGTCGAACAAGATCAGACGTGAGAAGGACGCGAGCCGCCGGAGAAAGCGCGCAAAGGTCGGCTCCATCCAGAAGTACTCGAGGTGCGACACCCACCCCATGACGAATACGAGATCGAACGGTCCATCGCCGACGACCTGATAGGCGATATTGACGTCGCCGCTTTGCGCGTACCGTGTTTCCGGGACGCGCGCGGAGATACCGTTCGGGGGCGCGTCTGGACGCGACCACGACGAGGCGGCCGCCTCCGCCTGAACGACGGGAGCCACGAAGCGGTAGCCACGTTTGGGAACGGTCTCGATGTAGCGGGTGTCCTGGTCGCGCTCGCCCAGCGCCCTTCGCAAGGATGAGATGTTCTGCGCGAGGTTGTTCGGCTCGACAAACGTGTTGGGCCACACCTGTTCGATGAGCTCGTCGGTGGTCACCACGCGGCCACCATGCTCCACGAGGATCACCAATATCTCCAGCGCCTTGAGGGTCAAGGGCACCACCTTGCCTCGATAGGTGAGGAGGCGGTCGTGGGTGTCGAGCTCGAACGCCGGGCCAAAGGAGTAACGCGTTCTCCTGCCGCTGGTCATGCGCGTTTCACGAAACTCTCAGAACGATTTCAGGCCGCTCACAGGACTTGTCCCGCGGGGCTCATTAGACTTGGAGGCGATGGAGATCGTCCGTCCGGCCGCAGTGTCGCAGTCGGGCAGACGCGCTCACTGCTTGGGATAACGTGCGTGCCCCGCGATCTGAACGCGGGTCGCGGCCGCACGGTCGTCCGCTCAGGAGACAGATGTCGCATGCAAACGAATAAGATAGCGTCGCACTTCCGTTGGCTCAGACGTCCGCTAGGCGGCGCCGCAGTGGCGACGCTTCTGGTGTTTGTCGCCCCAGCCTATGCGTGGGCCGGGCCCATTACCCCCTTCCAGGCTGCGGGAGCAACCGCAGCTGACATTCAGGCCCAGGTTGACCTCTTCCGCGGTGCGCTCGGCACCAACAACGGAGGGGGGCCCTGCCAGCCGGCGCCATGCACGGCTGGCCGCCGCGAGATCAACTGGGACGGCGGCGGCCCGACACCGCCAAATCCGTTTCCGGATGACAACTTCAACCAGCCAAACGCGCCTCTCGCGCGCGGTCTGACAACGCTGACCGATGGCACCGGGTTTCAGGTCAGCACTGACGCCGGTTTTGGTGGCTTCGAGTTCGAAGACATCAACCAGACCTATCCCGATATCTTTCAGTCGTTTAGCGAACAGAAGCTGTTCGCGCCCGTCGGGAGCAACGTGACCGATGTCCTCTTCTCGGTGCCCGGGCTCCCCGACCAAGCGGCAGCCGTGACAGGCTTCGGCGCCGTCTTCACGGATGTCGACCTGTACGGCGCCACCAAGCTGGCGTTCTATGACATCGACGATGCGCTGCTGTACAACCTGACCGTCCCTGTCGCCAATCAGGGCCTCTCCTTCGCTGGCGTCGCGCTCGACACGGCGAGCATCTACCGCGTCCGCATCACCACCGGCACGCACGCGCTCGGGCCCAATGACGGGTTCGACGACCATGGGAAGGGTGCAGATGTTGTCGCCATGGACGACTTCGTCTACGGCGAGCCGATTGCGGCCAAAGTGCCCGAACCCACATCCTTGCTTCTCCTCGGCACCGGTCTGGTCGGGATGGCCTGGCAGACCAGACGACGACTCGGTATTGGTTCGTAATGTGAGATGCCGCAGCCTCCCCAGCGCGGCTTCTACATCGACTCGTCGGCGCTCGGGCCATAGATCGCTGGCACGGTGGAGCCCATCGGACGAAGGTATGTGGAAAGCTGCCCGCGATGGTGAATCTGATCGAACAAGAAACCCCACGCGCTGCCGTATCCGGTCTCTTTCATGACCTCTTGGCCTTGATAGGTGAAGGGCACTTGTGCTTCGAACCGGGCCACCTCGAGGCGGTGCAACCGTCTGGTGAGCTCGTCGTGATGCCGGTCATACGTGTCGAGGATCTCCTTCACCGTGGTAGGTGTGGGCTCTTCCACCCATGCAATGACGCCCTTCTCCAGGCCGTCGACGAGCAGGATCTCCTCCCGCACCATTAGCCAGGCAATTTCCCGTGCGTTCCGCGCCTTTGGGTCCGCCCGATAGTTGGATCGATGCTCGGGGATCCGCGAGATCACCTTGCGCGTGACGGGGCCCTCTTTCTCCCAGAGCTTCAGGTACAGCGCTTTTTCGTCCATCTCGCCCTCCTTGCGGGGTGGTTGCCGAGCGGTCAGCATAGGCAAATAAAAAGCGAAAGTCAATCACAACCTTCTATACTGCGCGGACGCGTCGCGAGCGCGACCAGGAGGGAACCGGAGTGCTGGAGCTCATCGAAGCGGGGAACGCGTGGCTCAATGGTCTCGTCTGGGGTTGGCCCACGATTGGGTTGCTCCTGGGAACGGGCATCCTCCTGACGATCGTCACGAGGGCGGCGCAGTTTCGCTATCTCGGCTTTGCGCTCCGCGAAGTGCTCGGCAAGCTCACGCAGAAGGGCCAGGGCCGCGGCAGCGTGTCGCCCTTCCAGGCGGTGGCGACCGCGCTCGCCTCCACGGTCGGCGTCGGTAACATCGCGGGTGTTGGCACCGCGATCGCGATTGGCGGACCCGGGGCTCTGTTCTGGCTGTGGGTCTCGGGCCTGCTCGGTATGTGCACGAAGTTTGCCGAGATCGTGATTGCCCTCCACTATCGCGAAGCGGATGCTGCCGGCGTCATGCGCGGCGGCGCGATGTACACGTTGAAGAACGGGCTGGGCCTGCCGTGGCTGGGGACGATCTTCGCGGGCCTCGTCTCGCTTGCGGCGTTCGGGATTGGCAACATGGTACAGGCCAACTCGGTTGCCGATAGCCTGCGCGCCACGTTCGGCGTCGCGCCGCCGTTGACTGGAGTGCTGCTAGCGCTGGTCACGGCCGCCGTCATTCTCGGTGGCATTCGCCGGATCGGGGAGGTTGCGGAGATTCTCGTGCCGGCCATGGCGCTGTTCTACCTCGGGGGCGCACTCGTCATTCTGGGGCGTCACGTCACCGAGATTCCTGCGGCGCTCGGCTTGGTCTTCGACGGAGCGTTCAGCGGAACGGCGGCCACCGGCGGCTTCGCCGGCGCCACGGTCATGATGGCTCTCCGCTACGGTGTGGCGCGCGGCCTCTTCTCGAACGAGGCGGGCCTCGGCAGTGCGCCCATGGTCCACGCCGCTGCGCAGACCGACCATCCGGTCCGCCAGGGGCTTTATGGCATCTTCGAGGTGTTCGTCGACACGCTCCTCGTGTGCACCAGCAGCGGTCTGGTCATCCTCGTGACGGGCGCCTGGGACTCGGGTGAAACCGGCGCGGCGTTGTCCGGTCAGGCATTCTCCATTGGCCTGCCCGGTACTTGGGGCAACATCGTCGTCACGACAAGCCTCGTGCTCTTCGCCTTTTCAACCGTGATTGGCTGGAGCTACTACGGCGAGACTGGCATCGTGTATCTGTTCGGCGCACGGGCGGCGGTGCCATATCGGCTGGTCTGGCTCCTGTTCATCTACCTCGGTGCGGTGGGCTCCCTGCACCTCATTTGGGACGTCGCCGATACACTGAACGGCCTCATGGCGATCCCGAACCTGATCTCCGTGCTCGCGTCGCTCCCGCTTCTGCTGCAATTGCAACGCGAGTTCTTCGGGAAGCGCGGTTCCTGAGTTGTCGGAGTGAACAGCGCACTTATTTCCAGACGAATCCTTAGCGTCCGGGCGACAGATACTTTTCGAGGAACGCATAGATCTCCGACCGTGACTCTCGCGCCAGCTTCGTATCGAGCCGGTTGAACGCGTGTCCGCCGGGCGCCTCCTCGTATACCTTCGATTCGAAGGATTTGCCTGCTGCCTTGAGCGCCGCAATGAGGTGCTCCACCTCCATGACGTTGACATCCTCATCGTTCGAGTTCGTGTGGATGAGCAGCGGTGTCTGTAACTTGTCCGCGTGGTAGACGGGTGAGCGCTTGCGGTACTCCATCGGGTTGTCGACCGCCTCTTTGCCGATGAAGCCGGCGAAGAGGTCGCGATAACGTTGCGACTTGTACCCCATGCGCTGAACGAGGTCGCTCACCGGCACGCCGGCATAGGCGACCTGGTAGGCAGAGGGCCAGCGGAAGATGTTGAACAGCGTGTGGAAGCCCCCATGGCTCCAGCCGAGGATCCCGACGCGCTTCGGGTCGACCTGGGGCAGGTTTTCGACTGCCCAGTTACGCGCCGCGTAGGTGTCATCGATTTCGGTCCCGCCATAGTCGATCTGATTGTAGAAGCTGCCACCGTAGCCGGTGCTGCCGCGGTACTCCGGTGCAACGACGATGTAGCCCTGGTCGACGAGCTCGCCGACGATGTGAGCGTTGCTCGTGTCGAAGTCGCCGTGCACGCCGCCGTGAACGAAGATGAGGAGTGGCGCCTTCTGCGACGCCGCGAGTGACTTGGGGATGAAGGTATAGGCGTAGATGATGAGCGGGTTGCCTGCACCTTGGCCCGTGGGATTCTCCATGCGCACGGGCGCGCTGGTCAGCCGCACCTTGTCGATGCTCGCCACGTCTCCCAGTTGGAAGTGCCACAGGACGTCATCGATCTTCTTCTCGAGAACGTCGAATCGGTGTGAGGTTGATTGCTGACTCTGGGCCAGCCGCGTCAGCTCGGCCAATTCTTCGGAGGATGCAGGAGGGAGCTGGGCGTTAACCGGCGACGCGCATACGAGGAAGCTCGCGGCTACGAGCAACGGCGAGATTCGGTGCATCGAGAGTACCTCCGCCGCCAATGATGCACCATTCGGCTCGATGCGGGCACGGCGCCCGACCTGGCCCTACGGTTCTTCCGGGAGAGTCGGGGTGGTCGAATCCGACAGCAGTGCCAGAACTTCCCCAGGGCTGCTACCAGTCGACCACGGATCCGTCCTCTTCATCGTAGCTTTCGGGATTGCGCCAGTCGTGGCCGATCTTGTCGGCCATCGCATTCTCGTCGAGCTCGATACCGAGGCCCGGACCGGGCGGCAGATCGAGGTAGCCCTTCCGCACGGTGAACGGCTTCGTCAGATAGCCTTCCCCGAGCGAGACCTGTTCTTGGATCAGAAAGTTGTTGATCGACGCCGCCAATTGAACGCCGGACGCCAGAGAAATCGGACCGAGCGGATTGTGCGGCGCGATCGATGCGTAGTACGCCTCGGCCATGCCCGCGATGATCCGCACCTCGCTGATGCCGCCGGCGTGGCACAGATCGGGCTGCAGAATCGTCGCGGCTTTGTTCTCGAGTACCTCGCGGAAGCCCCACTTGGTGAAGACGCGCTCACCGGTTGCGATCGGCAGGTGCGTACCGCGTGCGATCTCGGCCATGACGTCGTGGTTCTGCGCCTGGCACGGCTCCTCGATGAACATCGGGTTGTAGGGCTCCAGCTTCTTGATCAAGATCTTGGCGAGCGCGGGGGAGATGCGGCCGTGGAAGTCGATGCCGATGTCGACGTTGTCACCCACGGCCTTGCGCATCTCGGCAAACCGCTCGACGGTGTAGTCCACTTCCGCTGGCGTCTCCACATAGCGGCTCCAGACCCGGCCGGACGGTCCGCGGCGGCTGCTGGCCGGACCCGTCTTGAAGGCGGTAAACCCCTGCTGGAGCGATTCTTTCATGCGTTCCAGAGGTCCGGAGTGCGCATACACGCGGATCCTGTGGCGGGTGGGTCCGCCAAAGAACTCGTACACGGGAATGCCGAGCGCCTTGCCTTTGACATCCCACAGCGCTTGATCGATGCCGGAGAGCGCGCTCGTGAGAATCGGGCCGCCGCGGTAGAAGGCGTGGCGATAGATGGCTTGCCAGTGCTGCTGCACGGCGCGCGGGTCTTTGCCGACCAGATAGGGCTCGATCTCTTTGACGGCCGTGGCGCAGGTGAGCGCGCGTCCCTCCGTGACCGGCTCACCCAGGCCCACCAGGCCCGCGTTGGTGTGAATCTTCAGGAACAGCCAGCGGGGCTTGACGAGGAACGTCTCCAGCCTGGTGACCTTCAGCGGGTCGTTGGTTGGAACGGGTGCCGTCTTCAGCGTTTGCTGCGCGCGAACGAGTTGTTCGTCCGTCGTGACGGCGATGCCGGTCGCGGCGAAGATTCCGGCGATGGCTTTACGGCGTGAGAGACTCATGGGCGTCGATCTTACCGCCACGCCGCGTGCCCGAACCAGAGATTCGTTGGCGGATGTCAACGAATCTCTGGCCCGGGTTCAAGCCTCTCAAAACAGGAACTTTACCATCACCTGAACCCGCCGCGAGTAGTTGCCCTGCGTGGACCCCACGGTTGAACCGAACGCCTCCGCTGCCGGATTGATATTGGGCGAGTTGAACAAGGGGTGGTTGAGCGCGTTCAGGGCCTCCAGCCTGAACTGCAACGTGTTGCCGAAGCCAACCCTCGTGTTCTTGATGATCGACAGGTCGACGTTGTTGATGGGGGGTGTGCGAAGAAAATCGAACCGCATCGGGAACGTCCGCACATTGGAGCCGAGCTGCTGATCCGATCGCCGTTCGAACCCGGCCTCCGTGTTGAACCAGCGCTCGACCGTCCGCTCGCTGCCGGGTAGCGCGATATCCCTCGGGTTGCCGTTGAAGATGAGATTGCCCCAGTTCTGAATGGGTCGGCCCATCTGATATGTGTAGATGCCGGAGATCTGCCAGCCGCCGATGAGCGTCGAGACGATCGGATGCGCACGAGCGGCGAACCGGCGTCCCTCGCCGAACGGCAGCTCCCAAATGCCGTTCAACGTCACCCTGTGCGGCACGTCGTGGATGCCGATGAACTCACTCGGCGCTGGGTCGGCTCCGTTCAGGAAGTCGAGCGTCTCCGTGAATCGCGAGAACGTATAGTTGCCGCCGAGCGTGTATCCACCGGCAAAACGTCGCTGGAGGTCCACCTGCAGCGCGTGATACCAGGAAGAGCCTTCGTTGGTGGTCGTGTTCACCTCGTCGAACTGCGGGAAAGGACGGAGCAGCCGTTCGCGCGCGATCATCTCACCGCTCAGCGCGCTAATGGCTGTTGACGGCATCAGGCCGAAGAACGGATTCGGCACTTGCTCGCTCAGATAGTCGATCGTCGCCTCGTCGCGGACGGGGCGCGTGCTCAGGTGCTCCAGGGGTGTGGCGTTCAGGTTGCGGTTGGTCTGGAGCCGCGAGCCGTGGTTGCCCACGTAGGTCACTTCCGCGACCCAGCGTCCGGGCAGCTCGCGCTGGATGCCCACCTGCCAGCGTTGCATTCGCGGCGAGTCCGGCTCGGGATCGAAGAACGTGATGCTCTGGCCCACGAACGTCTCGATGCCTCGCGCGGCACCGACTGGCTCCTGAATGCCGTTTTGGAAGGGGTTCGACAACGTCTCGATGAAGGTCAGACCGCTGTCACGTGTTGGCACGAGGTTCGTCCTCTCGCTGAAGCCGCTCTGAGACACGTCGCCGCGACGCTGGCCCAAGAAGCCGTAGAACATGCCGTAGCCGCCGCGCAGCACGGTCTTGTCATCGAGCTGGTAAGCAAAGCCGAGGCGCGGCATGATGTTGTTCTTGGGCGTCTCATAGAGTCCGCTCGACAGGCCATCCACGCCAGGGAAGGTGAGGCCTCCCCTCACCATGAACTGACCCGGTGGGATCTCCGATGTCGGATTGCCGGCGTAGGCGGCTCTGGCCGCCTGCTCGATGGGCTGGACGGCGTCCGCATCGAAGCCGCGGACGGTGCGATTGTCAACCTCGACGAGCGGTGTCTCGAGCTCGTAGCGCAGGCCGAGATTCAGCGTCAGGCGCGAGCTGATCCGCCAGTCGTCCTGGACGAAGAAGCCCCACGTCTGGGATCGCTCGTCGTAGCTCGCGGATCGGTTGACCCAGCCATCGGTGGGCAGGCCGAGCAGGAACCCGGCGAACGACTGGCCGAGCTCTCCAGGAGACGGTGGGGAGTTGTCGAAGGGCCCGCGTGTCCAGGTCGAATCGAAATTGAACTGCCCGGTGTTGTCGTTGCCGAAAAACGTCTGGGTCTCGCGATACCGGCGAAACTCCAGCCCCGTCTTGAGGGCATGGGCTCCAGCCGACCTGTTCAGTGTGGCGATGAACGACTGGGTCTCGGTTGGCCGGTGGAAACCGCCGATGCCGGTGCCCTGATAGCCCTCGATGTCGACGCGCGGGAAGCGCCGGATGTCCTCGGAAATAGCGTCGTTGTAGGCGGCCGGCATCCCGAGCGCGGTCAAATCGAACCCATGGTTGGCGGAGTTCGAGTCGCTGGACCGGATGAACCGGTCGTAGCCGTACCGCACGTTCAACACCGTGGTCCCGTTGAACGCGTAGACATGGTCCAGTGCCACCTGGCGAGAGGCAAACCCGAATTCCTGACCGGTGGCGAGGGTATCGAAGTAGTTGTTGTAATCGCTGTCGCGATCGTACCAACTGACGCGCCCGTACATGCGCTGCTTGTCGGTCGCGACATGGTCGATGCGTATGGTGTGCGTACCGTAGGCAGTGTTCTCCTTCAGCTCCGGCCGCTGAAAGTTGTTCGTGCCATCGGGACTGCCGGCCGTTCGCGGCAACGCGTAGAACTCGAGAATCTCCTGGGCCGCCGGATCGATGAGCTCCTGCGGAATGATGTTGCCCGTGAAGCGCTCCTGCTCGAAGCGCCCGCCGCCGATCGCTCGCCGCGTGTACGGGTTGTAGATCTGATACTCGGGGCCGAGCGCCAGCAGCTCCGAGAAATCGCCATTCCGCATCTTCTCGGTTGGGACCGTCGGATTGCCGTTGTTGCGCGGTCGCGCTTCGTCGATGCCCTCGTAGCCGTACATGAAGAAGGTCTTCTGCCGCAGGATCGGACCTCCCGCCGTCGCGCCCCACCGGTTGTAGGAGAAGTCGGGCAGCGGGATGTCGTTGGCGTTCGCGAAGAAGTCGTTGGCGAAGAGATCGGCGGGCATCTTGACGAAGTAGCCCGTCCCATGCAGCTCGTTGGTGCCCGACTTCAAGCTGAGATTCGTCACGCCACCTTCCGTGTTCCCGAATTGGGCGTCGAACGTCGCCGTCTGCACCTTGAACTCTTGGACGAGATCCTGAGGCGGCACGTAGGAGGCGATGACTTCCCCAGCGTTCGCCGTGGAGGTGCTCGGCACGCCGTCGATGGTGATGTCGCTGCGATTCGAACGGGTGCCCGCCATCGCGTAGCCGACGATGTGCGTCGGCTCGAATGGCCGGTCGAGTCGCAAGGCGCCCATCGACGAGACGCCGCCGGCCACGCCGATGAGCGCGAACGGATCGCCGTGCGGCGTCGGCAGCTCCGCCACGCGCCGCGTGTCCACCACCTGGCCCAGCGACGCGCTCGTCGTCTCGAGCAGGGGCGTGCTCGCGGTGACCGTTACCTCCTCTTCCGGTTGACCAATCTCGAGGACGACCTCGAGATCCAGCGTGTCGCTGACCCGAACCTGGAGCGCCTCGCGCACGTACCGCTTGAAGCCTGAGAGCTCGGCGACAAGCTGGTAGGTGCCGGGGAGCAGGTACGGCGCCTGAAAGAAGCCCCGGTCGTTCGTGACGACGGACACGTTGGTGCCCATCGCCTCATTCGTGATCGTCACCGTAGCGCCGGGCACGACGCCGCCGCTGGCGTCGCGAACCGTCCCCGTCACGGTGCCCCGGGCCTCTTGCCCGGACGAGGAACCGGGCCACCCCAGCGTCGCCGTGACGACGAGCATGGCAGCCAGTACATGTGCAACACGCAAATGCGGAGTGTCCTGCATTGTGCCTCTCCCCCTCCCCGGCGGACTGCCGGCGGCCCACCTTGCGCACCCGTGCGCGGGAACGTACACGCCCATGGGGTCGCCACAGGCCGTTCTGAGACGTACACTAACGAAGTGAAGGCAGGAAGTACAACAGCTATCCAATATGTGTCAAGGACAGTCCACTTGTGGATGAGATCCTGTGGTCGGGCAGTCGAGGTCTTCCAGCGTGCGGTCGAGAACAATCCGTAATTAGCGACATATCACGCCCAGAACACCTGGATGTGGCGCTAACCATATGTAATATATGGAACTACCACTATTGACCAGTTTGCTCGGAGAGGTTCCGAACTGTGCCTGACGTTAGCAGCAGCCGCGGTGCTAGGCCTCTGCTGTATTGACCGTGATCGTTACCAGGAACGGCCCTGCGAGATGGTTCCTGATTCCTGATTCCTGATTCAGTCCCACCCACACGCCGGTTCGCCGCGCCGGAGCCAGTCGAGGCCCGGATCACCAATAGGCGCGCCGGGTGGGATGGACGGCGTGGCGGGCGCGTCGACGGGCGCCACCGGACGCTGCAAGAAACGCCTGATGTCGGCTGCGAGCATCGCCTGCGCCGCGTGGTCCTCTTCTTCGTCGTCTGTCGCCGACGTGCCCGACTGGCGAGGCTCGGTCTCGGCTAGCTGCTCGAGCCGCGCTGTCGCGAGCGCCCGCACGTGGGGCATGCGCGCCTCTCCTGCCAGGCTCATCAGCCGGTCGACCAGTACACGTTCGACGGCCCATTTGATCTGCGCCTCGTACGGTGTGGACACCTGTGCATGGAACGTGCCTTCGATGAGCGCGTCCATCACTTCGCCCAGTCCGGGCAGCGAGGGATCCAACGCGTGTTGTTGCACGAGACGGGCGGCACGTGCCGCGTCGAGCACGTTCGAGATGGTGATGTCGGCTGCAACGACCGCTGGCGTGACCGCGTCGAACGCACTGCCCGTGTGGCGGGGGAAGAGCTCGCGGTGGGGACCGTAACCCATCGGTCGCGGCGGCAGCGATTCGAGGACCGCGTCCGGCACGCGGAGCTCGGCAGGGCGCATCGTCGCAACCAGCGCCTCGAGGGCAGCACGTTGCTCGCTCGCAGGCACCCACTGGGTCGGCTTGCGGCCGTCGCCGCGCATGGCATACACGTAGTGCAGCCCGCCGAGCGTCGAGGCGGTCGCCTCCACCTGATAACGATGGTGCAAGTAAAGCGGCACCAGCACTTCCTCCATCGTGGCCAGAGGACGCCCTTGCTTGATGGCTTGCTCGCCGAACCGTGCGAGCGCGACCCGTCGCACCTCCATCATGCGGGTCAGCTCGGCCGCCGTATCAGTGCCGTTCGCCCACTGGTCCGCATGTGGCGTCGTGTCGCTATCCTGGTTGGTCAAGAACCGAATGTCGTGCTTCCACGCCTCATCCAGGATCGAGGCCAGTGCCGTCTCTTCCTCCGTGTCGGGCGGGAAGTCCTGGTAGCCGTACGCAATCGCGGCCCTGTCCCACGCGCCAATACCAACCGCGTAGACCTCCGAGTAGTCGAGCGAGTCGTCCGGCTTCAGCGTGACGAGCGGGTGAGGGTAGTCCATCACCGAGATGCGGCCTTCCTTGCTGTTGTAGTAGTTGTGTGCGAGGCCGAGTGTGTGTCCCACCTCATGAGCCGAGAGCTGGCGGATGCGTGCGAGCGCCCACGCGGCCAACTCCGGTGGCGTCTCGGTACCGTCCTTGTAGGGAGACAGCAGGCCTTCGGCGAGCAGGTAGTCCTGGCGCACACGCAGCGAGCCGAGGGTGACAACGCCTTTGATGATCTCGCCCGTGCGCGGGTCGGTAATCGAGGCGCCGGTGCTCCAGCCGCGTGTCGATCGGTGCACCCAGTTGATCACGTTGTAGCGCGCGTCGAGCGGATGCGCGTCCTCCGGCAGCACCTCCACGCGGAACGCGTTGCGGTAGCCGGCCGCCTCGAACGCCTGGTTCCACCAGCGCGCGCCGTCGAGCAAGCGCCGAGCGGATCGGCTCGGGGGCTCCCGGGTCGAGGTAGTAGACGATCGGTTCGACGGGGTCGCTGACCTTTGTCGTCGGGTCCGCCTTTTCCAGGCGATGCCGGCGGATGAATTGCACCTCCATCGGCTCGCCGAGCGGCACCGCGTAGTCTCGGAAGCTCACCGGGCTATAGCCGGCGCGTGGATCGTAGGTGCGCGGCTCGTAGCGCTCGTCCGGCAACTCGATGAACGAATGGTGGACGCGGACGCTCGCCGCTTCGTCCGACGCCGCGACATCGGCCACGCCCTCGAAGAACCGTTCGCCGCCGAAGTCGGGCCCTGGTCCTGGCGCCGGTCCGCCTTCCGGAGGGCCCTCCGCCTGCTGCCGGACGAAGGTCAGCTCCACCTCAATCTCGGTGTTCTTGGGGAAGCCGAACGTGCCGGGCAGGTGGATGGCGCTCCGCGTCTCGTCGAACCGGTAGGAGCCTGGGCGCAGCCGGGGCTCGAGATTCAATCCGTCGCGCACGAGCCACTCCGTGGCGTCCACGAGCACACGATCACCCGATTCGGCACCCACCGTGAAGCCCCACAACACCGAGCGCGCGAAGGCGTCTCTCACGGCGCGCACCTCCGCGCGATTCTCGGTCGCCGCGCGGAATTCGTAGTTAGGCTGCACCATCAGCACCTTCGGTCCCACGCGCTCGAAGACGACGATGCGCGAGCCCGCGAGCTGGCCGCGGTCGAGGCCGATGTCGTTGGAGCCGAGGCCGGAGCCGAAGCCCGCCGAGTGAAGCAGCTCGACGCCCAGCTGCGAGATCTCCATCCAGAGCTGGCCTCGCTGCTCGTCCCAGTAGAGGGGGAGGAAGCCCTCGATCTTCTTCATGCTGGCCGTCTTCTTCTCGATTGATGGTGGCGGGACAGGCGAGTCGGTGCCCGCCGGCTGAGCGAGCGAGACGGGTGCAGCGAGCAGCACCGCCAGCGTGCCACCCATCGCCAGCGACCACTGCCGCGAGTGGTGGGAGCGCAGGGCGGTTGAGAACAACGAAGCGGGCATCGTAACCTCCGTCGAAGCGCAGCGGGCAGTCTGCGAATACCGTGCGGAGTCTACTACGCGAGCGCTTCCCTCACCTCGCCATGTCTCGCGCCGCGCGGAAGAGCAGAATCGCCCATGCGAGGCACAAGAGCACGTAGAACAGGGCCAGTTTGGTGCCGGTGAACGCCAATTCAACCCAATTGGGGGGTAGGCCGGGCGGTCGCCACTCGATCGCTCGCCACGGGAGCCACACGAGACCAGCCAGCACCGCGAGCACGAGGAGGAGGCGTCGAAGACCACACGCCTGTCTGAGCCATTGAAAGTGGAGGAGAGCGCGCACGCCCTCCGACGCGCCCGCCGCGAGCAGGCCGGCCACGAGCGACAAGCCAACGATCCAACGGACGAACCGCGTGAGCATGAGAAACGCGCGATGCAACCAGTCGACGTCCGCGAGCCCGAACGTGGCGATGAACCACGCGTCGATCTCGCCTCGATGTGCGCTCCACCACAGCTCGCCGCGTCGGGTCAGGAATATCAATATCCCCAGAAGACACAGCGCAATCACGAACGCGGGGAGAACTCTGATGCTCCGGCGCAACGTAGCGGTCAGCCCAGCTCCTTCGCGTTGCCAGTGCAAGGCCACGCCTGCCGAAAGCGCCATCAAGGCAACCCCGATGATGATGGCGGACGCCGAGACGAGGAGCATGAACACGGTGGACTCCGGCGTCTGGAGCAGCCACCAGTAGCACGCTGCCGCCAGCGCGTGGCCGACCGCGAGCGCAGACGTCATTTTGGTGAGCGCCGAAATCACAGGTCTCAGCACCTCAGGTTAGCTACGGGGTGGTGAAGGTGCGAGGTGGAAGGTGCGAGGTGCAAGGGCTGTCTCAGGGTTCAGGAGTCGGGTTGTCAGGGCGGAGGGTTGGACGTAGGCGTGTCGAGCGGACCCCGCTTGTGGCACCCGCGAGGTAAGGCAACCCCTGACATCTGAAGCGCTGACACCTAGAGCCTGAGACAGCCCTCCTCCCTCGCCCCTGGCCCCTTGCACCTTCACCTTGTCACCCTGTCACCTTGTCACCTTGTCACCCTGTCCTGTCACCGTCACCCGCGTGGCGGATGTCGACGCAAACACGCCCGGCTGATACATCGGCGCCACGCGCGCGGGCATCGAGCGGAACTCACCCGGCGTGACGATTCTCAGCAGGTACGTCAGCTCCTGACGACCGTCGCGGAGCTCGTCGAGAAACGCGGCGAAGTGCGTGTCGCGCAGCTCGCGGTATCCGGCGAACCAGTTGTATCGCCGCTCGTCGTTGCCGACCGGTTCGATGGTGTAGCGCTCCGGATTCGCCACGGCCTCCGCGCCGGCCGGCAAGGGGTCTTCAACAACGAGATGACGCCAGTCGTTGGCCCCGGCCACGACGAGCCGTACGAGCAGCAGATCTCCGGGCTTCGTCGTACCACGAAACGGTGCGCGCCGATAGACCATGCGACCCTCCGACGAAGAAGGCGTGAGCAGGAAGTACTGCCGGCTGATGGCGAGCTTGCGCGATCCAGACGCAGATAGCGCTTCGGCGGTGTCGTAGTAGTGTGCAGTTGCCGACCAGTAGAGCGGGCCGTCGCCTTTCTTCACGATGCGCACCTCGTTGGCTCCCGTCTGCGCGGGCGCCGTGATGACAACCGGATCCGGGTTGGTCCAGTCGGATGGCGCAAACGTGTGCCGCCCAGCCACCTGTCCGTTCACTGTTACGTCGACGCTGTACGTCGTCGGCTGTTCGCGGCGGGCGCGCATGTAGTCGAGCAGGCCGTACAGCACCATGGCCGTTTGCTTCGTCGACAGCCAGTGCGCGCCCGTCCGGCTCGCCAGCAGAAAACGCACCGCGCGCTCTAGTGTCGCGTCCTTTGCCGCGTGTGGCACCAGCGCGCGCACGGCCCATGCCGTCGCTTCCACCGATGTATCGACCCACGACTCGGTGAGCAGGGGATCTCCGTCACTCGTCCACCAGCTGTGCTCGCCCTTCGTGGTCACCGCGCCGAGCAGCTCTCGCGCGAGTGTGGTCCCACGTGCATCCTTCGCGAGATCGAGCGCCAGCAAAAGAAGCGCTCGTCCATACGCGCTCATGCGTTCGCGCGACGCCCAGAGGCCGTCGAGCGCCGCCTGCTGGTCGAACGCTGCGGCCTGGACACCTTGCTCGCGCCCAAGACCCAGCACGTACGTTTCGTATGCTTTCAACTCGGACACCGCGCGTGGATACTTCGCATACAACGCCGCGAGCGCGTCAGCCGCGCGTTGGAGGCGTGTCTGATCGACCTCGAGCCCGGACCGGCGCGCTTCGATCAATCCCCAGAGCGCGTATGCGGTCATGAACGGATCGCTCTCGGCGGTCTGCCACCAACCCCAGCCGCCCTCCTCGTTTTGAAGCTCGGTCAGTCGCCTCAATCCCTCCGCGGACATTCGGTCGAGCAGCGCCAGGCGCTCCGCCGGCACGATCCGTAAATCCGCCAGCGTGCGCAAGACGAGCACGTTCGGCACGAAGCTCGACACGGTCTGCTCGGTGCAGCCGTAGGGATAGCTAACGAGATAGTCCAGCGCGCCGAGCATCGCGCCCGCGAGTGACGGGGCCAGTGCGATGCGGAGACTCCGAGCGGCAGGATTGGCGCGGTCCGGGATGGTGAGAGACTCAGCGTGGGTTGTCTCCTCGTGCAGCGAGCCCGAGACCCCCTCGTCACGCGCGAGGCCATAAGGCAGGACGGGTAGCGTGAGCTCGACGCTGTCTGCGTCTGGTCCCGCGGTCAGCGCGGATCCCGTGAGTCTCGCGTTTCCGGCGCGCCGTGCGACGAGCGGCCACACGTGGCGTTGTTCCTGACCTTGCGTGAGCGTGCACGTTTGCGTGTCGACGAAGCCCTCATCCGTGTCGAGACCCTTTGCGCGGAGCGACACGTTGATCGTGGTCGAGTCGGGGAGATAGCTGTGCGTAACCGTCGGTAGTCGTACGCGGTCACCTTCGGTCAGGAATCGCGGGGGCACCATCCGCAAGATGACATCCTTCGTGGTCGTGGTGCGCGCCACTGCGGTGCCCGCCTTGGTATCTGTCGTGATGGCGCGCGCGGTGACCCGCCACGTCGTGAGCGAGTCGGGGTAGTCGACCTTGACGGTTGCGGCACCCGTGTCGTCCGTCACGAGATCGGCGATCCAATAGATGGCGTCTGGAAACTCCCTGCGCACGAAGGGGCGCTCGGGGCGTTCCGCCTTGAAGTCGGCCAGCGTGAAGGGACGTCGTCTCGCCGTGAGCCTCAGCGTGCGCCTGCCGGCATAACCGATGAACGAAAAGTTGCGGGAGAACTGCGTGCTGACCCGACTGTACTCGTTGCGATAGAAGACGCGCAGCGGATCGGGCGTGGTGTCAGACTTGACGCCGTAGACGGCTTCGTCGACGACGCCAACGCTCACCTGGGCGCGCACCGGACTGCCTGTGCTATCGAGCGTTCGAATGGTAAAGACGCCAGGTTCTCGTGGCTTCGACAGCGCCGCTTCCGCGGTGACCGTGACCTGTAGACCCCGTGAAAGCGGTGGGACATTCACACGCCGTTCCGCTTGGTACACCCGGTCGCCTTTCAGGAACATCATGTTGACCCACGTGTTGCCCACGTCCTCTTCCTCTATCGGGACCTCGAGCAGCCGACCAGCGGGCAACCGTGACAGGCGATGCCACGTGATCGAGCGTCCCTCTTTCGTCACGAGCATCGGCGCGGTTGCGTCAGCGCCGCGGATGACGAACCGCGCGGTATCGCCTGGTTGATAGCTGTTGCGATCGGGGATCAGCTCGAGTTGCTGCTGGCGATCCAATGTGGCCTCTTCACCCCGGCTCGGCACCCACACCGATGCGCTGCTCTTGACGATTCGATCACCGGACCGTGCGCTCGCGTACAGACGATAGCTGCCGCCTTCGGCTGGCAGCGTCGTCTTCCACGTCGCGCGGCCCGAGGCGTCTGTCGTTACCACACCTTGAGCGATCACCTCCTCGTGCTCACTGCTGCGGCCGGCCGCCTCCTCGTACGCGTACCAGTGGCGTGCAAGCCAGACGTTCACGGGGAGGCTCGTCTGCGGCTGACCCGCGTAGTCGACGACACGCAGCCTGAGCGTCGCGGCCGATCGCGGACGGAAGACGAACTGGCCAGTGGTCGCGGCGATAACGAAGTTGCCGTAGGTGGCGACGGTGCGCCCGGCACCGGAGACCTCGCGCTCACTCTCGTCGGTCACGCGTGCTTCAATGGTCGCCGTGTAGTCAGTGGCTTGTTCGTCGACGGCCAGCGGAACGTCCACGGTTGCCTCGCCCTTGGCATCGAGCTTCGCCTCTGTTGCAAAGATCTGCTCGCCACCGTAGCCGTACACGGGGCCCGGCTCCTCGTCTGGGTCCGCCTCATCTGCGGAATCCACCCAGCGGAGCGGCGAGTTGTAGAACGACTTGTGGAGGACGACCTTGACGGCGGCACCACTCACCGGTTGACCGAAGTAGTAACGTGCTCGCACCGTGGCGCGCACCCGGGTTCCCTGACGCGCGAATCTCGCCGAGGTCTCGACGCTCACCTCGAATTCAGGCTTGCGGTATTCCTGAACCTCGAACGACCCGAGATACGTTTCCTCGCCGCGGCTCGTCATGGCGATGGTGTAGTAGCCGAGGGCGGCAGAGGATGGCAGGGTGAGGTCGGCGGCGATCGCGCCAAACGGATCGACGCGCCGTGTCGTGCGCAACAGCACCTTGTCGCGCGCATCCTTGACGCGGAGCTCGACTTCCGGCTGATCGAACGGTTGTAGTGTGCCGCCTTCGCGCCAGCGCAGGATGGCCTTCATGTGCACGACGTGGCCGGGCCGGTAGATGGGCCGGTCGGTGTAGACGTAGGCTGTTAGCTCTGATGCGGGTGCCTTGAAGTTCCAGGCATACGGATCAGTGGCAACCGCCTGGTTGCCACAGTGACCCACGGCAACAACGTTGTCCGACGTGACCGGCTCGACCTCGGCGAGAAAGACACCATCGGCATTCGACGAGCCCTCGACGACCGGCTTCTGTCCGGCGAGCAGTCGGATGCGACAGTCGGACACCGGCTCGCCGGTGAAGCGATCGACGGCATACGTAAGAAACTGCCCGGGTGCAGCCTTCGTGACGAGGCCGATGTCGGAGACGAGCACGATGGTGTACGCGCGAAGCGGCGCGTGGACCGCCTCGACGACATACACCCCCGCGCCGGGAAGCTCGAGAGGCACGTGGCGGTATTCTGCCTCGCGGACGGGTGGCAACACCTCGCGCCACGATGCGACCAGTCGCTCCCGGTTGAGCAGGGGGACCTGTGCAAAGGCGTTGTAGCGCAGGACCTGGCGCTGTTGCACGGTTTCGCGATCGCGGCGTGCCCGGCGCGCTTGCCGCTGCTCGCGACTGACCTGCCCGCGCAGAAAGCTGCGGATCTCGCTGCGGCGCACAGCCTTCCACGCGGCGATGCGCTCGATCCATGTCTGCTCCTGCGGCACGACCGGTGCGGGACTGCCGAGGACATGCGGATCGCGGAGACCCTCGAAGAAGGCTATGGCGTCCTTGACGCGATAGATGCGGAAATCGAGATGGTCGATTTCCTGGAACGTCAGCCACACCTGCGGGCGATCACGCGTGTTGAAGATCTCGCTGCTGGCGAGCGAAAAGGCCGCGCGCGGCTGCTCGGATGTCGACTGGGCCGCGGACGGCGTGCCGAGCAGCAAGGCGAGGAGAGCCATCGTCGCGGGAGGACTGCAGGACCTGGACACGGGCAGGCGACTCACGCTCATGGGAGCTGGAGACGATACACGCCGAGAAAGCGTGGGTTGACGGCGACCGGGCGCCACCGCGGTGCTGGGTGGCGTGTGAGGTCGTCGAGGCGGACTTTGCGCACTTCACCGGCACCGTGCTCGATTGGCGGGTCCGGCGCGGTGCGACTCGCGACTGGCACGGACGACGATTCATCCGCCTCCACCGTGAGCGGACCGGTGTGGTAGACGATCCAATCGTCACCCTCGGCTTCGAAGACGGATCGGCCCACGAACACCATCAGGTGGTACGGCTCATCCTGCTGCGGCTGATGAAACGCGAGCAGATCACCTGGCCGGAGCGCGGCAGGGTTGCGACCGACACGGTCCGCGTTATCGCGTACGATGGTGCGCGCGTCCGCGAACTCCACGTAGCGCACGTCTGCGCCGTGCGCGACTCGGAAGATCGGCAGCATGCCCTCACGCGCGGCCGGGCGATGGGCCACCTCTGGATAGACACGTGTGACTGGCAGGTGCATTCGACGCAGCCAGTCCGGTGTGTGTGGCCGCAGTGCCTCCCGCGCCGCGTGACGCACGAGGGCCGCGCAATCCGTCACGTCAGAGGTGGTTCGGTAGAACTGGGCGTCCGCGAGCAGCACGAACCACGCACGGAACGCCTCGCGGTCTGCAGCGTCCGGCGCCATGCGCGGGCGATCACCTCTGGAGCTCCCAACGTCCGCCGGCCGCTCGCTCGTGGCCTGCTGCCCCGCCTCCTTGGTCGCGTCGTCGCGCGGCTGCGAGCCTCTGCCGCAGCCCCCAAGAAGGCACGGTAGGAGCAATGCGCCGATCGCGAGTGTGACCGCGTGGTCCGCCCGAAGCGTGGCTTTTTCCGGCAGACTCTGGAGTGTCATTCGTCTGGTGCTTTTCTGGATGCACGTGACGCTCTGACGACTACTTCTCCTGCTTAGTCTGGGATCCAGATCTTCCGCGCCTTCACGATCTCACAGTCGCCGGGAAGCTGTAGGGCGCTCGGCGACTTCGTGAAGAAGGCCAGGCCCTTGTAGCTCGACAGGTACAGGTAGCGGGTGGTGAGAAATCCCCCGGTCGCATGCACCACCAGTGGCTCTCGCTGCCGCTGAAGGATGTGCAGGAAGTCCTCGGGCTCCACCCGGACGATGGCGCCGGAGGCCTTTATCGCGCGTGCAAGCGCGGCTGCCGCAACGGCAGCCGAAGCTCCTGGGGTCACCCCCGCATTCATCATGTGCCTTCCTTTCATCCGTCTGGGCCGCAGGTCGACTCGGAAGCAGCAACGCGAGCGCGAGCGCCAGTGGGCACCAATGTCGCATGTCGCTGGCCTTCCTTACCCGCGCTATTCTCTGCCCAGTTCGCACGTGATACAAGCGATCCCAGCCAGTGCGTGCGCCAAATTCGGACGATGGATCACATCGTGGCGTCAACCACGACCGACTCGATTCAAGCAGGGCCTGCGCCTGGATCGGCGTCACGATTCGCGTGATGGTCCGACTCATCAGTAGGGCCTGCCAGGGATCCGAACCGCGACAGGATGCGTCGAACTGATTGATGGCATCGATGATTGCGATATGACAGCCATCCGGGTTGACGACGAGCGAGGATTTTCGTAGTCTGATGGTGTCTTCGCATCCTGCGCGCACGGCGTAGGGGTGCTTGTGGTAGAGTAATAACAATGCGTATCGCGCAGCCCAACTGCGTCTGTTGTTGTCGAGTGGCCAGAATTGGCCCCTTGGGCTGCGGTCTGTGCGTCGCGACTGAACCGGTGTAATAAAGAAACATAACGCACACACGCAAGGGCTTCAAAGGCCCGGGGGCTCAGGGAAAGAGCTCCCGGGCCTTTCTGTTTTTTGGGGCAGATCTGCAGCCTGCAACAGGTGAAGCGATGACGGATTTAGCGAACGCGCCATTGAGCAGCGATCGGCTTGAAGAGGTTGCGGACCACCTGGAGGGGTGGTCCGTACGCGACATCCTTGCCTGGGCTTGCGACCAGTTCGCGCCGCGCCTGACCCTGGCCACGGGGTTTGGTACCGAAGGATGCGTGCTCATCGACGCCATCGGCACAAACCGCCTTCCGGTGGATCTGTTCACCCTGGACACTGGCTTACTGTTCCCCCAAACGTACGCGTTGTGGCGCACGTTGGAGTCGCGCTACGACCTGACGATTCGCGCGGTGCGACCTCGGTTGACGGTGGAACAGCAAGCCGTACAGCACGGCCCCGCGTTGTGGACCCGAGACCCGGACGCGTGCTGTGCGATTCGCAAGGCGTTGCCGCTGCGCACCGAGCTCGCGAAGTTCGACGCGTGGATCAGCGCGATCCGGCGTGAGCAAACCCCGGCACGCGCACGGGCGCGCGTGGTGGAGTGGGATGCCAAGTTCGACGTCGTGAAGATCAACCCGCTGGCGGCCTGGACCAAGGACGACGTGTGGACGTACATCGACACGCACGATGTTCCGGTGAACCCGCTGCACGAGGAGAGCTACCCGAGCATCGGGTGCATGCCGTGCACGAGCCCGGTGGCGCCAGGCGAGAACGAACGGGCCGGCCGCTGGCGCGGCCGGGCGAAGACCGAATGCGGCTTGCATGACCGCTTGGTCTTGCCGCTCGCTCAGGTGGCTGGGTAACGGCGTGCTGGGTGCTGGGGTGCTGAGGTGACGAGCGTAGGAAATCTGCGCACGTGTGATGCGGACGGATCCTTTGGGGAGGGCTCGTCCGCGGGCGGGCGCGGAGACGGGGGCAGGTTCCCTGACTGGGGGACGGAGCCTGCCTCCGAGTTGCTCGTCGGACAACGGTGCACAGCACGGCTGGACCGCACGATGGGAAGGTGGCTGTGTGAGCGGTGAGGTTCCGTTGTTTCCCGTGTTCCTGAAGCTGGCAGGTCGGCCCGTCCTGCTCGTCGGCGGCGGGAGCGTCGCTGCCAGTAAGTTGGACGGTTTGCTACAGGTGGGCGCCGAGGTGACGGTGGTCGCCCCAGAGATCCAGTCGAGCCTCGAGCGTCCTGGCGTCGTGTTGGTTCGGCGTGGTTTCGAGGCGCTGGATCTCGACGGTAAGTGGTTCGTCGTTGCAGCGGCGCCGCCCGAGGTGAATCGAGCGGTGGCCGCTGCCGCGGAGACGCGCGGCCTGTTCGTCAATGCGGTGGATGACCCGCCGAACGCAGCCGCGTACCTCGGTGGCGTGCTCCGGCGCGGCGACGTCACCGTGGCGATATCGACAGGCGGCCACGCACCGGCGCTGGCAGGTCTGGTGCGCGAGGGCTTGGACGCGCTCCTGCCGCGCGAGCTGGACACGTGGGCGTCACTCGCGCGCGCTGTGCGGGCGAGATGGCTGGCGGAGCGCGTGCCGATGACCGCACGTCGGCCGCTCTTGCTCGACGCGTTGAACCGGCTCTATGAACCTGTTCGGGTGGCGCTGCGGTAGAGGATTGTGGTGATGCTTGGATGCGTGTCTCTCGTTGGTGCTGGGCCGGGCGATCCCGAGCTGCTCACGCGCAAGGCCGTACGGCGGCTGCAGGAAGCGGATCTGGTGCTCTACGATGCCCTAGTCTCGCCCGATGCGCTCGCGCTCGCGACACGAGCGCAGCGTTTTCGGGTGGGCAAGCGGGCGAGCCGACCCTCCGTCCGGCAAGAGACCATCAACGCGCTCATGATTCGCGCCGCGCGTCAGGGTAAGCGCGTCGTGCGGCTCAAGTGCGGAGATCCCTTCGTGCTGGGACGCGGCGGCGAGGAAGCACTGGCGCTGCGTGCGGCGGGTATTCCCGTCGAGCTCGTGCCCGGCGTGACGAGCGCGTCTGCGGCGGCCGGCTTGGCCGGCATTCCGGTGACGCACCGCGGCATCTCGTCTGGCATGCTGCTCGTCGCGGGGCACGACCCCGACATTTACGCCGGGCTGCTCGCGGCGGCGCCGGCAAACACACTGACGCTCGTCGTACTGATGGGCATTCAGCATCGCGACGATATCGCGCGCCGTCTCATCGCTCACGGCTGGGCACCAGACGCGCCCGCCGCGATGGTCTTTGGCGCGGCGACGCCCGACGAGACCACCTGGACCGGTGTGCTCGGTGAGATCGGGGGGGCGTCCCTGCCCCCTGGCGATCTCCCGGGAACGATCATCGTCGGCGAGGTCGTGCGCTTGCGCGCGCTGATTCACAGAGGCGTCGCAGACATCGAGCATGCGCAGGGAGAACGGCAATGACGGCTATTGACGACGTGAAGACGTTGGGACGAGGGACGCTCTCGTTTGCGGATGGACGGGAGATCGACGACTTCGTCCAGGTGCTCGGCCGTTACGAGCGGGGCGAGATCTCCGCGGACGACTGGCGTAAGTATCGGCTCGTGCGCGGCACATACGGTCAACGCCAAGAAGGCACGCTCCAGATGCTGCGGGTGAAGATCCCACAGGGCATCCTGAGCGCAGAGCAGCTTCGAGCCTTGGCGGATGGAGCAGAGCGGTACTCACGCGGCTTCGGCCACATCACGACGCGGCAGAACATCCAATTCCACTTCATTCAGCTCGAGGACGTGTCGGATCTGATGCGGGATCTGGCGGCGAGCGGCCTGACAACCCGCGAGGCGTGCGGCAACTCGGTCCGGAACATTACCGCCTGCCCGTTCGCCGGGGTCGCGCGGGACGAGGTGTTCGACGTCACGCCGTATGCGGAGGCGCTCACGCGTCACTTGCTCAGGGGTCCGCTCAGCGCGATCCTGCCGCGTAAGTTCAAGATTGGCTTCGAGGGCTGCCCTGACGATCATGCCTTCGCGTCGATCAACGACATCGGCTGGTGGGCGCAAGTGCGCGACGTGGGCGGTTCGACCGAGCGAGGCTTCCGCGTTACGGTTGGGGGTGGTACGTCGATCCTGCCGCGCTCGGGTATGACGCTGTTCGAGTACGTGCCGGCCAACCGCATCTTCGACGCGGCCGACGCGATCCTACGGGTCTATCATCGGTTCGGCGACTACGAGCACAAGCAACGCAACCGGATGAAGTTCCTGATCAAGGCCATGGGGTGGGACAAGTACCGAGACGAGGTACTCCGAGCCTACGATGACATTTGTGCCGAAGGCGGGACGCCGTTCCCGTTCGATCCGGACAACCCGTCCGTGGAGGAGGCGCCAGACTGGATGTTACCAGAGGCCGCCACGCTCGAGGCGACGGCGGCACGGGTCGCGGCCTCCACCGTGAAGGGGCCGGGGATTGTACCGCACGTGAACCCGTGGCTGGTCTGGGATGCCGATGCGTTTGCCGCGTGGCAACAGACCAACGTCCTTCCGCAGAAGCAGGATGGATACGTCGCGGTCATCGCGCGCGTGCCGCTCGGCGATCTGACCGCGCAGCAGTTTCGCGTGCTGGCAGACCTTGCGGCCACCTTCGGTGATGGGACCATCAGGATGACGCCGGATCAAAACCTCGTCTTCCGCTGGGTACGCGAAGGTCAGGTGCCGCTGTTCTATCGCCACCTCGCGGCGGCGAGCCTTGGCCGTCCCAACGCGCAGACGATGGCCGATGTCGTGAGCTGCCCGGGAGCGGAGTCGTGCCGCCTGGCGGTCACCGCGTCGAGGGGCCTCGGGCGTTTGTTGACGGACCACCTCGAGGCGCATCCAGAGATCGTCGAAGCGGCCCGGTCAGCGCACATCAAGATCAGCGGGTGCCCCAACGGCTGCGGCCAGCACCACGTCGCCGATATCGGGTTTCAAGGCAGCATCCGCAAGCTGGGCGAGCGCGCTGTGCCACAGTACTTCGTGATGGTGGGTGGCGCCGTGGCCGCCGATGGCGCCAACTTCGGCCGCGTCGCGGCGAAGGTGCCGGCCCGGCGGTGTCCCGAAGCGCTCGAGCGTCTCATCGCGTTGTATCGCGAGCAGCATGCACCGGGCGAGAGTGCAGCGCAGTTCTACCGCCGCATCGATTTCGCGGTCATCAAGAAAACGCTCGCGGACCTCGAGCCGTTGGCTGCCGACCAGGCAGAGCCCCAGGACTTCATCGACCTCGGGGAGGACACCGAGTACAAGCAAGTGGTGCTCGATGGCGAGTGCAGCGCGTAATGGAAAATGAGGTAGGGCGCGGCTTCCGCCTTCGCATAAAGCTTCGGCGGACGAGTCCGCCGAAGCGCGAAGCGCGAAGGTGGACCGCCGTAGCCTTGGCGGAGGCGGTTAGCCGCGCCTGCGCTATCCCGTACTCCGATCCGCTACGACATCCCGAAGCACTCCGAGGTAAGCTTTCGCGTCGCGCGGCCGGCCGGTGACGAGCGAGATGGTTGCGCGCAGGATCATTCCCACGATGATGAGCGCGCGTAGCGTGAGGCTCGTGACCGGTCCGTGGTGCTTCTTCGCGTAACGCAGTAGATTTCGATACCACGCCCGTGAGAACGCGCCAAGACCAAGCGCGCGCATAGCCACACCACCTTCGTGTGCGAACGATGCATCGGGCGTGTAGCCGACGCGCCAGCCGGCATCCCGTAGCCGCCGACAGAAATCCACGTCCTCGTACCAGGCGGGGAAGAACCGCTCGTCCAAGCCGCCAACCGCGGCGAACGCCTCGTGTCGCACCATGAGACACGCGGCGGCGGGCTGGTCGACGTCCTGAGCCTTGGAAAGGTCGAGATCGAGCGCAAGATAGCGCCGGCTGATGGCGTTGCCAGGCCACAGCTTGTCCACGAGTAGCAGATCTACGGCCCAGGCAGCCAGCGTCGGGAAGCGCCGCACCGTGAAGCCAACTTGCGCTTTGCCATCCTCGTTGATGAGACGCCCACCTATGGCTGCGTAGTCCACGTGTGCGTCGAGGAGCTCGGCGAGACGATCGATGCTGTCGGGATGGGCGCGAACATCCGGGTTGAGCAACATCAAGAAGCGACCATGGGCGCGCGCGGCTGCCGCATTGACCGCACCGGCAAATCCGAGGTTGCGCGCTTGGCGAACGACGGTCACATTCGGTGACACGCGTGCCGCCTCGTCGGCGCTCCCATCCGTCGAGGCGTTGTCGACCACGATGACTTCATGACGATGTGGATCGAGGAAGGCCAGGCAGCGTTCGAGCTGCGGCCGGGTGTTCCAGCTCACGATGAGGATGGAGACCTCCGGCGGCATGGGCGTAGTTTACGCGTAGGCGACTACTCAGGAGCTACGTCGCTGGATTCTGCGGCCGGCCCGCGCCGATCGGAAGGCGCCAGCCCGATCGCGACGTGCGCAGAGCCCGAGCCGAGCGTTACCAAGCCTGCGGCGACAGAATCGTGGAGCTCGGTCGTCGTCAGGGCGACCGCCAGTGCCTGTTCCATGAGCCACGGGCCGAACGCAGCCAGGAGTGGCTCTAGGCCGCTCCCCAAGATGGACACCACGATCCTGTCGGAGTAGTGGAGGCACGCGCGCTTTCGGAGATCCTGGACGACGCGGTTTAGATCGCGCGCGTCGCCCTCCATGCGGAGACTGTCGTCGCGCGCGACGTCCAACAACACGACCAAGCGACCTTCGGCGGCCACCGCCTCGCCTTGGTCGGCGACCTCCATCCGGTACGAGTACTCACCCGCGTGCAGGACCACATCCGCGGCGCTAAGAGTCCCGTCCGGATTGATGACGTAGTCCGCCGCGGCAACTGCGCGCTGGAGCGCCGGCAGACGCTGCTTCAGACGCTTGCTGAGATCCGGCGTGTTCAACCGCAAGGCCCTCGTGACGTATCGATCCGGTTTCGACAGGACTTCGACATTCTTGACGTTGACCTCTTGCTTCAGCAGATCAGCGTGCGCGGCCAGCAGCGAAGAGTCGACGCCACCGACGTACAACGCCGGCAGCGGGTGTCGATGCTTGATGCGCAGCCGCTCGCGGATGCTCCTGGCGAGGCGCACGATCGTCCGGACCGCGCGCATCTCGGCGGCGAGGCGTTCATCACTCCATTCGCCACGTGTCGTCGGCCAGTCTGCCAGATGCACCGAGTGGCGCGGTCCAAGCGACTGATACAGCGCGTCGGCGACGAACGGCATAAACGGCGCGACCACACGCGCGGTCGTGTCGAGCGAGAGGTGGAGCACTTCGTAGCACGCCGTTTTCGCCGGGGATGTCCCACTGCTCCACGCTTTCGACCGGCTCAGCCGCAGGTACCACCCGCTGAGCGTTTCGATGAACGCTTCGATTGCATCGTAGGCCGCACCGAAGTCGTACCGTTCCATCGCTCCCTCGACCGAAAGACGCAGCTGCTCGGTCTCGTGGAGCAGGTACCGATCAAGCGGGGACATCGCATCCAACCGGCCACGCGGTTCGAATCCGTCGAGCGCGGCGTAGGACGTGAAGTAGTGAAACGCGTTCCAAAGCGGAATGACGAAGCGTCGCACGGCGTCGCGGACCCCGTCCTGGTTGAAGCGGATATCCACGCCCCTGACGACCGGGGACGACAGCAGCGCAATGCGCAGCGCGTCGGATCCGTGCTGCGCCACCAGGTCCATCGGATCCGGGTAGTTCTTCAGCCGCTTCGACATCTTGCGGCCGTCCACGCCGAGGAGCACGCCGTGGCACACGGCGTTCCTGAAAGCGGGCTTCTCGAACAGCGCGCCGGCCAGTACGTGGAGCGTGTAGAACCACCCACGTGTCTGTGCGACGTATTCGACGATGAAGTCAGCCGGGAACGTCGCGGCAAACTCTGACTCCTGCTCGAAGGGGTAGTGCACCTGCGCGAACGGCATGGAGCCCGACTCGAACCAGCAGTCGAGCACCTCCGGCACGCGCGCCATTGTCGCCGCGCAGCGATCGCAGGGAAATCTCACTTCGTCGATGTACGGGCGGTGCAGATCCGGGACCGGTCGACCGGCGCGTGTCTCCAGGTCGTTCACGCTTTGAATGACCACGCTGTTCGCGCACGCCTCACAGCGCCACACGGGAATTGGCGATCCCCAGAAGCGATTGCGTGAGATTGCCCAGTCTCGCGCGTTCTCGAGCCACTGCCCGAATCGGCCGGCGCGAATGTGCTCCGGCACCCAGTTGATCTGCTGGTTGTGTGCGAGCAGGGTCTCCTTGAGGGTGGTGACGCGCACGAACCACGACCGCACCGCACGATAGATTAGCGGCCAGTCGCAGCGCCAGCAATGCGGATAGTCGTGGAGGTACTCAGATTGTTCGAATATCAGGTCGTGCTGGGTCAACCACGAGACGATCTGGGGCGACGTCTCGAGGACGCTCGCGCCAGCGAAGTCGGCAACGTCTGGTGCAAAGGTCCCGTCATCCAGGACCGGTTGCGGCCCTGCGATGCCCGCCTCGCGGCACACGATTTCGTCGTCTTCGCCGAACGCGGGCGCGAGATGCACGATGCCGGTACCTTCATCCGCCGACACGAAGTCAGCCGAGAGCACGACGAAGGCATTGGCAACCGATGCAAAATATGGAAACGGCGGCGTGTATCGCAATCCGAGCAGCTCGCGGCCTTTCGCGCGACGCCGTGGTGCGGTTAGCTGTGGGAACCGCTCGGTTGCATTCGATGCCAGCCAGACGCGTTCAGCACCGGCCACACAGTCCACGTAGTCAAGGCCAGGATTGACCGCGAGCGCCACGTTCGAAGGCAGCGTCCACGGCGTGGTCGTCCACGCCAACAATGACGCGTTGGGATCGTCGGCGAGACGAAACTTGACGACGCACGAAAGATCGGTTCTTGGCCTGTACGCGTCATCGAGCCTGGCCTCGAAGTTCGAAAGCGGCGTTTGGCAACGGATGCAGTAAGGAACAACTTTGTGACCTTCGTACAACAACCCGAGCTCGTGCAGCCGGCAAAATGCCCACAGGACCGATTCCATGTACGAACGGTCCATTGTCTTGTAGGCGTCCCCGAAATCGACCCAGCGTCCGAGTCGCGTGACGACCCGTTCCCATTCGTCCGCGTGGCGCAACACGAGCGACCGGCACGCGTCCGTGAAGCGCGCAAGCCCCATCGCGACGATGTCGCCGCGGCCTGACAAGCCGAGCTCTTTTTCCACCTCGTACTCGACCGGCAGTCCGTGGCAGTCCCAGCCCCAGCGTCGCGGCACACGATAGCCGCGCATCGTGAAGTATCGCGGCACAACGTCCTTCATGTATGACGTCAGGATGTGGCCGTAGTGTGGACGCCCTGTCGCAAACGGCGGCCCATCGTCGAACGCGTACAGGGGCGCGCCGGCGCGTTGCTCGACCGACCGCTCAAACGTGCGTTCGCCATGCCATCGCTCGAGCACGGCGTTCTCGAGGGCCGGGAGATCCAGGCGAGTAGGAATCGTCGAATAGCGTGTCATAAGCAAAAGGGCCATCGCCCGTTTCGGGGTGATGGCCCTTTGTGGATGCTCGCGTGTTCGCGCTCTCGGTTACATCACCCGCCCTCTGCCGACACGAATGCCGGCGCCAATGATGCCAATGGGGATGCCAATCGGCGTAATTATCCCGGAGGGCCTGTGATCGGGAGTCACTGCAGTTTCAGGGTAGCACAGTTACAAGCCGCCACGCAGCGCACCGCACGAACACCTGACGATCTGCGCGGTCAATCGGACCGGAGCGCGATCATGGGCTCCACACGCGAGGCCCGTCGCGCCGGCACGTAGCCAGCCAGCGTCGCGACCACGATGAGACACGTGGCGGCGGCGGCCAGCGTCAGCGGATCGACCGGATCGACTCCGTAAAGCTGGCGCGTGACGAAGCGGGACAGCCAGAAGCTCGCGGTGAGGCCCGTCGCGACCCCGAGGCCGACCAGCATCAGACACTCGCGGAGCACCATCCACAGGACCGCGGCGCGGCCTGCGCCGAGCGACATGCGGATGCCGATCTCGCGCGTCCGGCGCTGCACGCTATAGGCGATGACGCCGTAAAGGCCGATCGACGTCAGCAGCAGCGCGAGGCCACCAAAGAAACCGGACAGCGTCGCGATCAGACGCTCCTGCGCGAGGTTCTCGTCCACCAGGTCGGCGAAGAGGTCGATCTCGACAGGGAGGTTCTTGTCGAGCGCGTGCACCTGCTCGCGCACAGCCGCAGCCATGCCGGCGGGATCGGCGACGCTACGCACATGGAGTGTGCGCTGGCTGCTGGTCGACTGCGCCTGGTTCATGGGCAGATAGACCGTGTTGGGGACCGTCTCGCGAAGGTCTCGGTATTTCGTATCCGCAATGACGCCGACGATTTCCACTCTCGCGCCTACGGTCCCGATGTGCGTACCGAGCGGGTTCTGTCCGCTGAAGTACCTGCGCGCGATCGTCTCATTGATGATGGCCACCTTGGCCGATTCGCTGTGATCGCTGCGCGAGAAATCGCGACCGCGGTGGATCGCGATCCCCATGGTTTCAAAGAACCCCGGTCCGACAATGCAGAGGCTGGTTTCACTAGACTGGTTCGACTTTTCAACAGAGAGACCATCGACATACGATCCACGGAGCAGCGGGAAGTTCGCGAGGCTGGCAGAGCGCACGCCAGATACGCCTGACACGCGGTCGAGCAGTTCGGCATAGAAGGCGTTGGTCTGTTCCGGGGTGTAGCGGGTGAGGCCAGGATCGAGTGTGGCCAACAACACGTGGTCGCCGCGGAAGCCAGCATCCGTGGCCCGCAAATTCACGAGCGTGCGGATGAACAGACCGGCGCCGATGAGCAAGACGAGCGACATCGCCACTTGGCCAGAGACGAGGAATCGGCCGAGGGGCAGACGGTGGCCGGAAGCGTTGGGAGAAGCCTCGCCCTTGAAGGCAGGCGTGAGATCCGTACGGGCAGCGCGGAGCGCGGGCGCGGCGCCGAAGAGGAGGCCGGTGAGGACGGAGACCACGACGGTGAAGAGGAGGACCCGAGCGTCCAGCGTCACGTCGAGGACGCGGTTTACGAGGAAGGCCGTCAGCGCACGTGAGCTCCAGGCACCGAACAGCAAGCCCAGTGCTCCGCCAGCCGCGGAGAGCAAGAGGCTCTCGGTGAAGCACTGCCGCAACAAATGAACGCGCCCGGCGCCGAGCGCGGCACGGATGGCGACCTCCCGGCGGCGTGCCGCGGCGCGCGCCAGCAGCAGGTTCGCGACGTTTGCGCAGGCGATCAGGAGCACGAGGCCGACGACGGTCATCAGAATCAGCAGCGGCCTGCCGAATTCCTCTCCGACGCTGTGCGTGCCTCTGGCGCCACGGACGAACGCGATGCGCTGCTGCCGAAGATGGCGGGCAAGCCCCGGTGACATGGCAGCCGCCTGCTCGCTGCGCCCTTGGTGGTAGACCACGTTGGTGTGTGCCGCGGCCTGCGATGCGACGACGTCCGGCCGAAGGCGCGCCATGACGTTCAGCCAGAAAGTGTTCAGCCGCGGCAGCCGGGGGGCGCCGGGTCCATCGGGCAGGAGGCGGTCACATAAGGCGAGCGGGACAAAGACGTCGGGCGAGCGTCCGACCTCCACGCCGAAGAATCGCGGCGGCGCCACACCGATCACGGTGAACGGCAGCCCGTTCAGCACGACGGCGCGACCGGCGATGTCGGGATCTCCCTGGAAGCGCGTCTGCCAGAAGCGGTAGCTCAGGACGGCGACCGCATCGTCCGACTGCGCAAAGGCGCGGCCGATCACCGGCTGCACGCCGAGCGCGGAAAAATAGTTGTCGGAGACGAGCAGGCCTGCCGGGGCGTCAGTGAGGTCACCGGCACTGAGGTGCAGATCGATGCGAGCATGGGCGAAGATGTCGACCACCGCGTTGGCGTGCTCGCGCAAATAGACGAACTGCGGGTAGGAGAAGCTCCAGCCCTCGCCGCGTGGGTTGAGGCGCTGTACTACGACTAAACGCTCGGGTTCGGCGACTGGCAGCGTGCGCAGCAGGGCCGCATCAACCAGCGTGAAGATGGCCGTGTTGGCACCGATGCCGAGGGCCAGCGTGATCACCACGGCGGCCGTGAACCCGGGCTCGCGGACGAACGTTCGCACGGCATAGCGCACATCACGGAGCAGATCGGAGAACATCGGGAAAGCTCCTGCTGAAGGAGGGACGGGTTCATCGAGCTTGGCTCGCAAGCGGTCAGCGACACGTCCGGGCGGTGTCGTGCTGGCGGTTCGCAGCGCGCGGGCCAGATCGTCGGCGGCGGCCGGCAGCGCGCCGACGGCTCGGGCGAATGCCGCCCCGTGGTCGAGCCCCGCGTCACGCGCCTCGCCGTAGATCTCGTCCAGATGCTGCGCCAGTTCCTCGACGATCTCCGCCTCGCGGGCGATCATCAGCGGCGGGAGGTGCTCGCGCACGTAGGGGCGGAAATCCATCTCGTACCTACCGGCCGGGTTCCAGGCCGGCGACTTTCTGGAGGGCGGTCAACAGCTCGCGCCACGTGCTGCGCTGTTCCGCGAGGATCTTCCGACCCGCCGGCGTGAGCCGGTAGTAACGCCGGCGGCGCTGCCCTGCCTTCTCGATCCACGTCCCGTCGATCCAGCCGCGGCGCTCCATGCGATACAGCATGGGATACAGCGAAGCGATATGGAAGCGGAGCACGCCATCCGACTGCTGGTCGATCAGCTTCGCGATTTCGTATCCGTGCCGGGCGCGGCGTTCGATGGTCGAGAGCACCATGAGCTCCGCGCTCCCGCGCTTCACGTCATTATGCGGAGCCATAGGTTGTGGCACAATATATTAGCGTTCCGGCCGACGAGTCAAGCCGTGCCGGTATGTCAACGCGGACCGCACGATCTGGGCGGGACTAAGTACTCTGATTCATAAGTTCGGCAACGTATGCCGCGCCACGAGAGCCGGCAGTGGGATGGCGTCGGCGGCGCGCAAGGAACGCGTCGATGTGATCCCAAGCTACCGAGGTTCGCGGTCGGCAACCCCGTGTTCCCGATCTGAACTGTTACCTCTGTCGCCGGTCCGGACCCCATTTTTTGCTTGACAAGTTTTTTGCGAGGAGTGGTCCGTGGTCGAGACCTCGTGCCTCAATGCGTCCTGGAGGCCCGCACGGCGCGTCTGGTGCCGCGTCCGGTCACGGAAGGGGCGCGGAGACCCTCGGCTCGATTGCGTGGCGCCTGAGGCCGTACAAGCCGTTGCAAATACGCGGGTTATCATGGAGCATGTCTGCGAACACGCTTCAGCATTCGACTCCCGGAGCGCCGCTCCCTGTGCCGCTGGCCAACGACTCGCGCCCCGCGGATGACGAGCAGCTCGAACGGCTGGGCGACGCCATCGCCGAGCTCTCAGCCCGCATTCAGGCGGCGACCTACGAGCTGCTGGTCCTGATTCGGCAGTTCGATGCGCGCGCGGGCTGGCACACCGGCTTCACCTCGTGCGCGCACTGGCTCAGTTGGCGCACGGGCCTCGAGCTCGGTCTCGCCGCCCGTCGCGCGATGGGACGCGCGTGGCAGCCAGGTCCGGGATCCACTCGCGCCCAGTGATGCACGGCTCGCAGCCGCCGCCATCCGGATCGGTCCGCACACGGCCACGCCGCCCTGGCATGGCGAACCGTTTGACGTGGGCTGGGCGATCGACGTGCTGTGGGATCGTTCGGCGAATGGTGCCCCAGGCGGTGACGTGTCCGCGGAAACGTCGGTTACGACGTCGCGCGTGGAAGAAAACGTCGGCACAGGTACTCGGGGCTTCGTCGGCCTGAGATCGCGGAGCAGAAATACGTTGCCGAACTTATGAACCAGAGTACTTAAAGCCGCGGTTTGAGCCAGCCGTTTTGGACAGCCTCGGCAAACACGAGCTCCGCGGCCTCCCACAACGCTGCAGAGCCAGCAGCAATGTTGCGCGTGACCGAGCGCTCCTGCTCCTCGTCGACGTCGTAGTCGAGCCATGTCCCACCGCCAACCAGATGATTGAGCAGCACGGGTTGCAAGCGGTTTAGCGCCTTAGCAAACCGAGCATCAGGTGACTGCGCTTCTTCGAACTCCTCCCACAAATCATGAAACCGGACCCGCTGATCGGCCGGCAGTATGCGAAACAGTTTCTCGGCCGCGACCGCTTCACGCGCGGCTTTGCTTGCGCTCAAATCCTTATCGTGAACGGGCGAATCTCCACACTCGATCTCGATGATGTCGTGAAGTACGAGCATTTGGATCACACGGGACAGGTCCACGGTGTCTGTCGCCCATTCACACAACACGATCGCAAAGAGCGCGAGGTGCCATGAGTGCTCGGCGCTGTTTTCGCGTCGAGAGCCGTCAGCTATTCGACAGCCACGCAGCACGCATTTGAGACGGTCCGCCTCGATCAGGAACTGAAGCTGCGCGGCCAACCTTGAGTCGAGGCGTTCCAGCCATACGCGCGGTTCCTTTGGAGTCATCCTTGCAGCATCCTGACTACGTGCGTCTCGTAGAGCGTCGTCTGAACGTGACCTAGTTTACGCTCGGCGAGTTCGCCGAAACAACGAACTCCCTGTAGTGCTTCCGCGTCCGGCGTCACACTCCGCGGCGACCTCCTTCTTGAGGACGTAACCGGTTTCGCAGAAGTTAATCAATCAACCTTAACGAAACGTCACGTCACGCGCTGGAGTTCAGACCGCTTCTCGGCTTCGTGGGCGTTGGGATCGTCCCCGATCCGCCGGCGCGCTCGTGTGAGCGAACGAGACCGTCTCGTGACGGCGAGGGTCCGCGCGGCAGTCGCGAGGCCTGGGCGCCGGGATGTCGGACACGGCGCCAGGCGTCAGGCCGGCGGGCTGTCGTGGTGCGACCCGCGAGGTCCCCAGGCCCGCGAAATCTGCGTGCTTCCCCGCAAGCCTTTCGATCCGCGAAAGGGATTTTCGTCCGTTGAAAGGATCCGCGGCGGCGTCACGCCAGGCGCGACCCAGGGTGCCGCGTTGCGTGCGTCGGCATCCGTCTTGCCACAGTTGAGATCGTTCTGGCGCTTCTGAGCGGCGTCACTCCATCACCATTCCGTGGATACCCGGCGGCGGCCCGACCGGCCCTTGCCCGGCCGCCACACGCGTCGATCGGGAGAATCAGGAGGTTGTCGTGATCCGTATCTGGGCATCTCAGATCGCAGCCGCGGCGCTGTTTCTCGGCGTAGGCGGCATGGCCGTCGTCGAGCAGCAGGCTCGCCGCCTCTCCGGAGTCGTCGGCACCGAGCAGGGTGGATCCCAGTCCGGCGCCAACAAGTCGCGGCGCACCATTCGGCTCCTGACCGTTGGCGCGGCCAACACCGATGGATTTCTCGTTGACCTCGTGGCTGATTTCGAGGAGGCGACCGGCCATCGAGTCGACGTCACCGTCGGCGGCATCGACATCTTCGATCGGGCGCGCGCCGGCGACGCCGACATCGTCCTGGCCCACCTGGGCTTCACAGAGCTCCATGAGTTCGTTACCGAAGGCAGCGGACGCTGGCCTCAGCTGATCCTGTCCAATACGGTCGTGTTCCTTGTCCCCCCCGGGGATCCCGCTGGTATCTTGGCCGTTGACGACCCGGTGGAGGCCTTCCGGCTGATCGCCGACCGCCGCGCACCGTTCGTCGTCAACGACCTGGGAGAGACCAGGTACATCACCGACACGCTCTGGAATGCGACTGGGCGTCCCGACAAGGGGGAGTGGTTCCTGGACTTGGGATTGATTGGGGCGGACGCGGTGCGGGAGGCCGCTCAGCGGGGCGCCTACACGCTGTGGGGACTGCATCCCTTCCTGATGTTGCAGCGGCAGAATCCAGTCGATCTGGAGCCGCTGGTCATCAACGACTCACTCATGCAGCGCACCATTGCCTCGGTGGTCGTGCAGCGCGCCGGCGGCCGGCTCAACATTCCGGGCGCGCTGGCGCTGCAGCGCTACCTGGTTGATCCGAGCACACAGGCGCACATCCGCTCGTTCCGTCTGCCCGAAATCGACCGTCCGGTCTTTTGGCCGGCAGCGAACAACAACGACAACTGAGTGTCCGTGCACGTGCTCTCTTTACGCCGGGCGAGCCCGTCATGCGAGGCGCCGGATGGCCACGGCAGGATGGCTCGTGGTGCTCGTGTCGTCGGTCAGCCTCCCACCGACCGCCGCGTTCGCCCAACTCCTCAGCCCGCAGAGGGTATTCGTCCGGTACCAGCAGTTCGTCTGGTACAGGTTTCGTCACGGTCGTTTCACGGCATACACGGCCTGTGGATCGGCACCGGTGGCAGCGGCCTGGCCCGGCTCCGAGATCCGCAGTTCCGGTCCTTCGCGGCGGATGATGGACTGGCGGGCCAGCACGGCGCGGGCGAAGGCCGCGGCCCACTAGTTCACTTGGTGACGAAGATGTGCACAACATGGTCACGTTCGTGCGGCATCCCATGGGGCGTGGATGAGCGGACGCCTCGGCGAGGCGTCCCTACCTTCCACCATGGTAGGGCGCGTTCGCCGAACGCGCCGTGTCACGAAGCGGGATGAGGGTCCCCTGCGATCACGAGCATGCCGAAAGACTGTGACCCATGTTGCCAGTCTACGTGTCACCTCTGTCGCCGGTCCGGACCGGTGGGCTCGTCGCGACGAAGGCCCAAGCGTTTGACGTGGTCGCGCTTGCGTTCTACCATCTAACCATATGATTCCAAACCACTTGCGGCCATTGTTCTGGGATGTGAACCCTCAGGATTTCCGTCCCGCCGCCCACCCGCGCTACACCATCGAGCGGGTTCTGGAACATGGGGAGGAAGACGACGTCGCCTGGCTCACGCGGGTGTTCACAAGGGAGCAGATCCGGGACGTGCTCCGCACCGACCGTCGCCTCTCCCCCCGCTCGGCGAACTTTTGGGCACTCGTGTTCGACCTGCCCATTGGCGACGTCGCCGCTCTTCAGCGCTAGTCGCAAATCCGCGGACTTGGTCGACGCTCCAGGCCCACACTCGAGGAATCGCCGTGCCCGAAGGTCCGTCCGAATGGCATCCGGAAGTGCTGCCCGAAGCGTGGGCGCAGACTATCGTGCGAAAGCCGGCGACGCGCTAGTGCAGCGAACACTGATCATGTGGCCAGGAGTGAAAAGGCATGTCTGACACGGATCTGGTCCGCGCTGCCACCTACGTGAATCGGTTCGAGGCAGACTTCGCCAAGGCGACGCTCGAGGCGGCCGGCGTGGCGGTCCTGGTTGGAGCTGATGATTGCGGCGGCATGCGACCGCATCTCTGGCTGGGCGGGATCGAGCTCTTCGTTCGATCGGAGGACGCCGAAAAGGCAGCCGAGGTGCTGGCGAGCACGCCGATCAACCTCGAGGCTGACGACAGCGCCGCGGACGAGACATGAACCCAGGCTCGGTGTCGCGACATTGCGCCGTGTGCGGAGTTTCTACCTGACGTATCCCCGAGGCTGTGCAATCCCTCCTGACGCCCACCTCAGGAAACTCGTTAGTCTGGAAAGGTAGTAGACAGACACGTACCGTTGACGCGTAACCGTTGACGCGTAGCCTTGACACCAGCTCAGCAGCCAGCGTAGGCTCAGCTTCACGCCGCGTCGCCTCGGGATGGGTCGCTTGTCAAAGGGCGCACCATACCTCGGTCGCGGATGCGTCGGCCGCACGCGTCGCGCAGGCGCGTGCCATCACCAAGACACCTCCCCCCATCACGACGGGCGAGCCCGTCATGCGAGGCGCCGCATGGGCACGGCAGGATTGGCTCGTGGTGCTCGTGTCGTGCGTCAGCCTCGCGCCGAGCGCCGTCTTCGCCCAACTCCTCAGCCCACAGAGGGTATTCGGCCGGTACCAGCAGTTCGTCTGGGAGGACCAACACGGGTTGCCGCAGAACGCCGTCGCCGCGATCGCGCGGTCACGCGATGGCTACCTGTGGTTGGCGACCTATGAAGGTGCTGCCCGGTTCGACGGCGTGCGCTTCACCGTGTTCGACAGCGGCAACACGAGCGAGCTCGCGACCAGCCTCATCATCACATTGATGGAAGATCGCTCGGGGAGTATGTGGCTTGGCACGGATGGCGGCGGGTTGGTTCGATACGCGGACGGTCGCTTCACTCGGTACACGTCGCGGCAGGGATTGTCCGACGATCACGTGATGTCGCTTCTCGAGGACCGCGCGGGGAATCTCTGGATCGGCACGGACGGCGGCGGTTTGAATCGCTACCGCGAGGGACGCTTCACTTCCTATACGACGAGGGACGGGCTGCCGAGCGATCAGGTGTGAGCCCTCGCGGAAGATCGAGACGGCGCCGTCTGGGTGGGCACGAGCGCTGGCCTGGCGCGGCTGGAGGACGAGCGCTTCACCGTCTACACCACCCGCGACGGGTTGCCCGACGACTACGTGCGGTCGCTCAGTTGGGATCGCGAGCATGCACTGTGGATCGGCACCGCGCGCGCCGGGGTGAGCCGCTTCGCCGATGGCCGATTCGCCCGCTACGGCGTAGAGGACGGGCTCGCCAACGCCCGCGTGCGCGTTGTCTATCACGACCGCGACGGCACGTTGTGGATTGGTACGGAAGGCAGCGGCCTGTACCGGTTTCAGCACGGTCGTTTTGCGGCATACACGGCGAGCGACGGTTTGCCTGGCAATCGCGTCCTGTCAATCTATCAAGACCCGGACGGAGACCTGTGGATCGGGACCAATGGCAACGGCCTGGCCCGGCTCCGAGATCCGCAGTTCCGGTCCTTCGCGGCGGATGATGGACTGGCAGGCCAGCAGGTTGCGGCCGTGTACGGCGATGCGGCGGGCGGTCTCTGGATGGGTACCGATGCCGGATTGAGCCGCTTCGACCGGGGCACGTTCGCGACGTACACCGCGAAGGACGGTTTGCCCGACCTCATGGTGCGCACCATCAGCGAAGATCGGGCCGGGAGCCTCTGGCTTGGCTCCGGCAACGGCCTGTGGCGGTTGACGGGACACCGCGTGACACACTGGTCGAGCGCCGACGGGTTGTCCAGCAACAACGTGTATGCGGTGCTAGCAGACCGGCAGGGGAACGTCTGGATCGGGACCATGACGGGAGGGTTGAACAAGTTCCGCGACGGCCGCTTCACGACCTACACCACGCGCGATGGACTGCCCGACAACGATATCGTCAGTCTCTACGAGGACCGAGCGGGCAGTCTCTGGATTGGGACGCGAAGCGGCGGGCTGAGTCGTCTCGACGACGGTCGTTTCACCACGTGGTCCACCAGCGACGGGCTGAGTAGCAATCACGTGCTCTCCTTCTACGAGGACACGGATGGCGCGCTCTGGGTCGGCACGCACGGCGGCGGCTTGACGAGATTCAAGCACGGCCGGCTGGCGACCGTGACTACCAAGGACGGCCTCTACGACAACCTCGCGTTTCGGATCCTGGAAGACGACACTGGCGATTTGTGGATGAGCGGCAACCGGGGCATCTACCGCGCCAGCCTGCGAGAGTTGAACGACGTGGCCGACGGCCGGATTCGATCGGTGTCCTCCTTTGCCTATGGCGTGGGCGACGGCATGCTGAGCCGCGAGTGCAACGGCGCCAACCCCGGAGGCTGGAAGACCGCCGACGGCCGCCTCTGGTTCCCAACGGTGAAAGGCGTGGTCTCCGTCGATCCGACGCGACGCAACGAACGACCGCCGCTCGTGGCGATCGAGGCCGTCACGATCGATCGCGAGCTGGTTCCCGCCGGACAGCCCGTGCGCATCACGCCGGGGCGACAGACCCTCGAGATCGAGTACACAGCGCTCAGTTGGAAACGGCCGCAGCACGTGAGGTTCAAGTATCAGCTCGCGGGTCTCGAGGATACGTGGGTCGATGCCGGCACACGACGAACCGCCTCCTACTCGCGTCTGTCACCAGGCCGCTATACGTTCACAGTGATTGCCGACAACGGCGACGGCGTGTGGAACCTCGAAGGCCAGATCCTCGCGGTGACCGTGGTCCCCGCGTTCTACCAGACGACGTGGTTCGTGGCGCTCGTATCGCTCGCCGTGGCCGGGGCGATCGCGTTCGCGTGGCGCTCCCGCGTACGTCAGCTCCAGCACGCGCAGGCCGCGCAGCAGGCGTTCTCGGCGCAGTTGATCGCGTCACAGGAAGGGGAGCGCAAGCGTATCGCCGCGGAGCTGCACGACAGCCTGGGCCAAAGCCTGTTGGTCATCAAGAACCAGGCGGCGCTCGAGGCCGAGCAGCACCGCGGCGGGCAGGCGAGTCGGCGATTCACCGAGATCGGCGACCTGGTGTCTCTGACGATAGACGAAGTCCGCACGATCTCCTGGAACCTCCGCCCCTCGCATCTCGACCAGCTCGGGCTGCGGACGGCGCTCATCGTCATGATCGAAAAGTTGGCCGCCGTCAGCGGCATCGCCATCGAGCACGAGATCGACGCGTGCGACGATGTGCTGCCGCCCGACGATCAGATCATCGTCTACCGCATCATCCAGGAATGCCTGAACAACGTCGTCAAGCACGCGCGGGCCGCCACGGCCACGGTGACGATTCGTCGGGATGGGCAGGCGCTGGAGATCGGCGTTCGAGACAACGGGCATGGCTTCGTGTCCAGACCATCCTCGTCCACCCCGCTCGGCCACGGAGGCTTCGGTCTGACCGGCATCGCGGAGCGCGTGCGCATGCTCGGCGGTACACACACGATGACGTCGAGCCCGGGTGAGGGCACGACGGTGCACATCCGGATCGCGTTGCGCGGGCCGACAGGAGGGACGAGCCCATGAGTGATGTCATCCGGGTCGTCATTGCCGACGACCACCCGATCTTTCGGCACGGGCTGCGGCAGATCATCGAGGCGGATCCGCACCTGACGGTCGTGGCCGAAGCCTCGGACGGTCAGCAGGCCTATCGAGCGTTGGCGGAGCTCGGGCCGGCAGTCGCGGTACTCGATTTGACGATGCCCCTGAAAGATGGCTTCGAGGTGGCGCGGGCCGCGCGCGACGCCCGCCTGCCCACCGCGCTCGTGTTCCTGACGATGCACAAAGACGAGCACTACCTGAAGGCCGCGCTCGAGGTCGGCGCGAAAGGGTACGTGCTGAAGGACAGCGCGGTCTCTGAGATCGTCGGATGCATCAGAGCAGTAGCCGCCGGACAGGAGTACATCAGCCCCGCCCTCTCCTCCTTGTTGATCCGGCGCAGCAAGGACGCCGACATGCTGGCGCGCGAGCGCCCCGTGCTCGATCGGCTCACGCCCACCGAACGACGCATTCTCAAGCTGATTGCGCACGGGCTGACCAGCCGCGCGATCGCCGACTCCCTGAACATCGGCCTGCGCACCGTCGAGCACCACCGCAACAACGTCGCCGCGAAGCTCGGGCTGCAAGGCAGCCACGCCCTCGTCAAATTCGCCGTCAAGCACGAATCGCAACTCGGTTGAGCGCAATCCCGCCCTCGAGGTAGGGCCGCCTCGCCGAGGCGGCCGTTCCGCGCGCCATGCCCTGGGCAGCCCGTTACACGGCGCGTTCGGCGAACGCGCCCTACCGTACCGGGAGGGCCGCCTCCTCCGAGGCGGCCGCCACGCCAAAGTGAACAGCATTGCGGTCAAGCGGTCTAGGCCTCCCTCGACCGCAGGTCCGCAGAACTACCTACGTCAATTCGCAGACGTACGGATCCAGAAACGGTAGATCCCTCCATTGTGGCCACAGGCGGCGGCGCGCACACTTGTGCCGTCGAGCAGGTGTTCCAGGACACCCAGTCATGAAGGTCTTGATTGTGGAAGACAACCTCCAGATGCAGGCGCTGCTCACGACGCTGGTGGGCCGGCTTTCCGCCGAGACGACCACGTGCGGCGACGGCGACGAGGCCCTGGCCGCGTATGCGACGTACCACCCCGACTGGGTGCTGATGGACCTGCAGATGGCGCGCATCGGCGGCCTCGAGGCGACACGCCAGATTCGCGCGGCCTTTCCCGCCGCGCGGATCGTGGTCGTCACGCAGTACGACGATGCGCACTACCGGGCGGCGGCGTACGCCGCCGGCGCGTGCGGCTACGTGCTCAAGGACAACCTCGTCGAGGTTCTACAGATTCTGCGGCCAGAAACCGACGGCGGCGGCTGAAGCGTGTCATCGCCGAACAGGAGAAGACCATGCCATCACACATGTTGTTGCTCACGAAGCTTCTCGGGATAGGCGCATTCCTCGCCGCGTGCCTGACTCCCGCGACCGTCAACGCGCAAACGGCCGAGTCAAGGGGCGATCCGAAGTTCCCAACGCGGCCGTTGGAGATGCCCAGTTTCTCCAATAACACTGAGGCGCTTCACAAGTTGCGCTTTCATTGGAGTCTGATAAACGTCGGAACGTGGAATACCATGTTACAACCATGGTTGCCCTACGAAGAGAAAGTCATCAAAACCATTTCTAAAACCCATTTTGATGTTCTCCTTCTTGAAGAAGTGTGGACCGACGCCGCAAAGGATAATATCGCTTCCCATCCTGTAGTTAAGGCGAAATACAGACACCATTACTATGTGCCTGCTCAACAGGAGCCTGCGGGATGTCCTCCTCCCGATATTCTCCCTGTCCCCAATCAGGAAGATTACATTTCTTGCTTAGTTGGAAACGGAGTCGATACCAAAACAGTAGAACAACCTGCAGAACCTATCCCTTTTGAGTGTGCAATGCTAGGGTTGGGGTTGGCTCTCGCCACTCAACCGTGTTACGCATGCTTGGTCAACACAATGCAAGGCCTTGATGATCCATTTCAATCCATAGACATCTGTGCTCAAGGTCAAGGTGTTAAGTATTCACATGGAGGTAGCCCTGGCCTTCTTATCCTTAGCAAGAGGCCACTAACAGACGTAACAGTTGTGGAGTCTGAAGCCTATCTTATTCGACGTATGAATATTTACGCTACCGTATCTGGTGTCCGTGTTGGCTTCGCACATTGGCCAAGAAACTTTCTGGAGGACATCAGTCCTGCTTTGGCTGGCCTACAGACTGGAGCACTGCAGGTTGATTTTGCAGAGGATATGATCGAAAACAATCCGGACGTTCTCATTGGAGATTTCAATTCTGGGCCAGATTATCAGCCAGATGGTCACAATTGGCTCCTAGAAAGTGGTTATCAACCTCTTTTCTCCCAACAAACTTCTTGTCCAGTGCAAACGCATGCTTCTTTTCCTCAATGTCAGGAGGACTCGCTTGGACCACGGTCCGTCGATAACATCTATATAAAGAATAATGCTGGAGTATGCCTATGGCATACGTTTGCTGAAAAACCTGTCTCCGATCATATTGGAGTAGCTGCTTTCTGCCTTCTGCAAAGAGGGCTCTGAGCAGTTTGAGGCGGTCGACGCTCGCCGCGTCGGAATGCCGGAAACCCGCGCGGTGCGGAAGACGTCGATGAGAACCCCTCTGCCCCTCCTGCTGCTGAGCGTGGCCCTCACCGCGGCCCTGCACGGCGAGGCGCACGCGCAGGCGGCGGCCGCAGTCTCCGGGGAAGTCGGCCAGCCGTTCCTGACCTGTTACCGGCCCAACGAGCATGGCGGCTCCGCCCAGAGCTGGCAGTTCGTGCAGGACGCGCGCGGCCTGCTCTACGTGGGTAACAACAACGGCGTGCTCGAATACGACGGCGCCTCCTGGCGCCTGATCGAAACCGCCAACAACGTGGCCTGGTCGCTGGACCTGGATGCCCGCGGGCGCATCTACGTCGGCTCCTCCGGTGACTTTGGCTACCTGGCGCCGGACGCGGCCGGAGAGATGCGGTACGTCTCGTTGCTGGGGGAGGTGCCGGCGGAGGACCGGGCGTTCAACGATATCCGGACGACGCTCGTCACGCCCGAGGGCATCTACTTTCAGGCCTGGGAACGGCTCTTCCGCTTCACGCGAGCGGCCGACGGCGGCTGGCGGGTGAAGGTGTGGAGGCCCGAGGGTCGCTTCCTCTTCGCCTTCCGGCTCGGCGATGCGTACTACGTACACCAGGAAGGCCTGGGCCTGATGCGCATGGCGGGCGACACGCTGGAGCTGCTGCCCGGCGGTGAGCAGTTCGCGGCGGAACGCCTGAAGGTGATGTTGCCCTATGGGAAGAACAGCTTCCTGGCGGGCACGTTCAACCGGGGCCTGTTTCTCTTCAACGGGCGCTCGTTCGAGCCCTTCGCCACCGACGCCGAGGCGTTCCTGCGGGCGAACACCCTCTACGACGGCGCGCGCCTGGCCGACGGGACCTTCGCTCTCGTGACCTTGGAGGGAGGTCTGGTGATACTGAGCCGGAAGGGAACGGCGCTGCACTACATCGATGAAACCTCGGGACTGCCCAACCTCGCGATCCTGAGCATCTTCGTCGACCGGAGCACGCTGCTGTGGGTGGCCATGACCAACGGCATCTGCCGCGCCGAGACGCCCGCTCCCCTCTCCCGCTTCGATGCCACGATCGCCGGAATCGCCTATCGCATACGCCGGCACCGCGGCACGCTGTACGCAGGCGGGGATGCGGGACTCGTTTACCTGGACCATCGGTCTTCGCGGTTCCGACCCGTTTCAGGGCTGCTTCCGGGCAACAATCAGGTCTTCTGGTTGCTGCCCTTCGATGACGTCCTGCTTCTGGCCACCGGTGTCGGGATCTACGAAGTCGAGGGCACCCGCGCACGCCTCGTCAGAGCGGGTGGCCCCTCTTTCATGCCGATCGTGCTCCACCGCTCCCGGCAGGACAGCCGGCGCCTCTTCGTCGGGCTGGCGGACGGCCTGGCCGTGCTGCGCCGGGAGCCGTCGGGCCGGTGGATTGATGAAGGCCGCCTTCCGGCCATTCACGAATACCTGACGCACATCATCGAGCCGGAGCCGGGCCTCCTCTGGCTGGGCACGATCGCACAGGGTGTGCTGCGGGTGCGTCTCGATCCTGATCCTGGCCGCGCGACGCCACCCCTCATCGACCGTTTCGGCCGGGAGCACGGCCTGCCCGAGGGCGGCGTGTCGGTGTACGACGCGGGGCGGGCAGCGGTACTTCGTGACGCGGGACGGCGCGTTCCGCTTCGACGAGGCCAGCGAGCGGTTCGTGCCCGACCGACTGCTCGACAGCGCCGTCGGCTTCGGCGGGACCCAGGAAGAGTACAACGTGGCCGAGGACCACCAGGGTAACCTCTGGATCAACTTCGGCAAGGAAACGGCGGTGCTCCGGCGCCAAGCCGCCGGATCGTACAGGGTGGACCGGGCGACGCTGGCGCGCATTGCCGACACGCCTCCCTACGACCTCCATCTGGACCCGGACGGTGTGGTGTGGTTAGCCATGGGGGAGACGATCACGCGCTACGATCCGGCTCGTGCCGTGCAGTCGCCAGCCGTCTATCCGGCGATCGTCCGGCGGGTGATCGCCGGGGAAGACTCGGTGCTCTTCGGCGGAGCCCTGCCAGCGGGCACCGAGCGCCAGGCCGTGCTGCGCTACGCTCAGAACACGCTACGCTTCCAATACGCGGCAACGAGCTTCGTCAACCCCGCGAAAACACGGTACCGGTCCATGCTCGAGGGGTTCGACGAACACTGGTCGGCCTGGAGCGAGGAGACGAAGCGCGACTACACCAACCTGCCGCCGGGGCGCTACCGATTCCGCGCACAGGCCAAGAACATCTACGGGCAGAAAAGCACTGAAGCGGCCTATACGTTCACGATCCTGCCGCCGTGGTACCGCACCTGGTGGGCCTACGGGATCTACACCGTGCTCGCTGCGCTGATTCTCTTTACCGCCGATCGCGTTCAACGACGTCGTCTTCTCGAACGAGCGCGCGAACGTGTCGAGCGGGAGCGACAGGCCCACGAGCTGGAACAGGCCCGCCGGTTGCAACTGGCGATGCTGCCGCAGACGGTGCCCGCCATGCCCGGCGCCGAGCTCGCCGCCTCCATGCTGCCAGCCACAGAGGTCGGCGGTGACTTCTACGACTTCGAATACCAACCCGGAGGCGGGGACGGTATGGACGCGCGCGACGGCACACTCAACATCGTCATCGGCGATGGCACCGGCCATGGGGCCGAAGCCGGAGTGGTGGTCGCCGCCACCAAAGGCATTCTCTCGGCGCTTCCGTTCGACGGCGATCTGAGCCGTGTACTGGAACGCTCCAACCGCGCTATGCGGCGCCTGCATTTCCGCAAGCTGTACATGGCCCTCGCCATCGCTCGCCTGAACGGGCACGTGCTCGAGCTGTCCGGGGCGGGGATGCCGCCTGCGCTCATTCACCGCGCTGCCGCGGGTACCGTGGAACGCGTCGTGCTCAATGGGCTACCGCTGGGCGGCCCGGAGGGCTTCTCCTATCGGACGATGCGGGTGGTCCTGGCTCCGGGAGACACCGTGCTCCTAATGAGCGATGGCTTTCCGGAACTGTTCGACCCACGGGGCGAAATGCTCGGTTACGAACGGGCCACGGCGATTTTCGGCGAGGTCGCCGGCAAGCCGCCGGAGGAGATCATCGGTCACTGCCTGCGCGCGGCCGTGCAGTGGACGGAGGGCGCCCCGCAGCACGACGACATGACCTTCCTGGCACTCCGCGTCAGAGACACGGCGGGCAAGTAGCGAGACGTGTTCGTGCGGTCACGTCGGACTCTGTCAGATCAGAAGAATACCCGCGTGCCGAGCTCCATGCGACGGCCGCTCGCCGCGGCCGTGGGGTGACCGAAGTACGGCGATGCCATCACGCCACTGTAGCCTGTGACGTTGGTCGTGTTGAAGAGATTCTGCACGTCGATATACAGCTCGAAGCCGCGCCGCGATCCATCCCTGCCCGTGCCGTCGCGTCGCGACGCAGGCATGTCGTCGCTCCGCCAGCGCAGTCGAAGGTCAGTGTTCCGTTGCCACGATCCCCGCTCGCTGTTCCGGCTCACGCCAGGCGGCCGGTCGTTCGCCACGCTATCACCGTTCTCGTCGAATCCGGTCGTGATCGTATAGGGCGCCGAGGAGTTGACGGTTTCTGTGACCGCGGCGCCGAGCCCATAGGGGAGCCGCAGCGTCACGTCGCCGAAGATGCGGTGCCGGATGTCATCGGTTGCCGGACCCCAATCGACTGCGGGGTCGTCGTTGCTAGCCGGCAGGCTGAAGGGCCCATCGGCATCGTTCATCGTCTGGGCGTATCGATACCGAAGGAGCCCAGACATCCGGGTTTGCGGCGGCCGCAGCCGGAAACTGAGCTCGAAGCCGCGATCGGTTTCCCGTCCCATTGATCGCACCTCGGTAATCTGTCCAAACTCGGGATTGGGTCGCTGGCCATCGACGGGCACGTTGACGTTCAGGCTGCGGAACCGCTTGGACGTGGCCTCGCCGAACGCGTTGACCTGCACCTGCAGCGCCGTGGTCAGCGCGTGCTCGACGCCGACCGAGATGCGCCGTCTGGTCGGCATCACCAGGTCTTCGGCCGCCTGAATGCGACTGGACACGGCCATCACGGGCTCGGCCCCGTTGGCAAGCGGATCCGGCCAGGCGGGCGACGAAACGATGAGCTCGCGCTGGCGCAGGCCATCGACTCGGAGCGTCTGCGCGTAGATGTTCGACCCGTACCAATCGTAGGAGACGCCGAACCCTCCGCGGAGGGTCGTCTTCCCCCGCTTCCCACCTGGCGTCCATGCCACGCTCGCGCGCGGACCGAAGTTCGTCCAGTCGTCCACCTGCGACTGGAGCTCATGGCGTAACCCCACACCGAGCCGCAGGTTCTTGGGAAACGTCATCTCGTCGTAGATGTACCAGCCGAGCTCGTACCGCGAGTATTCGATGAGCGGGTCTCCCACACGCTGTCTGAACTGGAGCGGTTGGCCCGCCTCGTACGACGCCAGGTTCGCGAACGTGAACGTCCCCGTGGTGTTCTCCCACTGATTGCTCCTGGATCGACCGATCGCCCCCTCGAATCCTAGGCGCAGGCTGTGTCGGCGGTTCAGCGCGATCTCCAGGTCGTCGGCGATCTCCAGCCGCCCTTCGCGCGATCCGCCTCCCCGCTGGGCGCCGCCTGAGACGAACGCGTTGCGCACATTGATCGTGACGGCGTCGCTCAAGGGGCGTACGTTCTCGTCATCCCAGGAGTACGCGAACCGGAATTGGTTGAACTTGTTCTCGCCAAACGTTCCGGTGTCGGACAGTCGTACCGCGTTTTGGAGGGTCTCGCTCGTGTAGGCGCGCTCCGGCAGGTTGAGCTGTCCCACGCCCAGGTTGCTTTGCTGTCCGTTGCGCCATTGATACTCCGCGTGCAGCGTGTGCGACGCTGTCAGCGCGTGCTCGAGACGTACCTCGACGTCTGTCCGGCGCACATCCTGGGAGATCGTGTCGCTCCGCTGGCCGTCTGGCGGGATCGCCACGATGGTCTGTGCGTCAAAGGCGCTCGTCCGCCCGACACTGAGCGCCATGGACGTTCGGTTGTTCGCCAACGGACCGCTCGCGCTCCACAGCAGCCGTCGTGTCTGGCCCACGCCACGCTCCCGTGCGAAGGGGGCACGCGCATCGAGCGACTGGTCGCGGAATCCCACGTTCACGTCATGTTCCCAGGTGCTGGCGCCTGGCGTTGTGCTGACCTCGACCCGCGGTCGCCCGGCGCGGTGCACGTCCGGCGCGAACGGATCGGACCGAACGCGGATGGCGTGAATCTGCGACTTGGGCGGCAGGTCATCACGTTGGAAGCCGTTGACGCGCAGCTCGGCGTCGAAGCCCGCCAGCTCGCGCAGGAGCGCTTCCATGTCGTCCGGGTCGTCCGGAAGCTGCGCAATCTCCTCCTCCGACATCGTCTGCGAAAACCTGTCCGTGAGCCGCCGCGCGCCCTCGTCCAGCTCCACCACGACTTCCGCGGTAACGCCGCTGAGCGGGAGGGTGACCGCCACGCGCGGACAGCGACCGGCGCGAACTGCAACGCCCTCCACCTCGATCGGCTCGAAGTCTGGCAGCTCGACACGCAGACGATAGCTCCCGGGCGTCAGATTCCCGATGAGCACCTTGCCCTCACGGTTCGTGACGGTCGAGATGCTGGTCGTCGTGGCAGGGGGCCCGACGATCGTCACGATGGCGCCCGGCAGGACGCCGGCGAGGACGTCCCGCACCAGCACCAGGACACTCCCGGTGCCAGTCGAGTACGTCGCAGGCAAGCCAGCCGCACGAGCGCGGGCGGATGCACCAGACAGCAGGACCAAGGTCGCAAGGCAGACGAGTGCCCTCGACCAGCGGTTGGCGATCGGCATGAGGTTAGACGTGGTGTCGGCGGAGGAGAGCCTACGTTGCCCAAGGGTCCCCACCGTTGGGCAAGCCCCCGCTACGTACCACGAGTGTAGTTTACCATCTGCCGTCTGAAGGATCACAATGCTGTTTCTAGTGCCCGCGCTTCATCGACGTACGTTCTGGATAGTCTTCGCATTCCTCCTTGTGCTGACGGTTGCGACGCAGGTGACGCGAAGGCACACGTTGAACGCCGGCGGGCTGCGCACCACCTATTTTCTCAACCCTGCCTCGCCGGACGCGAAGGTGGTGGGCGGGGACGGCCTGCCGTGGAGGGAGGCCGTCCGGCGAGATCTCGGCGACGACCGGCGTAGACGTTTCCGCGCGACCTGGACGGGCACGATGCTCGTCGACGGCGTTGGCTGGCACGAGCTTGCCGTCTACGCAGACGGTGATACCGCCATTTGGCTCGACGGTCGCCAGGTCTTCCGCGCTCGGAACGGCCTCCAACCGACCACACGCACGGCGGGCGTGGACCTCCGCCGTGGCCCGCACCTCGTGCGGATCGACTACGTTCACCGCCGCGGACCTGTGTCGCTGCACGTGGCGTGGAAGGCGCCAGGCGAGTCGTTCCGCGCCCTTCATCAGATCGCTGATCGGTTGGTCGCGCGCCGTGTGTCCTCGCCCGAGTACTGGCGTGCGCGCATCGCGCGCGCCTTGCCCGTGCTGACCGTCGGGATGTGGATCATCGTCGTCCTTGGTGCAGGCATTGCGCTGTATCGGACCTGGATCGCGGCGGTGCTCCGCGCCGATGGCGACTCGCTCGGCGGAACGGCGGCCTTACGCGGTGTCTTATTGCTCGCCTGTGTGCTGGCCCTCTGGGGCATCTATTGGGGCCTGCCTGCCGGCCACGCCTGGGCGCCAGACGAGCTGACGCCAGCGCGCGTGCTCGCCGCGCTCGACGCGGGCTTTGCCAATGGCTGGTACGACTTGTACCCGCCGCTGCAGTTCTATGTGGTGGGTGTCATTGCGGCGCTCGTGAAGACCGGACATGTACTGGCCTGGTACGACGTGCGCGCGCTCGAGCCGCAGACGCTTCTCTACTTCGGCATGCGACTCACGAGCGTCCTGATGGCGTTGGGATGCCTGGTGTTCGTCTATCTCACGGCCCGCGAGGTTGGAGACGAGCGCAGGGCCTTCTACGCGGCATTACTGAGTGTCTGCTCGCTTCCATTCCTCTACTACGCGAAGACCGCGAACGTCGACGTGCCCTACCTCTTTTGGGTCACGGCCTCGCTGTGGTTCTACGTCCGTTTCCTGCGATGCGGGCGACGCCGCGACGCACTGTGGCTGGCTGCGATGGCGACCGCGGCGGTTGCTACCAAAGACCACGCCTACGGCTTTTACGTGCTCGTACCGCTCACGCTCATCGCGTTCAATATCTCGCATCGACGACAACGTGGCGAGCGACGCTGGCGCGGCGTCTTCGATCCGACGTTCGGTCTCTGTGCATTGGTCGTTCTCACCCTGGCCGCGGCCATCTATCTCTTGCCGCTGAATATCGCGGGATTCATGGCGCACATCGAACGGCTCCGGGCGGGCGTCTATACGCCGATGGTCGCGGGGACGATCGCGGGCCGGCTCGAGTTTCTTCAACTGAATCTCTCCCTACTCGTCTGGATGGCGGGCTGGCCCGCCTTCCTGGCCGGCGCGGCCGGCGTGCTGGTCGCCGCCTGGCAGGCGGGCGCGCGGCGTGGGCTATCGGAGGCTGCCATGCTGGCGCTGCTCGTGCCCGCACTGTCGTACGTCGTGACGTTTCTCATGTACGTGCAATACACGTATGACCGGTTTCTGCTGGGTGTCTGGTTCATCCTGGCGATCTTCGGTGGTCACTTCATCGCGACGACGATGGAGTGGGGGGGGAGGCGGCCCGCCTTCGCTTCGCTTCGGCGAGGCTCGCCGGAGCGCGAAGCGCGGAGGCGGCGCGTGCTGATGAGGGGGCTGGTGACGGTGGCGTTCACCTATACGCTGATGTACGCGTCGACCGTGAACGTTCTCATGGATCGTGATGGGCGGTACGCTGCGGAGCGTTTCTTGAAAGCCTATACGCCACCGTTCGCCAGGATCTACGTTTTGCACTCCGGGGGGGCGCGCTGGTACCTGCCACGCCTAGGCGGCTTCGACGTGTGGTCCCTCGACCCAACACAACACAAGCTCGTGGGCAGGCCACCCGAGCTGCTCGTCCTGAACGATGCCGAGCGCGCGCGCTGGCGACACGCCCCAGCCGGCCGTCAGTTTCTCGAGGATCTCGATCGCGGCACGTTGGGGTACCACCGTGTGTTCAGTGGACGGACAGGACGACCTCGCTGGGCCATCGCGGCGCGCACACGCCTTTTCAGCTCTGTTGGATCGTCCCACTTGAGCAATCTCACGAAGATCAACTCGTCTATCTCGATCTACGCGCGGAAGGATCTCGCTACGGGAGCGCTCCCAACACGTCCATGATCTTCTGGAACACCTGTTGTGCCATGGTGTCGAAGCCGGCCTGAGAAGGATGGAGGCCGTCCGGGCCCAGCGTAATCCCGCTCCAATTGACGCGGAAGAGGCCCTGCTCGATCGTCAGGTCTTCGATGCGGCTGTTGAGCTGTGCGACATCGAGCGGATCCCTCCGCGGCTCGCCGGCCACTGCGTCGTCCTGGACCGGCGTCAGCTTGCAGATGATGACGACCTTGGCGCGAGCCGTGGCGTCCTGCACCATGTGTTGGAGAGCGCTGCGCGCGTGCTCGATGGCGGCAGATGAGTCCTGGCCTGGTGGTCTAAGATCGTTCACACCCTCGAGTAGCACGATGAGGTCGTAGTCCGGATTCGCATCCACGACGTCTGCAAAGCGCGCCTCTCCCGAACCGCCGCAATTGGCGCGAGAGGCGCATTCGCCTGGCTGGCCCAGGTTCTGGACGAGCACACCGCCGGCCGCGAACTGGGGCGCCTCGACCAACCGCCGCTGGAGCGCCGACGGATAGGGCCTGGCCGCCCGGATCGATTGAATCGAGCAGTCACCGGCCTCGCACATCTTGAACGACGTCGTCCCATACGTGATGCTGTCGCCGAATGTCAGGACGTGGAAGTTGTACGAGAACGCGGCTGCCGCGGCCTCACGCTGACCATCGGCATTGGTCACGCCAACGGTGACCGGCCCTGTGCGCTTGCTTGGAGCACGTGGCGTGACCGCCACCATCGTCGTGTCGTTGATGACCCGCACGTTCTTCGCCGCAGCGCCGCCAACGGTGAGCCCGGCGTTTCGCTGAAACCCACTCCCGGTGACCGTCACGGCAGTGCCGCCGTTCAGGCGGCCCGTCTGTGGCGTCACGGACGTGATGCGCGGCGGTGAAACCGGTGATGGCTGTGCGACCGGCAGCGCTCCCCACGGCACGCCCGCGCTGGCGTGCCCGCCGTCCAACGCTCCCCAGTACATGGCACGCTCGGCGAGGAATGGCAGTGGCGTGGTCCCGACCGACTGGATGAACGTGGCGAACCGTTGGTTGCTCGCCTCTGGGTAGAGCAGGCTGCCATTGTCATCGGTTCCGCCCATGTACAAGGTGTAGCGCGACTGCGCTGGGACGGTCAGCGGATGCACAGCGCCAGTCCCGTCCTCGCGCACCACGGTGACGCGCAGCTCGAGCGGCGTCGTATTGGGATTCGAGAGCAGGAAGAACGTGTCATACGGGCCGGCCGCGACATCGGTCACCTGGCCTTGCATGCCGTCCGCGAACGCCCAGGCGGCCGCGAGCCCGGTCACGCCCTGCACGGTGTGGCCGTCGGCGGGAACGGGATGGCCGTTGACGAGCCAATACATGGCCCGTTCGGCGACGATGGGGAGATTCGGGTCGGCACTCTGTGCCGTCATGGAGAAACCGGTTGCGCCGAGCTCCGGCACGTGCAAGCGGGCCGAGACCGTTCTGCGTGTGTTCGCGGCGACGGCAAAGTCGCGCTCGACCACACCGCCACCATCCTTGAAGAACCACACGTGCACGGTCGTGTCTTGCGTATTCGGATTCTGGAGCAGGAGAAAGGTCTCGAACTGCAGGGTCGCGTTGCCGCTCGTGGCGCCCTCACCGAAGTACCACGTGCGCGCCGGTGCCAGCGTGGCTGTGCTCTCGGTGCCGCCGCCAAAGCCGTCCCAGTACATGGCGCGCTCGACCGCGATGGGCTGGTCGGCGCTGATGGTCGTGGCGAACTCGGCGTTACGGAACTCGACGGGGACGTCCTCGTGGCCGTTGACCCACACGGTGTTGCGCGAGTGGGGCGCCACAACCCGTGCCATCGAGCGAGAGACCCCGCCTGCAGCCGGCAAGAACGTCAGCGTCACGCGAGCCGGCGCGTCGTTCGGATTGACCAGCAGGATGAAGGCTTGCCAAAAGCCGGATGCGCCTTCCGCGAGCTGCCACGCGTTGGACAACGCCGTGAGGCCAATCGCGTTGTGGCCGGCGCCGCGCTCGCCGTTCGTCCAGTACATCGAACGCTCGACGACGATCGGCACGCCGTTGGTGGAGTCGATGCGCGCGGACACGGCGCCGTTGATGGTGTCGGGGAAGAACGGTGCGAGGCGCAAGGTCAGTCTGCTGTGCCCGCCAACCGTGATCGGCACCGTCGTCTCCGTGCCGGCGCCCGGTTCGGGCAAGAGCGTCACCGTGACCTGTGCGTTCTCGGCGTTCGGATTCGCGATGAGGATCTCTTCGTCGAAGACCGCGTTCTGAGCACCCTCTGCCAGGTACCAGTGAAGATAATCCTCCGGAGTCTGGGCTGTGACGTGGGTGCTGCCAATGGCAACGAGTAGGAACGCGAGAACCGTGAGTTGTAAGGGGGAGGTGCAACGCCGAGGCATAAGCACAAGCGTGAAAAGGGTAGCGGTTCACGGATGCTTCGTCAACGGCCACAAGGAGGGGCGAGGGGCCAGGGGCGAGGGCTCAGGGCTGTCTCAGGGTTCAGGGATACAGAGGTAGGGCGCCCCTTTAGGGGCGCCATCCAGGCATGGGATTCGCCTGGCGCGGCTAAAGCCGCGCCCTACTGGCCGCTCGCGCCTGGCTCCTGACCGCTGCGTTTGCCAATTCAGGTGCCAAAACTGCCCGATCGGGGAAATCTTTACGCCCGAGGCCTCAGGGGTGGCGCATAATGCCGCCCGTGGCGAGTGGCGCCTGTCCGGGCCCGTCGGCCCGGCTGTCAGCCCCTCCCCGGGATCGCTCGCACTGAGCACTCGTGGCGTGGCTTGAAGGAGAGAGCATGCCGAAGCCGATCAAGTACGCGGAGAAGGGGTTGAGCTATCTCGCGAATGGCGCGTGGTATGTGTTCGACACCTTGAACCACGTGCGGCCCAGTCCGGGATTCACGCCAGCGTGGTCCGAGAAGCCGTTGCTCAAGTCGTGGCAGAAGGTCAAGCCGCCGCTCGGCTGGCCGCGAGAGACCGACTCGCTCTGCCCCCAGTGTGTGCGAGAGGCCCGCAAGGAGATCCTCGACGGCAAGAAGGACATCAGCGTCCTGCTCAACGAGAAGGTAGGGGAGATCAAGGCCACCGTGATCGAGCGCGATGGCAAGATCCTCATGGTGAAGGACTGCCCGATTCATGGCCACTTCGAGGACGTGATGGCCATCGACACGGCGTTCTTCAAGCACCTCGAGGATGTCTTTCCGGGGAGCGACATCGCGGCGCACAACGACGAGACGCTGCACAATCACGGCAGCAGCACGATCAAGTATGGACGCGGCTCGGTCCTGACCGTCGACCTGACCAACCGTTGCAACATGATGTGCGATCCGTGCTTCATGGATGCGAACCAGGTCGGGTTCGTGCACGAGCTGTCGTGGGAGGACATCAAGACGCTGCTGGACAACGCGATCACCATCAAGCCGCGCCGGCAGATGTCGGTGCAGTTCTCCGGTGGTGAGCCGACGCTGTCGCCGCACTTCCTCGACGCGGTGCGCTACGCGAAGGAGGTTGGCTACAACAGCGTGCAGGCCGCCACCAACGGCGTCGAGTTCGCCAAGAGCCCCGAGTTCGCCAAGGCTGCGGCGGAAGCCGGCCTGCGCTATGTGTACCTGCAGTTCGACGGCGTTGGTAACGCCGCCAACTCCCATCGTCTCGTGGGCAACCTGTTCGACGTGAAGCTGCAGGCAATCGAGCACCTCTGGAGCGCCGGCGTGGATATCGTGCCGGTGACGACGATCCTCAACGGCATCAACAACGAGCAGGTGGGGCGCATCGTCCGGTTCGCCATCGACAACCCGAGGAAGATCAACTTCCTGTCGTTTCAGCCTGTCTCGTTCACGGGGCGTGACGAGGAGATCAGCGACGAGCGTCGGCACGCGCAGCGCTATACGCTGTCGCACCTGGCCCACGATGTGAAGCAGCAGACAGGGCTGGGCGAGCCGGTGCGCGACTGGTTCCCGATCTCGTTCATGAGCACCTTCACGGATTGGGCCGACCTCGTGCACGGCCCGCAGGCGCAATGGGGACAGCTCACCTGCGGGTGTCACCCCAACTGTGGCGTCGGCATGGCCGTGATGATCGACAAGGAGACGAAGGAGGCCGTGCCCGTGACGGCGTTCCTGAAAGGCGAGCGGCTGGCGCGAGATGTGGCGCGCGTCAACGACGCGGCGCGCGGCAAGTTCCTGTCGGTCGTTGGTATGACGCTGGCGCTCTTGCGAAACTACGATCCGTTCCAGGCGCCCACACACTTCAAGATCGTCGATCTCCTCAAGAAGTTCGACAAGACGTTCGGTGCGACCGGCCGAAACTATGGCCGCGTCGACGGTCGCCGGACGCAGGCCGACATCGAGCAGCGGCGATCGGATCGCTGGAACTTCTTGTTCGTGGCGGGCATGTGGTTCCAGGACCTGTTCAACTACGACTTCCGCCGCACCGAGCGGTGCATCATCCCGTACGCCACGCAGATGGGCGAAATCTCGTTCTGCGCGTACAACACGGGCGTTGGCTGGCGTCAGATTATCGAGAAGATGCACATGACGGCCACGCTCAGCAAGTGGTACGAAGAGCACGGCCGCCATCAGATCTACGCGGGCGGTAAGAAGGTCGAGCTCGAGAGCACCGCGCACTCACTGGTGCTCGACCAGGAAGCCGTCAGCGCCGGACGCCAAACCGATCTCGACCAGCTCGGCATCGCCAAGACGGCGCGTGAGGAAAAGCTGCGCGCGCGGGCGCGTGGGAAGCAAGAGCACCAGCAGCAGCAGGAGAAAGAACGGGAGCGGATGATGCACCTCTATCGCCAGCACGTGCTCAAAGAGCAGCTCGGCGAGAAGGAGGATCACGTGATCCCGCTCGACACGCTCAGAAAGAGCAAGACACCGCAGACGGTTGCGTAGGGCGGGGCCTTTGCGTAGGGCGGGGCTTCCGCCTTCGCGCTTCGGCGGACCGCCGTAGCCTTGGCGGAGGCGGTTAGCCCCGCCATCCAATCGTCGGCGGTGGATCGCTGGCGCCCCTAAAGGGGCGCCCTACAAAAGGGGCGCCCGAGCGAATGCTGTAGGGCCTCGTGGCTGAAGGTGGCTGCGAGGCCCATTGTCGTTTACGAGGCTTGCGTGTCCGCTTCCGAACGCCTCGTCTCGTAGCCGAACACCCAGTCTGCGCCAAGTCGCTGATGCCTCTCCCCAATCCCTGATCCCTCGCTCCCTCCTCGTCCCTCTCCCCTCGCCCCTTGCCCCTCTTCGTCCCAGGAAGCGAACCATTCCACACATGCTGCCGTCCAAGTTTGCTGAACGGGCGTTTCTGTGAGTTGGGCTTGTTAACGAAGTTCGCCCGCGCGCGTCTATTGCCGTTGGAGAGCACTCAGCACCTTAGCGAAGAGCAGTCATGGGTTTGCTGCACGGGATTGGCTTGTTGGCAACATTTGCCCTCGCGACCATCGAGGCAGGCGGGCCGCTCGTGCTGCGCCAGGCGGATGCCTGGCGCGCTGCCATCGAGTACCCGGGCATTGCGGTGAGCGCGGACGGTCGGTTCGTGGCCTTCACGTCGTATGCGAACCTATTGCCTGTCGACACCAATGGTGTCGCCGACATCTACGTCTTCGACGCGCGCTCGGGACAAGTAAGCCTAGAGAGCATTGCCTTCGACGGACGTGCTGCTGACGGGGCCAGCTATCACCCCACGCTCAGCGCCGATGGCCGCGTGGTCGCATTCGACTCCACGGCGAGCAACCTCAGGGACGCGTCGAAGGCTACCGTTCGGTCCGATGTCTATGTGCGTGACCGTGTGCGGAGAGAAACGCGGCGGGTGAGCGTGGGGATAGGTGGTGCGTTCCCAAATGGCGGAAGCTTCATCCCGTCCATCAGTGCAGATGCTAGGAGCCTCGCGTTCGAGTCGAACGCGACGAACCTCGTCGACACGTTCGATGCAAACGGGGTTGGCGCAGACGTGTACGTGGCCAACCTCGGTGCGGGGACGATCGAGCGGGTGAGCGTGAACGGCGCGGGCGAACAAGCGGCACTGGGCACGAGCTTCACGGCACGCCTCGGTGCCGATGGCACCCGCGTCGTCTTCGCGTCGACCGCGGACATCGAGTGCGCGGGGCGCGACGAGTCGTGTCCGCCGTGGCGACAGGACACCAACGGGTTACCAGATGTGTACATGCGCGACCTGCGCGCTGGTTCAACCAAGCGGCTGAGTCGCGCCGCCGACGGTGGCGAGACGCTCGCGCCGAGCCACCATCCTGCGATAAGCGGGAACGGCCGCTACATCGCGTTCGTGTCGGCCGCGGACAATCTCGTGACTGACGACGACGACAATCGTGCTGAAGACATCTTTGTCTACGACCTGGAGACCGCGGATCTGACGCTCGTGAGCCGACGGGCGGGCGGTGCCGCGACCGGAAATGGTCGCAGCTTGAACCCCTATATCTCGGCGGACGGTCGCTTCGTTGGCTTTCAGTCGGAGGCATCGAATCTGGTCTGTGCGCGCCGCTGCGCGCCAACGGATAGCGATAGAAACCGTACGTGGGACGTGTTCCTCTTCGACACGCGCTCGGCTCGCACCAGGCGCGTGAGCGCGGATCCAGGCGGCGAGCCTTGGCGCCACGCGAGTACCGGTATCGTGTTCGATGCCAGTGGACGACTGGTGGCCTTCCAGTCGATGAGGCCGGCCGGCTCCGGCGATGTCCGGCCGGATTACGACCTGTTCTTGCGATGGATGAGAGGGTTTGGCAGCCCCGGTTTGACCGATTGACCGTTCATCACGGACCGTCACGGTCGGGAGGTGTGCCGTGCCCTTGTCTTTGTTCCTTCCCTCGGGTGTGCTCGCGGTGCTGCTGACGGCCGGGTCGACATCCGGTCCGGCGCCCAACCTGCGGGTCGATCCCGCCCTGCAGCCCATCCTGGCGCGCATGTGGGACAGATCGCCGACGTTTCGGGCCCAGTGTGCCCGCCTCGCCGACGCGCCGGACCTCCTGGTCGCAGTCTGGTACGATGACCGCGTCGTCCGCGGGACGCGGCGCGCCGCCACGACGTTCGTGCGCCACGCAGGTCGCCTTGTATCCGCCCAAGTACGCCTGGCACACGGGCATGATCCCACCGAGCTCTTGGCTCACGAGCTCGAGCACGTCATGGAGCAGCTCGACGGGGTCCAGCTCCGCATGGCGATCGCAACACGCGAGGGTGTGAGCCGGGCGCCGGATGGGAGCTTTGAAACAAAGCGCGCCATTGAGGCTGGGCTGCAGGTGCAGCGGGAGGTGCGTCGTGGCCGTGACACTCTCGCCCGGGTCGATCCGATCCCGGAAGCGGCAGCGACGCATGCCCAGCAGTCGCATGCCCAGCAGTCGTTGCCGCAGCGGCGCCGGCCATGATAAAGCTTCTAGTGCTGAGATGCCGCGTCTTATCGAGCGCCCGACGATCGTGACGGCCGCCGGGAACAAGCCGAAGCTCATCCGGGAATACGCCGGCCGGGTCAACAGCGGTCACGCTAACGTCAGCATCGCATACATGGTGTCGCCCGAAGGATGGCTCGAGCCCGGCCAGCGGCCGGACTTCGAAGAGATCACGCTGGTGCTGCGCGGCACCCTGTGCGTCGAGTACGAGGGCGGCGTCCTGAACGTGCACGCGGGCCAAGCCGTGGTGGCGGCACCCGGGGAGTGGGTGCGTTACAGCAGCCAGGAGCCCGGTGGCGCGGAGTACGTGGCCGTCTGCGTACCCGCCTTTTCGCCAGACACCGTTCACCGAGACTGATTACACTCCGGCCAGTCTCGGCACGAAGGGTCGGGACGTGAGCTGCCCGCGAAACGCCGGATCCCATCGGCCGGGGACCGCCGCATAGCAGGCGGGGCAGGCGCCGTCGGGCGTGACGTGATACGCCCGAACGAAGTAGCCGTTCCGCTCGATCAGGAGTGTGTGGCACCGGGCGCAGTAGGTGTTCTCGAAGTCGCCGACGAGTCCCGGCAGATTGCCTGCGTAAACGTGCCGAAGGCCGGCCTCACGCGCGATTCGCGCCGCGGCCACGAGCATGGCGGCGGTCGTGTTCGACGTCTCCGTCATCTTGTAGTCGGTGTGAAACGCCGTGACGTGCCATGGGATGTCAGGCGACACGCTGGCAACGTACCTCGTCAGGTCGCGGAGCTCTTGCTTCGAGTCGTTGAAGCCTGGCACGAGCAGCGTGACAATCTCCAACCAGATGCCCGCGCGGTGCAGCCAGTCGATCGTGTCGAGGATGGGCTGTAACCGGCCGCCCAGCTTGCGATAGTGCTGGTCGTCGAAGCTCTTGAGATCGACCTTGTAGCAGTCAATCCACGGACGGAGAAACTCCAACACCTGCGGCGTGCCGTTGCCGTTTGACACGAACGCCGTCCGCAATCCGCGTTTTCGCGCGGCCCGAAACACGTCTACTGCCCACTCGCTTGTGATGAGCGGTTCGTTGTACGTGCTGACAATCACCCGTGCGCCGAGCTCTTGCGCATCTGCCGCGAGCTGCTCGGGCGTGATGTCGAGCGGCGGCGCGATGGCGGCCGGATCGCGGAGCGCTTGAGATGTCACCCAGTTCTGGCAATATCCGCAGTGCAGGTCGCAGCCGAGCATGCCGAAGCTGTACGCGAGCGCGCCGGGCCACGCGTGAAAGAACGGCTTTTTCTCGACGGGGTCGCACTGCACGCCACCCACGTAGCCCCAGGGCGCATACAATCGTCCGCCTCTGTTGAACCGGACCTTGCACACGCCGAGCGCGTCATTCGGAATGCGGCACGCGTGACCGCACGCGAAGCACTGAACCCAGCCGTTGTCCCGGTGCTCGTAGACAAGGGCCTCGCGCGTGTGGCCACCGAGCACCTCCGCCAAGGTCGCCATACCTCCATGTTACGCCCGTGGTAGAAATGGGGACCGCCCTCGTTTGGGAGTACGCTGTTTCCCTGGTGCGTTCTATGCGTGCGATGCTGCTCGATGCGCCCCATCGGCTCTTGCGCGAGGCGGAGCTGCCGACGCCGATGCCCGGGCCTCACGACATCCTCCTGGAGGTGCGTGCCTGCGGCGTTTGTCGTACGGACCTGCACATTGTCGATGGTGAGGTCAGCCCACCACGGTTCCCGATTACACCCGGTCACGAGGTAGTTGGCGTGGCGGCTGCGTGTGGCGAGGCCGTCGAGCGCTTTCGGGTACCGCCACCGGTCCACGACGCGAGGTTCGCTAAGTTGCTCGTCACCTGTTCGCC
>WHTZ01000037.1 GCA_009377495.1 Luteitalea sp.
CGGGCCTCGACCGGCGGCGAGCCCGCGCGAAGATTCTCCGCCGTTTGCAGCGCGAGGTGTGCCTCGACCTCTTCCCGCAAGCGCTCCTCATCTCGCCGCCGCGTGACCGAACGGGCCAGCCGAATCAGGAAGCGCCTCAGCGCTCTCATCGCAGATCCTCCGCCTTGACCGTGAAGAACCGGCCAATCAGGGCTGTCGTCTGCTCCCAGTCGCGCGTCTCGGCCCGGAGCTGTTGGCGGCCAACGCGCGTCAAGCGATAGAAGCGAGCTTTGCGGTTGTTCTCAGAGGTGCCCCACGCGGACGCGATCGCCCCTTCCTGCTCCAGCTTCAGCAGCAAGGGATACAGGGTGCCTTGATTGAGCGCGAGCAGATCGCCGCTGATCTGCTCGATGCGCCGGGCGATCCCATAGCCGTGCAGCGGGCCCAGCACATCGAGCGTCTTGAGCACCATCAGCGCCAACGTACCCTGCTGGATATCCATTTTTTCCTTCATAGGGACGACTCATTTAGGGTTCCCACAGGGATGATGACACACTGTCTTTTGGGAAGCAACAGGAGCCGCCCCTGGCGCCCCTAAAGGGGCGCCCCTACATGAGGGTTGAAACGGGGGCGCCCTACATGAGGGTCGCTTTGTCGCGAACTTGCCGCATATTCGAGCATGCGCTCTGGTCGTGTCGAAACCGGGGCTGCTCGTTCGACTAGGAGAGTGTGACACGATCGACGGCGGGTTGGCAGCAAAGGAGTTTCGCCGTGCAGTCCTCATCCTCATCCTCATCACCACCATCCACGATCTCGATCCCGAAGCTTCGCACCTCGCTCCACGGACGCGTCATCGCGCCAGACGACGCAGGATACGACGAGGCGCGTACAGTGTTCCCCGGCGGATTCGACCGCCGACCCTCGGTCATCGTCCGCGTCGCGGACGCCGAGGACGTCAAGCGCGTCGTCTCACTCGCCCACGAGACGGGCCTCGAGCTCGCTGTCCGCAGCGGCGGTCACAGCGGCGCCGGTCACGGCGTGACCGAGGGCGGCATCGTGCTTGACCTACGCGACATGCGGGCACTCGACGTCAACGTCGAGGGGCGCACCGCCTGGGCGGACGCGGGGCTGACCACGGGCGAGTACACAGTGAAGAGCGGTACGCACGGCCTCGCCACGGGGTTCGGCGACACGGGCTCGGTCGGGATCGGCGGGATCACGCTTGGTGGCGGCGTGGGATATCTCAGCCGCAAGCACGGCCTCACGATCGACGACCTGCTGGCCGCCGATCTGGTCACCGCGGACGGTGAGCTCCTGCGGGTCGATGCCCAGACGCACCCGGACCTCTTCTGAGCCATCCGCGGCGGCGGCGGCAACTTCGGCGTGGCGACCCGGTTCCAGTACCGGCTCCACGCGGTCGACACGGTCGTCGGCGGCATGTTGTTGCTACCGGCGACACCGGAGGTCATCGCCTCGGTTGTCGCCGAGGCGCAGGCCGCACCGGACGAGCTGTCGACCATCGCCGCCATCATGACCGCACCACCCATACCGTTCATCCCCGCCCAGCACCACGGTCGGCTCGTCGTGATGGCGTTGTTGGCGTACGCCGGCCCTGTCGACGCCGGGGAACGGACCGTCGCGCCGTTCCGGAGGTTCGCCACGCCGATCGTCGACATGGTCCGACCGATGCCCTACCCGCAGTTGTTCCCGCCCGAGCAGGAAGACTTCCACCCGGTCGCGGCGGCGCACACGATGTTCCTCGACACGGTTGACGAGGGCCTGGCCGAGACGATCGTCGACCACCTCGACGCCTCGACCGCACCGATACGCGCCGTGCAGCTTCGGGTACTCGGCGGGGCGATCACCCGCGTGCCGGCCGAGGCCACGGCGTTTGCCCACCGCACGAGCCGCATCATGGCAAACGTCGCTGCGATGTACCAGCGCCCAGACGAGGCGGCCCTGCACGCGTCCTGGGTCAACCGCCTCGCCGCGGCCTTGAACGAGGGCGACACCGGAGCGTATGTCAACTTCCTCACCGGCGAGGACGAAGCGCGCGTGCGCGCGGCCTACCCGGGCGCAACCTGGGACCGGCTGGTCGCGCTCAAGCAGCGCTACGATCCAGCTAACCTGTTCCGCCTGAACCAGAACATTCCCCCCGCGAACGAGGACGGCACAACGCCGTAAGGGCGGGTCGTCCAGGTTGACACGGAAACGGCGTATGCTTGAGTTGGCCACCCTGGTGGACCGGCGGGTATCGATTCCAAGGGAGGGGAGCGATGCGGGCGGTCGTGACAGGTGCCAACGGGCATGTCGGAAACAATCTGTGTCGGGCGTTGGTCGAGCGCGGCTATACCGTGCGGGCCGGAGTCCGCTCGCTGGCCGATCCCAAAAAGACGAGGCATCTCGCGGCGATGGACGGCCTCGAGCTGGTGGAAGCCGACCTCTATCGGCCGGACCAGCTTCGCGCCGCGTGCGACGGGACAGACATCCTGTTCCACGTCGCGGCCGTCTACGCTTACGTTGTGGGGGAGCGCGAAGCGGATGATATGGTCCGTGCGAGCGTCGAAGGCGCCGAGAACGCCCTGCGTGCCGCAGCCGAGACGAAGGTCCGCAAGGTCGTGCTCACCTCGTCGATCGTCACGCTTCCTTTGACGGCGCCTGGCGCGCCGCCCAGCACGGAAGACGACTGGACCACTGATCCGCTGGTGCCGTACTTCCGCGCCAAGACCCTGGCCGAGAAGAGAGCCTGGGAGCTTGCGAAGGAGCTTCGACTCACGCTCGTCACCGTGCTTCCGGGCGCGATCGGGGGGCCCGGCTTCGCGCACAACACCCCGACCATCGACGCCATCGAGGGGATCATGCTCGGGACGATGCGGCTCGGTGCGCCCCGGGCGAATCTGCCATATGTCGACATTCGCGACGTCATCTCGGCGCATGTCCTGGCGGCCGAAGCGGATTGCCGTGGCCGCTTCATCGTGTGCAACGATAGATTCCCTAGCTTCATCGAGATCATCGAGACGATGCACGGGATCGATCCAAAGGTCAGGCGAGCGCTCATGACGTTGCCAGACTTCATGCTGCCCGCTGCACCGTTCTTCGATCGGCTCAACCACCGGCGCGTGGGCTCTCCGCGCGTGCTGGTTCCGGAGCTGATTGCGACACTGCGTGGAAAGATCTGGAATGCCAGCAACGAGCGCGCCAAGCGCGAGCTGGGCTGGCGCCAAGAGATTCCGCTGGAAGCCAGCCTGAGAGACACGATGAACGTCCTGAAACGACGTCGCGCGAGCAAGGCCGCGTCACTCGCCCAATCTTCGCACGTGCACTCGCGCGAATAGCCCCTCGCCCCGGTCCGCTAGAACCCTTGAGGCACCGAAAACTTGACTCTTTGAGTCAAGTTTCGGTGCGTCGAGTGAGCGTCGGGGAGCGCGGCCCTCGCCGCGGTCCGCTAGAACGCGTACTTGAGCGCGAGCTGGATCACGCGCGGTAGGTCCGCCGAGGTGATCTGTCCAACGTTGGGCGCCGAGACATTGTTGACCGGCGTGTCAAGGTTGACCCGGTTGAACAGATTGAACACTTCGGTCCGGAACTGCAGCTGGTGGCCATCCGCCAACCGGATGTTCTTCACAAGACCGAAGTCGACGTTCGCGAATCCGGGACCTCGCAGAATGTTCCGGCCGGAGTCGCCGAACGTGCCCGGCGCGTTCGCTTGAAACGCTGCCGGATCAAAGTACTGCTGCACCAGCTCGCCGCGCGGCCGACCCGGATCGAGGCTCGGGTCACCCACAAGGTCGGCGCGGTCGCGGTTCACGCCCGATTGCGAGTTGTCCTGTCCCGACACGACGCTGAATGGGCTGCCGCTCTCCAGCGTCACGATGGCGTTGGTCTCCCAGCCACCGAGGACGTGCCGCGCGACCCCGCCGCGATCCTCGAGCGTCGGTAGCTGCCAGATGAACGACGCCGCGAATCGGTGTGCAATGTCGAGATCGGACGGACCCCAATTGTCGTCCAGGTCGAAGGGGTTGGGTGGACCGTCTCCGTCAGCCGAGGCGTTGTCGAGCAGCTTGCTCCAGGTGTAGTTGGTCAGAATCGTGAACCCCTGGGAGAGTCGCTTGTTGAGCGTCATCTGCAGGGCGTGGTAGCTCGAGCGCGCGGAGCTAGACTGACTCCTGATGGACGCGAACGCGGGGTACAGGACCCGCCGCTCGTCGAGCGTCTGGCCCGGCGCACCGAAGATACCCGGGTTTAGCTCGGTGGTCATGAAGAGGTGGTCGCCTTTGCTTCCCACGTACGCCAGCCCGACGATGTACGAGCCCCAGAGCTGCTGCTGGATATTGAGGTTCCACTGCTGCACGATGGCGTTCCGGAAGCTCGGGTCCCACTGCGTCATGACCATCGGCGTGAGGAACTGGTAGTTGGCTCTCGCCTCTGGCGTCTCCGGGGGCGAGAATGGGAACGGGTTGCCCGTCTCGCGATACGGATCGCTGACGCCACCCGGCGGACTGTTGATCGTGAGCTTCAGCGAGAAGGGCTGGTTGGTCGAGATCTGATTGTGCGCCTGCTGACGGATTTGCGCGTGGAAGACGCCGTAGCCGCCCCGCACGCTCGTCGTGCCGGCACCGAAGGGGTCGTAGGCGAAGCCGAGCCTTGGGCTGAAGTTCGACAGCTTCTTCTCGACGATGCTCTGTGGCACGCCGGGATCGCCCGGAAAGACCACACCCTCGGGCGCGGTCGGAAAGACGCCTGACTGCTGGCCCGGCCTCACCTGCGAGAATCGATCGGTCAGATCGATGAACGGGAGGTAGGGATCCCAGCGCAGCCCGAGGTTCAGCGTCAATCGCGGCGAGACGGCCCAGTCGTCCTGCACGAACAGCGCATATTCCGTGGTCCGCGGGTGATTCGTGTCCTCGGCGATCTGCTCGACGATGGTGGGCCGCCCGAGCAGGAAGTCGGCCGCCGCGTTTCCGGTGAAGGTCGCGCGAAACCGCACGAACGGATCGCCGCGGAAGAACTCCTGAAGGTCGAGGATCGATCGTCGCACGTCGCCGCCGATCTTGATCAAGTGCGAGCCTCGGTTGATCGTGACCGTGTCCGAGAACTGGATGTTCTTGCGGAAATGGTTTAACGGAAACCGGGAGAACGCTTCGAAGTAACCGTCAACCATCGTGTGCATGGCTGCCGGCGCGTCAGCCGTGAACGTTCGGGTGAAGCCCGCGCCGAAGTCGGTCCACGTCTGGTTGCCGGGCACCACGGAGAGCTGCCGCCGGTCGATGTCGTTGTACGAGAAGGTGAATGAGTTGGTGACCCTCGGACCAAAAACGTGCAGGTCGCTCACGGCGAGGCTCCAGTTCGAATACTCGATGGGCGCGAAGAACCCGGGCAGATTGCCGGTGGCCTCCGCCCGATCGTTGAAGTTGTAGAGGAGCCGGCCCGACAGGTGATTCGCCCCGCTGACGTGATAGTCCAGTTTAGCGATGGCCTGATCGTCATCGAGCGTTTCTTCACTCGCAAACGTCAGTAGCCCGTCCGGGTGAGTTGGCGCAGGCACGAAGGCATCGAGAAAGCGGAGCGAGGCGGCGTCCAGCCGGTCTGGCGGGATGACGTTGTTGGGGAAGAAGCCGCCGTCCGGGTCTCTGAGCGGGCTTGAAAGGTTGGAGAAGTCGCCCTCCCGCTGCGCCTCGGTCGGAACCGTCGCCGTCACCGATCCTGGGTCGCTCCGCTGCGTCGTCCGCTGGTACGAGGCGAAGAAGAACAGTTTGTCTCGTCGAAGCGGTCCACCTGCCGTCCCGCCGAACTGATGCCGCTTGAACGGCGGTACCGTGTCGGCAAAGAAGTTCCGCGCATTCAGTGTCTCGTGGCGCATGAATTCGAAGAGCGTTCCATGGAGCGCATTGGTGCCTGACTTGGTCACGGCGTTCATGAGCGCGCCGGCGTTGCGTCCGTGCTCTGCGCTGTACGAGCTGGTCTGGAGACTGAACTCCTCCAGCGCGTCCGGCGAAGGAAACACCGCGGGCGTATTGAAGTACGGGTCGTGGTTGTCCGCGCCGTCGAGCGCGTAGTTGTTCGCGTTCGAGCGCGATCCGTTGATCGACACCGACTCGTTCTGCGTCTGCCCTTGGGGCGTCCGCCCGCCCGCACCGGCCACGAGGTACTGGAGCTGCAGCGGGTTGCGCCCGTTGAGCGGAAGCTCCACGATGCGCGCGGCGTCGATCACCTCGCGGAGGGCTCCCGTTCGCGTGTCGACCTGCGCGGTCTGGGCCGCGACGGTCACGCTTTCGGCGAGCTCCCCAATCACCATGACGACGTTCACGCGCCGGTTCTCGTCCACCTGCACCTGGATGCCATCCTGGACGAAGGTCTTGAAACCTTCGATCTCGACCGTGACCCGATAAATGCCCACCGGGAGCTGCGCGATGGCGTAGCTGCCCTGGGTGTCGGACACTGTCTCCCGCTCTAACCCTGTCTGCGTATTGGCTGCAGTGATCATGGCGCCGGGGACCATCGCGCCGGTCGTGTCCGTCACCGTGCCGAAGATGGTGACCGACCCCTGCGAGAAGGCGGGGAGCGGGGCGAGGCCCGAAGCCAAGGTGATGAGGAAGCAGATGGCTCTCGTCATGGTCGAACACCCTTGAACGACAGCTGGACGCACGCAAAGACGTACGCGCGACTCATATTTGCGTCAACACCCGCAGTATACCGACTTCGGGCTTCGCGATAGGGTTGCCGGTCCGGAGACGCGCCCACGCCACGACGAGCTGGGGCTGACCTCTCGTCGCCGCGACCCAGGCCTGCTCCAGGCGATCGCGTTCCGCGACACGATCGATGAGGCGTCCGTTAACCACAAACCCATAGCACTACAAATGCCTTGAGCTACAAACTGGTTGTACCACCCAATGGTCTGCGGTACGCGACTCGGGGCGCCTAGAGATGTGCGCGCAAGACGGCATCCAGATCGTCGAGACCGGTCGGCAGAACCGTCGGGTCCACACGCTCTCCCGCCTCCAGCAGCAGCCGCGCCGTCGCCGCGAAATCGCAATCGCCACCCGCCGACGGGCTGATTCACCGCGGCGCGCACCTCCGCGTGCGCCTCCAGCAGCGCGCGCACCTGCTCCGCGTCGCCCGCGCGCAGTGCGCTGCGGAACTGATCGAGCGGTGTCTTGGTGAGGGAATCAATCTTCCGCCGCATGGCCGCCCAGCTCTCGAAGCCGTACCCGCGCGCGACGACGAGCTGCGTGTCGGCGAGCTTGAGGGCGTCTGGCGGCGGCGGCTTCGGGTGCAGCGCGCGGATGCGCTGCAGCGCGTCTGCCTCACCGTGCGCCGCGGCGCGCAGCAGGTTCTTCGGCCGCTTCTGCTGCATTTCCAGGCAGGGATGCGCGGGGAGGGGTTCGATGACAACGGATCGATCGTGTTCGGACGCCATGACGACACCTCTCGTGCCCCGCCTGTGGGCGGGCCAGTGTTGTGCCCGTTGTCCGCGAGGACGGGCCAGAGGTTTCGTCAGGCCAACGTGATGTCGAGGCCGACGCCAGGTGGGAGCATCCCTTCCCGCGGATGGGGCGCGCCCTGCACGCGTTCCCTTCAGCATACTCGAAGCTCGAAGGGGGTTGACGCGGCGCAACGCGACCCTCAGACGAGATCAGCGCCCTTGAACCGCTCGAAGCCGGCCTTCGTGAGCGCCTCGAGCTCGCGCACGAGCTCCCTATCGACCGCCTTGAAGTTGAAGCAGCTCTTGCCCTGCATGCGCTTCTTCAGCTCGGGAGAGATCCCATCGAGGAGCTCGGGAAATACGTACACGGCACGAGCGCGGATCGGCCGACATCGGCGCGCATGAAGAGCCCGCGGGCGGTCGGCGGCGCCAACACCCCGATGCTGTGCGTCTGCGGTTTATGTGTTTTTCGACGCTGCTGGTCTTATTTCTTTGCGCCGGTCCTCTTGGGCAGCGCGCACAGCGCCCCGACGTACGAGAGTCGCTTCACCGACCGTACGGAGATCGTCTTCGCCGCCTCGTCAACGATGCCCGTCAGCTCGATGTGGTATCCCACGTCATTCTCGACCGCCTCGTAATCCCGCACCTCGAAGACCGCCTCGGCCTGCTCGCTGACGAACACAGGCGTCGCGCCCTCGTCCAGGCACCGCTTCACACAGTCGGGATTGTTCGGACCGATGATGCCGTTCGCCACGCGCGGCGAGGCACACCCTTTGTCCGAGAACCACCCGGTCCAGGTGGTCGTCTTCGCGTCGTCCGCCCCTGCCGCCACGACGCCAGGTCCAGATACGGCAAGCCCCACCGTGAGTGCTAAGACAGATATGCGAACCATATAGCCTCCTGATTGTGCGGTGTCACCTCTCCCTCACATAGTATAGAATAACTATATTGCGTTCCGATACGTCTCGTCAATAGCGTCAGTCGATCGAGACCGACGCCCTCACGGCGCGTCGTCGTCAGCTCGCCGCGGAAGAGGCAACCCGGTTGGCCATAGGAGATGCTGCATGTGTCGCAGTCGCAAGATCGGAAGCTTTGTCCGCACGTTTCTGCGTGGATCTCGTCTGGAACGCGAGCTTTCCGAGGAGGTGGAAGGCGCGCTCGCAGAGCTGATCGCGCGGAAGATACGGAGCGGCCTGGCACCACACGAGGCGCGGCGGTACGCGCTCATCGAGCTGGGCGGTATTGAGCAGGTCAAGGAAGATGCCCGCCATGCGCGTGTCGGATACGGCGTCGAGATGACACTGCGAGATATCCGATACGGCTGGCGCAGCCTTTGGCGCTCACCGGGATTTGCCCTGGTGGTGATCCTGACGCTGGCGCTCGGCATCGGAGCGAATGTCACGATGTTCAGCGTCGCGCGTTCAGTACTGTGGCGCGCGCTGCCTTATCCCGATGCCGATCGCATCGTGCTCGTAACCGTTGACGCTCGCGGCGTCTCGAATGCCGGCGCGGCCGCAGGCGAGCTGCTGGACATCCGAGAGCAAAGCCGCTTCATTGACCACGTTTGCACGATCGCAGGCGTCGAAGCGCATCTGAACATCGATGGTGAAGTGGAACTGGTCGCTGCCGCCAGCGTAACCGACGATGTGCTGCCGCTCTTCGGTGCGGTTCCGCTGGCCCTTGGCCGCACGCTGCGGACGACGGAGGACTACAGTGCAGGCCTCATGCGGATCGTGATCAGTCACGATCTGTGGCGGCGCCGGTTCGGCGGCGACCCCACAATTGTCGGCCGCCGCGTGCAGGTCAACAACAAGGATATGCAGGTCGTTGGCGTGCTCGGTTCCGGGTTACGAATGTTCCTTCCTCCATCCGCGGGGGCCGCCGAGCAGATTGACGTCTGGTTCCCGCTGACTGCTGAGGATCTCGGGAGCTCGCGCGAGTACCGAGGATTGCCGATCCTGGGGCGGCTCGCGCCGGGTGCCACGCTCCGACAGGCGCAAGCCGAGCTGGACGTGCTGGCGGCACGGTTCGTCAGGGATCACCCCGATGCGTACCCCGACGGCGCCTTGCGGCTGTCGGTGACGCCCCTTCGCGATGCACTGACCGAGGACGCCCGACCGGCACTCCTCGCCTTGGCTGCTGCGGTCGGCTTCGTGCTGCTGGTCGCCTGCGTGAACGTGGCGAACGTGACGCTCGCACGGAACAAGAATCGTGAGAACGAGCTGGCCATTCGCCGCGCGCTAGGTGCGGCCAAGATCCGGCTCGTGCGCCAACTGTTCACGGAGAGCCTTCTACTCACTGCACTTGGCGGCGGCACCGGTCTGCTCGCGGGCTATCTCGGGTTACAGCTCGTCGACTGGCTGCGACCGATCCACTTGCCGAGACAGGCCGAAATCTCCGTGGACGGCACGGTCGTGGTCTACGCCGTCGCGCTCTCCGTGGCGACCAGCCTGGCCTTCGGCCTGCTGCCGGCGTTGCGCCTCGCGTCCGATCGACAGCCGCACGCGCTGCGCGCCGCAAGATCCGGAACGTCAGCCCCGGCCACGCGCAGACTCCAGCGCGCACTCGTGATAGCCGAAGTGGCGCTGTCGATTGTCCCGTTGGTCGCCGCCGGGCTCATGCTGCGAACGTTTGTCCACCTCGTAGGCGCGCCGATTGGCTTCGATCCTTCCAATTTGTTGACGGCCAACACCTCGATTAGCCTCCGCGAGCTCCCGGACGCGTCGCGCCGCTGGGCGTTCTACCGTGAGGTGATGGACCGCGTGCGCCAAGTGCCCGACGTGGAAGGCGTAAGCGCCGCAAGCCCGTTGCCGTTCGCGTCGTCGACCAGGCGCTACGGGCGGGAAGGAGATGAGGAGACTCCGTTGTCGCTAGGCACGTACCAGTCGGTCATGCCGCGGTACCTGGGGCTGGCGCAGATCACGCTCCGTGCAGGCCGCGACTTCGCCGTGGAGGATATCGACGCCGAGCGGCCAGTCGTCATCATCGACCAGCGAATCGCGCGACAGCTCTGGCCCGGAGGGGCGCTCGGCAAGCGTCTGGTCGTGGAGGCCGGGCCGCGCCGCCAGGCGCTCGAGGTGATTGGCGTCACAAACGCCGTTCGCATGACGGACATTCGCGACGAGGCCACGCCGCACTTCTTCGTTCCGTATCACGTCCACCCCATCGAAATGTCGCTGCTCGTCCAGACGCGGCAGAGCGCGGAAGCGATCGGTCCGGCGATCAAACGCACGATTGACGCTCTCGGCACGGGTCGGGCCGTGTCCGACATCAGGCCCATGAGCGATCGCATAGCCGACTCGATGAGCGATACACGTTTCACGATGTTCGTCCTCGTCGGGTTCGCGTCGGCTGCGCTGCTGCTCGCAGGCATCGGGCTCTACGGCACGCTGGCATATCTCACCTCACAGAGGACGCGAGAGCTCGGTGTTCGGATGGCGCTGGGGGCGTCGGTGGGCCAGATCATGGCGATGATCGTCCGGGAAGGCATCGCGCTGACCGCGGTTGGCGCTGGAATCGGTCTCTTGGGAGCGCTGGCGATCACAGGTACCATTCGCGGCCTTCTCTACCACGTGAAGCCATTCGACAGCGTCACGGTGCTCCTCGTCTCGGCGCTCGTCGTCGCTGTGGCCATGCTTGCCGCGAGTCGCCCGGCATGGCGCGCGGCACGCATCGATCCGAACCTCGCGCTTCGGAGCGAATAGGTGCCGCGACTGCGCATCGACTCAATTGGCGCCCGATGCGCGGTCCGACGAGGCCCGCTACTAGCTCAGCCATATTGGTGCAAGCACTCTCTTGACAAGTAAACGCTACCGTCCGCAACCCTTGGGCTGCGCTGCGCCCTTGATACTGCCGAATCGTCCCGATCTCACTGCGGATTCGTCCAAGAATGCGTGGCCGTTTCGTCGGCTTCCACAGATAAGTGGGGGAGATTGTTCTGTGTTGTCGCATGCGCGCTCTAGATGAACTCGTTCCGGAACGAGTTGACACGGTTTGACTCAACGTGGCATCCGAGCGGATGCTTCAAGCCGTTGTCCGCGGAATCCTTCATAGCCTAAAATAGATGCATGAAGACCACCGTTGATATTCCAGATGACGAGTTGAAGGATGCCATGCGGTTCACTCGCGCACGCACGAAGCGCCAGGCGATCGTGACTGCCATTGCGGAATTCAACCGTCGTCGACGCATGGCCGAGCTGGCCAAACTGGCGGGTACGTGTCCAGACCTGATGACCGTCGAAGCACTACAGCAGATGCGTCGTCGAGCGTAGCGATGGTTCTGGTTGACACTTCCTCGTGGATTCACTTCCTACGTCCCGACGGGGACGCTGCTGTTCGGGCAAGGGTCGGGGCGGCACTCCAGGCGGGCTCTGCCCGCTGGTGCTCGCTCATCCGACTGGAGCTCTGGAACGGCGCGGGCGGTGACCGCGAGAAGAAGATCCTGCGACAGTTCGAAAAGCGCGTGCCGGAGCTGGCGATCACTTCCGAAGTCTGGAGCGAGGCGTACGAGCTAGCGCGCCGCTGCCGAGCTGCCGGCGTGACGGTTCCAGCCACTGGCGTACTCATCGATGCCTGCGCCAGACAACACGCCGTGGCCCTTGAACATGCGGACAGTGATTTTGATCACATTGCCAGAGTCGCGCCACGGGAGACTGAGCGGGAGGACGCTGAGGGCGCTCAAGGAGAAGACGAGAGGTAAAGGCAGCTGGTTGACCGTCGCACAACATTGCCTCGTCACTCATACCGCAGCGCCCGCATCGGATCGACCCGCGCCGCCCGGTGTGCCGGGATAGATCCCGCACCCAGCGCGACGAGCGTGAGCGCCACCGCGGCGGCCGTGAGCACCATCGGGTCGTGTCCCTCCAGCTCGAACAGCAACGCCTGCGCCGCGCGGCCGAGCGCCACGGCGCCGGCCAGGCCCAGCACGCCGCCGACCGCCGTCATCAGCGCTACCTGACGCAGGACCATCCGACGTACGCGACCCGGCGCCGCGCCGAGGGCCATGCGCAGGCCGATCTCGCGCGTGCGCTGCGCCACCGTGTAGGCGAGGACCCCGTAGAGCCCGATGGCCGCCAGCAGCGTGGCCAGGATCGCAAAGGCTGTCGAGAGCACGCTGATGAACCGATCCAGGAACACGGTCTCCTGCACCTGTTGCGCCACCGTCCTCACGTTCTCGACGGGCAGATCCGGATCGAGCGTCGCCACGACCCGTGGCAGCGTGCCGATCATCCGTTCCGGATCGAGTGACGTGCGGACGTAGAAGTTGAGAGCCCCGCGGTCCTCGTTTTGTCGGTACGGATAGAAAAAGAGCGGCGGCACCTCGTTCTTGACGTTGTCGTACTTCGCGTCCTGCACGAGTCCAACAATCTCTGCATCGAGCTCGTCGCTGTCCCAGGAGATGCGCTTGCCTACGGCATCCCGACCGAGACCAAACTTCTTCGCAAACGCCTCGTTGACCAGCGCCACTCTCGGTGCGCCCAGGGTGTCGGCACGCGTGATCTCGCGACCCGCAATCAACGGGATCCCCATCGTTGTGAAGTAACCTGGCGCAATTTCGTTATACTGCGACATACTGTCGATGTCCGGCCCGGACGTGAATCCCTGGACGCGAACGCCCGTGCCCTGGTTGTCCCCAACGGCCGCCTCGAATGAGGCGGTGACGCTCGTCACGCCGGGCTGTGATGCCAGCTCGTTCTCGAGCCGCTCGAACAGGACCTGCGCACGAGCCGGCGTGTACCCGTTCTGCTCGGGTGAGATGCGGAACGTGACGAGCTGGTCGATCGTCATGCCCAGGTCCACGCGACTCACGTTCATCAAGCTCTTGAGGAACAGGCCGGCGGCCACGAGCAACGTCATCGAGAGCGCAATTTGCGTCGTGGCGAGGGCTGTGCGGACGCGCGCCGGGCCGCGCCCGCCGGACGGCTGGCCAGATGTGCCCTTCAGGGCCGACACTAGGTTGGGCCGGGTGCTGTGGATCGCCGGGAACAGGCCAAACAGCAGACTCGTCGCGAGCGTCACCGCCGCCGCGAACAACACCACGTCTGCATCAACGGTATAGCGCACCCTTGAGAGGACCCCACCCCACGATGTCTCAGCAGCGCTTCCGGCGAGTCCTTCCGGGAGCAGCGACGCCATCAGGCTCAACGTCACCTTCGCCACGACCAGCCCGGCGACGCCGCCAAGCGCCGCGAGCAGGCACGACTCCGTCAGCAACTGCACGATGAGGCGCCCTCGACGAGCCCCGACCGACAGCCGGACGGCCATCTCAGTCGTCCGCGTCGCGGCGCGCCCCAGCAGCAAGTTCGCGACGTTCGCACAGGCGATCAGTAGCACGAGGCCGGTGACCGCGAGCAGCAGGGTGAGCGGCGTTCGCACGCCGCGGTGCAGGTAGCTCTGACCCCGGTGTCCCGGCTCGAGGTCCAGCGTTTTCGCTTTGAACTGCGCGAGCGTCTTCTCGCTCAGGCCTTCTTGGAGGGGGGCTTCGACGTCGCGGATGAGGCCCCGGTACACGGCATTCACCGCCGTGCGCGCCTGGTCAAGAGTTACCGCCGGCTGGAGGCGGGCGAATAGCATGGCCCAGTAGCTGCGGCGATCGTCGAACCCTTCCCAGCCCGGGTTCATGTACCCGTACATGGTGATGGGCACGTACACCTCGGGACGCCTGCCGAGCGTCGTCCCCTCGAAGCCACGCGGCGCGACCCCGACGATCGTCATCCGTCGACCGTTGACAACGAGCGTGTCGTTGAGCACGTTGGGATTTCCACCGAACCGCCGCTGCCAGTACGCATGGCTCAGGACGACGACGTCGGACTCGCCGACGGCGCGATCGTCACCAGGCCCCACTAGGCGTCCGAGCGTGGGCTGCACGCCCAACACCGAGAAATAGCTGCCGGAGATCGCCAGGCCGCTGCCGCTGAGGGTCTCGTGTTGAAACGAGAGGCTGGCGCCAAACCCCTTGTGCGCGGCGATTCCCGTGAAGCTCGTCTGGAGCCGCTCGAGATCGCGGAACATGGGATAGGTGAAGGGGTCGCCCTGCGCGTCGGCCGCGGCCAGGTCGCCAACGTGCGACCCCCACCTCGGTCCCGTCGCGCTGAGGTTGACCAGTCGGTCTGGGTCGGACACCGGCAGCGCACGCAGCAGCATCTGGTTGAACAGCGAGAAGATCGCGGCGGTGGCGCCGATCCCCAACGCGAGCGTGAGCGTGGCCGTGAGGGTGAACGACGGCGCCCGCCGCAACTGTCGCAGCGTGTACCGCATGTCTTGCCCGAGGCTGTCGAGGACCGGCAGGCCTTGCTCATCCCGATAATGTTCTTTGACCGATTCCACCGCGCCAAACTTCAGCAGCGCCTGGCGTCGGGCCTCGACGGGCGACAATCCGGCGCGCAGATGTTCCGCGGCTTGCAGCGCGAGGTGTGCCTCGACCTCTTCCCGTAGTCGTTCCTCATCTCGCCGCCTCGTGACCGATGTGACCAGCCGAATCAGGAACCGCCTCAGCGCTCCCATCTCAGATCCTCCTCGGACCCTCCGCCTTTGACCGTGCGGCCGGGTCATTTAGGTTGCCAACAGGGATGATGGCACACTGTCTTTTGGGAAGCAACAGGAGCGAGCGGACTACTCGTATCGGAGCGCGCGCACCGGGTCAACGGCGGCGGCTCGACGAGCGGGCAACCACGAGGCGAGCAGGGCGACGGTACCCAACACGCCGGCCGCGATTGCGAACGTGAGTGGATCGACGGGTTTGACTCCGAACAGCAGGGGTTTCACGAGCCGGGTGAGGTAAAGAGCGGCAGTGCAGCCAATCGCCAGGCCAACGATCACCAGCATCAGACTCTGCCGCATCACCAGCCAAAGCACACTCGCACGCGACGCGCCCAACGCGACCCGGACGCCGATCTCTGCGGTTCGCCGCGTGACCGCGTAGGAGAGGATGCCGTACAGACCGATCGCCGCGAGCGTGAGCGCCACGCCGCCGAAGAAGGCTGTGAGCAGCGCGAGCAGACGTTCGTACGTAAGAACGCCGTCGACCTCTTGTGCCAGCGACCTGAACTTCACAGGCATTGCCGGGTGGAAGGAATGGACCTGCTCTCGCACCGCCGAGGCCAGCGCGAGAGGCGGCCCCGGTGTTCGCACCAACACTTCGACCGAGCTGGGTCTTTCCCGCGATTGCGCGAGCGGAAAGTAGGCCGCTAGACGCGTGGGCCCGCGGAGGTCGATATACCGAGCGTCCTCGACGATGCCCACGATTTCCATCGCGCCCAGCTCGTAGCTGGGCGGGAGAGAGATGATTCGCCCCAGCGCCTCGCTTTTCGGAAAGAACTTCCTCACGAACGACTCGTTGACGATCGCCACCGGGCGGGAGTTGAACGCGTCGTCGGCGTCGAAATCGCGGCCCCGCAACAGCCGAGTCCCCATAGTACGGAAGAATCCCGGCGCCACGGAGTTGAGGAATACGTCCTGTTTGTCGCCCGGTGGCCGCGTATGGCCCTCGACGATCATCGTCTCCCACCAGCAGCAGTTCTGAATCGGCGTCATGCTGGAGAAGCTGACCGACTCGGCGCCCGGTAACACCTGCAACCGGTCCTGGAGATCGCGGTAGAACTGGGAGGCTGCTTCGTCCTTCAGTCCGATGCGCCCCGGCTCCACGCTGGCGATCAAGACGCGATCGGCGTCGAATCCCAGGTCCACTGAAAGCAGACTGTGGAACGTGCGAAGGAAGAGTGTGGCGCCGGCCACGAGCAGCAGTGACAACGCGACCTGGGTCACGAGCAGCGCGCGACTGGAGATCCGTCTGCCGATCACTTGAAGCGTTCCCTCTTTGAGCAAGGGATGCACCGAGGCACGGAGCGCTCGCAGGGCCGGTGCGAGGCCGAACAGCAGTGTCGTCAGAAGGGTGACAAACGCGGTGTAAGCCAGCACGGTGAGATTCAGGCCGATGTCAAGGCTGATCGTGTCTCGGCTGGTGGACAACAATGAAGCCAGCAGCCGGCTGCTCCAGAGCCCGAACAGCAATCCGAGAGCGGCGCCGGCCGCCGCGAGCAGCAGGCTCTCCGTGAGCATCTGGCGGAGAAGCCGACCGCGGCTGGCCCCGACCGCGAGGCGGAGCGCGATCTCGCGCTGTCGGGTGAGCGAACGCGCCAGCAGGAGGTTGGAGAGGTTGACGCACGCAATCAGCAACACAACGGCGACCACGACAACCAGGACCGCGAGCGGCTGCCGGAATTGTCGCCGGAGCAGAGGGACGCCGGTCGATGCGGGCTCCACCTGACTCTTCAGCTTGGTGAACCAGCGCGTCATAGGTCCTTCACGATCGAGCGGCCCGGTCTCTTGGATCATCGCGGCCCAGAGCGGCTGAAGGCCTGCCGCGGCCCGCGGCATCGAGACTCCGGGACCGAGCCTCGCCATGAGCGGCAGCCACACGGTAGTGCGGCTGGAAAGCACTTCGCTTTCCGGATTCAGCAGTCTCTCTGAGGCCAGCGGGATAAACACGTCCGGCGACGAGCCCACCACGGGCCCGAAGAAACCCTCCGGCGTTACGCCGACGATGGTGAATGGAAGGCCGCCGAGCCGTATCGTCTGGCCGAGTACGGCGGAATCAGCGTGGAACCGCCTGCGCCACCAGCCATAGCTGAGTACCGCAACCGCGGGCTGCTGGCGCTCATCGGCCAGCGCGCGACCCAGGATCGGTGCGACTCCCAAACCGGCGAAGTAATCCTCTGAAACACGGTCCACCGTGATCCACTCCATGCTCTCGCCTTCGCCCGTTTCGAGTTTCCGGGAGTCCCAGGTGAACAGGTGCGAGAACATCGCCGCGTGCTCGCGGAGCCACCGAAAATTGGGGTGCGAGAAGGAGCCCTGCGAACCCTCCTCGCCCGGAATGACCCCGACGATCTGAACCAGCGCTCCGGGCTCGTGCACGGGCAACTCGCGCAGCATCACGGTTTCGACCAGCGTAAATGTCGCGGTGTTGGCGCCGATGCCGAGCGCCAGCGACAGCAACGCCACCGCGGTAAAGCCGGGACTCTTTGCGAACAGGCGCGCAGCGTAGCGGGCATCGCTAACGACGTCTTCGACCCAGCGCGTGCGTCGCTCGTCCCGACAACCCTCTTGGAGCTGCGCAACGCCGCCGAATTGGCGCAGCGCCTCGGCGCGTGCCTGGTCAGCGGTCAAGCCACGCTCGACGTGCTGCCGCGCGAGCTCCTCGACATGGAACCGCATCTCCTCGTCCAGCTCGCGCTCGACCGAGTCGTGGTGAAAGAGCGAGCGGAGCCGCAGTCGGAGGCGGTCGACCATTCGCATCGCGTTCATACCATCTCCACAATGAGTCCGACCGCGCCGGAGAGCCGCTTCCAGTTGGCCAGCTCCTTGTCCAGTTGGCGCCGCCCGGCTGCTGTGAGCGAGTAGAACTTCGCCCGCCGGTTGTTGTCGGTCTCGCGCCAGTCGCACTTGATCCACGCGTGTTGTTCCAGCCGGTGCAAGGCTGGATAGAGAGACCCCTGCTGGACTTGCAGCACGTCACCGCTGACCTGTTGGATGCGCTGGGCAATCCCCCAGCCATGCCTCGGCTCGAGCGAGATGGTCTTGAGGATGAGCAGGTCGAGCGTGCCTTGAATGAGATCGGAGGGTTTGCCCATGGGCATCTATTTGTTGACTATCTACAATGCTCCTGGAATTGTAGATAGTCAAGAGGTCGTCATGTTGCGGGCGCAGCGAGGAAAACGGGGACAGCCCGCTTGTGCTTGCACCGGCACGAGCAGTAGCAATGACAGGACACAGTAGCAAGCTCGCCGTAGGTTGCGCGACAGTTGTGTTGGCACCTAATGACGCTGCTAAACTGGAATCATGTCGACTCTCCATGAGACGCTGGCGCAACGCCTGTTGATGGCCGGCGACTTGTTCGAGACCGGGGTGGCGCTCAAGCGCCAACAGATCCGCCGTGGGAATCCCCGCATGTCTGAAGAGGAAGTGGAGCGTCGCCTGGCCGAGTGGCTGCGCCATCGGCCGGGCGCCGAACATGGCGACGCCGAGGGCAAGGTGATCACGTGGCCGCGTCCGTAGCCTCGTCTCGTCTGCTGTCGATTCTCGAGCGGGTCAGCAAGGAGTTGAGGGAGCTCGATCAAGCTATCTGCTATCCTCGGTAACCGAGATAGACCGTGAGTAAACGCGGATAGGCTGTCTCACGTTTCGTCGCGACCCGCAAAGCGCACGATGGTCGCGCCTAGATGGGATTCCGGCGCATCCCAAAACTCGATGGCCGGAAGCGAGCGGAGCAGGCGGTGAATCGCAGCCCGCTGCGCACCGACTCCACGGCCGTGGATGAGACGAACCTCGCGCAGGCCCTTCTCTCGCGCGGCTGCGAGATAGTCTTCGACGACGGCGACCACGTCTCTCGGCGCGAACGCATGCAGGTCTAGGACGCCGTCAATCGGAAGCTCGACGATCTCGTCGCGCGTGTGGTCGCTCATCGGATTTCGCGTTGCCGGAAATCATACCAACTCAAGCCTGACGACTCTTGACAACCTAATCCTACGGGCGTAATACTACACGTGTAGCAGATAGCCGTGACTGCTGTCGAGCTGTCGAGGCCGGATGTGTGTACGTACATGGGGTGAATGAGCGCTGTGGAGTATACGTATGAGCTATTCGCTGACAGAGCTGCAGCTCGCGCTGATGCGGGTGCTGTGGGAGCGGAGCGAGGCGACGGTGGTGGACGTGCAGGAGGCGCTCGAGCCGGAGCGCCGGCTGGCGCAGTCGACGGTCGCGACGCTCCTCTCGCGGCTCGAGAAGAAGGGGCTTCTGTCACACCGCGTGGAGGGACGGCAATACGTGTACCGGCCGAGGGTATCGGAGGCGGACGTCAAACGTTCGATGGTCGGTGAGTTTGCGGAGCTGGCGGACGAACTGTTCCAGGGGGACGTGGCGGCGCTGGTGAGCCATCTGCTCACGGCGCAAGATGTCGCGGCGGGCGACCTGGCGCGCGTGAAGGCGCTGATCGAGGCACGCGAGCGTGAGCTGAGCGGGAGGCGCTCATGATGACCGACATTGGCTGGATCGGGGGCGACGTGGTGGGCCGCGTCCTGGGTTGGCTGCTGACCTACGCGGTGCACAGCACGATCCTCTTGGGTAGTGCGGCGCTGGTGACGCAACGGCTGATCAGGACGGATGCGTGGCAAGAAACGGTGTGGCGCGCGGCGCTTGTGGGAGCGCTGGCGACGGCGACGCTCCAATCGGGGCTCGGCTTGCGGCCGTTGGCGGGCGAGTGGCGGATCGCGTTCGGCGGGAGTCGTCATGCGGGGCAAACCGACGTCACGCGTCCTCGGCCGCGCGCAACGGCGTGGAACGACAGCGCCTCACCAGCCGGGCGGATCGAGCGCGCCGATGGTACCAGAGGCGTCGTTGCGGTCACGGCAGCTGCGAAGGACACGAACGTAGAGGAAGCGGCGGCAGGAAATACGCCCGCCCACGGCGCGGCGGCCGCCCGCCCCTTGGAAGCGCAGCAGATTGGGGCTCGTGCCAACCCTGCCGGCAAGGCGAGCTCCAGCCGCACGGCGCCGACAGCATGGCCGAGAATGCTCCTTGCGCTCTGGGCGGCCGGCGCATTCCTCTTGCTGGCGCGGCTGGTGTACGGGCAGCGTCGATTGCACTGGCTGTTGAGGGATCGTCGTCCTGTAGCCGAGGGGAACGTGCTCGCGGTACTGGCAGCGCTGAGAAGGAATGCGGGCGTATGGCGGCCCATCGAGCTGACAACGTCGCTCGTTTGTCCGGGCCCGATTGCGCTAGGGACATCGGAGATCTGCGTCCCCGAGCGCTTTCTGCAGGACTTGGATCCGGATCAGCAGCGCAGCGCGCTCGCGCACGAGCTCGCACACCTGGCTCGTCGGGATCCGGCATGGCGGCTCCTCACGGGGCTGGTGGAGGCGTTCTTCTTTTTCCAGCCGCTGAACCGGCTGGCGCGACTGCGCTTGCGTGAGGCGTCGGAGAACCTCAGTGACGATTGGGCCGTGCGGCAGACCGGTTCCGCGTTGGCGCTGGCGCGCTGTCTGGTCGAGGTGGCGTCATGGGTCGGCCGCGGAGAGAGTCCGGTGTCCTCCGGCACGATGGCGATGGCGGAAGGCGGCTCGCCACTGCTGCTGCGGGTCGAACGGCTACTGGACGAGCGTATCCCGCATGCGCCCGGTCGGCTCCGCCAGTCGGCCGCCGCTGCGGGATTGGTGCTGCTGGTCTGCGTGGCGGCGCCAGTGGTGTCCGCCGGCACCATCGCAGAGCGGGGAGACGGGGTAGCGCGCGAGGTCATACAAGAGGAGGGCGCGCAGCCGCGCTCTCAGGAGCAGGTGGTCCGCCACGCCGCACCGGACCAGCCACTCGAGTCGCGCTGGCAATGGGCGGCGGCAGAAGCCGAGCGCCGGGGCGACGCGGATTACTGGATCGCTTACGCCTTCGAGCGGGTGTTGTCCGCCGATCACATTCACATCGACGATAGTGCAAGCTGGTCAACCAACGAAATCGACGAGGTGCCGTTGGGCACGCGGGTGTACGGGGCGTCGTACAAGCGCCCGGCCAAGGCCGCCTCGGTCGTCGGCTCGACGAATGAGCCTCCACAGAAAGCGAGTGGGATGGTCCGGCAGCCCGTGTTGGTGCTGTTCCACATGATCCCGGCGCGAGCGAGCGCTCCGCGCGTGGAACGCGTGTCGGTCCGCACCGCCTCGGCGGGCATGAACCTGCGCGGGGCTACCTTGTACTGGCTCGGCTCGGCGTCAGACACGGAGAGCTTCGATTGGCTGCGTGGCCGGGTCGACGACCTGCAGGATGTGCGGCTGCAGGGCACGGTCGTGGAGGCGATCTCCATGCACGAGGACGCGGACCAGGTCGTGCCATTTCTGGAGGAGGTCGTCGGAAGCGATCGACCGGAGGATGTGCGTGAGGAAGGGGTCGAGGGCCTGGCGTGGCACCCGACCGATCGTAGCGTGGCGTTGCTGCGCGCGACTGCGCTGGAGGACCGCTCGACGAGGATCGGCGAAGAGGCCGCCGAGACGCTCGGTGAGCTGCGCACGCCTGCGGCCTCGGCGGCGCTGGACGAACTGCTCAAGGTCGCCCAGTCGGACGGTGTGCGCGAGGAGGCGGTCGAGGCGATCGCGACGGGACAGGATCCGGCGGTGCTTGAAACGCTGATGCGCGTGGCGATGGAGGACCCGTCCAGCGACATTCAAGAGGAGGCGATCGAAGCGCTCGGGGCGTTTCCCGCCGCGTCTGCCGTGGCCGTGCTGGACAAGATCGCGCGCACGCACCCGCGTACAGACATGCGCACCGAGGCGGTGGAGACGCTGGGCGAGGTGGACCCCGCCGCCGCAGCCGCCGTGCTCGAGCAGCTGCTGCAGAGCGACGCGCCTGCGGAGCTGCGAGACGAGGCGATGGAGGTGCTGGCCGAGCGGCGCTCGCCGGAGGCACTGGAGACGATTGTCCAGGTCGCCATGACCGACCCGGATCCGGGCCTCCAAAATGAGGCCGTGGAGACGCTCGCCGAATTCGATCCGGCTGATGCGCTTCCGCACTTGGAGCGGATCATATGGGAACACCCGCGCGTAGATGCGCGCGACGAAGCCATAGAAGCGCTGTCGGATATGCCCGCCGACATGGCACTGCCCGTGCTGGACAAGATCGTCGCGAGCCATAAAGACACGCAGATTGTTCACGAGGCCATCGAGACGATCGCAGAGTTCCCGTCAGACGTGAGCGCGCCGCGGCTGCTGCGCATCGTGCGCGAGCATCCGATGGAGGAGGCCCGGCGCGAAGCCCTGGAGCAGCTGACGGACATGAGGGAGCGTTGAGCGGAATCCCGTCAGTGTGGCTGCGATCGGGCTTCCGTTGGTCGCCCACTCTGCCCGCATGCGCCCGCAGGTCAAGAAAGCGCAGGTGTCATAATGACTACCTATGGCAGGAGCACGTCCGGCGCCAACGATTACTGACGTCGCGAAGAGGGTTGGAGTGTCGATCGCTTCCGTATCGTTGGTCTTGAATGATCCGGATACCCCTCGAGTCAGCGCTGCGAAGCGCCGGCAGATTCTCAAGACCGCGAGCCATCTAGGCTATCAGCCGAACCTCCTCGCCCAGGGCTTGCTCCGCCGCGGAACCCGGATCGTCGGCCTGAGCGTCCCGATGCGAGACCCGTTCTTCTTCAATCTGTTCATTGCGGAGGTGCTGGGCGGCATTCAGACTTGCCTTCGCGAGCACGGCTATTACCTCATCGTTGATACACACTCGGCGGCGCGCGGCAAGATGACCCGCAGCCAGATCATGCAGAGCAAGGGCCTGGATGGCGTGTTGTTCATCAACACGCGGCTTTGCAGCCGGGCAGACATGAACGGGACGATTCGGAACCTGCGGTCGGAACAGATTCCGTTTGTCATGCTGACCAGCTACTACGGCGACGACGAGATCAACTACGTCGGTGTGGACGACGGCGAGATCGGGCGCGTCGCTGGGCACTATCTCTGTGCGAAGGGCCACCGCCGTATCGCCCTTCTCGGTGGCTCGCGCACGTCGCCGGCCAGCGTGCCGCTCGCGCGCGGGTTCAGGGAGGGTCTGTCGTGTTCCAGCGTCTCGCTGGCACCGGAATGTGTCATCTATGGCGAGTATGAGCGCGAAAGGGTTCGCGGCGCGCTGCTGCGCTGGCTGAGGTCGAAGCGGTCACCTACGGCGATCTTCTGTGCCAGCGACCAGATGGTCCCAGACGTGTACGAGCTCCTGCGTGAGCGGCGCGTACGCATTCCGGAAGACGTCGCGATCCTCGGCCGCGGTGACCTCATGTTCGCACCCTTTCTCTATCCGCCACTCACCACCATTCGCGTGCCCGCCGCCGAGATCGGTCACCGTGGCGCGGAGCTGTTGGTGAACGCGCTGCACAAGCCGAGCCTGTCTCCGCGCCGCGTCTACCTACCCTGCCGCCTCGTCGAGCGCGGTTCGGTCTAAGGACTCGTCCGGGACTCCTCAGCACCATGTCGGTTGTCGCGAAAATGAGGTTGCGTACCAGCACGACGTTATGTTAAAGCTTTAACTTCACCCACGCGGTTCAGATCCATGTCGCAACCCTCCACGGCGTTCTCGGAATTGGAAGGCGCATCACGCACGCGGCGCGCCCTTCCCCCGGTGCGGTGGGTGATTGCCGTCCTCCTCATGCTCGCGTCGGTGATGAACTACGTGGATCGCCAGGCGCTCTCCATCCTGGCCTCCACCATTCAGCAGGACCTGGGCATCGACGATGCTGGCTACACGATGGTGGTCCAGGCTTTCCTGCTGTGCTATGCCGTGATGTACCTCTTCTCTGGTCGGATCGTGGATCGCATCGGAACCCGCCTGGCTGAGACGGCCTTCATCACCTGGTGGTCCGTCGCCAACATGTTCACGGCTCTTGCCACCGGAGTGTTCTCGCTGGCCCTGTTCCGGAGCCTGCTGGGTATCGCCGAGCCTGGCAACTACACCGCGTCCGCCAAGGCGGTGTCCGAGTGGTTTCCTGCCCGGGAAAAGGGCATTGCCGTCGGCATGTACAGCATGGGCGGGACGATCGGTGCGGCGGTCGCCGCGCCGCTGGTGGCGTTCCTCGCACTCCACTTCGGATGGCGTTCCGCGTTCGTCTTCACCGGCGTGCTCGGGCTCGTGCTGGCCGCGGTGTGGTACGTCGTGTACCGCGGTCCCGCCGAGCATCGCCTGCTCGGCGACGCCGAACGGCGCCTGCTCGAATCAGAGGGGCTTTTGCGCACGACCGTGTCGGCCCAAGCCGGCGCAGTGTCCCGTGCCCCGAGCGGTACGAATCAGCCGAACAGCCCACTCGCCTGGCGCGACCTTCTCGCCCTCCGTCCGATGTGGCTGGTGCTGCTGGCACGGATGCTCACGGATCCGCTGTGGTATTTCTACCTCTTCTGGCTGCCGAAGTATCTTCAGGATGAGCGCGGTTTCTCGCTGGCCGACCTCGGCAAGACCGTGTGGATCGTGTTCCTGGCCGCCGACCTGGGCTGCATCCTGGGTGGCTGGCTCTCCGGCCACCTCATTCGGCGCGGCGTGGATCCGGTGCAGGCCAGACTACGCGTCATGGCCGGCTCGGCGGTCGTGCTGGCCGCCAGCTTCACCCTGCCCGCCACCGCCGGCGCGGCCGTTCCGCTCGCGATGGCCAGCCTGTTTACCTGCGCTCACATGGCGTGGATGACGAATTCGACCACGCTCCCCATGGACATCTTTCCGGTGCGGGCGATCGGCTCTGTCCAGGGCGCCATCGGGGCTGGCAGCTCGTTCGGCGGCTTTGCCTCCACGGCCGTGGTCGGTTTCCTGGTGACGCACTATGGCTATGCTCCCGTGTTCAGGCTCATGAGCGTGTTACACCCGGTGGCATGGGCCGCGCTCGCCATGCTGCTGCCGCGCGCGGTGCGTGATTTCCGGAGGGCCGTATGAGCCATCGCGTCTGTCTGGTCACTGGCGCCGCGCGCGGCATCGGCCGGGCCATCGCTGAGCGCCTGGCGTCGGATGGCTGGTCGGTCGTGCTCAGCGACATTGACGAGCGGCGTCTTCACGTGTCGGCCGATGAAATCGGCGCGGGTGCCTTGGCCATGACAGCCGACGTGTCCGACAGCGCCGACGTACGACGCCTGTTCTCTGGCGTGCGCCAACGATTCGAACACCTCCATGGGCTCGTGAACAGCGCAGCCATCAGCCGCCCTACGACGCTCGCAGACACGACTGACGCATCCTGGCGCGAGGTGCTCGCGGTGAATCTCGACGGGCTCTACTGGTGTTGCCGCGAGGCGTTCCCCTTGCTCCGCGACTCGGGCGGCGGCGCCATCGTCAACTTGTCATCGGTCTCGTCCTTCACCGGACGAGTGCTGAACGCCAATCTCGCCTACGTCGCGTCGAAGGGCGCCGTGAACGCGCTCACCCGAGCGCTGGCCGTCGAAGGACTGCCGGCAAACATTACCGTGAACGCCGTCGCACCGGGAATCGTCTCCACGGAGATCCATGCCCACATGCCGGACGAACGGCAGAACCTGTTGCCAAGCCTGGTGCCACAAGGCCGGCTGGCCAGCGCCGCCGAGATCGCGTCCACGATCGCGTTCCTGCTGTCGCCAGCCGCCCGGCACATCACCGGCCAGGTGATCCATCAGAACGGGGGCATGTATCTAGGCTAACTGCCATGACTAATCGTGTACAAGACGCCGTCGTTCCGCGTGGGATCGTCCCGGCCGCGATCCACATCACATCCGTCGATTATCGGATGGTTCAGGTCCCTTTCTGGAAGCCGAACCACTGGGCGTCCGGCAAGCGGTCTGGGACCACCCGCCTGATCATCCAGGTCCACACGAGTGCGGGCATTACCGGCATCGGTGAGACGATTTGCCTCTGGGACTTCGTCGAGCCCGTGCTCCGAAACACCATCGTCCCGCTTGTCGTGGGCCAGGATCTTCGCATTGAGAAAATCTCTCGCTTGGTTGAAGGTGCGGGTTACTACCATCACAAGCGCGCCATGGTGGCGGCGCTGGCCGGCGTCGAGATGGCGCTATGGGACATCATTGGGAAGCTGGCATCTCTTCCGCTGCACCAGGTCTGGGGCGGCGCCTTCCGCGACCGGGTGCCGCTGGTCGCCTATCTCCAGTGCGCCTCTGCGCAAGAAGCGGCAGCCGAGGCCGCTTCGTCTGCCGAACGCGGCTTTCGTACCGTCAAGCTCAAGATCGGCATGGACGAGGACAGCGACATCTCCATCGTCCGGGCGGCACGCGAAGCCGTAGGGTCGACGATTCGCCTCCGGGCCGATGTGAACGGTGCGTGGACGGTCGGAACGGCCAAGCGCCAACTCCGACGACTCGAGGATTTCGACCTCGAGTACGTTGAACAGCCGCTCGCATGCGACGACCTCCAAGGCCACGCCTACCTGCGACGCATCTCTCCGATACCCATTGCCCTCGACGAGAGCGCCTATACGCTCCAAGACGTGCACAACATTCTTCACGCCGAAGCGGCGGACGTGATCGTGCTGGACCCGCATCAGGCAGGAGGGCTCCAGCAGACGCGCAAGGCGGCCGCCGCCGCTGAGGCCGCCGGGATTCCTGTGACCCTCCACAGCGGCGGCGAGCTCGGGGTGTCGACAGCGGCGTACCTCCACCTGGCTGCGGTCACGCCAAACGTGATGCTTGCGATTGATTCGCACTACAGCATTCAGACGGCCGACATCGTCATGCAACCGCACACCATTCACGAAGGGTCGATGGGCTTGCCGTGCGCGCCCGGCCTCGGCATGGAGCTCCACGAAGGGGAGGTAGAGCGGCACCGCGTTGAGCGGGTCGCCAACACCTACCTCGATCCGGACCGCCCGGGCTGGTTCCCCACGAAACCGCAGTACTGAATGGAGCATCCGATGAGGCGTTCGACACTGGTGATCGCCCTCTTCCTTGCCACGGCGGGGCTCTCCGCGCAGCATCGCGAGGGGCGCTACCGGCTGCACCTGGATCAGCCGCGGCAGACCATCTGGGGTCTCGGCGTAGAGATCCAAAGCGACAGCATCGGTTCGGCGAACCTCGGATTGCCTGACAAGGTGGTCGCCGTTCCTCATGACCTGACGCGCATGGAGCGCAGACGTTTCTACACCGACATGCTCCGCGGGTTTCGATATTGCAGGCTGGCCCTCGGCCTCTACCTGCGAGGCCTCGACACGGAGAAGAAGCACATTATCGAGCGCTATCCCGGCCAGATGCGCGACCTCAAGGAGATGATGGACCAGTCTGGGATGGAGAGCGTGGCGGCCGAATACTGGTCCCCGGCCCCTTACTGGAAGAGCAACGGCCGTTATCGGGGCGGAACGCTGAGGAGCTTCGATCCAGAGTTCCTGGACGAGCTCGGTGACGCGTTGGTTGCCGACCTGCGCTATCTCGAAGGGCACGGCCTCGAGGTGTCCATGTGGAGCTTACAAAATGAGCCTCCCGTAAATCACGACAAGTACTCGACGGCCGAGTACAGCGGCGACCAGTATTACCGAACCATGAAGGCGGTCGCGCCGAAGATCCGTGCGGCCTTCCCGAAGGTGCTCATCCACGCGGATAGCCACAGCGGTCAGCATTCCGACGGCGGCAAGCGCATTCGCCAAGATCCCGACCTGCTCCGCTTAGTCGACGCGTGGACTTGGCACCGTATCGGCCGGGATTCGAATGAGCTGATTGACAAGGCCGAGTGGTTCAGCCGTGAAGCCGAGGGGAAACCCGTCTTCAACAATGAGTTCGAGTATCTGCAAGGTCCCGCGTCCGATCGTCGCTTCGTCAACACCGCTCAGAGCCTGATGAACTGGCTCGTATTTCAGAGCTCGCCAACGTGGTTTTGGCTGCACGCGCTGAAGCCCACGTATAACGCCGAGGCATCCGGGTACGCGCTTGGCTTTTGGCGTCCGGCTGACGACCAGGACTTTTCTCGATGGCCGGATCTCAAACCCGGCCACTGGACGTACAACACTCAGAACTGGCATTCGCTCGCCGGTTTCCTGAAATACCTGCCGTGGGACTCGGTGCGCCTGCACGTCGAAGAGGAGCGGGTCCGTCAGGACAACCGCATCCTCGCCTGGCGCACGCCCACAGGCCGGGTCGCCCTGGCCCTGACCAATCGCTCAGGCGGCCCATTTCGCTTTCACATTGATCTGGGGCGCGATCTGAACCTGTCTGGATTTCGCTACACGCCGTCCGAGGCCCATGTCGCCCTGGGCATGCGGTCGGGCGCGACGCTGGCGGCCGAGATGCCCGACTTGGCCATCGAGTTCTGGGTGGAGGCACCGAACCCTTGACAGAGGTACCGAACCCTGGTTGACAGGGGATCAGCAGATGCTATAGCATAACCCTAAAGTTAAAGGTTTAACGTCGCGTAGACGACGGCCGCCATGAGCGGTCTGCTCTCAAGGAGGCTTTACGTGCGGCACCCAGTGGACGCGACTGGTCGTTCCTTCGTCATCTCGTGCGTGGTGGCCTTGCTGGCCATCGCGGCTGGACCCGTCTATGCGCAGCAGGCGACCGTCTCCGGGCGTGTGACCGATACGTCGGAGGCTGGGCTTCCTGGCGCAAGCGTGACCATCACCAACGTCGAGACCGGGATCGAGACCGCCGTGACGACGAACCAGGAAGGGTATTACACGATCCCGCTCCTGCAACCCGGCCGCTATGCGATCGCCGTTGACCTGTCCGGGTTCCGCCCAGCGACCCGCACGGCCATTACCCTCGCTGTACAGCAAGTGGCCCGGATCGACTTTACGCTGGAGGTGGGGGGCGTGGAGGAGACCGTAGAGGTGGGAGCGCCGCTCGTTGACGCTCAGACCTCGTCACTCGGCCACGTCATTGAGAACGCGCGCGTCCGAGAACTGCCACTGAACGGTCGCAACCCCCTCGAGCTCTCTCGACTCACTCCGGGCGTCAACCTGCTGGCGACCGCCTTCCTCGACAACCGAAACTTCAACCTCACGAGTGTCAGTATCAACGGCGGCCAAGGTGGCACGAATGCTGTGCTGATCGATGGCGGGTCAGCGACGCTGCCGGCGCGCAACGAATACGCGGTGGCGCCCAATGTGGACGCCGTTGAGGAGTTCAGAGTTCAGACGAATGCGTACTCGGCCGAGTTCGGGATGACCGGCGGCGGCGTGATCAATCTCGTGACGAAGTCGGGCACCAATGACTTCCGCGGCACGCTATTCGAGTTTCTCCGGAACGACAAGGTTGATGCCAACAGCTGGACCAACAATCGGAACGACCTCGACAAGCCTCCGCTGCGCTACAACCAGTTTGGCGGGACGATCGGGGGGCCCATTTGGCTTCCGGACAATCTCGGCCCGCTGAGCTACGACGGGCACAATCGGTCGTTCTTCTTCTTCAACTACGAAGGGATTCGCTTCCGCAGCTCCACGACGGCGCTGACGCGCGTGCCGACGGAGCTCGAGCGGCGCGGGGATTTCAGCGAGACGTTGATTCAATCGTCGGGCGGCGCGATCATTCCGGTGCAGTTGTACGATCCGGCGACCACCCAACCCAACCCAGCGGGCGCGGGATTCGTGCGTGACCCGCTGCAGGCTGTGATTCCCAGCGAGCGGCTGGATCCGGTCGCCCTCAACGCCTTGCAGTTCTATCCGCAGCCCAACCGGACACCGGACGATCCGACGGGGCGGAACAACTTCATCAGCACGGCGAGCACCTTTAGCGACGCGGAGCAGTACAACGCACGCGTCGATCATCTGATCAGTGCGGCGAACCGGCTCTTCGTGCGCTACTCGCAGAATGATGCCAGCAATAGCGGGAATCCGCCGATCTTCGACGCGGACAACATGGGAGATCCCCGCGCGTCGTTCCAGACCCGAAACAACAAGAGCGTGACGATCGGTGACACGCACGCGTTCAGCGGGCGCGTGCTGAATGAAGTCCGTCTCTCGGTCTCACGCCAGGCCCTGCTGAGCGAGCCAGCCGGGCTCAACGTCAACGCACCGGGTTCGCTCGGCTTCCCTGTGAGCATCCCAGACACGTTGTTCCCGCGGCTCAACACGGGCGACGTGCAGAACCTTGGCAGCGATCCAGGTCAGTTCAGGCTGGCGGGACTGACCGGCGGCCAGGTGACCGACAGCCTGAGCATCGCGCTGGGGAAACATACGATCAAGACGGGGATCGACCTGCGCGTTCACCAGTTCAATAACCGCCAACCCGGACCGGTGTCTGGCCAGTTCACCTTCTCCCGGGATATGACCGGCAATCCACAGGATACCGCCGGCAACACGGGCTTTGGGCTGGCCACGTTTCTGCTTGGCTCGGTGAGCGGCGGTAACCTCAACTCGGATCTCGCGCGGGCGGTAGGCTTCCAGTACTATGGTGCGTTCGTGCAGGACGACTACCGCATCTCCCCGCGGTTGACGCTGAACCTCGGGCTGCGCTACGACATCATCACGGCGCCGACAGAACGCTTCGACCGTCACTCGAACTTCAACCCGACTGCCATCAATCCCGTGACCGGCACACCGGGCGTCCTCGAATTCGCCGCTGTCGATTTCGGACGGCAGGTGTCCGACACCAACTTCACCAATTTCGGCCCGCGCGTGGGGTTGGCGTTCGACGTCTTCGGCACGGGTCGAACCGTGGTGCGCGGCGGGTACGGCATCTTCTACTATCACAGCGGCGCGCTCGAGTTTCCGGCCAACCAGGGTTTCCAGGCCACCACACCATTCCAATCGGAGCAGGGCAGCGACTTTTCGGCATTTCAGCTGGCGGACGGCCCACCAGAGATCATGGAACCCTCTGGCAGCTCGCTGGGCCCGCTCAGCTTTCTTGGCAACAACGTGACCTACTTCGAAGAGGATCGGCCCACCCCCAGCACGCAACAGTGGAATCTCAGCCTGCAACAGGAGCTGCCGGGATCGACGCTGGTCGAAGTCGCGTATGCGGGCAGCCATAGCACGCACGTGATTGGGTTCAGCTACGATCTCAACCAGCTCGACCCGCAGTTTCTCAGCCTCGGCCTGGCCCTGGACGACCAGGTGCCGAATCCGTTCGTCGGCAGCATGCCGGAGGGCACGCCGCTCAGCGGCCCGACCATCTCCCGCCGCCAGTCACTGCGACCATTCCCAGCCTATCTGAACGTCAACGTGCAGAATCCGCCACTGGGAGACATGATCTATCACAGCGGCCAAGTGAAGGTGGAGCGGCGCTTTGCTCAGGGTTTTGCCTTGCTCGGCTCGTATACCTTCTCGAAGAACATTGGCGACGTGGGCCGCAACATCATTGACTTCGCCACGACCGGTGGTTCACCGCAGAACAGCGTGGGCTGTGGCCAGAACACCAAATTCGATCGTGCGTCCTGCCGCTCGATCGAACCGCAGGACGTGACCCACAATTTTGTCCTCAGCACGATCTACGAGCTGCCCTTCGGGCAGGGCCAACCGTTCCTCTCATCCGGCGGCGCGCTCGCCCAGATCCTCGGCGGCTTTCAGCTGAACGCCATCGTGAACCTCCGAAGCGGGCTGCCGTTGGTCATCCGCGGGGCCAATAACGGTGCGGCTGACCGTCCGAACCTTGTCGGCGACCCTAGCCTGCCAACGAGCGAACAGAGCATCGATCGCTGGTTCAATACCGACGCCTTCGAGGCGCCGCCCGAGTTTACCTTCGGCGATACACCGCGCACCCTCCCGAGCACCCGTGGGCCCGGGTTCGCCTCCGTGGACTTGTCGGTGAGCAAGAACATCGCGTTCACCGGTACCAGCCGCCTCCAGTTCCGGGCGGAGCTCTTCAACGTGTTCAATCGCGTCAACTTCAACCAGCCGAACAGCAACTTTCTGTCCGCCGGGTTCGGCACGATCACCTCGGCTGGTGACCCGCGACGCGTACAGTTCGGCCTAAAGCTGTATTTCTGACACGCCGTTTCGCAGATAATCGAGCAGCCCTATTTAGTCGGCGCTATCACGCTTAGCCTAAGCCCACCGCCGTCCACGCGGTGAGCCTCCAGCAGGTCCCATGGGATCGGCGGCTTCGAGTAGCGATGAAATCAAAGGTGATAACCTCTTTTAAGCCCTCCTTGCTGTGCGTTCTCTTGATAGCCATAAGCGTCTCTGCACAACAACGGCCAGAACTCCCCAACACTACACGCACCATAAGCCATCCGAATATCATCCTCATTCAAGCCGACATGCAACGGTATGATGCTTTAGGAGCTTACGGGAATCCCTATATCAACACACCGAACCTCGATAGATTGGCACAATCAGGAACCTATTTCAGGCATGCCTATGCCACATCTCCAGTATGCGCCCCATCCCGCTGGAGTCTTTTTAGTGGCATGTATACGACCAGTCACCAGGCTTATTCTAACCAACATGAGGCTGAGGGAATCGAATTGCCTACAAGCCTTCCCATGGAATTAAAGCGACTAGGTTATACGAACGCATTGATCGGCAAGAATCACTCATTCCTCAGCAATAGGGAATTTGATATTCTCAGACCTATCCCTGAGAACGGCCATGATTTCACCGTCACACGCCTAGCGCCCCGTGCGGCTCCCTGGCCTGCCCGCGAAGATCCTATGTACCTGCTTACTGATCGCACCCTTCAGTTTATTGATCAGCGACAGGCGCAAGAGCAACCCTATTTTATTTGGCTCTCCTACCTCTATCCGCATACTCCCTATCAAGTACCAGAGCCGTATTTTTCAATGTACAAAGATCGTGCTTTGCCGCCATTGCAACAAGAGAACAAGGGCCTAGAAGCGGCAGGAAAACCATTCAGGCAAATCTTTCATCAGGAGAATAATGACCGTTTGTTGCCCTTTGATGACGAGACAACGGCCTTGATGCGACACACTTACTATGGCATGGTCAGCTTGGTGGACGACCAGGTAGGGAGACTCTTCGATCACCTGGACCGATTGGGTCAACGGAACGACACCATAGTCATTTTTACTAGCGATCACGGAGACTACCAGGGCGATCATCATATGTATACAAAGAGCCCGGCCATGTACGATTGCCTCATTCGTGTACCGCTTATCTTTTCGTGGCCGGGCCGTATTGAAGCAGTCACGCCCGACAGAACACTTGTTTCACAGGTAGATGTGATGCCCACGCTGTTATCTCTTGTCGGCGTCGATATTCCGCAGCAGGTGCAGGGGATTGACCTCTCAAAGAGCCTTATCAGCGGCAAGTGGGACCGGGAAGTCAGGGATGTGGTTTTTGCAGAGTATGGCCTTCCAGGAGCTTCTTTTGACAGACAACGACTAGAGGAAGTCTTCCCGGACTATAAAGAGAACCCCTTGAATTGGGCTGAAGGCGTACCCTATGAAGCCAACCCAGTGTCTCTGGCTGGCCGTTTTAGAATGGCCAGAACCCTCGAGTGGAAATACGTGGAGTATGAAGACGGCGACAATGAATTGTATAACATGGTGCATGATCCGCATGAATTAACCAACCTTTACGGAACGGAAGAACATAGTACAGCGGCGCGAGCATTACAAAAGGCGCTTCGGGAGTGGAAGAAGGATTTGCCCGGAATAGAAAGAGACAAGGAAGACTTGGTGCCTTCATTTGTAGACTTTTACAAAAGGAAGACAGGCCGCGAATGAATATCAACTAAGAGCGTGGCATGCCCCTTGCCATCACCTAACGGGGATTATTCATGAATCACAGTGGCTCAAGACCACTCTCTCAGGAAGAGTTTCCATGTTTTCAAGACGGTCAATACACAAGTTGTTCGTCGCTGTCATCGCTTTTATCCCGTTTGTTTGGTCGTCCTCAGCGTACGACAGCGTCACTATAAGCGCCGACCGGTACAAATCAGCCATTCAGCAATTCGCCGACAGGGTGCTCGAATCGGGTCTCGACAGGTACGGCGACCAGAAAACGCCCTTGTTCGCTGACGGCCTGCATGTCACGACACTGGAACCGGCCACGTGGAAAGGCCCGAAGGGGGATACCTGGGCGCTGTCCAACTTCGCCAGCCAGCAGTCGCTGGTTCGCTTGCTCGACGGATTGAGCGGCCTGACGGGTGATGCCCGCTATCGCACGGCGGCTGAAGAGGCAATCCGGTATGTGCTGAGCAACGTGGCGGCACCGAACGGTCTGCTGTACTGGGGCGGTCACGCGGCGTGGGACCTGCAAGAAGACCGGCCGGTAGGCAACCGGGGCAACATCACCATGCACGAACTGAAAGGCCAACAGGCGTATTACCGGCTGATGTGGCGGATCAATCCGGACGCCACCCGCCGGCTCATGGAAACCATCTGGGCCGGGCACATCCTCGACTGGTCCCTGCTGGACTACAACCGCCACGCCTCGACCAATGAAAACCATCCGCAGCCGTGGGATCACGAGTTCAACGAGACGATAGACGTGCCGTTTCAGGCCGTTGGAGGAAATCTGTCATTCTGTAACGTGATACCCACGTTCCTGCATACGGGCATGCTGCTGTCTCTGCTGGATCAGCATGAAAAAGCATTGACCTGGACGCGGCGGCTGATCTACCGCTGGCAAGAGGCGCGCGACCCGAAGACGGGCCTGTCCGGAGGACAGTTGAGTTACAGAACCAACGACCGGGCACAGGATGCCCTGGGCCACGTGCATCCTGACATCAATGAAGCCAAAATCGTCGCGACCTATCACCAGACCTCCCGTTACCACCGGCTGCCGCTGGACCAGATGCTGGCGGGGGAGGCCATGCTGGCGGCCAAAGGGCGGAATGCCGAGGTGGGGCGGGAGTTCATCGACTGGGCTTCGCAGGACCTCCAGGCTTACGCGACACACTCTTACGATCCGTCGACGGGACTGTTCAATGCCGTGATGACCGACGGTACACCGATTCAATGGCAGAGAGCGAAAGAAGGCTATTACAACCCCGAGTCGTTCGCCCCCGAATCGCCCGACGGATCCATCCTGTGGGGTTACGCGCTGGCCTGGCGGCTGACGCAGGAACCGGCTCACTGGACCATGCTGCAGCACCTGTTCCGTACCATGGAACTGGGTGCACTGGGCAATACCGACGGCAGTGGACGCGCGCTCCGTCTGGATACCACGATGGATGACTGGCTGACCATCTACGCCCTGTTGGATCTGTACGACGCCACGGATGACGGCGCGATACTCCAGCTGGCCGGCAGGGTCGGTGACAATCTGCTGGCGTTGCAGACGCCGACGGGGCTGTTTCCGCGGAAAGGCCGCGAGTGGGCCCGCACCGGCGACGATATTCCCCTGGCGCTGCTGCATCTCGCTGCTGCCATCGAAGGCAAACGGGACATGATTCCACCGCCCGTCACCGACCGTCAGTTCTTCCACGCGGTGTACTACGGCGACCTGGAACCGTACCAGAAGAAACGCGCGGACGAACGTACCATAGATTCGTATGTGTATTACGGGTCGGATTGAACCTTATTGACGGTATCAAACCCAGGGGCTAACGATGAAGAGTAGGTGGGCTGTTCTGTGGTTCATACTCTTGCCTGCCTGCGGCGTGGACGCGCCGGTTGACACGGCCACGCGTTCTAACTTCATTGTCATCTACTCAGATGATCAGCGGCAGGATGCGTTCGGCGCGGAGGGGAATCCGGCTATTATTACCCCGACCCTTGATCAAATGGCACAGAAGGCAGTCCATTTTACCAATGCGAACGTGGTCTTTTCATTGTGCAGCCCGAGCCGGGCAGCTATCCTAACGGGCAGATATGGCAGTGCAAACGGAGTGCTTCACCTTGACAGCAAATTAAACCCAGAGGAACGAACGATTGCTGCCTATCTGAAAGAGGCTGGTTATCAAACGGCGATTTCTGGCAAGTGGCACATCCAGCCACATCCGAAGGAGGTCGGGTTTGATTTTCATGTGTTCTTCGAGGGCAACGGTGCCTACTATAACCGAGTGATTCAGGACATGGGCAACGAGGTAAGGCCTGAAGAACATTGTGATGAATATTGCGTAGATCGTTCGATCGACTTTCTAGAAGATGCTGTAAGCAACAACCGACCGTTCTTCTTGTTCCACAATACGCAGCTTCCTCACATGAACGGTGAATTGAAATGGGATGCACGACAGCAGACGCTGGCCAAATACAATGTGGCAGATATGCCAGTAGCAAAGACCAGGTTGGATGATTTATCCAGCAAACCGGAGTACCTGAAGACAGTGAGAAATAGGGTGCAAGCAGCGAAGTATGGTTATCCGGATGCTGAGGCCATACAGCGCCACACCAAGGAGTACTATGCGGTAATCACGGAGATGGATGACGCGTTGGGAAGGCTGTTTAAAGCGATCGATCGCCTGGGCCTGCGCGAGAACACGTATATCATCTTTATGAGCGACAACGGCTGGATGTTAGGAGAGCATGGATTTACCAGTAAAGTACTTCCATACCGCCCTTCGACCCGTGTGCCCATGTTTATTCTGGGCCCAGGCCTTACACCTCGCACCGAAGAGGGGATAGCACTCAATATCGATGTTGCGCCGACGCTCTTGGATTTGGCTGGCATCAGGCAACCGGGGGGGATTCATGGAAAGAGCCTGGTACCTGTAATTACTGGCAAGGCCGCCGAATTGCGAGATGCGTTTGTCTACGAGGGACTAGGTAGCTACGGAGGCGCCAAGCCGAACCTGACCGTAATCAGTAACAAGTACCGGTATATAGAAACCTTTGAAAATGAATCGTTGAGCAGGGTGACCTTTAGGGAATTGTACGATCAGAGTAGCGATCCGGAGGAAATGGAAAATCTGGTACATGATAGGGCGTACGATGCGAAGCTTAGAGAATTCAATGGTCTTGTGAAAGAGCATATGACGGAGATCCTGAACAAGAAGCACCCAACACCCCCAACACCCTTGGCCCGCCCGTGATCCGCTGATCGTGTGATTCGGCTTGACGGCCGACCCCAGTAGCCGATACCTATCTGCCCACCAGCCGCGCAGCCAAGCACGCCGGTGCCATCCTCGCGCGCGGACGCGGCGCGCAGGATCTTCGGCGCGACGTTCTGCAGCGGCTGCTCGGCGCCCGACACGCCAGCGGCCAGTGGCGCGTCCGTTAAGGCGAAGGGGGCCGACGCACGCGAGACGCCGCAGATGGCCACGCCGCCGACACTCGCACCCAGCGCGCTGCCGCCCGCGCCGGCCCCGACACGCCCGGCCGTGGTCGCCGCGCTGGCGCCCGCGCGCTACAAGGTGTCAATACCGAGCTTCGCTGCAGACGCCACAATGCCTATGAGGCCGGGCGCGACTTCGTCCCCTGGCAGGCTACGCGCGTGCGAGAAACGGCGCCCGTCTTCGGCGCACCCGCCGCCTACCACTCGTTTCGAAACGAGTCCGGCACAGGACTTGTGCCACTCCGTCGGGGCGCGCGAGTCTGGGGTGGATCACACCCGTCGTTCGACCACGCGTGCCTCACCGTGATGGGCGCACGAGCAAGGAACTGATCCTTGGGGAGACGATGATTTATCGGTTCCTTACCGGCTAGCTGACCTTCCTCGCATCCCACATACGTTGTGTTCGACGCCATGAGTGAGAGTGCCCATGTGGTGCTCTACTCCTCTCTCAGCGCCTCGGTCGGCTGAATTCGCATGCCGCGCCGTGCCGGCCCGGCTGCTGCGATCAGGCCGACGAGCAGCACGAAGCCTGCGACCGCAGGCAGCATGCGGAGTCCCACTCCGCCCGTCACCTCGCCTTCGGTTACCGTGTCCAGCAGGGCGGCAATCGCCACACCCACGACGATACCTGTCGCAAGCTGCCACAACGCGCGAGAGATGATGCCGCTCACGATGCGGAGGGGGCTCGCCCCAAGGGCCACCCGTATCCCGATCTCTGGCCGCCGCTGGGTGACGGAAAACGCCATGAGCGCGTATAGGCCGGTGGCCGAGAGAAGCAGGACGCTCAGCGTGATGAGCCCCGTCGACCAGGCTACCATCCGCAACTCGAACCGCTGCTCCCGCAGAAGTGCGTCCATCGACGCAATGCGGTCCAACCGAAGACTCCGGTCGAGCGCCGTCGTGATCTCACGGAGCCGGCTGGTAAATACGGCGGGTGCAACGCCTCGGACTCGCAGAGCGAGCAGCACGAATTGAGCGTCGCCACGCGTCGTGGGATGGTACAGCTTGGCCTCGACGGCGCTCAGGTTCATGGAACTGGCCGGGAAGTCGCCCATGACTCCGACGATCTCGAGCCAGGGCCCTGGGCTGGATTCACGTGCGCCGGTATAGCGCACGCGGCGGCCGATGGCGTTGCCGCCGATGACCTTTTGCGCGAACGTCCGGTTGACGATCACGTGTCGACTGGCGGCGTCGAGGTCTCGCGAGTCGAACTGGCGGCCGGCCAGGATCGGGACATCGACGACCTCGAAGAAGTTGACGTCGATCTGACCGATTCCCACCTCATGTCCGGAATAGCCTGGCTGCGCCGCGCCTGATCCGGCGTCCGTTCGCTCGCCTTCGACCTCGATCCGTTCCCTTGGCTCATTGCCGGGCAAACTGGCCAGGAACGTCACCTCCGAAACGCCAGGATCCGACTCGAGCCGCCGCGCCAATTCGGCCTGGCGGTCCCGAAACCTGGCGTCGATCTCACGATCAGCAGCCGCGGCCGCCACGCTCGGCGGAACCTCCCGATCCATGACGAGGCGGGCGGTGAGGAACTCGTCCGCGGGGAATCCGGGATCGGCCACGGCGTGCTGAATCGCCCTCCATCCCGACGAGACGGCGGCCGGCAGTATCGCCACCGCGAGGGCCACCTGCACGACGATGAGCACCGTATAGGTGCGGCCAATCTTCCACCTGGACAAGCTCGTCGCGGCTTGCTGCAGGCCGGCTTGCGCGCGGCGGCCCGTCGCCTGGAGGGCGGGTATGACGCCGACAATCACGGCGCCGAGTACCGTGAGCATGAGTACATACAAAGCGACGGTCTCGGACGCCAGACTGACGTCCATCCAGAACGGCGTTTCCCCGATTTGCTCCATCAGCGCGTCCACCCGTCCGAGCGCGACCCTGGCAATCCCCAGGCCAACCGCCGCCGCCGCGGCAGACAGGGCGAGCCCCTCGACGAACATCTGCCCGACGATGCGGCGCCGGCTGGCACCAAGAGCGGTGCGAACAGCGATCTCGATGCGGCGCGTTGCCGTTCGCGCGTAGACCAGCACGGCGACATTCGCACAGACGACGACAAGGAGCAGCGCGACGAGGATCTGAAAGATCAGAATCTTCTGGCCTTCCATGTCGTCGAAGAACGACCGCGTGTACGGGACGACACGGGGTTGAAGGCGTGCGTGCGTGTTCGGAAAGTCTAGGGCCGCACGCTGTCCAATCGTCGTCAGCTCGGCCTGAGCGGCGGCGAGATCCGCGCCGGCGGCGAGCCGCCCGAAGACGTGGATTACGGGACCTTCTCGGCGCTCGTAGTCCGACGAATTCAGGCGGAGCGGAATCCAGAAATGTTCGTTGACCGGAAATCGGAAACTCTCCGGCATCACGCCGACCACGGTACACGTCGTCTCGCCGAGCTGTAGCGTCCGCCCGACCACCTGTGGGTCGCCGGAAAAACGCCGCTGCCACTCGTCTGCGCCGATGACCGCCACGGCCGGGGCCCCCTCGCGTTCGTCCTCGGCGACGAGATGTCGCCCAAGCAGCGGCGGCACACGTGCTACCTGGAACGCTGCGGCGGTGATCTCAGCGACGCGGACAGGCTCAGTCTGGCGGTCCGCGACGGTCAGGTTGCGGCGGATCAAACGGTAGGCGCCGATGTCCTCGACTGACTTCAGCTCGTCGCGCCAGGAGACGAAGTCGTGCAGGGCGCGGTACTCCTGGTCGTTCCAGGTCGTGTCCCAGTTCTCGATAGCGACCACACGCTCGCCTTCCTCGAAGGGAAGCGTCGAGTGCACCGCGGCGTCGAAGACCGCGGTTGCCGTTCCGCAGGCGATGACGACGGCAATCGCCAGTCCCCCGGCGAGCGACAGGCCCGGATACCGGACGAGCATCCGCAGACCCAGTTTCACGTCCAGCCATGACATCCCCGTGCGCATCACGCCTCCCCAGTGCTGGTCGCGCCATCGCTCCACGACGAAATGCCTCGAGAACGACACCATCGTCCGCCAGTAGCGCAGTCGCGCCCACCGCGGGCCGTACGTCCGGCAGTCGCGTTGGAACACTTCGTCCAGATCACCCGAGACCGCCTCGCGCACGTCGGCCGGCAACGCGCGTTCCAGCAGCCAGCGCGCGAGCGGCGGCGGGGTCGGCCACCCGGTCACCGGGCGCCCCGTAGGTTCGGGTCCAAACCCTTCCACATGCGGTCGAGCACCTTGCGCGACTCGCGCAGGCTCTCGAGGCCGCCGCGCGTGACCTTCACGCAGCGCCGCGCCTTCCCGCCGCGCTCTGGCGTGGAGTCGCTCATCCACGATGACAGGAGCCCTTTCCGTTCGAGGCGGCGCAGCGTGACGTACACCGCCGCCGGAGCCACCGTCCGGCCTGTCCGGCGTTGGATTTCGTCCACGATGGGCACCCCGTAGACGTCATCGCCGAGGTGCAGGATGGCAATGAGGACCATCTGCTCGAACTCGCCGAGGGCTTCCCGAGTCACGCCGCCTCTCCGTTCAGAGACGTCGGCTCGAACGAGATAAAAACATACAACGCTATTATAATACGATCGACCGCGGCTTTCGTTCCCTGTTGTTACCGCAGTCGCAGCGGCTGCTAGTTGGTGGGTTCCGATCGGCGCGCTTTCGCAGCCGCTCGCGCAGCTTCTCGGCGCCGCGCGAGTATGGCCTCGGCGTCCGCGGCACCCAGCACCACGGCTTCCAGGTGCTTGCAGAATTCTGGTTCCCCGCTAACCTTCCGCATCTCGGCGAGAAACGGATGAATCTTACTGAAGGTCCCGAAGACCTCGCCGTGTGCCGCGCGGAACGCGTCGGCGTCAATCGCACCAGTCGTGACAAGCGACGCCGCCATGTCCCAGTAGCCGAGCACCATCCGGAACGATGCATTCCGTTCCCCGCTGACGATGTCGACAAGCTCAGCGAAACTCTCTGGGTTGAGCTCTCGTAGAAACCAGTCTCGCGCTTCGCGGAGCACCGGCTCGCGACGGAGGCCGAAGAGCTGGAGGTTCAACAACGCGCTCTCGAAGGGGCTCGGCATGATCAGCCGTGAGACGAATCAGGTCTTGCCTACCCAACAGGTATTGGAGGGTAGACTATCAGATGAGGTTCAAGGCGATGAACGACCATAACGAGCTATGTCAAGGCGCGTGCGCTGAGGTTCGTACCGTGTCTCACTCGTACCGCAGGGCCGTCATCGGATCAGTTCGCGCCGCGCGCCGAGCGGGAACATACGCCGCGGCACCTGCCACGACCAGCATCAGGGCTGCTGCGCCAACAAACGTTGGCACGTCGAGAGGCTCGATCGCGTAGAGCTGACTTTCGACGAATCGCGTCAGATAGGCGCCAGCCACCAATCCCATGGCAACTCCGGCTGCCGTCAACGTCACCGCCGAGCGTGTGATTGTCACCACCAGATCCCACGGACGGGCTCCCAGGGCGGCCCGGATCCCGAGCTCTTGATGACGCTGGGAAACCGAGTACGCCACCAATCCAAACAGCCCGATCCCCGCCAGCAGCAGCGCCATCGCTGAAAACGCACTGACGAGCGTCGCGCTGAATCGGGGTCCGGCCACGGACTGGCTGATCAAGTCTTCCATCGGCGTCGCTGGCAACAACAAGGGGTTCTCGGGTAACTGTGGGAAGACCGAACGGATTTCCTGACGCAGCGCCTTTGCCAACGTGCTGCTGTCGAGCGCCGATCGAACAATCAGGAAGGCAAAGTCTCCCTTGCTCTGTGAAAGGGGAATGTAGATCTCGTCCCAGACGTCAACCGTGGTTCCCGTCGATCGGGCATCGGCGACCACGCCGACAATCCGATACGCCGGGAGGGCGGCGGCCCCGCCTCCTTCAATATGCACCGTTCTTCCGAGCACGTCACCGCCTAGCGTGAGCTTCCGCGCCAGCGTCTCGTTGACGATGGCCACACCAGGAGATGTCGGCCCGTCAGCCGCGGTGAAGATCCGGCCCCGCACCACAGGCATGTGCAGGAGCTGAAAGATGTTCGATGAAACGACCCGCACGTCGACGTCGAGCGTTGCCGCGTCGCCCGTGCGCCCCGTCGTATCGAGGGCGCCCACGGAGCCGATCGGTTCGTTGTCGGTGAAGGGCACCCTCGAGTGCAATCCGACTCCAGTGATGCCCGGCAGCGCTTCCACACGCCGCACCAGCTCATGCCATCGGTGGAGACGGTCCGCCCGGTCCGGGAAGAAGCGCTCCCCTCGGAGGCTGATAAGCAAGACGGTCCGCGACGCAGCGTCGAAACCGGGGTCGGACGGCAGCAACGTCACGAACGTTCGTCCCAGCAGCCCTGCGAGCGCGAACAACGTGACGGATGCAGCGACTTGGCCCACGACCAACGCAGACCGGAACCTCGCCCGTTGGGTCGACCAGGTTCCGGGTGCGCGCCTCATGGCCTGCACGACCGACAAACGAGACAATCGCAGCGCTGGCGCGAGTCCAAACGCACAACCTGTGAGCACGGTCAACCCCAGCGCCGTCATCAGCACCGGCCCATCGATCGTTGCTTCTGTGATGCGCGGGATCTCCGATGGTGCCAGGGCGAGCATCACCGGCAGCAGCCCGTACGCCAAGGCAACGCCACCCACGCCACCGGCCACCGACAGCAGCAGGCCCTCCACCAGTGCGAGGCGAAAGAGTTGCCACGACGGTGCGCCGATCGCTTTCCGGGTCGCGAACTCGCCGACCCGCCGATCTGAGCGCGCCAACAGCAACTGCGCGAGATTCGCGCACGCAATGGCGAGCACGACTGCCACGGCGGCCAGGAGCAGTTGGAGCGCATAGGCTGAATCGCCCACAATCTCGTCCTTGAGCGGACGCAGACCGAGGCGGCGGCCGCCCTCAGAGCGGTCCTCGACATCGACACTCTCCCCAATCGCCTGCACCTCGCGTCGGGCTTCATCGACTGTTGCGCCCGGCGCCAGTCGGCCCACCAGATCGTGACCGATCTGGCGTTCCCATTCCCGACGGTCTTCGCTGGTGTACGGCGTCCAGTAGGCCCGCTCCGTGCCCCAGTACGTCCGAAACGCCGCAGGCATGATGCCAACAACGGTGTAGGGCATCGGATTCGCCGTGTACGGTTCCTCATCCAGATATAGTGTGCGGCCGATTACTTCCGGGTCGCCGCCGAGACGTTGCTGCCAGAAGCCGTAGCTGATGATCATTACGGGGACAGCCTCGGGCCGCTGCTCCTCCGGCAGAAATCCTCGCCCGGCGAGCGGTGGGATCCCTATCACCTCGAGGAAGCTCGAGGAGACGTGGTCTCCACGGACCTCGACGGGACCGTCTGGCGTACGCAACGTACCGCCGACGATGTTATTGATGGTGATCGCCTCGAGCGTCGTTGCGCGCTCGCGCAGCACCTCCACGAGCGAGATGGGAACGCGCATGCCCGTGCGTTCCTCGTCCTGTACCCATACAGCTACCAGTCGATCAGGGTTTCCGTAAGGCAGTGCCCGCAGTAGCACCGCATCCACGAGGCTGAACAGCGCCGTGGTCGCTCCGATCCCCAGCGACAAGGTCGTGACGGCAAGCGCGGCGAACCACGGCGATCGTGACAGCGTGCGACAGGCGAACCGGATGTCTCGAAAGAGGTCGGTCATGAAGACCCTCCGGTAAGTTCGGAAAGTGTCTCACTCGTACCGCAGGGCCGTCATCGGATCAGTTCGCGCCGCGCGCCGAGCGGGAACATACGCCGCGACACCTGCCACGACCAGCATCAGGACTGCTGCGCCAACAAACGTTGGCACGTCGAGAGGCTCGATCGCGTAGAGCTGACTCTCGACGAATCGCGTCAGATAAGCACCCGCCGCCAGTCCCACCGCGGCTCCACCTGCCGTCACGGCTACCGCCGAACGCGTGATCGTCACGACCAGATCCCGCGGCCGCGCGCCTAGGGCGGCTCGAATCCCGAGCTCTTGACGCCGCTGTGAAACCGAATACGCCACCAATCCAAAGAGACCGATCGCCGCCAGCAGCAGGGCCAGCGCTGAAAATCCACTCACGAGCGTCGCGCTGAAGCGGGGCCCGGCCACGGATTCGCTGATCAAGTCCTCCATCGCCGCGGCCGTCAACCTCGGATTGTCGGGCAACTGGGGCAACGCCGCCCGAACTTCCTGTCGCAGCGCTCTATCCAACGTGCGGCTGTCGAGCTCTGATCGAATAATCAGATAGCCGAGCTGCGCCCTGCTCTGCTTGTGCGGAATGTAGATTTCATCCCAGACGTCGGTAGTTGCCCCACTTGATCGTCGGTTGGCCACAACGCCGACAATTCGATACGCCGGCAAGGGGGCGTCGAATCCAATGTGCACCCGTCGCCCGAGCGCATGACCACCTCGCGCAAGCTTCCGGGCCAGACGTTCGTTCACGATGGCTACGCCAGGAGCGCCCGCCCTATCCGCCGCGGTGAAGTTTCGACCGCGTAGGAGAGGCATCTGGAAGAGTTGAAAAAAGCTCGGTGAAACGGCGCGCACATCGGCATTGAGCTCCTCGGTGCCGTCCGCCCGCCCTCTCTCGGCGAGATCGCGCACAGAGCCAAACCCATCGTCGTGGCCGAATGGGACATTGGAGCCCACACCGACGCTCGCGACCTCCGGACGCGCTTCCACGCGCCGCACCAGCTCGTTCCATGCGCGGAGACGGTCTGCTGGTTCGGGGAAGAGCTTCGGCGGCAAATGCACGAGAAATGCCGCGAGTGACTCGGCCTGGAAACCGGGATTGGACGGCAGCAGCGTGAAGAACGTTCGCCCAATCAGTCCGGCCAGTGCGACCAACGTGACCGATGCGGCTACTTGGACGACGACGAGCGCGGATCGGAACTGTGCGCTCCGCGGTGAAGGGCGTCCCGGCGCACGCTTCATGGCTTGCAAGACCGACAGGCGAGCGAGTCGCAGCGCCGGTGTCATCCCAAAAGCACAACCCGTAAGCACGACCAACGCGACGGCCGTCGCCAGTACGCGTCCATCGATGGTCGCTTCGGCAATCCGTGGGATCTCCGATGGCGCCAGTGCGAGCAGGACAGGCAGCAGCCAGTACGCGAGCGCCACGCCACCCATGCCACCCGCCGCAGAGAGCAGCAGGCTTTCCGTAAGCGCCAGGCGAAAGAGTTGCGATGATGACGCCCCGATGGCTTTCCGGGTGGCGAACTCGCCGACCCGCCGGTCCGAGCGTGCTAACAACAGCTGCGCGAGGTTCGCACACGCAATCGCGAGGACAACAGCCACGGCCGCCAAGAGGAGCTGCAGCGGATAGGCGGAGTCACCGACGACCTCTTCCTTCAGCGGCACCACGCCAAGGGTGCGGCCGCCGTCACCCCAGCCGCTGAAATCCTTGAGGTCCACGCTCGCCGCGATCGCTTGCAGCTCGCGCCGCGCCTCTTCAACCGTCACTCCGCGTGACAGTCGCGCGACCAGCTCATAGCCCGCCTCGAGCTCCCATTTCCTGATATCTTCCGGGACCGACGGTGTCCAGAAGTCTTCCGTGCGATATGTTCGAAACGCAGAAGGCATTATACCGACGACCGTGTACGGAACGTCGTCGATGTACACGGCTCGGTCGACCGCCTCTGGATCTCCCCCAAGGCGTTGTTGCCAGAAACCGTGGCTGACCACCATCACCGGTGAGGCTCTAGGAGCGTCCTCGTCCGGCAGGAATCCACGTCCGGCCAGTGGTGGAATGCCCATCAAGTCGATGAAGTTGGTGGAGACGCGTCCAGCCCTGACCTCGACCAATCCCTCCCGTGCGCAATGCGCCACGCTGTCCGCCGTGAATCGTGATGGCCTCGATGGTGGCCGACCCCTCGCGCAGCGCCTCGAGCAACGGTCCAGGAACGCGCATCCCGGTGCGCTGCGGATCCTGGCCCCAAATCTCAACGAGTCGATCGGCGTCCTTATAGGGGAGTGCCCGCAGTAGCACCGCATCCACGAGGCTGAACAGCGCCGTGGTCGCTCCGATCCCCAGCGACAAGGTCATGACGGCCAGCGCGGCGAACCACGGCGATCGTGACAGCGTGCGACAGGCGAACCGGATGTCTCGAAACAGGTCGGTCATGAAGACCCTCCGGTAAGTTCGGATAGACTCGCGGCCAGCGGCCCCTAAGGATTCAGACGAGTCCTAACGGCGGAGATCAGACACTACATCAACGTACCGGCGCGTGTGAAACGATTTCGTCTCGCGGGTTTGGACGACTACTATTAGAGTGTGGCGAGCGGTGCTCGTGCCCGCGGAGCCCGCCGTCAGGCGAACCGAATCATGGCAGACCAGCAATGACCCGAGATCGTGTTCGAGCACGCGCGCTCTGCGCTGAACACACCGAACGTGGTGACTATCACGGTTGGTTCGAAGCGCTGTATCGTGAGGCGAGCGGCGATGAGCGCCTCATTCCGTGGGCGGACATGGTGCCTAACCCACATCTCCTGACCTGGCACCAGCGCAGCGCGTTTGACTTCCGGGGCAAGGCTTGCCTGACGATCGGCTGTGGGTTGGGCGACGACGCGGAGTACTTCAGCATGGCCGGCGGTGAGGTGGTGGCGTTTGATATCTCCGCCACGGCCATCAGCTGGTGCCGAGAGCGTTTCCCAGGATCGCCCTGTTGCCTACGTCGAAGCCGATCTACTGGCACCTCCGGAGCAGTGGCATCACCGCTTTGACTTCGTGCTCGAGTCCAACACGCTGCAGGTGTTGCCTGAGCATGTGCGTGCAGACGCCATGCAGCGCGTCGCGGAGCTCGTCGCGCACGAGGGCACGCTGTTGGTCATTTCCCGCGGGCGAGACGCCACCGATCCACCGGGCGAGATACCGTGGCCGCTGACGAGGAGCGAGCTTCGAGGGTTCCCGGTCACGGGCCTGCACGAGGTCTTGTTCGAGGACTATTTCGACTCGGAGATGCCACCGGTTCGAAGGTTCCGCGTTGAGTACCGGAGATCCACGTCGTAGGATTCTCGCAGCGGAGTTGGACTGAACGCGCCGTGAGTGGTATGAAGATTCATCCTACCTACGGCCATGCCCAAGACAAAGTCGTCGAAATTGTCGGGTAACCCGTCACGTCGGTCAGCACTCCCGCCGCAGGTGTGACGAGCGCGTATTGTCTTAACCACGGCCACGCCCCACGGCAAAACCCGTCTCTGGGGTATCCATTTGACCGGACCTAACCCAGCCGTTCTCAACGCTCGGCGCAGCCGGCTGGCCGCCCGTGGCGAAGATCCCTCCGAGCGGCTGCCACGAGCCGGTGCCCTCCCACGACTTCGTCACCGGCCAGCGGCCACCGCCCTGCCGGCCGCGCCCTCGCGAGCATCCGCCGAGCTTGGAGCGCCCGCCGGCGAACCGCCCGTGAATAATGGCTGGGTTAGGTCCGGTTAAATGGATACCCCCAAAGACCGGTTTTTGCGCAGTGCTCAGAAAAGAACCCCGGTGCTCGAGGCCACTCCTTGTAGGCAGCGGCTTTAGTGTCCCGTACAAACAGCCGTCCGGGGCAGCTACGCGGGGGGGGCGACCAGGAGGACCTGATAGCCAAGTTGTTCAAGGTGTCGCACATGGCGACGAATCGCCCGCTCGCGGTGCCGCCGGCTAATTTCTTGCGCGACATGCTGCGGCTACATTGATTGGCCGGTGTGCTCGCCGATGGCCGCGATCGCGGCTTCATTGATCATGTGGGGTTCCTGAAATCGCTCGGCAAACTCGACGGCGGTCACGTTGTGGAATTCCCGCATCTCCTGCTTTTCCGGGGCACCCCCGAGCTGCTTTCTTAAGGTCGTACGCACGTTGGTATCGGCGCCATTTCGCAGCAGCAGTTGGGCAAGCGAATCCGTTCGCGGAGGAAGCGACACCGTAGTGTGAAACAAAGGCGTGTGGCCGCCGAAGCCTTCGGCGTCGATCGCGGCGCGGGCGTCTACTTCGGCTCCCCTGTCGATGAGCCACAGCGCAATCTCCGCCTCGTGAAAGTCGATTGCCATGTGAAGCAGCGTCCCGCCGTCGAGTGGAGCACCGTGGAGCCCTTCACCTGGCTTGATGCCGAGCTCGCCGGGATAGATTTCCGATTGGGCAAAATGCCGATGAAGCAGGTCGCCATCGCGGTCTAAGCACGCCGCGAGCAGGTCGATCCGTCCGCGATGGATTGCCATCGGCGCCGTGTCCGGGAGCGGAAAGCCGGCGTCGGCGAACACGGCTAGGCAGGCGTGCTTTCCTGCCGGATCGCGCGCATAAGTGCAAACGAGCATCTGCACGCAATTGCCGTATTCGGCGCTGACGGCGTGCAAGCCCGCGCCGCGTTCGATCAGCCACCTGAGTGCCTCAGGCGCGAGGCACTCGCAGGGTGCAAAGAGAATCGGGTAGCGGCCATCCCATCGTGCGTTCACGTTCGCTCCGTGCGCGACCAGCAATTCCATCATTGGAATTCGCTCGTCCGACAAAGCGGCGCGCATCAGCGGGCCATCGCCGCCTTGGTGGACGTCCGAGCCGTTTTCGAGCATCCACCGCGCGATCGCAAGTCGCTCGGGGCTGCAGCGCCCGCCGCGACACTCGGCCGCCCAGGTCAGCGGGCCGTTCTTGTTGTAGCCCATAGGCGCTCGGTGCAACTCCGGATTGCGCTCCATCATTGCGGCGACGCGCGGCAAGTCGTTTGCGTCGATGGCATCCTTGAGGTGACCAATCTCCGTAAGCGATTCGACGTAGGCCTTGAGCTTCGGCCAGCTTGCGAAGCCGTACTCGCGGGCAAGTTGGAATTGGGCCGCGGCGAGCGACTTCGCACCGCCTGCCTTGAGAAGATCCTTGGCCTGATTCCTCAGGTGGCGTAGGTCCGGCCGTTCGGGAAGCGCGCGAGACGCGCTCTCGGGGTGGGTCGACATGGCGACCTCCTTTCATCGTCGTGCCCGGTGTCCGCATGGCGGGCTGAAAGAAGGATCGCTTGATTTCTTTCCAGCGACGATGGGCTTCTGCCCTTTCCGCGGACCGGAGGCCTCCGTTAGGCCAGATGCAAGTGTAGCAGGCAGCGGTACGCTACGACAGAGAATTCATTCGGGCCCGTGCAAAGACGATAAGAACGATTAGACCGGTCTGGGGTATCCATTTGACGGGACCTAACCCAGCTGTTCTCAACGCTCGGCGCAGATCGATCGCCTGGTCCCCGGCTGGCAGTCACGCTTCCTCGCCCCCGATTTTCCGTCGCCGCTGACGGTACTGCGCGAGGCCCTCCGCAAGCCGAGAGCGGACAACAAATAGGACGGCTCAGGAGCCGCGAAGGTGCACCCAGCCGTTCAGCACCTGACGTCTGCGTCATTCATGCGCGGTGCGGTGGAGAGGCGCTGTGTCGTGTGTTAGCGAGAGGCTTCACCCGATCGAAGCGTAGGTTTCGCACGCCGTGGGCATTCACCGTAAATCCGCTCACTTGACCATGCGTGTCGCGCAAGAATGTCACAACGTTGACGAGGCGACCGCTGAATGTGTCGGAAAGGATCGGTTTTAATGGGATGTCGTCCCGGCCTGGCCGCTGGATCACCAACCCGGAGTCACGCGCTGTCATCTCGTAGGTGACATCGAGCTCTGCGCTTGCGTACCTTCCTAGAAACGGCCGGAGCTCCGTACTTGAGGGTGCGAACGGCGGCACCCGCTGCATGACCACGGGCTTCGACCTTCCTTCGAACACGTGAACCTCCTGAGGTCGGCCGGGCGCGGCCGCAGGGAATTCGACGGCGATCGGCGTTTGGGGAATGACGAAGCGGGTTGCGCTGACTGGCGTCAGGTCGATGCTCTCGCCTTCACCTGCGCCCGAAGCCCAGACGAGTTTGCCGTCGCGGATGAATATCCGGGCGAACGTTCCTTTCGCTGGGTCTCGATAAAGGCCCAGCTTATTTGCAAGCTTGTCGGCTGGCCGTAGAACCGGCGCGGCCGTCGTGGTCTCACCTCCTTTGGAGGGCGCAGGAATATCCGTGAGGTAGACTCCCGCAACGCTCCGTGCCAGCCCACCGACCATGGGGCCGATGTTGTCCAAGTTGCACAAAACCGCGACAGCGAGTCCCCGATCCGGATATCGGATCACATAGGCGGCATACCCTGGGTCGCCTCCGCCGTGTCCGATCGTCCGCAAGCCACGATCCTGTCCAATCTCGAGCCCAAAACCGTATTGGCTCGTCTCACCGCTCCTGAGGACAGTCGGCCTTTGCATTTCAGTGAGGAACGCCCTGTCGCCGACGCGCACGTCGGTAAAGTTCTCTTGCCAGCGCAACAGGTCGCGGACCGTCGTGAAGAGACCGGTGGTACCAATCAGATGACCGAGGTCGGCATGGGGGATCAGATCCACACGACCTGCCTCCCGATGATAGCCCTCCGCTCGATTCGAGACGACGATCGCGGGATCGTCATGAACGTGCGTGTGCCGCATGCCGAGCGGCTTGAAGATGTTCGCGTCCGCGAAGGCGCGAAGCGACTGCGCGCTCACCCGCTTCACGAGGCTGGCGAGTAGCACATAACCACTGTTGCTGTATTCGAACTCGCTGCCTGGCGTGAAGTTGAGGGTCCGTTGCCGCGCCAGGATGCTCACGATGGCCTCGTTCAGGTCACCAGCTTGATCACTCGGTGCAGCAAGCTCGCGAAGGAGGAAGGCGTCACGGAGGCCGCTCGTATGAGTGAGAAGGTGACGAATCGTGAGCCGGTTCTTGTCGTCAGCCCATTCAGGAATGTGCTTTCGCACCTCGTCGACCACGCAGGGATCGACGACACCAGCCGCGGGCACAGTGGCCGTGGGACGGGCCTCCATGAAGCCGTCCGCGCCGACGACGAGGTTCTGATGCCCGGCGGGCAGATCATCGATCCGGAACGCGCCGCGCGCGTCCGTGTACACACGAATGCCGGTACGTACCGGCGCCTGAACGAGGACACCGGGAAGGGGCGCGCCGGTTCGTGCGTCGACAACGTGGCCGCTCACGGAGCCATGGGACTTCGGCGGCGGCGACCGGGACGCGGGCCGGCGTGGCGGCGCCTTCACAACGAGCACCGTCTCCCGGGGCCCATCCTTCGCCCGTAAGCCGTGAGGGCGAAGGAGCTCGTCCAGGATCTTGCGCGGCGAGGTGGCGCGCGGCTCGTCCGATACGAGCATGTCCGAGCGCACTAGTTCGGTGCTGAAGATGATCTTCAAGCCTTCGCGCCGCAGCGCCTGAAGCGCGTCGTGCAGCGGACGGCCGGCAAACGGCTCCGCACGCGTTTCGGCGGTCACGACGGCCTGGCTCGCCGTGGCAGCGATCATGGCGATGGCCGCCGCAAGCAGGCGACCGGCCGTCACCGCGGCCCCTCCTCACGTGCGTCGCCCCGCAATGCGCGGCTCGACGAGATCACGACGCTGCCGCCCTCGATGCGATGGGCGAGACCGCAGGCGGCGAGCACAACATCCAGTGACTCCTCGAGGGTCAAGCCGTCGATCGACCCATGCACGATAGTCGTCGCCGCCGTCCGCGCGAGCGACGCGTCGGCGAAGCGCACGTGCCAGCCGCCCTCGCGCTCGACCCAGTCGAGAAACGCCGTCAGCGGCTTGCCTTCGATGTTCGCCGGCGGCGCCGCGCGGCTGACCCAGTCCCACAACACGCCTTGCAGGGGAATCGTCCGGCGCGTGACCTCCCCGGCGCTGCTCGTCACGAGCTCCGTACCCCGCCGCACCTCGTGGCATCGCGTCTCCTGCTGCAGCCGGACGAGACCGTCCCGTACGCGCACGCGCACACCTGACGCTAGCCGCCGCACCTCGAAGCGTGTCCCGACATCACGGGCGATGCCATACGGCGTGCGAATCTCCACGCGCTGGCGCGGCGATGATCCCTCGTCCCCCGTGTCAACGTAGACTGCCCCCGCCTCCAGCACGACATCCTCGTCGTTCTCCAGTTGCACGGTGGTCGCCTCGTCCAGCCGCAGGGCCACGCCGCCGTGCAGGCGGATCGCAGCCCGCGTGCCCGCGGGCGTGCGCACCAGGGCTCCCTGATGAATGGGATGGCTCGACAGGCGATTGCCAGGATCGAGCGTGACCTCGGCCTCGTCCTGACGACCCGTGTGCTCCGTCAGCGAGAAGGGGCCCGTCGCAGCCTCGACAGAGGCGATGACGGCAGCGGGTGTCGCGGCAGGCGGGCGAGCTGGAGGTCGCAGCGTCACCCGTGTCGCGACGATCATCAGTGCGGCCGCCGCCAAGACTGCGGCAGCGAACAGGCCCTGTCGTTGGCGCCGGCGCACGCGCACCGTGTCGTGCCACCGATCGCGGACCGCCAGGCGCACGCGCGCGGAGCGATCGGCGGGCACGGCCGGCCGCGGCCCCGCCAGCCGCAGCAGCTCGTGCAAGGGGTCGCGTTCGTCAGACATCGCGTTCGTCTCGGGCACCTGATGCTCCATGAGGGTTAGCGCTCCTCTGTGCTCACTCTGACACCACGTGAGTCAACGTCCGGCCGGTCAGCGTGGCAAAGCCCTCGCGAAAGGCCGCCCGGGCTCGCGTCAAGAGCGACTCCGCGGCCTTCGGCGTCGATCGCAACCGCTGTGCGATGTCCGCAACCGCAAGTCCTTCGAGGTATTTCCATTCCAGCACATCTCCGTACCGGGTGGGCAGGTAGTCGAGTGTCAGACGCACGAGCCGCGCGACCTCCTGGCGATCGAGCGCCACGTCCGGCCGATCGGAGGCGCTGGCGGTCAGCGCCTCCAGCCGTCCCCGAATCTCGGGTACATCGTCGATCAAGCGGACCTCCGACAGCCTCCCCTGGCCGCGGTAGTAGGCACTGATCTCGTGCCGGCACAGCGTACACAACCATGTGAAGAGCGCTGCTTCGCCTCGCCATGTCGCCAGCTTGCGCACACCCGTGACGAGTCCCGCCTGGACGATGTCCTCGGCCGCGTCCTCGTTCCTGACCCGATTGACGACAAAGCGGTACAGCCGAGGGAAGTAGCCGTCGAGAACTCGTCGAAGGCTGTCTCGTCGCCCGCGAGCATTCGGCGAACCAGCGTGCGGTCATCCATGTCGATCGGTGAGAGAGGGGAGGGGCCGGAAATCCTTCGGATGTCACCGCGCTCACGACCGCGCCCCACGGCTTACTGCAACTTTTTTATTCGCGCAAATGCCGAGCCGAACCCCGTTTTTCTCTGCGTACGAAGTTCGGTGCACGCGTTCTGGTCGTTGACTCTATTAAGAACTGAGAAAGGCACCGTACGGTCGGAGGTGGCTAGATGGCTGTTTCCTGTGGGCGATACATCGACGCTCTGTGGTGCAATGACCAGAGATCCAACGTATGGGTGTGGCTGCGCGGTTCCGGGTGGCGGAAACTCGACGACCGCAATGACGATGCGTCCACCAACCTTCTCGCCATCGCCTCCGCGGCGAAGGCCAAGGGGTGGGCGGTATCTGTCCATGAAGAGACTCGGGGGAGTACTCCCTACATCACCGAGATCTACGATTTCTCCAACGGAGCCGTCGGCCCGACCGAGAGCATCAGCTTCAGCGTCAGTGAATGCATCTACGGCTGGACGGCCGCCTACGACCAGCGCGGAACGCAGATCACCGTGCGAATCCGTCTGGACTTCGACGCGGGTATCGATGCCACGACGCAGGCGAACTTGCGCAACACCTGGAGATCTGGCATAGAGAACAAGTGGAGCGGTCGGTTCGGTTGCTGCACCAACCCGGGCTGCATCGGCAGATGCGTGCTCAACTTCCGCGTGGAATGGGTGAACAGCAACGAGCACCATCGCGTGCGCGTGCGCGTCGGCCCTGCGCGAAGCAACATGACCACCTGGGACACGATGGATACAGGCGACGTGGCCTCTCACGAGTTTGGCCACATGCTCGGCCATCCGGACGAGTATTCCGATTCCAACTGCCCCTCCCGCAGTCCCGTGAATACCGGCACGGTCATGGCCGACAACACCGAAGTCGTCGAGCGACTCGTGCGGCCGTTTTGCGATCGGCACGGCGTGGCCGTCTACACGGTTTGAGGTGACACGATGCCAGACGAACAGAAAGCTTCACCCGGAGGCGCGCCGCTGGTTCCCGACGAACTGGCCGAAAAGCTCCGCCTCGCTGCTGACCATGCCGAGCGTGCCAGCGACGTGCAGATTCGTCTTTCGATCGAGGGCGGCCAAGCCGAAGAGCGCTACCGCTACCGTTTCGAGGCTACCGGGTCGGGAGCGCTCGCCTGCGAGTTGTACTGCCGGATGACGCAGCGTGATGGACGCATCGCAGGAGAACGCATCGAGCGCGAGGACTTCGCGCGCCTGATCCGTTCCGTCGATGTGCCGGCACTGCTCAGCAATCGGCGGCCCCTGCGGCAAATCCCGCCATGCAGCCTGGTTGGCCGCCTCGAGATCACGGATGGCCTGCGCCAGGTGGCGTTCCTGTTCATGGCGGACCCCGGCCAGGCCGAGTCAGCCGGATACGAGCTGCCCCCTGAGCTAGCACGGGTGGTCGAGGACGTCTATTCCGTGAGTGCGAAGTACATGGAGAAGCAAGGCATCACGTCCGTTCGCCCCTGAGACGGATGAGAGAAGGAGACGATTATGCCCTGGTTGAACGGAAAGAAGGTCAGTTCGCTCTGGTCGAACCACGAACGGTCCAACTCGTGGGCCTGGATCGACGGAGCCTGGAGAAAGTTCCACGACGCGAATGACGATGCCTGTACCAACTTCACGATTCTGGGGGCCCACGCAAAGCAGACCAACAGCAACGTGAATGTCTTCGTGGACGGAGATCGCGTCAAGGAGATGTACGTGTGGTGAACGGGAGGCATGTGATGAGCGAGGAAGCGAAAGCCGGTCCTGTATCTCTCACCGAGGATCAAGTCCGCGCCATGGTTCGGGGGGACGCCGCGCGAGCCGAGGTGGACCGTCTCATCGAGTCGCATTCCGTGAGGCGGAGGGCACCCGCCGACATACAACCCGCCGGCGGCACCTACGACAGCACGAAGCAGCGGCCGCGGGCGGCCAGCGCCGAAGAGGCGTCCCGCCTTCCCGACACTGAGCCAGGGAAAGCCACGAAGGAGGAGAGCCGCGGTGGGCGGCCGGACCAGAAGCCACCGCGGTAACTTCCGGTGACGCGCGTCACTTCGACTCTCTGTTTGGCGTTAATCTTGGCAGCATCCGCCGGCATGAGCGCGGAAGGCGTGACAGTGTTCGAATTTGGCAGCGGATCGCCGCACCATCCCGAGGGGTTCGGCGCCTGGACGGTGCGCTGGGACGACACCGGGTTCTCGATCACTCACCGAGTCCGGGACGACGTGATTGAATATCCGCCCGTCTCGCTTGCGGGGGACGACGAGGCCGAATTGCGGAAGCTGATCGATGCGGCTGCCCTGGAACGCCGCGAGGATTCCCACACCCCGGGCACACCCGACCGCGTGCCCGCCTCGTTCCGGATCGCGCGTGGGGAACACGTCACGACGGTAAAAGTCTGGGTGGACTGGGACCGTCCCGATGATCCCGTCGTCCAGTTGATTCAGAAAATCGCGGCGCTGATCGAGAAGCACACGGGCGTGACGCCCGTTCTGGCTTCCTGAACCCTGATTTGGGCCGAACCCAGGCTTCACTCCGCCCGCAACAGCTCGGCCGGGTCGACGCGCGCTGCTCGGCGAGCGGGCAGATAGCACGCGAGCAGCGCCGCGAACGCGACGAGCGCGGCCGCCCCGACGAATGTAGTCGGATCGCGCGGGCCCAGGCCATACAGCATGCCGGCGAGGCCGCGCGCCGCGAGCGCCGCCGCCGCGAGTCCGGCCACGACCCCGGTAGCCGCGAGCGCGGCACCCTTGGCGATCATGAACCGGACGGTCCGATGCGGGCTGGAGCCCAGCGCCGTCCTGATCGCGAGCTCTCGCCGCAGCTCTGTCACCGCTCGCGCGAGCGCGGCAGCGAGCCCCACGAGCGCGAGCACGAGCGCCAGCCCGGCGAAGCTGCCGGCGAGCAAGGTATGCAGGCGTCGGTCTGCGATCGACCTGGCGATCACGTCATCGAGAGGCCGAATGGTGCCAATGGGTTGCCCGGGATCGAGACCGTGGACGACGCTCCGGATCGCGGGCGCCACGACGAGCGGATCGCCCGCGGTCCTGACCGCGAGGTTGACAACCCCCACGGGAAGGTCTTCCCAGGGAATATAGATGGTGCCGCCCGCGGCCGCGTGTAGGCCGCTGTATTTCACGTCACCCACGACACCGACGACACGGGCAGGCTCTGTCCGAGCGCCGGGCAGTCGGGATGGCAGCCGCCGACCGATTGGATCCTCCGCGTCGAAGATCATCCGGCTCGCCGATCGACTGATCACCGCGACCGGCTCGCCACGGCCAGCGTCACGCTCCTCGAGCAGGCGCCCGGCGAGCAGGGGGATGCCGAGCGCGCCGAAGTACCCGGGCGTGACGGCCGCCAGCCCCATGTGGCCGGTATCCCTGGCCTCCCTCCGAGACGGTCCGACCCTGAATGCGACCTCCACCATTGACTGCTGCGGCGGGAAGCTGCTGCCGATCCCAGCGTGCCGCACGCCTGGCAGACCGCGGAGCTCACGCATCAGGTCGGCGACGAACGGCTTCCGCGCTGCCCCGTCGAACCCGATCGCGTCGGTCAGCATGAGCGTCGTCGCCAAGGTGCGCCGCGACTCGATGCCGAGATCGACACTGAGGAGGCTGATCACTGTCCGGGCCAACAGACTGGCACCAACCAGGAGCACGATCGACGCGGCGATCTGCGCCACGACCAGAGCCCCGGTGAGACGGCGCGCCCGGCGCGAGCCTGAGCCGCCAGTTTGCCGAAACGCGGGCGCGACATCGGTCCGAAGCGCATGTAGGGCGGGCGCCGTGCCGCACAGTAGGGCGACCAGCCCCGCGATAGCCAGGCTGGCCAGGAGCACCGGCAGATCGACCGCAACATCCTCGAGGCGGGGAAGCATGGTCGCGGCGAGGCGCGTGAAGACCCTGACCGCCCCGAACGCCAGGATGGCGCCGAGCGCGGCGCCGGCCAGCGCGATCAGGAGGCCTTCAGCCAGAAATGCACGAAGCACGCGGGCACGCGGGGCGCCAAGGGCGAGGCGCACCGCAACGTCCCGCTCGCGGGCGGTCGCCCGGGCCAGCAGCAAGCTGCCGGCATTGGCGCAGGCCACGAGCAGTACGAGCGCCGCCCCAATCACGAAGATCACCACAGCCGGCCGAACCGGCGCCACTAGCCGGGCCTGGAGCGCGTCGGCGGACGCGGCGAGATCGGTGGGATGGGAACTTCCATACCGCGAAGGTCGGCGGCAGCGAGGTCATCCAACGTATCACTCGGCCTGGAGCGCTAGCGTCCGGCGAGGCTCTGAGCTACGCGTCCGGCCTGCAGGTCGAGAGGTATCGCAACCTGACCACGATTCGACACGGCGGGGGCTGGGCGGGATACCGTGCGTACTACCTGCGCTTCCCAGAGCAGCACTTCTCCGTCGCGGTGCTGTGCAACCGCACAGACGGTGGTCCTTCGGCGCTTGCGGAGAAGATTGCGGACATCTACCTGGCCGACGAGCTCGGTCCCGTCGCGAATGTCGTCGCCCCTGCGCACGCTTGGCGCGTCGCGCCAGCGGTGTCGAACATGCCGGAAGGTCTCTATCGAAGCGCGGAGGCCGATTACCTGCGGTTGGCGGACATCACGACAGCGCCGAGGCTGGAGGTGTTGCAGCGATCGTATCCACTCCGTAAGGTCACGCCGCTACTCTACTCAGCTGAAAGCGAGGGACGCAAGCGCTACATTCTCTTCGTCCCGCCTAGGCGGGGCTCCACCGCCCGTCTCGTGACGGATCCCGGAAACTACGAGACCATCTACACGTCCGTGGACACTTGGACGCCATCCCGAGACGAGGTGAAGGGCTATGCCGGTCGGTATCGCAGTGCCGAAGGCGCCGTCGAATACCGGATCGTTGTGCAGAGCGGAGCTCTCGCACTCGATACGGGCTCCGCCATGACATATCTGCGCGCTGGCGATGAGAAGACCAGAGAGTTCGTGGCCGACACAGGCGCCGTCGTGCAATTCCGTGACGGCTTCCCTCCACGCGGGTTCAGGTATTCAATGCGCGGCCTGCACGGTCTTCCATTCGAGCGAGTACCGTGAGGAGGGCGCTTCGGATGGCTCCTCGAAATGTCGCACATGCGAAGCGACAAAACAATTCCCTCATGCTGCGCCGACGACCGACATCTCGCCCTGTTTCCTGCGAGTCGGCTTGATCACGACTTGGACGTCTTGGCCCAGAGCCGTCAAGAACTCGATCAGCCGGTCGACCCAGCCGCTCAGAGGGATCGCGACGTCTGGGGGCGTGCCGCCGAGTGCGCACCTCGCGGCGGCGCTCGTTCCTACTCCGGCCTTACCGCCAGGCTCACCGCAGCGAACCGCGCCGACATGGGGGGTGTCTGGAGGGGAAGCCAAAGGTCTGCAGTCAGGTGACACAACCAACGAAAGCAACCAGCCTGCGTCGGCACTTTTCGCGCGTCCGCACCACCTACCTCGAACCACAGACCACCAACCAGGGTCCGTTCCAAGGACAGTTGGCGTTCTCCACTTCGGTTTTTCGTGGGCGAGAACACACTCCCACTAGACCGCACGCTCCTCTGGCCGTCCCCATACGCCTCACACGTCATCAGGACAGTTCGCCGAGCACGGCATCGCCCTGGTCGTATCCTTCGACAACGGTCTTGGCGTTGGTAGCCTTCAGCGCCTGATCGAGCAGCCGGATCTCCCGCGCGACCCGTCCCACGAGCCGATCGAGGACCTTCACGTCGTACACGGGTTCCTTGACGATCTCCTTGTCGGCAGACGCGCCGTAGAAGCGACGTTCCCTGTGCGCGTTGTCGTTGCGAAGCGCCAGCAGCTCCTCGTGACGCTTCTTCAGCGTCTTGAGCCAGGCCAACCCCTCGTTGATTGTGATTTGCCCCATCTATCTACCTTCAGCGGCCAGCCCAGTCGACGAACCGTTCGACGACGACGACGATGGCATCGTCGTCGAAGGGTTGTCAACAACAAGCAACCCTGCTGTAGGGAGTACATGATCTGTCCGCTCCCGAGAGCAAGTGATCTGTCCGCTTTGCTGGCCGAGCGAAGGTACAGGATGAAGCCTGAGAGGGGGCTTCATGGCGTACGCGCAGGCGGCCTGGGAGCAGGCGATGCGGATGCAGGATGTGATTCTGCGAGCGATCAGTGGGGAGCTGCATTGGTTCACAGTGGCGGACATCCTCGGGATGACTCCCCGCAATTTGCGCCGGTGGCGCGAGCGGTATGAGCGGTGGGGGTACAACGGCCTGGTCGATCAGCGGCGCTGTCCGCCGTGGGAGGGCAGCGCCGTGCCGGCCGCACATCAGGTTCGCGGCCTGCACGG
>WHTZ01000038.1 GCA_009377495.1 Luteitalea sp.
GCTACGGCGGGTCCGCCGAAGCGCGAAGCGCGAAGGCGGAAAGGCCGCGCGCTACAAACGAAATTGGGAGACATGGAAATGTGGCGTACGTAGCGCGGGGCCTTTATAGGCCCCGGCGTATGTGCGGGCTGGGCTGATGCGACAGCGACCGAGGATCGCCGCTACTCCAAGACAGGCACGGCGGGGAGCGACGATACGATGCGCACGAACTGGCCGCGCTGCAGGAGCGCGCGCCCTTTGCCACCTCGACCGGTCACGTCGTATTTCGCGGGGCTGATGGACTGCTGCGCCCCACGGCTCGTCTCCACGGTCAAGGCATCTTGCGCTCGGCGCGCCGCCATGAATCCCAGCACGCGGTCGCGGGCTGGGTCGATCTTGATGAGGATGACACCACGCCCGGGACCGGCCAGAAAATTCACCTCTTCGACCCGGCAGAGAACCGCACGCGCTTCGCGCGTCGCGGCGACGATCGTCTCGCGACCATCCACGATCGCGACACCGACGACCTCGGCGCCTTCGACCGGCCGTCCAAACCTGCGGCCGGCGCGGGTGCTGGGCTCGATGAATGCCTCGAGGCTGAAGCGCAAGCTGTAACCGTCGCTCGTCACCGCCACTGCCTGGCACGGCGGGACCGCGCCTTCGGTCGCGGGCTTCAGGCCGGGCGTCGCGCGCTGGTCGAGGCTGATCACCGACACGATCCGCTCGCCATCTTTCAACTTGAACAGCTTTTGAATCGGCTCACCATAACCGGTCGACGCGGGCACGTCGACGATGCGGCTGGTGTAGGCCACGCCGAAGTTGGTAAAGAACGCCACCGTGGCTCGCGTGCTACCCGCGACGGCGGCCGCGACCTCATCGCCTTCGCGCAGCCGCGTCGTCGAGAGATCTTTCACTTCCTTCTGCCGCTTCACCCAGCCGTCCCGCGAGACAATGACCACGTTGTCCTCGTCGAGAATGAAGTCATCTGGACGATAATCCACATCTTCGATCTCGCCTTGGATGAGCGTCCGGCGCGTGTCGGCCTTGGGACTGTAGGCGTTCCGTACCTCCTCGATCTCCTCGCGCACCATGTCCCAGCGCCGTTGCTCGCTCTTCAGCAGTCCTTGAATCTGCCGCTGTCGCTTGCGCTTCTCCTCGAGCTCTTTTCGGACGATCAGGATCTCGAGTCGCGCCAGACGATAGATCTTGAGCTCGAGAATCGCGTCCGTCTGGTCGGCATCGAGCGCGAACTGCTTCATGATCGTCTGCGCCGCGTCCGCCTTGCCGTCCGACCGCCGAATGATGCGGATGATCTCGTCGAGCGCGTCGAAGACTTTCTCGAACCCCTGCAGGATGTGGATGCGCCTCGCGAGCGCCGCCAGCTCGTGCTCGAGGCGCCGCGTGACGACGTCGAGGCGGAAATGAAGGAAGTACCAAAGCGCTTCCTTCAGATCGAGACGCTCGGGCCGGCCGACCTCCTCGTTCTCTGTCGGAACGAGACACGTGAGGTTGACGGGAATGTTGACTTGCAGGGGCGTGTGGCGAAAGAGATATGCCAGCACCATCTTCTCATCCGCATCGCGCTTCAGCTCCAGCTCGATCCGCACATCGTCGGTCGACACATCCCGAACATCGAGGAGCGGGGGCAACTTGCGCGCAACCACAACATCGGCCATGCGGGAGACGAGCTCGGACTTGTCAACGTTGTAAGGGATGGCAGTGATGTAAACGGTCTTGCTCGTGCGCCTCAGGTCGCCAGGCTCCCACGTTCCGCGCAAGCGGATAGTGCCACTGCCAGTGCGGTAGATCTCTTTGAGCTCCTCGGGCGCGTTGAGAATCTGGCCGGCCGTGGGGAAGTCGGGCCCCTTGACGTAGCGACACAACTGCACGCTGGTGAGGTCAGGATTGTCGATCAGCTTGAGAAGCGCCGTGCAAACCTCACCCAGATGGTGCGGCGGAACATTGGTGGCCATGCCGACCGCAATCCCCATCGCACCGTTGACGAGCAGGTTGGGAAGGCGCGACGGAAGGACGACCGGTTCGGTCCGCGTGCCGTCGTAGCTTGGCCGGAACGGCACGGTGTCCTGCTCCAGCTCCGTGAGCAGCTCGTCGGCGAGCCGGGCGAGTCGGCACTCCGTGTAGCGCATGGCCGCGGCCCGGTCGCCGTCGAGCGACCCAAAGTTGCCGGAGCCGTCGATCACCGGGTATCGCATGGAGAAGGGCTGCGCGAGGCGCACGAGCGTGTCGTAGATGGCGGTGTCGCCGTGGGGGTGATAGTTGCCCATCACGTCGCCCACCACCTTGGCGCACTTGCGGTGCTTCACATCAGCGGTGAGGCTCTGTTGCCACATCGTGTAGAGGATGCGCCGCTGGACCGGCTTGAGACCATCGCGCACGTCTGGCAATGCCCGCGCCGTGATCACCGACAGCGCGTAGTTCAGATACCGTGACTGCGCGGCCTCGTGGAGCGCGACCGGCTGCTCGCCGTCCACACCGCCACCGGTCGCTGGTGGCGGTGGCGGAGGCGTGCCACCAGATCCTTCACTCTCCGGCAGGTCAAACAACGAAACGTCTGAGGGTGGTCTGCGTCGCTTCATAGACAGGTGTCAGGTCTCAGGGGTCAGGGCAAAAGAAGGGGTCAGGTGCCAGGGGTCAGGTCTCAGGGCTGTCTCAGGGAACAGGGATCAGTTTTGAGGGACCAGAGCTGGTTGTAGCTTCTTCGAGGGCACGGCGGCAAGGCGAACGTTGAAGGCATCGTGGTGTGCGCACAGTTGTATGTTGCTCGAAGATGCTCCTACCACCCTGACACCTGACCCCTACTCTAGGTCTGCCGGCGTTACGGCGTCGATCCAGGCCCTGTAGCTCCCGTTGTATCCGACCTCGCGCTGGCGCGCCTCCGCTCGGGCGAGCAGAGCGTTGGCTTGGGCGGGGTCGAGCGGGGCCACGGTTTGGAGGTGGTCGGTCACGGCCTGGGCTGCGGCCGCGCCGCGCATCTCTGCCACCCGCGCCAGCTCCGCGATCCCGTGCGCGTCAGGATCGGCCGTGCCAAGATACTGTTCAACGAGGTGCTGCGCGACCTGCTTCCCGTGGTCTTGTGACGCTTTGATGTTGCCACGCCCTGTCACCACATTGCCAATGCCAAACACCCCGGGAATGGGCCGGTACGCACCCGTGTCCCAGTCTGCATAGTCGTAGTAGCTGCCCTTCATCACGACGCCGGGGAGCGGTTCAGGAACGCTCCCAATCGAGCTTACGATGAGCTCGGACCGCAGCTCGAACGTGTGATCCGGTAGGGGCACCACGCGGCTTTCTTCGAGCCGCGTCTCACACAGCCGCAATCCCACGACGCGATCCGCATCGATGATAAGCGCTCGTGGCAGGGCAAGGGGACGCACACGAAACAGGTACTTGTCTTGCGCTTTCTGCAGGATTCGGCGTCGTACCGTGCCGATCTTCTCCAGTTGCTCCGGCGTTGCACGTGGAGGTGCCGGCGTGAGCGGCATGTCCTCGATGCGGCGACGGTAGACTAGCCAGCCGTCTTCAACATCGAGCGAACGCGGGTCCACGCCGTGCTGCTGGCATACCGCAGGGATGCCGTGGTGCTCGAGATCGTACATCGATGCGTCGATGCCACGGTGGCGCAACGCGTGTCCATAGAGCTCGAGCTGAATGATCTTAATCACATCGATCGACGCGAGCCCGCCACCCACGCAGATCGTACCCGGCTTGACATCGTAGCGCGGCCCATCGTACCGCGCCTCGTTCAGATGATTGAACCAGTAGACGAACGGATTCTGATAGACGAGACCACGATCGACGTACTGGTCTGCATCAGGAACGTCGAGTGGTCGATCCTTCCAGGCACCGTTCCCCAGCAGCACGGCGCTCCAGCCCCACGAGACCACGTCGAGGAAGGCAATGTCGGCGCTCAGCCTCGTCCGCGGGACAAAGAGCACGCCGGGGCGCTCCAGCCTACCGTCGATCTTGCGGTACTCCATGCGGCGCTGAGCACGGTGCCAGCGGGGGAGGCCATCCTCGATCTTGCCGTAAGGTCGCGCGTTTTGCTCGTACACGACCACGGCGACACCGCGCTCCGCCAGGTACTCTGCCGCTACCGACCCCGAACAGGCGCCGCCGAACACCGCCACGACATGAGTAGGACGATCCAACGTCATGCAACCCTCACTGTCACCCTAGCACCTCGTCACCCTCTCACCTTGTCACCTTGTCACCTTGTCACCCCTGTTCACGGTGTCGCCGGTGAGATATCGACGGCAATCTGCCGCCATTTGCCCTGTCGAAAGCGTATGACCGAGAGGAGGCAACGCGTCACGTGGCCGAGCACGATGGCCATCCAAATGTCCGCCGGTTCCAGGCCCTTGACGACGTCGAGCGTCGCGCAAATGCCAAGAGGGATGACGACCTGTGAGACAACCGAGATATAAAAAGGGCTCCGCGTATCGCCGCTGCCCTGAAGACCGCCGGTGTAGACAAGCGCGACGGTGACGAAAAGGCCTGAAATCGCGAGAAACTGGAGGAGCTGGACACCGAGCGACCTTACCGCGACCCCCTCCATGCCAAAGAGCCCCAACAGCGCGTCCGGCACGGTCACAAACGCGCTGCCGACCAGCAGCGCCACACCAAGACCGAGCCGAGCCGCCACGCGCGCCGCGGCTGTGGCCCGCTCCGGTCGCCCCGCCCCAAGGTTTTGACCGACGACGGCGGCCGTTGCGCCCATCAGGCCAACCGATGTCCATGTGATGAACACGAACAGCTGCCCATAGCCCACCGTGTAGGCAGCCTGTGCTTCGGCGCTCTGGGCCAGCGATCCGATGTAATGCAGGAGGAGCACGCCCCCAACGTTCATCGCAATGCCCTGAAAGCCCGTGGGCAGGCCAAACCGAAACAGCGACCGAATGATCTCCCAGTCTGGTCGCCACCGCATATGCCAGGTGAAGTGGACCGGCAAACGCCCGGAGAACAGCAGCCCAATGCCGACGGCACCCACAACGCCCGAGGCGAGAACGGTGCCCAACGCCGCACCAGTCGTGCCCATGGCCGGAATGGGTCCCAAGCCGCCGATCAAGATGACGTTCAGCGTGATGTTCAGCACGGTCAGCACGATGCCCAGCCGAAGCGGCGTCCGCGCGTCGCCGGCCGGGCGAAGCGCACCTCCCATCATGAAGAAGATCAGCATGCCGACGCTCAAGCACAACATGATCCGCAGGTAGGGGAGCGCCTCGCGTTGCACCTCGGACGTGGCGTTCACAAACGACAACAACCACGGCGATGCCACATATCCGATCGGTGCCAGGACACCGAAGGCGAGCACCACCGACGTCAGAAACGCTTGGTAGACGACGCGATCGACCTTCTCTGCGTCTCCCGCGCCGGCAAAGCGAGCCACCAGCACCGCCATGCCCGAAATGAGCGAGCTCACGAAGACTATGACCACGAGGTAGATCTGCCAGCTCACGCCCACGGCCGCGTTGCCCGTATAGCCCACGAAATGCCCGATCATGGCATGGTCGACCAGACCCTGGAGGCCCCCAATGATGTTCTGCAGCATGCTGGGCCAGGCCAGACGCCACACGGCATGCGCGAGGGACCCCTCGACGATGGCTCGGTCGAAACGGCGTGACGAGACGGGGTCGGCCATAGCCAGCAATCTTAGTTCGACTTACGGTGTCGTCGGTTGGCGCAGAAGGGCCCATCCGGCCTGTCTCGTTTCCCCCATTCCGTTACGCACCTTCCCTCACGAAAGTTGTGCCAATAAAGACAGCCCCCGTTGTAGACTACACGTTCGCCGACTGGGCCGAAACCGTGCCAGCCGGAGCTGTGGTCACGTTCTCGACCCCGGAGTAGAGAGCTATGTCGCTACTCGATCGGTTCCGTCAACCGCGATGGAAGCACCCCGATCGTGCGATCCGGGCCAGTGCCATCGAAGAGCTCGGCGACCAGGAGCAGGAGGTGCTCCGGGCCGTTGCCCGCGAGGATGAAGACCCGGGCATTCGGCGCCTCGCAACCGCCCGGCTCGACGACCCGGCCCTGCTCGCTGAGATCGCGCGTCTGGACCAGAGTGACGACGTGCGGGAGGAGGCGCGCGCCCTGCTGCTCGATATCGCGCTCGACGAGCAGGATCTCCCCCGCGCGGAAGCGGCCCTGGGCGTGCTCGCCGATGAGCGGGACCTCGCGACGCTCGCGAAGCAGGCCACGTCCGAAGCCATGGGCCTCGCCGCGGTCGGGCGGATCACCTCCGAACGTATCCTCGGGTCGGTCGCGCGGCAGGCAACGCACAGCGCGGTGCGGCTGGCGGCGCTCGAGCGGGTCTCCAATCCGAGCGAGCGACTCGCCTCCGCCACCAAGAGCGAGCACAAGGACGTCGCGCTCGCCGCGCTGACCGGGGTCACAGATCCGGAGCAGCTCGAGCACGTGGCGACGCGCGCGCGAAACAAGCTCGTCGCCCGTCGCGCCCGTGCGCTCTTGCGCGCCCAGGCGCCCGCCACTCAGGCGGAGCGTCACCCGGTGGCAAGCGAGCAGGTCCCGACCGCTGACGAGGTTTGTGCGCGCCTCGAGGGCGCAGCCACGGCCGTCGATCTGCGGCTGGTCGCCCATCGCCTCGAGGAGGCGGACGCGCTGTGGGCAAAGCAGGACGAGGCCGTGCCGGCGAACCACGGGCTCCTGGAGCGTTTCGAGAAGGCGCGCCAGCAGGCCCGTGATCGGCTGACCACGCTCGAAGTGCAAGAGGCCGAGCGACGCGGACAGGAGGAGGCTCGCGCCCAGGCGGAAGCCGCGCACATCGCGCTGTGCGAACGCGTCGAGGCCCTCGAGGGGGACGAGATCCCCGAAGCGCTCGCCGCCGCAGCCGCCGGCTGGTCCGCACGCGACCTCGCGCTGGTCCCTGCGGAGGTGACCGAGCGGTTCGCGCGCGCAGTGCGGGAGGCCCAGGCGCGCCACGCACGCTGGCGCGAGGCGCAGGAGCAGGCCGCCCATCTCGAAGCGCTCATCCGCGACGCGGAGACGACCGCGGAGCTTCCGGATCTGGCCGAGGCCCACGGCCAATGGGCCGAGCTGCTCAAAGCGTGGAACGCGGCCACGAGCAATCGCCCCGGCACAGCCGGCCCCGTTCAGGACGGCGCCGTCGCCGACACCCCACGTCGGGAGGCCGGCCTAACAGGCGCGCTCGTCACGCGGTTTCGCGCGGCCGAAGCACGCTTGGCTGCGCGCGCCGCGGACGCGCGCGAGGCGCAAGCACGCGAGCAACGTCAGCGGCTCGAGGAGCTCTCCGCGCTGTGCGTGCGCCTCGAGGCCGTGGTTGATCGCCCTGACCTCACTCTCAAGGACGCGGATCAGGCGTGGCGGGATGTCCGGGTTGCCGCAGAGGGCATCGGAGCGCTACCAACCCGACAAGATCACATCCACATGGCGAGCCGCCTGCGCGGCGTGCAAACAACGCTCTTCGCCAAGCTGCAGGAGATACGCGAAGTGGACGACTGGAAGCGGTGGGCGAACGCAGGCGTCCAAGAGGAAATCTGCCAACAGGTCGAGGCGCTTCAAGAGATCGACGACATCCTCGAGGTCGCGCCCAAGCTGCGCGAGCTGCGCCAGCAATGGAAGCAGGTGAGCAGCGGCCCGCGCGGTGAAGAAGGCAGCGCGCTATGGCAGCGCTTCCGTGCTGCCCTCGAGACGGCACAGGCGCGCTGCGACGCGTACTTCGCGCAGCGCGCCGTCGAAGAAGCGGACCGCGTGCAGCAGAAACAGGCGCTCTGCGCCCGCGCCGAGGCGCTGACCGATTCAACCGACTGGCTGCGCACGGCGGAAGAGCTCAAGCAGTTGCAGTTGCAATGGCAGTCGATCGGCTCACTCAGAGGTGAGCAAGCACGCGAGCTCGCCGCGCGCTTTCGCTCCGCCTGCGATCGGTTCTTCACCCGGCGGAAGGAAGACCTCGCACAACGGAAGGCCCTCTGGAGCAGCAACCAGGCGAAGAAGGAAACACTCATCCAGCAGGCCGAGGCGATAGCCGACACCACCAATTGGTCCGAAGGCCTCGAGACTCTCAAACGGCTGCAACTCGAGTGGAAAGCCATTGGCCCGGTGAAGCGGCAAAAATCCGAGGCGCTGTGGAAGCGTTTCCGCACCGCGTGCGACCGCTTCTTCAATCGCTACAAGAACCGATATCAGATCGGAATCGAAGCGGCAAAGGAGACGCGGGAGCAGTTGATCGACGAGCTCGAAGCGCTTCTGCCTGCCGTGAGCGCAGTCGAACGGCCAGCGTCTAGCGTCGAGCCGCCTGCGGTGAGCGACGTCGAACGGCCTGTCGTGAGCGACGTCGAACGGCCTGAACCTGCAGATATGAAACGACGCGTCGAGAGCATCTGGCAGCGATGGCGATCGTCGTCGACGCCCCTTCCTGGCGCACTGCACGCCGCGCTCGAGGATCGCTTTGCCGCCGTCTACAACCGACTCGTCGAGGCGCAGCCAGCCACCTTCCGCAACACGTCGCTCGACGCGCGTGAGAACCTACGACACATGGAGCAACTGTGCCAAGAAGTGGAAGGCGTGCTGAGCCAGCTGGGGATGCAGCCGCTCAAGAACGCGCCGGCGGTGGCGCTGGCGTCGCTGCTCAAAGAAGCCCTCGCGTCGAACACAATTGCTGGCCGCGTCGATGAACAGACACGTCGGCGCACCGCGATCGATACCGTGCGCACGGCGCAGGCCGCGTGGCGCGCGCTCGGACCCGCGCCAGGCGAACAAGGTCGGCTACTCACCGCTCGCTTCAATCGCGCGTGCCGGCGTTTCTTCGATCATCAGGGTGGCGGCCCACGAAAGAAGGCATCGAGCTCACCGCGGCCGCAAGGGAATGGTCGGAACCAAGCGTCTGCTGCCGTCGCAGGGTCGACCCCGACCCGGGCAGCGTCGGATGTCGCTGCCCCGCCAAAACCGCTACCTAGGGCGGCGGAGTCGAAACAGAGCTCAGAGGACGCCTAGTGCTCCTCGAGGTACGTATACCCTCGTAGGCCTTCCTCGTAAAAGCTCAGCAGCCGGCCCGACTCCTCGTAATCGAGCTTGCCGTCGCGCACCGCAGTCTCCACATCGGCGCGCAGCTTACCGAGGAGCACGTCCGGGTTGAACTCCACGTAGTCGAGGACCTCGCGCACCGTATCCCCTTTGATCACATCGTCCAGCACCACCTCGTTGTCGCCGTTGAGGCTGACGTGCACGGCGTTCGTGTCGCCCAACAGGTTGTGCAGGTCGCCCAAAATCTCTTGATACGCCCCGACAAGAAAGACGCCGAGGTAATAGCGGTCGCCGTTGAAGGCGTGCAAGGGCAGCGTTCGCTTGACGTCCCGACGATCGATGAACTGGTCGATCTTGCCGTCGGAATCGCAAGTAATATCGCCGATGACGCCACGCTTGGTGGGCCGCTCGGCGAGCCGGTGGATAGGCATGATGGGGAAGAGCTGTTTGATCGCCCAGCTATCAGGAATCGACTGGAACAGCGAGAAGTTCCCAAAGTAGGTGTCCGAGAGATAGTCGTCCAACCCCTGTAGATCCTCCGGCACATCCTCCATCTGCTGGACGAGCTTCTGGAGCTTCACGCAAATGGCCCAGTACAGATTCTCAGCCATGCACCGCTGATCGAGCGACAAATAGCCACCGGCGAAGAGATTGAGGGCCATGTCGAGCGCCTGCTGCGCGTCGTGGTAGCTCTCGAGCGCGTTGCGCGCCGTGACGTTGTGATAGGTCTCGATGAGATCGACGAGCGGTTGCTCCATGTCGTCGGTCGCCTCGGTCGGAATGCGCTCCTCGCCAAACCCAGACACACCCAGCACGTTGAACACGAGCAGGCTGTGGTACGCCACGACCGCCCTGCCGCTCTCCGACACGATGGTCGGATGGGGAACTTCCTCCTCGTCACAAATGGTCTGCACGTGGTACACGACGTCGTTCGCGTACTCCTCGAGCGTGTAGTTGGTGCTCGACTCGAAGTTCGTCTGAGAGCCGTCGTAGTCGACGCCGAGGCCGCCGCCCACGTCGAGGTACTCGAGGCCAGCGCCCGCCTTGGCCAACTCGGCATACACGCGCGCCGCCTCGACGAGCGCGCCCTTGATGATGCGAATGTTGGGGATCTGGCTGCCGAGGTGAAAGTGCAGGAGCTTGAAGCAGTCCTCCATGCCCCGCGCTTTGAGCTCCTTCAGCCCGCGCAGGATTTCCGCGACGGTCAGGCCAAACTTCGATCGATAACCGGCGGACGAGTGCCAGCGCCCGCTCCCGCGGGAGGCCAGCTTCACGCGCATGCCAATCGTCGGCCGGACACCCACCCGTTCCGCGTACTCGAGAATAAGGCCGAGCTCCGTGTACTTCTCGACGATCGGAATGACGCGGCGTCCGACTTTCTGTGCCAACATCGCCATCTCGATGAATTCCGCGTCCTTGAAGCCATTGCAGATGATGGGTGTGTCGTTGGAAGCCAGGGCCGCCACGGCCAGCAGCTCGGGCTTCGAGCCCGCCTCCAGGCCGAACTGGTAGGGCTTGCCGAACTCCAAGACCTCTTCGACGACCTGCCGCTGCTGATTGACCTTGATCGGGTAGACACACATGTAACGCCCAGTGTAGTTGTGCTGGGCAATGGCGTTCTGGAAGGCTTCGTGGATCTCCTGGAGTCGGTGGCGGAGGATGTCGCGAAACCGAATGAGAATGGGCAAGTGGATGCCACGCAACTGCAGTCGATCGACGAGCTGCTTGAGGTCGATCGCGCGCTGCGCATCCCTCGTGGGAGAAACGAGGAGGTGTCCCTCGTCACCGATGCGGAAGTAGCCCCTACCCCAGCGCTCGACCTCGTATAGCTCCGTGGCATCGCTCACTGTCCAGGTATCGGTCGCGCTCGTTCCGTGCACGACCCGCGGGCTCACAGCTTTCATAGGCAACATCATACAGAAAAAGTGAGCGCTCCTCAGCCCCTACTCTGCTTTCAGTCCCCGCTCGCGCCGGTACCGCGCAACGTGCGCAGCAGCATCCATGTGGCGGCGCGTCACGAGACGGGCACGCACACTGGCATTCTCGCCGAGCAGAATGCGCTGCGCCGCCACGGCACCAACGACCGAGGCGGTGTCGCGGATGTCGACAATCTCCGTCGCGGTGACGCGGCCAGTCAGCGCCCCATGCACGGTGACATCACGTGCAAAGATCTTCGCGTGCACCTCCGCGTCAGGAAGAATGGTCAGACAGTGATCGGGCAGGTCGATCTCGCCGTCGAAACGGCCCTCGATGATCACGTCTTCCTCGGCTTTCAACGTGCCCTTGATCAGGAGCGTGTTAGGAATGCGAAAAACAGGAAGCGGCCCGCTGCGTGGTACGTCTCCCTCTGCCGAGGACTCGAGCGTGCCGCGGGTGTCACCAGGTGTCTCGAGGGAAAGGGTGGACCTGCTCATTCGCATTCAAGCCTCGCCCCATATGTTACTGGTTATTTGGTGGCGGGCTTTGGACGGGCGCGGTACTGCTCGTACAGACGCAGGTGCCGGTTATCGAGGGCGGTCAGGCGACCGTTGACGAAAAGATACTTCACGACGGTTTGAATCTCGAGCGGATCGCCATCTGTGACGATGATGTTGCCCAGCTTACCGACCTCGACGGTACCCACCGTGTCTGCCACGCCGAAAATCTCGGCCGGCGCCTTGGTAATAGCCGCTAGCGCTGCTTCCCACGGGAGGCCGTACGACACCGCATTGCCAATCTCGTACGGCAGCGTGCGCGAATCGGACGAGTTGAATGTGCCGAGCGCGAACAGCACGCCTGCCTTGTGTAGCACGGCCGGGGTCGTGTAACGAATGTCGTACGGCTCATCTTCGGAGGATGGCAGCGCTTGAATGGGCCCGAGCACCACGGGAATCTTTTTGCTCGCCAGCAGGTCTGTAAGCTTGTACGCATCGGCGCCACCCGCGAGAATCATTCGCAGCTTTTGCTTCTCGCAGAAGTCGACCGCTTCCTTGATCTCGCGCACGCGATCGGCGTTCACGAGCACGGGCAGCTCACCGCGCGTCACCGGCACGAGCGCCTCGAGCTTGCGATCCGGCGAGATGCGATCCCGAGACCCCTTTTCGACGGCCGCCCCGTAGTGGCGCGCCTGGTCGAGCCACTCGCTGAGCTGGCGAATCTTCTCGTCGTGCTCTTTCTTGGCCTCGGCGAACGAGCGGCTGCGGCGGGAGAAGTTGGGCGGACCGGACGATGTCAAGCGATAGGTCGGCCAGTTGACGACCAAGGCGGCCGTGCGGCTCAAGAGCATCTCCTCGATGGTCCAGCCGGCCAGATGAATCGCAGACGCCTGACCCGGAACGAGCGACGACTCGCCGATGCCCGGCACGCTGAGCGCGTGTGTCAGGCCACTGGCACGCGCGACCGGAATGTGCTCACTCGCGGGATGCACGGCTTGCGCGGCCAGGAGCTGTGGGTTGAAGTCGCCGAGCTCTGTCTCGTCATTCGTCGCGGCAACAGCGCCGATTTCCGTCAAGCCGAGGCTGCTGATGGCGTCGAACAGCCCCGGATACACCTGCAGGCCCTCTGCCTCGATCACCTCGGCGCCCGTGGGAATCGGGGCGTCGGCGCCCACCGCGGCGATGCGACCGTCGCTGATCACGACGGTTCCTCGCTCGATCGGTCGGCCGGCAAGCGTCACGATTCGGGCACCTTGGATGGCGTACGTGGTCGGCTCGACTTCGCTCGCCACACGTGGCTCGACTTGGCTCGCCCTAATCATGACGCTCGTCGCGAGCGCGATCAGCACGACTCCCATGGTCACGAGCTGGGGACGCGCGGTCCAGCTCTTCATCATGGCTGCTGCTCCCACCTCGGTCGTGCGCGGCGTGTCGTCTCGACGGTCGGGACCCTTGGCGCCTTCTTCTTGTCGTCCGGCTCACGCCGAGCCTTTTCTTTCGCTAAGAGCTCTTGCTTCTCTTTCTCGAGCGCCGCGCGTCGCGCGAGGTCCTCCTCGCGGTCGAAGTAGAGCTGTCCGTCGATGAAGACCTTTTGCGCCACGGCGTACACGCTAAGGGGATGATTCTTCCACAGCACCAGGTCTGCATCCTTGCCCACGTCAATCGATCCGACGCGCTCGTCGACCTGGAGCTGTCGGGCAGGATTGAGCGTTACGAGCTGCAACGCCTGTTCTTCGGACAGCCCCCCGAACCGCATGGCTTTCGCCGCCTCCTGATTGAGATGGCGAACCTCCTCGGCGCTGTCGGAGTTGATGGAGACGACGACGCCGCGCTCGGTCATGAGGGCGGCGTTGTACGGGATGGCGTCGAAGGCCTCGACCTTGTACGCCCACCAGTCGGAGAACGTCGACGCACCGGCGCCGTGAGCGGCGATCTCGTCGGCGACCTTGTAGCCCTCGAGCACGTGCTGCAATGTCGCAATCTTGAAGCCGATCTCCTCAGCTAGCCGCAGAAGCTGCAAGATCTCGTCCGAACGGTACGAGTGGGCATGGACGAGCCGCTTCCCCTCGAGCACCTCGACGAGCGGCTCCAACTTGAGATCGCGGGCAGGTGGCACGCCAGCCGTGTCGCCTGCCTCGTACCGGCGCCACTTGGCCTGGTACTCTACGGCGTCCGTGAACGCTTCGCGAACGACATCAATCACGCCCATGCGTGTCGCGGGATAACGGCGCTCGGTGCCCGGCTGCAGCGAGGAGTTCGAGCGCTTCGGGTTCTCACCCAGGGCGAACTTGATGCCGGGCGGCGCACCTTCGAAGCGTATGCCCTCGGCATCCTTGCCCCAACGCAGCTTGATAACGGCGTTCGTACCGCCAATGGCATTGGCGCTTCCATGCAGGATGTTCGCCGTCGTCACACCACCCGCCGCGGCACGGTAGATCTCAACTGTTGTCGGATCGAGGACATCGTCGGTGCCCGCCATCGACGAGACGGAGATGCTGCCTTCATTGACGCCGCCGTCGATGGCCATGTGCGAGTGGCAGTCGATGAGGCCCGGCGTCACGAATAGGCCCGAGCCATCGATGACGGTCGCGCCGCCGGGCGTGTCCACCGACGGTCCGACCGCGGCAATCTTGCCGTCTCGGACGAGGATCGACCCTTGCTCGATGCGACCGTGGCTGGCCGTGAGAATCGTGGCATCACGAATCACGACCGTATCACTCGCAGCCTGGGCGTGGGCTGGGACGCGAGCCGTACCCCACGCCAGTGCCGCGGTCAGCGCGATCAACACACGCTTGCTACGAGTGCCGAGTTGTCGCGTCATGGCCGCCCTCCTTGGGCGTCCCCGTCGACCTCGCTCGTCGTCGGTTTCTCGTCAGGCCGGGTTGGCTCGGCGACCGGCTCGAACTTCTGGCCGTCAACGAACACGAGCTTCACCGTGGTCTTCTCATCGAACAGGTCGCCATCGGTGACGAGCACATTCGCAATCTTGCCGGTCTCCAAGCTACCAAGGCGGTCATCGAGGCCGAAAATCTCTGCCGCATCCCGCGTGAACGCCCGCAGCGCCGCGTCGCGCGCAAGGCCGGCGTCCAGGGCTCGTCGGAGGTTCGTCAACACATCTGTGGGCGTCTCGAGTCCATCCGAGTAGAACGCGAACTTCACATTCGCCTTCGTCAGCGCGGCCGGCGTAGAGGGCGCCCGATCGCGAAGACGCAGGACCCGTAAGGATTCGTCCGCTTCCGGATCCGCGTCCTTTGGTCGCTCCGGCCACTTCACGCTGAGGAGCACCGGTACCTTGTGCGCGGCAATTTCATCCGCGACCTCGTACGCGCCGTGCGCACCATAGAGGGCTACGCGCAATTCGAGCTCGCGCGCGAAGTCCAGCATGCGCAAGGTCTCTGTGCGGTTGGTGGCGGGCAAGAGCACGAGCCGCCCATCCGCCAGCACCTGGGCCAGGGCGTCCACCGTACGGTCGTACTCGGGCCGCTTCTGACCGCGTGGTGCCTTCGCGTATGCCTCCGCGACACGCGTCGCATGTTGGGTGTCGAGAAACACCTGGTGCACGTAGGCCAGCACGCCCATCAAGGAGCTTGGGAAGCCCGCCGAGCGACCTGCGGAGCGCCTTTGGGGTTGAAGCGAGACCGGAAGCGCAACAGACGAGGCGACGACCATATCACCCGGACGCTCGCCCGCGAGGTTCACGACTGACGCTTGGCCCGGGAAGATGCCGCGGCCTGACGCCACGACCGCGGTCGTGAACCCCGCCGAGCGCCAGCGCACGATGCGCCGGTCGTCCGTGTCGAGATTGTCCGCTGCGCGTTGCCACGGCGTGGACCCGGGTCTGTCTTCCGGCCCACGTGACGCAGGACGCCGTGGGCCGCCGGGTGAGGGCGTGGCCTGCGGCGGCGGGCCTCCCGGCGCGTCTGTGGCCGCCTGCGGTGGCTCGGTATCGGGCAAGCCGATTGTCGTGAGGGCGTCGATCAAGCCCGGGTAAACCGTGAGACCCGTGCCGTCGATCACCTCGGCTTCCGGTGGCACGGTGACGCTCGTGCCGACGGCGGTGATGAGACCGTCGCTGAGCACGATGGTGCCGCGCTCGATGACGGGACCCGTGACAGGCACGATGCGGGCGTCTCGAATCGCATAGTATGGCGGCGGGGCCGCCGCAGGCACGGCGACCCGCAGCAGGCCCAGGCAGAGGATCGGCAGAACCCAGCGGACAATGCCCACGGTAACTCTCCTCGACAAACCGGCGGTGAGACGGGCCCTGAGTCAGTGGAGCGGGAAAGACCGCGGGCCGGTTGCTCCAAGAGCGACGCGCGGTCCGCTAGAATTGTACGTTGTTTCGCTACGATGGCTGCAATTCGCCTGTTTACCGCTCAGCAGCGTTGACGCTGCGTCCCCGGCGCGTGCCCTCTGTCAAGGGGTGACTTGCTGAGCCGTGAAGGCTACATTTGGGTAGGTCAGGGGCGCAGGAACGAGCATGCTGCGTTTAGTTGAGCGACTCTTCGGAGATGGTGAGATTAGCGAGCAGGGTGTCCTCCTGGCACGCGCCGGCTATATGCTTGCCGTGTATCGCGACTGGCAGCAAGCGGCGGACGAGCTCATCCCCGGCGAGTACGTGATCGAGGGTCACTTGATGGCAGATCCGGAAACGCTCGCCCGACTGGTAGCTCCGCTGACGCCACGCGAGCTCCTGCTCGACGATGGCCGCCGACTGCTGATCCTAATTGTCAGCGCTGACGGGGCAATTATGAACGTCGAGGGGGCGACGTTCACGTGAGGCGCGTCAGGTTGCGAACCCTTGAGAACCCGAAACTTGACTCACCGTGTCAAGTTTCAGGGTTCTCAAGGGAGCGTCGGGGAGCGCGGCCCTGGCCGCGGTCCGCTAGAAAATAGGCGATCGAAGTTTCCACCAAAAATCAGCTCCCGATCTCCGCTGCTCACACCGAGCTCGTTGAGCGCAGCGACCTGCGCGTCGTAGATCACCCGATGCCAGCCACGCGGGAACCAGGAAGAGTCTGTGCCAAACAGGATGCGCGTGGGCCCCATCACGAGCAGCACCTGTCGAAGCACCTCAACGAGCGTGAGTCCGGGCCAGTACTTCGTCCACGTGTTGGAGCTGGACGAGTCGACGTGCACATTCGGACAGACGTCCGCCACCATGAGCAGTTCACGCAAAAAGCCGGCGCCAAAGTGGGGCACGATCAGGGGCAGGGACGGATGTCGCGCCGCCAGTCCCTGCAGATCCAGCGGGTTGCCGTAGCGCGCCTCGAACACGCTCGGCAAACCGAGGCGCTTGCGAATGCCCACCGTTAGCACGCCGCAGTGCACGAAGAGGCAGCTTCCTGCACGGCTGGCGAGCAGGTCTACGAGTCGCACCACGCCTGGATCCGTGAGCGCGTAGGTGTGCATCGCTGGAAAGAGGCATACCGTGCGCAGTCCCGCTGCCAGCGCATCGCTGACCGTTGCCTCGGCGCCGGGCGCGAGCGGGTTCACCATGCAGGCGCCAACGAAGCGTGCCGGATGGCGAGCGACGGCTGTGGCGACCGACGTGTCGTCGTGCGGCACGCTCGCAATCAGCATGGCGCGCGCGACATCATCCGCGTCGAGCGCAGCCGCCCAGCGGTCCGCGAGCGCTTCGACGGAGCCCGGATGCTCCCAGCCCACGGTGTCCGTCACGCGCCGACCGCCTTCCGGCCCTTCCCATCCCTTGAGCGTGGCGAGCGTGTCGAAGAAGCGCGGTGAGAAGAAGTGACAATGAGCGTCGTTGACTCGCATGAGCGTCACGTTTCGAGATGTCGCAACCGGTAGCGCCACACGCCGACCAGCACGACGGCCACGGCCGTCAGCCCGATGCCAAGCCCGACCCACAAGCCCGCAACGCCCACGCCGCGATGAAAGCAGAGCAGATACCCAATGGGTAGGCCAAGGCACCAGTGACCAACGAAATTGTAGACCAGCGGGGTCCGCGTGTCCCCGAGGCCTCGCAGCGCGCCGGTCGCCGTCACCTGCACGCCATCGAAGATCTGATACACCGCATAGACCCGTAGCAGGATGACGCCGGTGGCGATGACACCCGTCTCACGCGTGAACAGTGACATCAGAAATCGAGGCACGCTCGCAAACAGCAGCGCCGTGACCAGCATGACGAGCGCGGCCAACGCGAGCGCGGCCCACCCGCCGTGCGCCGCGCCACGGGCGTCACCGGCTCCCAGCGCCTGCCCGACGCGAACCGCAGCTGCGGATGCCATGCCAAGCGGCACCATGAAGACAAGCGCCGCCAAGTTCAGCGCGATGTGGTGCGCGGCGAGTGATGCTGGCGCGAGCAAGCCGGCGAGCGCCGTGATCGCGGCAAACACGCCAAGCTCCAACACGAGCTGCACGGCCGCCGGTAAGCCGAGGTCCACGAGCCGCTGCAAGCGAGCGCGCTCAATCTTGCGGGGCGTGCGCCATAGACCACTCGGCCGCGCGCGCTCCGCGCGCACGATCGCCACGGCAAGCACCGTCGCCATATAGACACGAGAGAGGAACGTCGCCCATGCCGATCCCGGCACGCCCATGGCTGGCAAGCCGAGGTGACCATAGATCAGCGTCCAGTTCGCCAACACGTTGACGAGATTGGCCGACACCAGCGCAAAGCCAACCGGCCGCGTGAGCGAGAGCCCCTGCAGATAGCGTCGGAAGGCCGCGTACATGAGGAGCGGCAGCAAGCCCACATCGAGAATCCGCAGGTAGTCTGTGGCCAGCGGCAGAACCGCCGGATGAACACCCATGCGAGCGAGCACCTCCGGGACCATCCATGCCGCGACCGCCAGGGGCACGCTGACCAGCACCGCCAGGACCATGCCGTGCAGGAGCCAGCGATGACACTCGTCCAGTCGCCGCGCCCCGAACGCCCGCGACACAACCGTGTCGAGGCCGAGCAGCAGGCCCATGCCAAAGATGGCCACCGCCATGAACGAGTTACTGCCGATGCCGACGGCACCAATCGCCGCCGGGCCAAGCGGGCTGACCATCAGCGTGTCGACGACGCTCATGACCATCCAGCCCACCTCGCCCACGACGACTGGCCACGCGAGGCGTAGCGTCGGGGGCAGCTCGCCGAGCAGATCAGCAACGTGTGATCGCCACCCGGTTGACGAGAAGGTGAGGGGTCGGTCGGCTCTCGGCTCGCGAGCCGGCAACGAGGACATCCGGTGGATCATAGCGCGGGCAGGTTCGCGCGTCGGTGAAGCGGCAACAACGTGCCGGGTGCTGGGGTGCCGGGTGCTGGGGTGCAGGGTGCTGGGTGCTGAGGTGCTGAGGTGCTGGAGGGCCGATGCAGCATATTGGGTGCTGTGACATGCGGTGGTTGGCTCGATCCCTGCTTAAAGAATCCCCGTGGGTGTCCGCCGATATCAAGAACTCGTTTGCTGGCAGCTCGCGAACGAACTGAGGCATCGGATTGTGGTCATTACTGCGCAGCCGACGGTCGCGAAGGATTTCAGTTTCTGCGATCAGATCCGACGCGCGAGCGGCAACGTACCAGGTAATATTGCAGAGGGATTTGGGCGATTCATTCACCGCGAGTTCGCGCAATTCCTTCGGTATGCTCGTGGATCACTCCTCGAAACGCAGGACCGCCGTTTCGATGGCCGTGCGCGGGGGCACATCTCAACCTCGGAATTCGACTGGCTTTGGCATCTGAGCGAGCGGGCTATTGCCGCGGTGACGCGACTACGCGCTAGCCTCGGTAAGTCGCGCGGTGCTAATCGACAGCCCTAGCACCCAGCACCTCAGCACCCTTACCTTGTCACCGTGTCACCCTGTCCCTTACCCTGAGGCCATGGAGATCCCCGAGTCGATGAAGGTGATGGGCATCCGCGAGCCGGGCGGGCCCGAGGTCATGCAATTCGAATCGCGACCCGTTCCGCAGCCCGGACCTGCCGAGATCCTGATTCGCGTGCAAGCGGCTGGTGTGAATCGCCCGGACGTGATGCAGCGACTGGGTCGGTACCCGCCGCCACCCGGGGCCTCCGACGTCCTCGGCCTGGAGATTGCGGGGACGGTGGTCAAATGCGGCTCAGGCGTGACGCGGTGGGTCCCGGGTGAATCGGTGTGCGCGTTGCTGGCAGGCGGTGGCTACGCCGAGTACGCGGTGGCGCCCGAGCCGCAGTGCCTTCCGCTTCCGGAAGGCATTACGGCACGCGAGGCGGCCGTGTTGCCGGAGACGTTCTTCACCGTGTGGACGAACGTCTTCGATCGGGGCAAGCTCGAGAAGGGGGAGACGCTCCTCGTTCACGGTGGCACCAGCGGCATCGGGACCACCGCGATTCAGCTCGGCGTGGCGTGGGGCGCGACGGTCTACACGACAGCGGGCACGAACGAGAAGTGCGAGGCGTGCCTCCGGCTGGGCGCCACGCACGCCGTGAACTACCGAGCGGACGACTTCGGTGAGGTGCTGCGTCGGGAGACGGCCGGCCGCGGCATCGACGTGATCCTCGACATCGTGGGCGGCGACTACTTTCCGAAGAACATCGCGTTGTTGGCGCTCGAAGGCCGCCTCGTGCAGATCGCGCTCTTACGTGGCACAACGGTCTCGCTGGATCTGGGAGATGCCATGCGGCGAAGATTGACGATTACCGGCTCTACGCTCCGCCCTCGCTCGGTGGCTGAAAAGGGCGCCATTGCCGAGTCACTGCTCACGCACGTCTGGCCGCTCATTGCCACGGGTCGCGTGCGACCCGTGATCCACGCCGCGTTTCCGCTCAGCGAGGCATCTGCCGCCCACCGGTTGATGGAGTCAGGGGAGCACATCGGCAAGATCGTCCTGGATGTCTGAGCGCTAGAACCCTTGAGAACCCGAAACTTGACGCATTTGAGTCAAGTTTCGGGGCTCGCAAGTGAGCGTCGGGGAGCGCGGCCCTGGTCGCGGTCCGCTAGAATTGTTGTAACGGCCATGCATCGCATCCAGCCTGCGCGACTCCTGCCCGGTGTCGACGTTGATCAGCTCCCGGCAGCACCCGCCGCCACCACCGAGACCGGCGACCGTCTCATCCGCGGCCAGGCGCTCATTTTTTGGGACCCAGCTCGCCCTGGCATGAAACGGGACGCGATCGATACGGACCAGATCACACCCGCCGCTGACTGTGTTTCCGAAAGCCTCGACACCCTCGACGAGCGATGGAAAGCGGGCGCGTTCCGCTACCTGATGCCAGACTTCAGGCAGCGCGTGCATCGCGGCGAGACGTTCGTCATCGCGGGTGACCGCTTCGCCATCGGCTCGTCACGGGAGATGAGCCCGGCGGGCTTGAAGGCCGTCGCCGAAGAGGTCGGTCTCGAGCTCGTGATCGTGTGCGGCCGCAACCTCGGCGACATCTTCAGGCGCAACGCGCTCAATCTGGGGCTCCACGTCGTGCCGTGCGCGGAGGCCGTTGAGGACGCACGCGATGGAGACGAGCTCAGTTATCGGCCAGGCACACGCGTGCTTCGGAACGACACGCAAGGGAAGACATACGCGTCCGTGCCGCTGTCGCCGCAGGAGGAGCGCATTCTCGTGAGCGGCGGGATTTTCACGATTGGTCGACGCGAGCTCGCCGAATCGATCGTGACCACACCGCAGATCATCTGGCCAGAGGGGGCGGTCGCGCGTCGGATGACCACCACCGAGCAGATCATCTGGGCGCATCGGGTCGACAAGCGCGCGGAGGTTCGTGCAGGTATGACAATCAGGCTCTGGGCTGATCTGCTGCCCGCGTCGGATGGCACGGCACCGTTTGCCATTCACACGTTCAACCAGATTACGGGTGGGCATACGATTGCGCCGCGGCAGGCCGCGATCGCGAACGACCACTTCGTCTTCACCGGCCGCACGGCCGACGAGAAGCAGACGGCGATCGGCCGGTCGTTCGCCGAGCGCTACGGGATCCGCTCGCCGTACTACGCCACGCCCGGCGATGGCATCTTCCATTTTTACTTTCCGGAGCAAGGGCTCGTGGCCCCCGGGATGTTCATTCCAGGCGCCGACTCGCATAGCCGCGCGTATGGCGCGTACGGGGCGCTTGGCGTGGGGGTGGGCTCGACCACGCTCGGCTTTGGTTGGGCGACGGGCTCCGTGTATTTCACGCTCGCGGGCGCCCGCCGCGTGGTCTTTTGCGGCACGCTCCAACCCTGGGTGAGCGGAAAAGACATCGTGCTGGAATTACTCAAGCGGTGGGGTGCAGCGCAGGCCCGAGGCATGTCGGTCGAGCTCGTGGACGCCGAGGGGCAATTGCCCATCGCGTATCGCAACACCATTGCGAACATGATGGCGGAGGCGGAAGCTCAAAATGGTCTCTTCGCCGCAGACCGTATCACGCTCGCGTGGTACCGCGCGAACGGGATCACGGATCTGCCGTATCCCCTGGTGAGGCCCGGCGAGGATGCCGTCTACGTGATGGACGATACGCTGAACCTCTCGGACGTGGCGCCGATGATCGCCAAACCGTTTAGTCCAGGCAACGCGTTTCTCGCAGGCGATGTGGCACGCGAGCGCCTCACGTTTAGCAAGGCACTCATCGGTTCGTGCACCAACGGCAGCTATGCGGACTTACTGCAGGCCGCACTGGTCGTGCGGGCTGCCAGGCTGGCGGGCGCGACACGTACCGAGACGCCCTTGCTCATCTTTCCCGGATCGGGCGGCGTGGCGCGGCAGATTGAACAACCTGACTCACGTCTGGGCGAAGAATCCATTGCCCAGGTCTTTCGATCCGTGGGCGCCGAGATCCGCCAATCGTGGTGCGGGCCGTGCTTTGGCCAGGGCCCCGACGCGCTGTCGGCCGGTGAGCGCGCCATCACCTCCTTCAATCGCAACTGGCACAACCGCATGGGCGTCGGCGGCGAAGGATATCTCGCGAGCCCGGCCGTGGTTGCCAGCTCGGCGCTGCTCGGCTACATGGCGCCGCCCGACGAGCTCGGTCTCACGTGGGATCCGGACCGCTTTGGCGTGTGAAAAGGGGACAGGCCCCTTTTTCAGCTGCATCAGTTCTCGAAAAAGGGGCCTGTCCCCTTTTTCACGCTATGCATACAACTCTCGCGACAACGGTTGTCGAAGGCAGCGCGCCCGCGCGGCGCAATTTGCTGGTCCTCCACGGCGTGTACGGCCGCGGGCGCAACTGGGCATTCGTGGCCAAACGGATCATCGATCGCCGACCGGATTGGGCGCTGCACCTCGTCGATCTCCGGTTGCACGGCAGCTCACCCGCCATGACGCCGCCGCACACGGTGCGCGCGGCCGCGTCGGATCTGGCGGCGTTGGCCTCTGCCCAAACGCTCACCATCGACGGCGTGCTGGGCCACTCGCTTGGCGGCAAAATCGCCCTGGCGCTCGCTGACGCCTGGCACGATCGTCCACTACAAGTCTGGTTGATCGACTCGACACCGGAGGTTCGCCCACCATCGGGAGAGGCGTGGGACATGCTCGAGCGCGTCCGCGCCTTGCCGCAGACCTTCCCGTCGCGTGAGGACGCGGTTGCGGCGCTGGAAGCGAGCGGCTGCAGCGACGGCGTCGCGCGCTGGATGATCACAAACCTGGACTACCGCGATGGTGAGCTCGTCTGGCGCCTGGATTTCGACGCCATCGAGTCGCTGCTGCGAGATTTCTTTGCGACCGACCTCTGGCATGTTCTCGAGTCGCCCGGCCCTGGCCACGACGTTCACATCGTCAAGGCCGGGCAGTCGGACACGCTCTCGATGGACGCGGTGCAGCGCATCGCCGCCCTGGAACGGGTCACCAACCACCTCCACTTCCATCGCATCGCCGGTGGTCACTGGCTCAATACCGAGAACCCGTCAGCGCTGGTCGAGCTGCTGTCGCAAGGGCTGCCCGGCTGAAGGAGCCGCGCTCGGCTCGGCTACGTACATTGTGTTACTCGTCTGTTTCCGCTTTAAGCTCAGCGAGCAGTGCCAAGGCTTCGAGCGGCGTCATCCGCTCGATTTCGATCGCGCGGAGTCGCTCCGCCAACCGATCGTCGGGTCTGACGGCTTGGAACAGACCGAGCTGCTGCTGCGAGTCGCGGCCTTGCGGTATGCCGGTCAGCGACGGTCGTCCGCCGCGTTGCAGCTCGTCATGCTCCAGCCCGGCAAGAATCTGGCGCGCGCGCGTGATGACGGACGCCGGCAGGCCCGCGAGCCGGGCGACCTGAATTCCGTAGCTGCGATCGGAGCGCCCGGACACGACCTTTCGCAGAAACACGATCTGATCTTTCCACTCACGAACGGTGAGATGGGCGTTCACCACGCCGGACAGCGCTTCGGCGAGATCGGTGAGCTCGTGGTAATGGGTGGCAAAGAGGGTCTTGGGGCGTGCGCGTGTGTTCGTGGCCAGGTACTCCGCTACGGCCCAGGCAATGCTCAAGCCGTCGAAGGTGGCCGTACCGCGTCCAATCTCGTCGAGCACGACGAGACTTCGGCCCGTGGCCGTGTTGAGAATGCTGGCGGTCTCCTGCATCTCCGCCATGAACGTCGACTGGCCGCGCGCGATGTTGTCCGACGCGCCCACGCGCGCGTAGATGCGATCGATGATCGGTAGCTTCGCCTGACGGGCGGGCACGAATGAGCCCGCCTGCCCCATAAGGCAGATCAGCGCCACTTGTCGCAAGTACGTCGATTTGCCGCCCATGTTTGGGCCCGTGAGGATGGTGAGCTGGTCGGTCGTGTTGTTGAGCCGCGTGTCGTTTGGCACGAACGCGTCGCGCGAGAGGCGCTCGACCACCGGGTGCCGTCCATCGAAGATTTCCAGCTCGTCACCATCATGCACGTGCGGCTTCGCATAGTTCTCGCGTGCGGCCACCTCGGCGAACGCCGACAGGACGTCGAGCGTCGCGAGGCTCGCCGCCGTGCGCTGCACTCGTGGCGCCTCCACGGCCACCGCCTGTCGCAGCGTTTCGAAGATCTCGGCCTCGCGCGCGAGCAACCGCTCGTCGGCGCCCAGCACCCGCTCTTCGTGCTCCTTCAGGGCCGGCGTGATGAAGCGCTCACCGCCGGCGATGGTCTGTTTGCGGTGGTAGTCGATCGGCACTGCGTGTAAGTTGGCCTTCGACACCTCGATGTAGTAGCCAAACACCCGATTGAAGCGGACCTTGAGTGACTGGATGCCGGTTCGCTGGCGCTCCGCTGCCTCGAGACCGGCAATACCCTGCTTGCCGGATCGGCTGATGCGCCGCAGCTCGTCCACTTCAGGATCGGCGCCATCACGCACGAGGCCACCGTCACGCGCCAAGGCCGGCGGATCGTCGACCAGCGTCCCCGCGATGCGGTCGCGCACATCCGCGAGCTCGTCGAGCTCGGAGGCAAGCTGTTGGACGAGCGGAGCGTGCAGCCCGTCGATGATGCGCCCAACGCGCGGGACCGCGGCGAGCGACTGCCGCAGAGCGGTGAGATCGCGAGGCCCGGCCGTCCGGAGGGCAATGCGTGTCACCAGCCGCTCCATGTCGTGCACCGCGCGCAGCGTCTCGCGAAGCTTGCCCCGCTCGACCACGCGAAACGCGAGATCTTCCACCGCGTCGAGTCGCTCGTGGATACGAGCGGCATCGACGAGTGGCCTCAGGAGCCACGCTCGAAGCCGGCGCGCCCCCATGGCCGTCGTGGTGTCATCGAGCACGTGGAGCAGGGAACCCTCACGACTCCCGTCAATCGCGTGCACGACCTCGAGATGACGCAGCGTCGCATGGTCGACCGCAAGCGTGTCACGTGCTTCGCGCCAGGTCACCGCGCGCAGGTGCGTGAGATCGACCTTTTGTGTATCCCGTAGATACTGGACGAGCGCACCTGCCGCCGAGACCGCTGCCGCGTGTCCGTCGAGACCGAAGCCCTGCAGGCCGACAACCTGGAGCTGATCGGTCAGCACACGGGTTGCCGTGTCGAGATTGAACGCCCACGGCTCGACGGTGGTGATCCGAAGGCTGTCTCGATCAAGATCCACCAGCAGGCCGTCGACATCGACGTCTGCCGGCACGAGCAGCTCCCGCGCCCGCAACAGGCGCAGCTCTTCGAGCAACGCGTCGCGCGCGCCCTCACCCTGGAGCTCGGTCGCGGTGAACTCACCCGTCGACGGTTCCAGCGCGGCCAAGCCCCAAACAGACGTGTCCGTGTGTGCGGCGGTTCGTCGCGTCTCCGCCAGCGGCGCGAGCGCCACCAAGAAGATGGGCTCGCGTGCGTCGAGATACGCCGTGTCGGTGAACGTGCCGGGTGACACCACACGAACGATCTCGCGTTTGACGATGCCCTTGGCTTTCTTGGGATCCTCGACCTGGTCGCAAATGGCCACGCGGTAGCCCAGCTTGACCAGTCGCGTTATGTAGCTGTCGATCGCGTGATGGGGAACGCCGCACATCGGGATTCCACCGCCCGCGCTATCCTTCTGGCGCGCTGTGAGGGTAAGATCGAGGGCACGCGAGGCAACCAGCGCGTCCTCATAGAACAGCTCGTAGAAGTCACCCATGCGAAACAGGAGGAGGGCATCCGCATGCTGGCGCTTCGCCTCCTGATACTGCCGCATGGCCGGCGTGAGCGGCGCTTGGGGTCCTGACGAAGAGGTGGAGGCTATCACGAGTTACCTTATTACAATAGCAGGTCGGTCGTACGTTCCACCGTGCTGATCCTCGCGCTCGACACCACGACACGGCCGGGCAGCGCCGCACTCTGGCATCGCGACAGGCTTGTCGAGGTGCGAGAAGGCGACCCCGACCGAACGCACGCCGAGCGGCTCCCGGCTGATCTCGTCGCCCTTCTCACGACTCACGCGCACACACTCGCGGACGTCGACATCTTCGCGGTGGTCTCGGGACCTGGTGGCTTCACTGGCCTGCGCGTTGGCATCGCCACCATTCAGGGGCTGGCACTCGTGGGACATCGGCCGGTGTTTGCGGCGTCCACGCTCCTGTTGCTGGCCCTTGCCGCCAAGGACAAAGGCATAGAGGCCTCAGCGGGTCAAGAGGGCAAGGGGGAAGACACAAGAGGTCAGCACGACTCGTCAGAATGCTTTGTGGGCGCCTGGATGCACGCGGCACGCCGCGAGGTCTTCACCGCCCTGTACAAGCCTGTCGACGAGGTCCAAGCACCAGAGCTGGCTGGCCTGGGTGCCGAGGACATCATTGCCGCCCGGGTCGGTCTCGTCACGCTCGACGACGCAGCCGTGGATGCGCCGGAGGCGGTCGCGGCACGCTGGCACGCGCGCCATCCGTCGGCGCGTCTGTCGGTCATGGGCGACGCCGTCAGCGACTTCGCTGACCCCCTACGTGCACGATTTGGCAACGCGGTGAGCCTGTGCTCGCCGCCACCGCTCGCCGGGGTTCTCGCAAGGCTTGCGGCGGCGCTTCCGGACGTGACCGTGTCGCCCCACGCCATCGTGCCGACCTATGTGCGTCGGCCCGACGCTGAACTGGCCCGCGATCGCGCACTATCTCGTCCTCGGAGTGATCGTGAGTGGGTGGGTGGTTGAACCGCTCGTGACCACGGGCGATCTCGAAGAGGTCCTCGCGCTCGAAGAGGCCGCGTTCACCAACCCGTGGACGCGCGACATGTTCGAGTGGGAGCTGACGGGCTCGGACGTCTCGGCCGTTTATGTGGTGCGCCAGGCGCGATCCGCGCCCATCGTGGGTTACTGTTGTGTCTGGCTGTTGTTCGATGAGCTTCACATCAACCACGTGGCGGTAGACCCGCGGCTCAGGGGACGCGGCATTGGGCGAGCACTCATGCTGGAACTGCTCACCGACGCCGGACGACGAGGCGCGCACCGGGCGACACTGGAGGTGCGTGCCTCCAACGCCCCGGCGAGACGACTCTATGAGAGTCTGGGCTTCGTCCAAACGGGCGTGCGGCGTGCCTACTACACGCACCCGGTTGAGGATGCCCTGATTTTCTGGTGCGACATCGCCCCCGGAACGAGCCCGGCGTCCAGACGTCCGTTTGGGGCGTCTGAAGAAAGAGAGTAGGGATTGCAAGCCCTGAACGCTGGTGGTAGAGTCGCCCTCGACCATCGCGCGGAACCCATCCTGAACCCTCAGCCAAGAGAGGAGGCAGAGCATGCCAACAGCCTCGCATGAGCTGCGTGAGCATCTGCTCAGGACCAACACGGAGTTTCGGGAACTGTGGGAACAGCACCATGAGCTGGATGTCCAAATCGCCGAGATGGTGGACAAACCTCATCTCTCCGAGGATGAGCAGCTAGAGGAGATCCGGCTCAAGAAGCAGAAGCTGCAGCTCAAGGACCGCATGGAGGACCTCTTGCGCCGCCATGCGGACGTGGCGATTCCTCCCTCGACATCGGCCTCTTCTATGTCCGTGAGCTCGCCGTCCCAGCGGTGAGCACATCTCGGAAAAAGGTGCCTGCCATCTTTTTCGAGTAGTTTGTACGAAAAAGATGACAGGCATCTTCTATCTTCTTGGGTCTTATCGATGCGGATTGATCGAGCTGGTGCCCCGTTCCTGGCCGGCAGTCTGATACCGGCCGCCGCCTGTGTGCTCGCCCGCCGCTCGCGCTGGGCGGTGCCCTTCTTGGGCTTGGCCGCGTGTATGGCGCTCTTTTTTCGTGATCCCGAGCGCATGCCACCGGAGGATCCGGATGTCGTCGTGGCGCCCGCCGACGGCCGTGTGGTAGTGGCGGGTGTTGCGGCCCCGGGCCTGGCGCCCGCGGGCGAGTGGCAGCAGGTGAGCGTGTTCCTCTCGCCCCTCGACGTCCACATCAACCGTGTGCCCTACGGCGGCGAGCTGGTGCGTATGGTCTACACCCCCGGACGGTTCCTTCCAGCGTACAATGCAGAAGCTGCCAGCGAGAACGTGCGCAACGCGCTGTGGGTGCGCCGTGGCGACCGGACCGTCGTATTCCAGCAAGTCGTCGGCGTCCTCGCGCGCCGCATTGTCTGCCGCGTGCAGGTTGGCGATCGGCTCGAAACGGGCCAGCGATTTGGTTTGATGAAGTTTGGATCACGGATGGACGTCTTCTTACCACCGAGCTGCCGACTGGTGGTTCAGCCAGGCGATCGTGTGCGCGCAGGCGAGAGCGTGGTCGGGCGATGGGCATCGACAAGCGTTCGTACGCCGTGCTGACTGTTCTCCAACGACGACCACGGGCGCCGCGCCAATTCCGGCGTGGCACGTACTTGCTACCGAGCCTGTTCACCCTCGGGAACATGTTCTGTGGCTATGCGTGCATCATCTACGCGATGCGCGGCGAGTATGGGACCGCTGCCCCCTTCATTGGGATAGCGATGGTCCTCGACATGCTGGATGGCCGTATTGCGCGGCTCACCAAGACCTCGAGCGCCTTTGGCGTCGAGTTCGACTCGCTCGCTGACGTGATCTCGTTCGGTGTGGCACCCGCCGTGCTCGCCTTGGCGTGGGGTTTGACACCCATGGGGCGGATCGGCTGGGTGACCGGCTTCATTTTCGTGTCGGCAACGGCTATTCGTCTGGCACGTTTCAACATCCAAGGCTCTGCGGCCACGGACAAGCGATACTTCGCGGGTATGCCCTGCCCGCCGGCCGCTGGGGTGGTCGCAGCGACCGTGTTCGCCTGGCCCTACGGCCTGACCGCATGGCATGGGGTACTGGCGCTCCCGCTCCTGCTCGTTCCAGCGCTCTTGATGGTGAGCACGATTCGGTACCGCAGCTTCAAGACGTTCGATCTCGGGAAACGCCGTTCCTACCGTAATCTGATCGTCCTCGTCCTGGTGATGGCCGCCGTTGCCGCGGAGCCACGCGGGACGCTCGTGATCATGGCCTACGCCTACCTGCTGTCTGGCGTTGCTGGTTACGCCTGGATGCGCTTCCACCGAAGGCCGGAAGCGCCTGCGCCTGCACACGAGGAAGGGGTCAGGGATCAGGGGTCAGGGGTCAGGGAGATGACACGGTGAAGGTACGAGGTGCAAGGGGACGAGGTACAAGGGCTGTCTAAGGGTTCAGGGATGACCTAGAGCCTGAGACAGCCCTCGGACCTCGCCCCTTGCACCTTCACTGTCTCACCGGCAGCACCAACGTCACCGTCGCCCCCTCGCCCTTTCGGCTGCCGACCGTGATCGACCCGCCGTGCAGCTCGACGTTCCGTCGCGCGATCGAGAGGCCCAGCCCCGTCCCTGCCGCTTTGTTTGAAAAGTACGGCTCGAACACGCGGCTGAGCGCCTCTTCGTCCATGCCGACCCCCGTGTCCACGAACGACACGTGTACGTGATCGTTGACACGCGCGGCGCGCACGGTCAGTGCCCCTCCGCCAGGCATCGCGTGGATCGCGTTTTCCATGATATTGACCATCGCCCGGCCAAGCAGCCCGCGGTCGAGCGCCAACAACGGCAAGTCGCGCGCGATCTCGAGGTGCAGTCGCACCCGGTCGGTCAAGCCCGCCCGGTAGGGCGCGATCACTTCTTCGATGACGTCCGCGATTGGCGTCGGTTGCAAGCGGGCCTTGGGTGACGCGGCAAAGCTCGCAAACTCGGCTGCGATCTGCCGGAGCATGCGGACCTGCGACAGGATCGTCTCGAGACAGCCTTCGAGCACCGGCGACAGTGGCTGACCACGATCGCGGTGCACACGAAGCACGTGCTCGGCGGCGAGCTGAATGGGCGTGAGTGGGTTCTTGATGTCGTGCGCCACCTGCCGCGCCATCTGGGCCCACGCCTCCAGTCGCTCGGTCCGCGCCAGCTGGTCGCGCTGCCGGGCCAGATCCGCGGCCATCGAGTTGAACGCCTCCACGAGACGCCGCAGCTCGTCTGCCGTGCGCGCGATGACGCGCGCGTCGAGATCGCCCGCGGCAATGCGCCGGCTGGCCCGCGTGAGACGTTGCACGGGATCGGCAATGCGGTGCGCCATCGAATAGCCGATGCCCGCACCCAACAGGATGAACAGGATCGCACCCAGGTGAATCCCGCGATCGAGCTCGTCGATCTCCTGCTCGATCTCGCGCTGCCGAGAGGCCAGCGGCACCGTGAGGATGGCCTTCGGTTGTCCGGGCAAGTTGACCGGCACCGCCGCCAGTTGGTAGCCCATGGCGCCGATTTGATCCTCCGCCACGAGGTGCGGCAGCCCCTCGAGGATGATCGCGCGATAGACCTCGTCGTGCGTCCGCGTCGGGAGCAAACCTGATGCGTAGAGGTCGCGCTGGCTCGTCGCCACCAGCGTTGGCCCCTCGAAGATGTTCACGTCCTGCTGAATGACGCGGCTGATCCCGAGCATCTCGTCGTCTGTGAGGACGACGTCGCCGCGGCGGCCCTCCTGTTGGACCGCCACCGCTTCCTCGATCACACGCCGCGCGACCCCAGCCGTTCGTGCCGCTTCTTCCTCGACGTCGGCGCGCAATCGCGTTGCGACGAAGGCCCGCACGAGCAGTGCGAGGATCACGACGGGGATGACGGCTGCCGCGACGAACGCCAGAAAGAGCTTCCGCGCGAAGCTCGTACGAACCTCGCGCACGAGGGCGTGCGCCGGCTGCGATTCGCGCCCCAACCATGCAATCACGAACCCCGCCACGAGCACGAGCAGGTACAAGGCGCCGGCGAGGGTGACCAATTCGGCCAGGTGTACGAGGTGGCGCAACGGTCGCACCAGGGCGTAGCCGACCATGAAGATGGCGAGCCGATTGTTCGCCACATAAACGTTATAGACACCGTCGCCGCTCTGCACCCGCGTCCAAAACGGCTCGCGAGATCGATACGCGCGCTCGAAGACCTCGCCAGAGAGCGGCCACGGGCGACGCGCTGACGTATACACCGGGGTCCGGCCCCACCCGTAGGCAACGAGGTCGACCTCGTAGCCGCGCACGTCGCTGGCTTCGAGGGCGCTCTGTCCGCGGAACAAGCCGGAGTACGGACCTTCGGGCGAGAGAAACGGCAACGCTTCCAACGCTTCATAGTCGACGCTCGCGTGTACTGAGATGCCGCCCATGATGCGCGGGGATTCCGAGGTGGCTGGCGCACAGACGGCTTTCTCGGCATGGAGCAGGCGTCGCTCTTCGGCTCCGAATCTGGACGCCTCGAAATAAACCTCCCAATCGCACCCTGTTCGATCGAACGGAGGTACCGCGCCGGTGTACTCCGGCAGGCTGAACGCAAACCGGCTGAGCAAGGCGCCGCCGGGCGGCGCCGCGTGGAGCTCGATCGACGAGGTCAGACGCAAGCGCCAGAGATCGGTGTCACGCCACACCGTGAACGCCTGGTCGGTCGACGGCTGCTGTTGATCCGGCACCTCAGCCACCGAGGTAATGAGGTCAGCGAGCGCGGTCACCTCGTCAATCTGGCTCAGCGAATCAATGAGTCGTTTCTGGATCTCCTCCGGATGCTCCAGCGCCTGCGTCGCGTAGTTCGTCTCGATCAGCCGGCGCGTGTCACGATCAACCTCGTGAAAGAGGGCAGGGTAAAGGAGCAGCGCGGGCAACAGAAGCGCGAGAAAGAGCGCGACCAGCCGAATCGTCGGCGATCCGTGGCGGTACCATGCGATGCCTCGAGCGGTCATCCAGGCAGCTCCGGTGCCGGCAACGAGCGTGAGGATGAATGCGAGCGCGGCCACATCTCGCCCACGCAGGCTCACCATCGCCGCCCAGAGAAGACCCGGCAGCAGCCACAACGCCGGCAGGAGCACCCGCATCACCCAGCGGCGGCGGTCCACGCGCCAACGCGCCAGTGTCAGCCGGAAGGCCATGACGGCCGTCCAGACGGCCGTCGTCTCGAAGAGAATCAACCCGAACACCAGCGCCAGGCGCGTGGGGTCCCACGGCACGGGCGATAGGCGCAGCAGATCGATCGCACTGTTGTCGATCGTGTCCTCGACCAGCCGCATCATCGCCCAGACGATGAGCGCGGCAGCCGACCCACCGAGGAGCTGCCACAGCGCGAAGCGGACGAACGCGCCGCGCGAGCTGAGCGGGGCGATTCGCACGCTTCGGCTGACGGCCGTGACTCGCCGGACCGGGTCCACGAGCAGTGTCAAGAACGCGGCGAGCACGCCGCCGGAAACAAAGAGGTCGAGGGGGGTACGGTGAATCCAACCGAGCCAGGATGAAGCGTATGTGGTGGGTGACAGCAGGCCGCCTGCCGACCCGTCGGGCACCAAGGCGGCCCAAAGGAGCACGCGCGCGACAAGGATCACGGCGATAGCCGCCGCGGTGAGCAGGAGATAGCGTGCGAGTGACCGCGCGCGTCGCCGTGAAATAGCCCAAACCGCGGCAAGCAGCAGGGCGGTCACGCCCAGAATGCCGAGGACAATGGCTCGGATGCGCACACGGCCGTCCGCACGGATGCGCACAGCTTCTTCCCGCGACACAACCGCGTGCAGCAGGGGGTCGCCGCCAGGCGTGCTGATGACGACAGCCTGGCGGCCGGCAGGCCGTTCGCTCGCGGCAAAGTCGGACCGCGTCATCGACACCTGGGCCAGCTTCGTTTCCAGCGGGAACGACAGGGCGCCGGACTCGTACGCCCAATCTGCTGATGAGAAGCCGCGTTCGGCCACCACGGTCGCCAGTCTGCCCTGAGGCGTGTCGTGGACCGGCGCGCGATCAATGCGCGCGACATCCACCAGTCGCCAGCCGAGGGCACTGGGCGCCACAAACAACCCGGATGCAGCGCTCGGTCCCTCGGGAGGGAGCTCCGCCGAGGGACGACCACTCCACGCCACCGCTTCACCCCGCGCGTCGTAAATCGTGACCGCGAGATCCGGCACACGCTGGCGAAGGACCGCGGCGGCCGTGAGCTGGAAGAGCGTGTCGACATCACGCTCGCGCCGATCGAGCGCCTCGGCGACACGCGAGTCGGCTGTGAGCGTGGCGACGACATGCTCCAGCGACGTGATGCGAGCGGTCATCTCGTCGCGCACGGCACGCTCGACACGAGCCACGGCATCCTCGGCTGTTCGTCCGAGGCGCCGCGTTTCCCAGACGAAGCCAGCCAGCACCGCCAGCACCGCGCAGGCCGTGCCCGCAAGCGCCACGACCCACCAGCGCGGGGGGCCGGATGCTCGGCGCATCAGCGCGCGGCCCGCCATTCGGCGATCTTCCAATCGAGCGCCTCCTTCACGTCCGTCTCTAGCAGTGTACCTGGTGATACGGGGACACGGTGAAGGCGCAAGGTGCGAGGGGCGAGGTGCCAGGGCGGTCTCAGGCTCTAGGTGTCAGTGCTTCAGGGATCGGGGCTGCGTCGCGGCGCGGCCCGGCGGGGGCCGAGTCCGCTCGAAGGAGCTACTAGCGGCCCTAAGCCCTGAAAAACCAATCCCTGAAACCTGAGACAGCCCTGGCACCTCGCACCTCGCACCTTCACCCAGTCGCACGTCACCCCCTGAACCCGGTGCTATACTGCAGACCTAGGGCGGCGCCGTCGCCCGTGCTGCATGAGTGCTCTGACGACCCTGAAGGCGCCGCTCAAGCGCGGCGCCCTGGTCACTGCCGCGAACTGGCCCCTCCTGCTCGTTCAGTTCGTCGCCGAATCCACCTTCAAGCTGCTGGTTGCGGTACCCGTGATTGGCGGGGTATTCCTCGTCGCGCTCGCGCTCGGGCGCGACGTCGACGAGCTGTGGCGCTGGAACCTGCGCGACAGCATCGGCGCGCTCCTCGAGGCACTACGATCACACCCCGCCGCGCTGAGTGGATTCGTGGCCGCCGTCCTCATCACGGTCGTTGGCGGATCGGCGCTCATGTTCCTCATCAAGGGCGGGACGCTCAGTGTGCTGATCGCTGCGGAAGCAGACGCGGGACCGGTGGAGCGGCTCCCCGTACGGATGGCGATCTTGCGTCGTCTCCACCGGTCCGAAGTGCCCCTGTTTCTCGAAGGGTGTCACCGGTTGTTTCCGCAGTTCCTGCGGCTCGGGATCTGCCTGCTCATCGCATACGCGCTCTTCGGCGGCGCGTACCTATCGGCCCTTGCCGTCGGCTACCGTCTCCTCGTCGACCAGGGCTGGGCCACCGCCTGGCCATTTGTGATGGCGGTGTGCTCGGTGGCGCTCTTTGCGTCGATCACGTTCGTGAACCTCACGTATCTGCTCCTGCAAATGGTGATTGCCGCCACAGACTCGGGCGTCGGTCACGCATTCAGGGAAATGCTGATGTTCGTTGGCGCCCGCTTCTGGCACGTCAGCGGCGTGTTCGTCGTGACGCTGGTGCTCGTGCTGCTGGCCACCATGGCTTCGCTATTGGCGACGACAGGCCTGAGCCTCATCTCCTTCGTGCCGTTTGCGGGTCTAGCCGTCCTGCCACTGCAAGTCGTGACGTGGTTGCTGCGCGGCCTCGTGTTCCAGTACCTCGGCCTGGCAGCGTTCACCGCGTACCTCTCAATCTATCAGGCCTGGCGACGCGGCCAGCTCGCTGATGAGACCGCATCGCGCGCGCTCTCGATCGGACGCACGGCATGATCGACTACGACCGCTTTCTTTCGCGGGCGGGGGAGGCGCTCTTGCAATCTGCCATCCGGCAGATGGGCGTGATGGCGGCACAGCTCCCAGACGTGATCTCGTTTGCGCCAGGTTACCCGGCACCGGAGACGTTTGCCTGGGACGAGTACCGCGAGATTGCCGGCGAGCTGCTGCGCGGACGCGATGGCAGAGTGCTGCAGTACGGGCCGACACGCGGCTATCCCCAACTGCTCGAGGTGTTCCAGCAGCGGTTGCGCGCGCGCGGCATCGTGGCCGCGATCGATGAGCTGATGGTCACCACCGGATCTCAGCAGGGACTGCACCTGGTGGGACGCGTGCTGATCGACCCGGGCGATGTGGTGCTCGTGGAGCTTCCGAGTTACACGGGGGCAATTGCGGCCTTCAAGAACGCGCAGGCCACGCTGGTGGGCGTGAAACAGGAAGTAGACGGCATCGACCTCGCCGAGCTCGACGAGGTGCACCGGCAACACGTCCGCGCCGGCCGCCGCGTGAAGCTCTTGTACCTCGTCCCGAACTTCCAGAATCCGACAGGCTTACTCATTGGTCTCGACAAACGCCGGCGGTTGCTCGAGTGGGCGCAGCGTGCCGATGTGCTCATCGTCGAGGATGATCCGTACTGCGACCTTTACTTCGAGGACGCGGCACACGCGGCGGACACGCGGCCGATCAAGGCGGATGATGACGAGGGACGCGTGATCTATCTGAGCAGTCTCTCGAAGACACTCGCACCAGGCTTTCGGGTGGCATGGATGCAGGCGCCCGCGTCGCTCATCACGAAGTTCGACACGGCGAAGCAGTCCACCGATCTCTGTACGAGCGGGCTCGATCAGCGCATCGCGTATGAAGCGTGCCGGCGGGGTCTGCTCGATCGGCAGGTTCCGATCCTCCGACGGTACTACCAGCGGAAGCGCACCGTCATGGCCAGCGCACTCTCGCGCGAGCTCGGCGACCTGGCCAACTGGCCGCACCCGCGCGGAGGATTCTTTCTCTGGGTCGCGCTTCCGACCGGGGTCGACACCCAGGGCATGCTGGCGCGTGCGATGGAGCGCCAGGTGATTTACGTGGCTGGACGGCCGTTCTTCGTCGATGGGAGCGGATCGCACCTGATGCGGCTGTCCTTCTCGCTGCCCTCGGCCGAGCGCATCGAGGAAGGCGTGCGCCGGCTGGCTGACGTTGTGCGGGCCGAGCTTGAAGCTCGAACGGCATCGGAAGGAAATGACGATGTGGGCCACGGTTCGACGCCTGGCCGCTAGCGAGATACGCGAGCAAGCGTGGCCAGAACGCCTCTTGGCACGCGTCAACTAGGCGCGACGGGAAATGGCCTCGCAGGACGCAATAGCCCTGGTCTTGGATCTCGTTGATCGTTTTGTGAACTGACTCGATGGACGCCATGCCTCGACAAGCATGCCATGAAGTCGTGTTTCGCGAGATGCACCCGTTGTCGTCGCCACAATGCGTACGAGGCAGAGCGCGACTTCGGTCCCTGGTGCGCGATGCGCGTCCGAGAAACGGCACCTGTCTTCGGCGCCTCGCCTGCACGCAACTCGGTCTGGCTGGACCGAGTTCGGCATGCGTCTTGCGCGCAAGGGGTGTCCTCTTTCCACCGGCCAGGAGAGCAACCAAGCTTGACCCCATCATTGCGCTGCGGTCGGAGTAGAGCCGCGGTTCACTTGGCAGCGTCTGGTTTTTCCGGCGCCAAGCCGTATACCTTACCCTCCGCGCTGACCGCAACGAGACGCGTCCCGCCGGGCCGGGTCGGCTGCACCGCGATCACCGGTCCTTGGAGCTGCTCGACGTCGCTGGAAGCAAAGGTGAGGTGGCCAATCTCCTTGCCCGTGTCCAAGGCGTAGCCACGCACCTCCGGGACGAGGCCCGACATCACAACCGTCTCGCCAACAATCTGCGGCCCAGACCGAGGCCGCCAGGGCAGGGGCGTCCGCCAGCGCTGCGCGCCGTGCAGCCAATCGTGTGCCCGGAGGACCGTGTCGAGGGAGACGAACACGACGCGCGCCTCTCGAGCGTCCGCACGGCCCACGAGGTCCGCGCCCGTACGCCAGCGCCAGTTGACCGTACCTTCCCGGTCGTCGAGGTGGTAGAAGAAGTTATCCGTCGACGACACATAGATTTCTCCCCCGTACACCAGCACGCCACTGGCGGGGCCGTCCAGCTTGCGCGTCCAGAGTACGTCCCCCGAAAAGATGTGGGCGGCAATCACGCGCGAATCGTCAAGTGGCAGATACAGACGGTCGCCGTCAATGGCCGGCTGCCCCGCGGCCACCGCGCCAAACGCGCGCCGCCAGACGAGCTCGCCGTTCGACGAACGGAGGGCGAGCACCTCTCCGCTGGCGAGCGGCACGATGAGCCACCCCGCCCGCTCGACCAGCGGCGCCGCGATTTCATCGTCGAGTGGCGTGTGCCACCGCGTGACACCGGTCGTTGCCGCGAGGGCTTCGATGCGGCCATGGCCCGCTGCAAACACCAATTCACCGTTGGAGGCCGGTGCCGAGGTCGTCGGATGCGGCGTCTTCCAAACGACCGCTCCGTCCGCCAGGGAGACGGCAGCCAGCGCTCCCGATTCGAGCGGCACGTACGCTCGGGAAGCGTCGACGCCCGGGGGGGCCACGACCGGTTCGCCGAGGTCGGCGCTCCACGCCACGCGGAGCGGAAACAGGACGTCGGCGCTCGCGGCTGAGTCTTGCGGCGGTTGGGCTTGTGCCGGCTGGTCCTCGGCGCGCGGGAGGATCTCGAGCCCGAGCGTACGTTGGGGGCGAGCTACCACCTCAGCAGCGAGCACAACAGCCAGAAGTGCCAATAGGCTGCGGCATCTCGGCGGCGACCCCCAAGATATCGTGGGCAGCGGGGAAGTCATCTCGTTATAATAGCTGCCAAAAGTGCCCCACCAAACCATTCTCGTCCTCGATTTCGGGTCCCAGTACACGCAGCTCATTGCTCGGCGCTTGCGCGAGCTCTCGGTCTACTCGGAGATCCTGCCATTCAGCGTGCCCCTGGGGACGCTCCGGCAGAAGCAGCCGGTCGGGATCATCCTGTCAGGCGGCCCACGGAGCGTGTCGGACGCGGGCGCCCCGCTCGCGGATCGCGGCATCCTCGACACGGGCGTTCCGGTCCTGGGCATCTGCTATGGCATGCAGTTCATGACGGCGGCGCTCGGCGGCCAAGTGAGCGGAGCGGCCCATCGTGAGTACGGCCACGCCCTGGTCAAGCTCCAAAACACCACCCCGCTCCTCGCGGGGCTGCCCCCGGAGCTCCGCGTGTGGGCGAGCCACGGCGACTTCGTCGCCTCGCCTCCGCCAGGGTTCGACGTGACCGGTGTCAGTGCCAATGCGCCGGTGGCCGCCATGGAAGACCATGGCCGCAAGCTCTTCGGACTCCTCTTCCATCCCGAGGTGGCGCACACGGACCAAGGCACGGAAATTCTCGGGAACTTCGCATACAAGGTGTGCGGCTGCACAGGCGACTGGACGATGGCGTCGTTTGTCGAGGAGTCGGTGGCGAGCGTTCGCGCGCAGGTAGGTGAGAGACGCGTCGTGTGCGGCCTGAGCGGCGGCGTTGATTCGACGGTCGCAGCGCTCATAGTACACCGCGCCATCGGCGATCGCCTGACGTGCATTTTCGTCGACAACGGCCTACTGCGGCTGAACGAAGCGCAACAGGTGGAGGAGCGCTTTCGCCACCACCTTCGCTTGCCGCTCGAAACGGTGGATGCCTCGAGCCTCTTCCTGGAACGGCTTGCGGGCATCACCGATCCAGAAGAGAAGCGCAAAGCCATTGGCAAGACGTTCATTGACGTGTTCGAGGCCAAAGCGTCCGAGCTCGGTCGCTTCGATTTCCTCGCGCAGGGCACGCTCTATCCCGACGTGATCGAAAGTGTGTCGGTGATTGGTCCGTCGACCGTGATCAAGAGCCATCACAATGTCGGAGGCCTGCCTGAGCAGATGCGTATGAAGCTCGTCGAGCCGCTGCGGCAGCTCTTCAAGGATGAAGTCCGGCAGGTCGGTCTCACGCTGGGCCTCGACGAGACCTTCATTTGGCGGCAGCCGTTCCCCGGGCCTGGGCTGGCTGTACGCATCCTCGGAGAGGTGACGGCGGAGCGCCTCGACCTGCTCCAGCGCGCGGACGCGGTCCTCCAGGACGAGATCCGTCGACACGGATGGTATCGTCGTCTGTGGCAATCGTTCGCGGTGCTCTTGCCGGTGCAGAGCGTCGGCGTCATGGGAGACGCGCGCACCTACGAGTCCACGCTGGCGATTCGCGCCGTGGAGAGCAGGGATGGCATGACGGCCGACTGGGCACGTCTACCGCACGATTTACTCGCGCGCATCTCGTCTCGGCTCGTCAACGAAGTGCCCGGTGTCAATCGGGTCGTGTACGACATCAGCTCGAAGCCACCGTCGACGATCGAGTGGGAGTAGCGCCACCATGACTGAATTCGTCCACTTGCACTTGCACACCGAGTACTCGCTGCTCGACGGCGCCTGCCGCATCGAGGAGCTGGTCGCGCAGGCTGCCGCGCTCGGGATGCCCGCCCTGGCGGTGACCGAGCACGGCAACATGTTCTCGGCGATCGTCTTCCACGACGCGGCCCGCAAGGCGGGCGTCAAGCCGCTCCTCGGATGTGAGGTGTATGTCGCGCCGGGCGACCGCCGGATCAAGAGCGGCGTGCCTGGCGAAACGGCCAACCACCTGGTCCTGCTCGCCGAGACGAACGAGGGTTTCCAGAATCTCATCAAGCTGGTGTCCGCTGGCTACACGGAGGGTTTCTACTATCGACCGCGTATCGACAAGGACCTCCTCTCGCAGCACGCCAAGGGGCTCATTGGCACGAGTAGCTGCCTCAAGGGCGAAATTGCCGAAGGCCTTTACAAAGATCGCCTCGCGAAGGCACGCGAGGCCGCCGCCGCATACCGCGACATCCTCGGACCCGAGAATTTCTTCCTCGAGATGCAGTACCAGGGCATCGGCGAGCAACAGGTGGTCAACAGCGCGTTGCCGTCGCTCGGCAAGGAGCTTGGCCTGCCGCTGATCTGCACCAACGACGTTCACTACCTTCGACACGGCGACCACAAGCCACACGACATCCTGCTCTGCATTGGTACGGGCAAGAACGTGCACGATGCCGAGCGCCTGCGGTATCACGGCGATCAGTTCTACTTGAAGTCGGCGGAGGAGATGCGACAGGTGTTCGGCGATTTCCCGGAGGCGCTCGCCAACACGGTGCGCATTGCGGAGCGATGCCGGGTCGACCTGGATCCCGTCGAGTACCACTTGCCGAACTTCGACGTGCCGTCGGGCTACACCGTGGACGGCTACTTCGACAAGGTCGTCCGTGACGGGTTCACCGAGCGCCTCCTTCGCCTGCGACAGCTCGCCGAGCGCAGCGCCCTCACGCACGGTCTCGACGAGTACGAAGCCAGGCTGACGTACGAGATCGAGATGATCAAGCGGATGAAGTACTCCGGCTATTTTCTGATCGTGTGGGACTTCATCCGGTACGCGCGGGAACGAGGCATCCCGGTCGGGCCGGGGCGTGGCTCCGCCGCCGGCAGCGTGGTGGCATGGAGCCTCAAGATCACGGATGTCGATCCCATCGAGTTCGACCTCATCTTCGAACGTTTCCTCAATCCCGAGCGGGTGTCGATGCCGGACATCGACATCGATTTTTGCGAGCGCCGCAGAGGCGAGGTCATCGAGTACGTGACGCGTAAGTACGGCCGCGAGAACGTCGCACAGATCATTACCTTCGGCACGATGAAGGCGAAAGCCGTGGTGCGGGATGTCGGTCGTGTGCTCAACATGCCGTACGCCGACGTCGACAAGGTCGCCAAGCTCATCCCGCCGACGCTCGACATGACGCTCGACAAGGCACTCGATGAGAACCCGGCCCTGCAGCAGTTAGCGCAGAGCGACGGGCAGGTGCACGAGCTCCTCGAGATCGGCAAACGTCTCGAAGGGATGACGCGTCACGCCTCGGTGCACGCAGCAGGCGTGGTCATCGCGCCAAGCCCGCTCACCGAGTTCGTCCCGCTCTACAAGGATCAGAGCAAGGATCAAATCACCACGCAGTGGGCCATGAAGGAGATCGAGCGGATTGGTCTCCTGAAGATGGATTTCCTGGGCCTGAGCACGCTGACGCTGATTGACGATGCCACGGCGGAGATCAAGCGGACGACGGGGCAGGCAATCGACATTGAGGGCCTACCGCTCGATGACGGGCCAACCTACGAGCTGTTCGGTAACGGCCAGACCGCCGGCGTCTTCCAGTTCGAGAGTGCCGGCATGCGCGAGACGTTGCGCAAGATGAAGCCGCAGCGGTTCGACGACCTGATCGCGCTCAACGCGCTCTACCGACCGGGTCCGCTCCGCGCCGGCGTCATCGACGACTTCATCGAGCGTCGGCACGGGCGCGCCGAGATCAAATACGACGTGCCGCAGTTGGCGTCCATCCTGAGCGCTACCTACGGCGTCATCGCATTCCAGGAACAGGTGATGCACATCGCGCGCGAGCTGGCCGGTTTCACGATGGGCGAAGCCGACCTGCTGCGGAAGGCGATGGGGAAGAAGAACCTCGTCGTCATGCAGGCGCAGCGCGAGGGGTTCGTGAAGGGTGCGACGGCACGGGGCCTCTCCGAGAAGAAGGCCACAAAGGTCTTCGACCTGATGGAGTACTTTGCCGGGTACGGCTTCCCCAAGGCGCACTCGACGACCTACGCGCTGCTCGCGTATCAGACGGCGTACCTGAAGGCCAACCACCCGTGGCACTTCATGGCGGCGCTGCTCACCATCGAATCGCAGAACACGGACAAGCTCGCCTTCTACTTGAACGAGTGCCGGGAAATGAGCGTTCCGGTGCTGCCCCCCGACATCAACATCAGTGAGCTGCGCTTCACGGTGAGCCCAGGCGAGGGCGTTCGGTTTGGGCTCGGGGCCATCCGAAACGTTGGGCAGGCTGCCATCGAGTCGATCCTTGCCGTCCGCGCCGCGCACGGCGGACGAATCGACTCGCTGTTCACCGTCGCCGAGAACGCGGACCTCCGCCTGGTCAACAAGCGGGTCCTCGAAAGCCTGGTCAAAGCGGGAGCGCTCGACTCCATGGCAGACGCGGCATGGCCATTGGCCGAGCGCCGCGCGCGCCTGTCGGCGGCCATCGATCGCGCGCTCGAGCATGGCAGCCGGCAGCAGCGAGATCGCGAGCAGGGACAATCGCAGCTCTTCGGCGACTCGGCAGACGAGGTCGGCGGCACGCTCGCCATTCCACTACCAGCGGCGCCGCCCTGGAGCGAGCGTCAACTGCTGGCGTTCGAAAAAGATGCCCTTGGTCTCTATTTGAGTGGGCACCCGCTGCACGAATTCAAGGCTGTTCTCGAGAAGGCTGGCGCCCGCACGATTGCCGAGCTCACCGAATCGGCCCCCAGCGTGCTGGCGGGCGGCATCGTCACGGCGCTCCGACCGCTCAAGACACGCAGGGGCGACCGGATGGCCGCGTTCGTGCTCGAAGACATGACCGGCACGCTCGAGGTCGTGGTCTTTCCGGATCCGTTCAAGCAGTGCGAGACGCTGCTCCTCAACGATGCCATGGTCCTCGTCAGTGGCGCCCTGGAGGTCACCGAAGACAGTGCACGGCTGCGTGCGAACGAGATCACACCGCTCGCCGGGCTGCCGGGCAGACTGTCGCGCGAGGTCGTTATTACCATCGCCTCGCCACCGCACGACCGGCAGACGTTCGAAGCGCTCGCGGGCGTGTTGCAGCGGCATCGCGGCGACCGGCGCGTGCGCGTCGAGCTGGAGCTGCGTGAGGTACATCGACCACTGCGCATCTCTGCGAACCTGGCGCAGACGCGTGTCGAGCCGTCGACTCGGCTCGTCTCGGAAGTGGAACAGATTTGCGGCAGCGGGTCGGTGAGACTGAAGTGACAGTGCGTGGCCCTCAAACGAAATTTCGGGTGCGGCGCGCGGGGCCTAAGTCATTTGTAGCGGGTGCGTACCACGGCCTATGGTAGACACGCTAGAGTTCGAAGAACCAGTCGCGGTGCTGCTCAAGGAGATCGAAGCCTTGAGCCAGCGGCCCCAAACCGAAGGCCGCGATGCGGAAATTGCCGGCCTCCGGCGCCGTGTGACGCAGGTGCGCCGGGAGATCTTCTCACGCCTCACGCCGTGGCAGCGCGTGCTCGTTGCGCGCCACGCCGCTCGCCCGCACATGCTCGACTACGTGGCCAGGCTGTTTGTCGACTTCACCGAGATACACGGCGATCGGCGTTTCGCCGACGACGAGGCGATCGTCGCGGGATTCGCGCAGTATCACAGCGAGGCCGTGCTCGTCGTTGGCCATCAGAAGGGGCGGGACACGCAGCAGAAGATTAAGCGTAACTTCGGGTACGCCCGCCCGGAGGGCTACCGGAAAGCACTCCGGGCCATGAGGCTCGCCGAGAAGTTCCACCGCCCGATCATCGTGTTCGTCGACACGCCGGCGGCATATCCCGGCGTCGAATCCGAGGAGCGCGGTATCGCCGAGGCCATCGCGTACAACCTGCGCGAGATGGCCCTGCTGGCCGTGCCCATTCTCATCATCGTGACGGGAGAGGGCGGCAGCGGCGGCGCCCTGGGTATCGCGGTGGGTGACCGCATCCTCATGCAGGAGTTCGCGGTCTACAGTGTCATTCCGCCCGAAGGGTGTGCGGCCATCCTGTGGCGCGATGCGGTCAAGAAGGTTGAGGCGGCCGACGCCCTCAAGCTCACCGCGGTGGACCTCCTGAAATACGGCATCATCGATGCGATCGTGCCCGAACCGGATGGCGGCGCGCATCAAGATCCGGATGCCGCCACGCGGGCCGTCGATGCGGCGCTCTCGGACGCGCTCACGCGGCTGCGCGCCGAGCCCGCTGAGACGCTTGTCAACCGCCGCTACGAGAAGTACCGCCGCATTGGCCGACTGGGAGCGGGGATCGTCGACATCCCGACTACAGGTACCACGAAGAACACGACGACATAATCATTTTGGGTACTTCGAACCAAACACATGCGCGCGCTTATCTGGGAACATCAACCGTGCGACGAGCAGGCCGCGGCGGGGCTCGCCTCGGCGTTGCGCGTGCCACCTGTCGTCGCACGGCTGCTGTGTCAGCGTGGTCTCGCGGACCCCGAGGCCGCGCACCGGTTCCTGAACCCGTCGCTAGACCACCTGCACGACCCGCGGCAACTCGCCGATCTTCCGATTGCGTGCGAGCGCTTGCTTGCCGCCGTAGCGCGCAAGGAACGCGTCGCGATTCACGGCGACTACGACGTGGACGGTGTCACGTCCACCGTCATCCTGCGACGCGCGCTCGAGATGCTCGGCGGCGACATCGTGCACTTTATTCCGGACCGGCTCCGCGACGGCTATGGCCTCCAAGTGCCCGCCATCGATCGCCTGCACGCGCAAGGTGTGCGCGTCGTCGTCTCGGTGGACTGCGGGATCCGCAGCGGTGACGCCGCGCGGCGCGCCCGGGAGCTCGGCATCGACCTGATCATCACGGACCACCACGAGCCGGAGCCGGAGCTTCCGCCCGCGCTGGCCGTCATCAACCCGAAGCGACACGATTGCACGTACCCGGACAAGAACCTGGCCGGCGTTGGCGTCACGCTGAAGCTCGTGCAGGCCCTCTGCGCGCACACGGGCAACGCGCGCTGGCTGCCGGCCTTTGTGAAGATGGCCGCCATTGGAACCGTCGCCGACGTCGTACCCTTGGTGGGCGAAAATCGGATCATTGCGAAGATCGGGCTCGAACGCCTATCGCAGGGCCCGCACACCGTGGGCCTCCGGGCGTTGCTCGAGGCGTCGGGGCTCACCAACACGGCCATTGACGGCTTTCACGTGGCGTTCGTCCTGGCGCCACGCGTCAACGCCGCAGGCCGCATGAGCACGCCAGACCTCGCCACGCGGCTGCTGCTCGCGTCCGACGAGGCCATGGCGGAAGAGGCCCGCGGGCTCGCGGCGCAGCTCAATGCCGAGAATGAGCGGCGGCAGGAGCACGAGGCGGACATACTCGAGGCAGCACGCAAGGTGGTCGACACCGACCCGGACGTCGGCGCCCACAACGTGCTCGTGGTAGCGGGTGACGACTGGCATCGCGGTGTGGTTGGGATCGTGGCCTCGAAGCTCGTGGACAGGTACTTCAAGCCGGCTATCGTCATCTCACGCGACGGTGACGTGGCACATGGCTCATGCCGATCGATCCCGATGTTCAACATGCTCGCCGCCCTGGAGCAGTGCGGTGATCTGTTCCTCAAGTTCGGCGGCCACCGCCAGGCCGCGGGCCTCACCATCGAGACCGCGCGCATCGCCGAGCTTCGGCGCCGCATCAACGCGTATGCCGACGAGCGGCTCCAGCCGGCCGACCTCATGCCCCGCCTCCGTGTCGACAGCCTCTTGCGGCTGTCGGCGATCGATGCCGGTGTGATCGCTGGCCTCGACCGGCTCGGCCCGTTTGGCATGGGCAACCCACGCCCCGTCTTCGACGCTGCGGCGGTCGAGATTGCCAGCGGCCCCCACCGCGTGAAAGCGCACCACCTCAAGATGCACCTGCGGCAGGATGGGCGGCTCTTCAGCGCCATGGCGTGGCGCGCCGCCGACCGCAGCCCGTTTCTGCAAGAACATCGGCAAGCCGTACGTCTGGCGTACTCGCTCGAGAAGCGCACGTGGCGGGGTGAAACGACCGTCGAGCTGACCGTTGCCGACGTGTGTGCGCCTCAGGGGTCAGGGGTCGGGGGTCAGGGGTCAGGCAGGGGTCAGGAAGCAGAGGACGGCCGATGACGTGGCAGCGCCGCACCCGGCTGGGCCTCGCGCTGTTCGTGGTGATGTTCGCGATCGTCGTCGCCTTCTCACTCCGCCGTCGCCCGGCGCCCGCTGACGCTGTGCCGAAACGTCAGGATCCCCGCGCGATCGTGGAGAGCGGGCGTGGTGTCACCCTGAGCACCCAGGGCGCAAAGGAAGACCTCAAGATTGAATACGAGCGCAGTGCGCAGTATGAGGATGGGACCACCAAGCTGGTCGGGCTGAAAGTGGAGCTGCCGCCGCGTGACGGCAAGGTGATGATCCTGAGCGGCGACGAGGCGATCATCCAGGACGAGGCTGCCGACGCGCGACCACAACGCACATCAGCGGCACAATCACAAGCTACAGCCACGTCGAGCGCGGTGCCTCAACAGATGGTCGTGAAGGGCAATGCCAAGCTCACGAGCAGTGACGGGCTCGTCGTGCGCGCAGCGGAGGCAACCTACAGCCGGAGCGACGAGATGGTGCGAGTGCCGGGGGAGGTGACGTTTGCGCGCGGACGCATGTCTGGACGGTCGCGGGGTGCGACCTATGACAATGGGCGCGACGTCCTCTGGCTCCTCGCAGAGCCACGGATCACCATTGCGCCAGACGAGCGTGGTCAAGGCGCGTCCGATATGACGGCCAGCTCGGTGGGGTTCGCGCGGCGGGACCGCTACGTGCGGTTACTAGACGGTGTGCGCATCGCCCGCGGCGCGCAGATCACGCGGGCAGACGACAGCACCTTGTTCTTGCAGCCCGCGGCAGACATCATCCAGCGCGTCGAGCTGCGCGGCCATTCGAGCGTGGTGACGCCCGACGCGACACCCGGAGCGTTGCAGTCCATGTCAGCCGCGAACATGAATCTCGGGTACGCACCAGACGGCCGCACGCTGCAGCAAGCCTCACTGATGGGCAACGCCGCCGTCCAAATGGCGGCGACGGCTGGCACGCGTGGGCGGCGGCTCGGCGGTAACACGCTCTCTCTCGGGTTCGCGCCGGATGGATCGACGTTGACGACGCTCGGCGCGCGCGACAGCGTGCGCGTCGACCTCCCCGCGCAAGACTCGACCCCCGCTCGCGTGATTCGGTCAGCCACGCTCAAAGCGAGCGGGCCGCCGACGGGCATCAACCAGGCCCGTTTCGACGGGAACGTGGATTACCGCGAGCTACAGGCCATCGCGCGCCAAGGCGAAGACGAGGCCGACCGTGTGGTGACCGCGCGCTCGCTCGACACGACCACCGAGCCGGGCTTCGGTGACATCGAGCGCGCCACGTTTACCGGCAAGGTGGTGTTGACGGAAGGAACTGCACGGGAGGGAAGTGCTGAGCGAGTCGATTACGCGGTCAATGAGGGCACGGTGGCGTTCTCGTCGCCCGGAAAAACGGGCGACCGGCCACGCGTGAACGACGCGCGCGCGTCGGTTGCGGCCGCGACCATCGACACAACGCTCGACGGGGAAACGCTCATCGCAAGCGGCGGCGTGCGAAGCGTGCTCAAGGCGCGCACGCAAGGAGCCGGCAAACGCACGCGGCCCGTGATGTTTCGCGATAACCAGCCGGTCAACGTCACCGCGGATGACCTCGAGTCAAAGGGATCCTTGGCGGTCTACACGGGCAAAGCGCGCCTCTGGCAGGGCCGGACGGCCATCAGCGCCAAGACGCTGACGCTCGACGACGACAGCGGCAACCTGAAGGCGAAGGGCGACGTCGTCTCGACCCTCGAGCTCGAGGATGCTCCGGCCGCCGACCCGGACGATGCGAAACGTCGCACGGGCCGTCGCCCCGCGGACGGCACACCGACCGAGACGAGTCCGACAACCATCACGGCACAGGCGCTCGACTACCAAGAGGCCGAGCGCCGAGCCATCTATACGGGAGGACCACCACAACCGCACTTGGTTGGCCCCGAAGGCGATCTCACCGCCGACCGAATCGAGCTGTTCCTCAATGCGGAGGGTCGAAGCTTGGAACGGCTCGAGGGCTACGAGGACGTCGCGCTCGAAACGATCGCGACGGATACCACGACGGTGCCCCGCGATGGCGTCGGCAAACGGCTCACCTACTTCGCCGCCGAAGAGAAGTACGTGATGACAGGTGGTCCTGTGGTCGTGCTCGAACAACTGCCCACAGAGTGTCGCGTGACCATCGGCAGCATTTTGACTTTCTATAGGTCGATTGATACCATCACCATGGACGGCAACGCGGGCAGGCGTACCCAGACGGTGTCGAGTGGGAAGTGTCCGGAGCAGCCGCGGTAGAGCGAGCGCCGTAAGGCAAGCGCTGTAATGCCGACGCTCCAGACATCTGGGCTCACCAAATCATACGGCGGACGCATCGTCGTGCGAAATGTGAGCCTCGAAGTCCACTCGGGCGAAGTCGTGGGACTGCTCGGGCCAAACGGCGCCGGTAAGACCACGACCTTCTACATGGTGGTGGGGCTCACGGCGCCGGATCGTGGTCGGGTGGAGCTCGACGGTACCGACGTCACGCACGATCCGATGTACGTGCGGGCGCGAAAAGGGGTGGCATACCTGCCCCAGGAGCCGTCGGTCTTTCGGGGTCTCACGGTCGAGCAGAACATCGCGGCGATCCTCGAGACGCTCAATCTCGATCGCGCGACGCGCCGGGCGCGGCTGCGAGAGTTGCTGGCCGAATTGAACCTGCTACCGCTCGCCCGCTCGCGAGCGTATACCTTGTCCGGCGGCGAGCGTCGCCGCGTCGAGATCACGCGAGCGCTGGTCAACTCGCCAAAGTTCATCCTGCTCGACGAGCCGTTTGCCGGCATCGATCCGATCGCGGTCGCGGACATTCAGAAGATCATCTTTCATCTGAAGTCGCGGGGCATCGGTGTGCTCATCACCGACCACAACGTCCGCGAAACGCTGAAGATCACCGACCGCGCACACATCGTGCACGAAGGCGTGATCTTTCGCAGCGGGACGCCCGCCGAGCTGGCGGCCGACGAGGACGTCAGGCGTATTTATCTCGGATCGGAGTTCCGGTTGGACTAGGATAGAAGGCAACACGTTTGCGTTGATATGGCACTCCAGCAGAAGTTACACACCCGGCTGCAGCAAAGGCTGATTCTGACGCCGTCGCTGCAGCAGGCCATCAAGCTCCTTCCGCTCTCCACGCTGGAGCTCGCGGACATGATTACCCAGGAGCTGGTGGAAAACCCCTTGCTCGAGGAAGTGCCGCTCGAGGACGCGCAACGGACCGACGCGCAGACACAGGCGCAGGCGGAGGAAGAGGCGACCCCAGCCGCCAAAGAGGACCGGTTCGAGAGCTGGAACGAGCAGGACTACGCGTACTTCTTCGGCGAGTATCTGGATGAGGGCTACCGGCCGCGCATGCCGCAGGAGGTCAAGGAGCTGCCGCCCATCGAGAACACGCTCTCGATGCCCAGCTCGCTCGCGGATCACCTGATGTGGCAGCTCTCGCTGCAAACCGACGACGGCCTCCCGCGCGAGATCGGCACGGCCATCATCGGCAACTTGAACGACGATGGCTATCTGGTGGCGTCGCTCGACGAGATCGCACAGATGGCGGACTGGCCGCTGGCAGACGTCGAACGGGCGCTCACGCTCGTACAACAGTTCGACCCGATCGGCGTGGCAGCGCGTGACCTTCAAGAATGTCTCCTGCTGCAGATCCGCCACCTGGCCCTCACCGGCTCGCCCGTGGAAAAGATCGTCGTCGAGCACCTGCGGCTGCTGCAGAATCATCAAGTGCCCGAGCTGGCGCGCCGCATGGGCATGCCGATCGACGAGCTCAAGACGCACATCGAGATCGTTCGCCGGTTGGACCCCAAGCCGGGTAGCCGATACAACCCGTCGCCGTCGCAGTACGTCACGCCGGATGTGTACGTGGCCAAGGTCGACGAGGAGTACGTGGCCTTACTCAACGACGACAGTCTGCCGCAGCTTCGCATCAGCCCGACCTATCGGCGTCTGCTCGAAAAGGGCAGCGAGAATACCGACGAGACCCGGCAGTACGTCAAAGAAAAATTTCGCTCCGCGCTCTGGCTCATCAAGTCGATCGACCAGCGCCAGAAGACCATCCACAAAGTCGCGACGAGCATCATCAACTTTCAGCGCGAATTCCTCGATCATGGAGTCGAGCACTTGCGCCCCTTGGTGTTGCGCGATGTGGCCAACGACATCGGCATGCACGAGTCGACCGTGAGCCGCGTGGTGAACAACAAATACATGCACACGCCACAGGGCGTGTTCGAGATGAAGTACTTCTTCCACAGCGGTATCAGCAGCTCCTACGGCGACAACGTCTCGTCGGTCGCCATTAAGCAGCGCATCCGCAAGATCATCGAGAACGAAGATGGCACAAAGCCGCTGAGCGACTCGAAGATCGTGAGTATCCTGCAGCACGAAGGGCTACACCTCGCGCGCCGGACCATTGCCAAATACCGCGAAGAGCTGAAGATCCCTACGTCCAACCAGCGAAAGTTGCTGTACTAAGGAAAAGGGGGTGCCAATGCGTGTCGCCCTCACCGGTCGTAACGTCGAGATCACGCCGAGCCTCCGCCAGCTCGTGGGGCGTCGGCTCAAGCGCCTCGAGCGCCTCCTCAACGACAGCGCCCTCTCCGCGCAGGTGGTGCTGAAACGGGAGAAGTACCGCCACCTCACCGACATCACTCTACATACGCGCGAAGACCACATTCTCAAGGGCTTCGGCAACGATGGCACCTGGCCACAATCGGTCAGTGTCGCGGTCGAAAAAGTGATGCAGCAGGCCCATAAGGTGAAGGAGCGGTGGGACGATCGCAAGCGCCGCGCCCGAAGGGAGCGCAGCGTCACCGCCACGGTGACACCGCCAGAGGAAGCACCGGCCGCGTCCTGGCCACGCATCGTACGTGCCAGGCGGTACGCCGTGAAGCCGATGCGCGTCGAGGACGCTGCGCTCGCGGTGGCTGACGAGGCGAACGCGTTCCTGGTCTTCCGAAACGCCGAGACCGATGAGGTTACGATCCTCTACCGTCGCAAGGATGGGCATCTAGGACTGATCGAACCTTGAAGGGGTCAGGGGCCAGGGCTCAGGTCTCAGGGCTGTCTCAGGGAACAGGGGCGAGTGCTCAAGGGATCAGGGCTGGTAGGAGCTTCTTCGAGCAGTACGCTCTCCGATGCGCGCACCACGATGCCTTCAAGGTATGCTTCACCGCCGTACGCCCGAAGGAGCTACAACCAGCCCTGGCCCCTGAGGAACTGATCCCTGGTACCTGAGACAGCCCTGACCCCTGACACCTGATCCCTGACCCCTTCCCCTATGGACGCGCTGACCGTGAGGGCGCTACTCGAGCTGAGCGCTGGAACACCGCTCGCCGACCTGACACTCCTTGCCGGTGCCACCGGTCTCGATCACCGCATCACGCACGCGTCCATCCAGAAGACGGGCCTGGCGCTCGCGGGCCTTCACGAGTACCTCGAGCCGGGTCGCGTGCTCGTGCTCGACGCGAGCGAAATCCGGTACTTGGAGCTCCTCCCACGCGAGGCACGCCAGGAGGCGCTAGCGCGCATGTACGCGCAGGGCTTGCCGTGCGTCCTCGTCACAGCCGGTCTGGCCGCGAGCGACGACCTCCGCAATGCGGCTGACGCCTCGGGTGTCCCACTCCTCGGCACCTTGCAGCCCACCGCGGAAGTGATCGTGACGCTGACCGCCTGGCTCGACGATCAGCTCGCGCCAAGCGCGATCGTCCACGGCGTGCTGCTCGACATCCTGGGCCTGGGCGTCTTTGTGATTGGGCAGAGCGGCATCGGCAAGAGCGAGTGCGCGCTCGACCTCGTCGGGAGGGGACACCGCCTCGTGGCCGACGATGCCGTTGAGGTGCGACGCCGGGCCGAGTCGATCGTCATTGGCACGTGCCCGGCTCCTACGCGAAATCACATGGAAGTGCGTGGCCTCGGCATCATCAACGTGCGCAACCTGTTCGGCGCGGGAGCGACGCGTCCTTCCAAGCGTGTTGAGCTCATCGTTCAGCTCGAGCGTTGGGATCCGAGGAGCGACTACGAACGCCTTGGCCTCGACGAGCTCACGATGGATCTGCTTGGTATACCGATACCCTTTGTGCGCATCCCGGTCGCGCCCGGCCGCAACATCGGCATCCTCGTCGAGGTCGCAGCGCGTAACCAGCTCGTGAGGGAATCGGACCGGTCGAGCGCGCGTCGACTCGTTACGCGGCTCGACCGCGCGCTGCATCCCGGGGAAGATCCGAGGGAGGACGATCTGTGACCGCGCGAAGGCGGGAATCGGGAGTCGGGAATCGGGAGTCGGGAGTCGGGAATCGGGCATCGGGCATCAGGGGATCTCGGGCAAAGCGGTCGGCAGCGTCGCCTCCCACCAACAACTTCATCGTGCTCACCGGCTTGTCGGGAGCAGGGAAGTCCCAAGCCATCCGGGCGCTCGAGGATCTCGGGTATTTCTGTGTCGACAACTTGCCGATCGACCTGATGTCGACCTTTGCGGAGCTCATGCGCCGAGGGCGTCCGGAGCTGCCGCGCGCCGCGGTGGTGGTCGACGTGCGCGAGGGGGCGTTCCTCGAGCGATTGCCGCGTGTCTATCGACAGCTCAAGCGCCTGCCGGGGCTCTCACCGCTGCTGATCTTTCTCGAAGCCTCGGACGCGGCGTTGGTCCGCCGCTTCAGCGAAACACGCCGGCCGCACCCTCTCGACCCGCAGCGTCCTGTCGCAGACGCCATCCGCCGCGAGCGCCAGAGCCTCGCGAAGATTCGGCGCATGGCGGACGAGATCATCGACACGAGCGACATGACCGTCCACGAGCTCCGGCACGCCTTCATGTCGACCTCCCGCGACCCCGCGTCGGTTGGCGGTCCACTCGTCACGCTCGTGAGCTTTGGCTTCAAGCACGGTCTGCCGCTCGACGCCGATTTGGTCTTCGACGTCCGGTTCCTGCCGAACCCGCACTTCGTTCCCGCGCTGCGCAACCACACGGGCCGCGAGCGCAACGTCCAGCAGTATCTGGATGGTTACCCGGAGACGGTAGAGTTCCGCGAGCGTGTGGCAAGCTTGCTGCAGTTCCTGCTGCCGCGCTACGCCCGGGAAGGCAAGAGTTATGTCACGATTGGGATTGGCTGCACCGGCGGGAAGCACCGTTCCGTGGCGGTTGCCGAGGCGCTCAAGGAGGCCCTCGGCGGCGTCGAAGGCGTGCGACTCCGCGTGCGGCATCGCGACATCGCGGCCGACTGAGGAGGACGAGCGGCGACATGACCACGCAGCAGACCGACCAATCACCGCTCATCGGCGTCGTAGTGGTGACGCACGGGCAGCTTGCGACTGAGCTCGTGAACGCGGCGGAGATGATCACCGGTGAGCTGCCGCAGGTGGCGGCTGTGTCCATCGGATGGCACGACGATGTGAATGCCGCGCAGGACGAGCTGACGGACGCCATGCGGCGGGTCACGTCCCCGTCCGGGGTGCTCATCCTGACCGATATGTTCGGGGGCACACCATCGAACCTTGGCATCTCGTTTCTGGCCGAGGGTCACGTAGAGGTTGTCACCGGCGTGAACTTGCCGATGGTGATCAAGGTCGTCAGCTTGCGAGCGTCCTCGGATCTGCTGGATGTCGCGCGACAGGTGCGCGAGCACGCGCGCGACGCCATTTGGGTTGCGTCCGACCTGGTGCGAAAGGACGCCGAGAACGCATGACGACGCGCTCGGTCACCATCGTGAACCAACTGGGTCTACACGCGCGCGCGGCTGCGCGCTTCGTGCGCCTGGCCAGTCAATTTGGTGCCGACGTGAAAGTCACACGCGGAGGCCGCACGTTGAACGGCAAGAGCATCATGGGCTTACTGCTGCTCGGTGCCGCGTGCGGCACCACAATCACGATCGCCGCCGAGGGCACGGACGAGGCTGGCGCCGTGGATGCGCTCAGCGCCCTGGTGCATGGTGGATTCGGAGAAGAAACATGCTCCAACTGATCGGGCTGGGCATCTCGCCCGGCCTCGCCCGCGGTCGGGCGCTGGTCGTACGCCAGCGGACCCGAGACGTGCGCTACCGCATCCTGCCAGACGCCGTGGCCAGCGAGTGTGCGCGCCTCGACGCGGCCCGTACACGCTCCCGCGCTCAGCTCCGTGAGATTCAAACGCACGTGAGCCGTACGGCTGGCCCGGAGTACGCCGCGTTGTTCGACGCGCAGCTCCTCATGCTCGACGACCCGCTCTTCATGGGGCAAGCGGACGCATTCATTCGGGACGAGCGCCTCAACGCCGGGTGGGCCGCCGTGCGCGCGGCAGAGGATATTGCCACGCACCTGCTCGAAACCGATGATCCGTACCTGCGCGAGCGACGGGGTGATCTCGCGGACGTGGTCGGCCGGCTTCGGATGAACCTGCGAAGCCCCGGCCACGACGGTACCACCGATCTCCTGCGAAGCGTCCCCGGACCCTGTGTGATTGTCGCCGACGATCTCCCCCCTTCGATTGCGGCGCAGGTGGACTGGTCACGCGTGGCCGGGTTTGCGACCGACGCCGGCACCCGCACTTATCACACCGCGATTCTCGCGCGCTCGTTGCGCGTGCCCGCGGTCGTGGGCTTGCACGACGCGAGCCACCGCATTCTGCCAGGAGCGCTCGTCGTGCTCGACGGCGCGTCCGGAGAGCTCCTCGTCGAACCTCCGGAAAGTCTCGCAGCCCGCATGGTCACCCGCCATGCCGCACGCCTCGAAGAAGAAGGCCGTCTCGACGCGTTGCGCGAGCTCCCAGCGACCACGGCGGATGGCGTCGCCATTCGCCTGCACGCCAACCTCGAGCTGCCCGACGATGCCACGCAGGCCCTGGCCTGCGGCGCGGAAGGCGTAGGCCTCTATCGATCGGAGTTCCTGCTGGCCGGCCGCCCGATCGAGCAGCTCACCGAGGATGTGCAGTATGCCGCGTACCGCGATGTGCTCGACCGCATGCACGGGCGCGAGGTCACGATACGAACGTTTGACGCCGGTGAGGAGCAACTGGGGCGATCGTCGGTCGGTCCGGGCGCATTGCGCACACGTCTCGGCCTGCGGGCAATTCGGCTTTCGCTCTCGCTGCGCGACTTGTTTCGCACGCAGCTACGCGCGCTTCTGCGGGCTGCGCATCACGGCCCCCTCCGCATCATGTTTCCGTTCATCTCAGGTGCCGATGAGCTCCGCGAAGCCCGGCAGGTGCTCGCGGAAGCAGCCGGTGAGCTGCGCGCGCGTGGCGTGCCGCCACCACCGGTCCCGGTTGGCGCCATGATCGAAGTCCCGTCAGCCGCCCTGACTGCCGACCTCATCGCACACGAAGCTGATTTCCTGAGCCTCGGAACCAACGATCTCATTCAGTACACGCTCGCGGCGGACCGCACGGACGATCGGATGCAGCAGTTCTACGAACCGCTTCATCCGGCTATCTTGCGTATGGTGCGGCAGGTGCAGCGCGTCGGCCGTCGCCACGGCATGCGGGTCTCCGTCTGCGGGGAGATGGCTTCCGACCCGCTGGTCATCACCATCCTGCTCGGGCTCGGTATCACCGAATTCAGCATGACACCAGTGGCCATTCCGGCTGTGAAGCAAGTTATCCGGTCCGTGGACGTGGCAGAGGCACGGCGCATCGCCCGCGACGCGCTCCGGGCCGTCACACCAGGCGAAGTCAAGAAGAAGGTGCCAGGTGTCAGCGGGGAACAGGGGTCAGGGGTCAGGGATCAGGAGCGCGGGCTCACACAGGCGCCCTGATCCCTGAGACAGCCCTGGGACGTCGCCCCTGCCCCCTCGCCCCTTCTTTCTCGGAGGCATTGTGGACCAGAAGAACATCCCGCGCGTCGAGAAGCCCTGGGGTTACGAGCTCCACTGGGCGATCACCGACCGTTACGTCGGTAAGCTCATTCACATTACCAAGGGACATGCGCTGAGCCTCCAATACCACCGCAAAAAGGACGAGACGATTTTCCTGCGCTCGGGACGGCTGCTGTTCGAGATGCAGGAAGGGGAGACGCTGGTCGCTCGCGAGCTCGTGCCTGGCGACTGCGTACACGTGGCGCCGACGGTCGTGCACCGGATGACCGCGCTCGAAGACTGCGACGTCTTCGAGGTGTCGACCCCCGAGTTGGACGATGTGGTCAGGCTCGAGGACCGCTACGGGCGGGTGACCACAGAGTAGGGGCCCCTCGCCCCTTCTGCTAGAACGGGATATCGTCGTCAGCGGTTGCGCCCCCACCGGCATGCGCCGGCTCGGAAGGCGCGTAGTCCGTCTCACCGGCACCGGCACCGCCGCGTGGAGCCCCGCCCAACAACTGGATCCGGTCGGCGAGCACCTCGGTCGTGTAACGCTTCTGGCCCTCACGGTCGTCCCAGGACCGCGTCTGCAGCCGGCCTTCAACGTAGATCTGCTTGCCCTTCTTCAAGTAGTCCTGCAACGACTCGGCCTGCTTGCCAAAGAGGACGACGCGGTGCCACTCCGTGTGGTCCTGCCAGTCGCCCGTCCGCGAATCCTTGCGCCGGTCGGTGGTTGCGAGACTGAAGTTCGATACTGCGACGCCCGCGGGCGTAAAGCGCAGCTCTGCGTCACGTCCGAGATTGCCGACGAGAATGACCTTGTTCACACTGCCCATGACCTATCCCTTCAGAGAGCCCTCAGTGTAACGAGGAACACGACCACCGACCAATGCAAGAATCGGCCCGGTCGTCGATGCGACCGCGGCCCTGCATGTGCGACCTCGAGCTGATGTGGCAGCCGCGTGCGTGACAGGAACGGACACCCACGCATACGACCGGTGTTGCAGTTATTGCCGCGCCCGCCGATTCATCCCGTCGAGCACCTGCCTCGCGAGCGTCGCCGCCTCGCTTTCGGGATGCTCCTCGATCACGGTTTCAAACGCGTCCCGTGCGCGATCCGGCTCATCGAGCAAGCTCAGCGCGAGCCCCTTCTTGTACAGAGAGTCTGGTACTTTGTCGCCGTCGGGATAGTCCGCAATGACCTTGTCGTACGAATCTACCGCCTCCGTTAGCTTCTCGTCCATCGAGTACGCCTCGCCAATGAGGAACTGCGCGTTATCGGCGAGATCGGACTTGGGGAAAGTGCGCAGAAAGCTGTCGAACCCGGCGATGGCGAGCGTCCACTGGCCAGACGCGTAGTCGGCAAACGCGGAGTCGAACATGCGGGATGGGGACGCGCCCGGCGGAATGGCCGTTGACGCGGGCTCTTCCGCCGTCTCTTCGGCGGGCTCGATCGTGATTGGCGTGTCTGGCGTGGTCTCGGATGACGGCGTTTCGGTGGTCTCCGGATCGGGTGTTGTCTCCGGCTCGGTCGGTGTCTCCGGATAGGGCGGCGCTGCCGGGTCGGTCTCAGGGTTCGGCGTCTCGCCTTCTGGCGACGTGATCGGTATCGGGGTGAGGCCTTGTTGCGACGGGGGAGCGGTCGCACGGGCGGCGACCGACTGTCGCAGCGCATCCACCTCCTGCGACAGTGAGTTCAGCCGGACGGCCGAGTCGTCGACCTTCTCGCGCACGACGCGCACATCGTCAGCGACGTTGTCGACGAGTAGCTTCTGGTCTGCAGCGTTGCGCCGGGCGGTCTCACTCTGGGTCTCGATCTTGGTGTTCAGCCCCTTCAGCGCGTCTGAGAGTGTTGAGAGCGCGAGCTGTAGCTGCTGGGACTGTTCCTGCAGCATACGGATCTCGGCCATGATCTGCTGGTGCTCCCGGTCCGCGGCGTCGGCGCGAACGCTTGTGAGCGCCAGCAAGCTCGTCACGATCAGGACAATAGCACTCCGCCTCATGATGGCCTCTTTCAGAGGTACGGCGCCTCTTTGTAGGGCGCCCCTTTAGGGGCGCCATCTGTACCTGATGGCTCGATGGCGCGGCTAACTAAAGCGCGCCCTACCTACTCATTGACATCTCTCTCACTTGCCCGTCACAACGAAGTGCGCGCGGCGGTTCTTCGACCACGCGTCCTCACTGTGCCCAGGATCGAAGGGAAACTCCTTACCATACGATACGGTCTTTACGCGGTCGGCTGGAATCCCGAGCGAGACGAGATAGTTGCGAGCCGCCAACGCTCGTCGCTCCCCGAGCGCGAGGTTGTACTCCGCCGTCCCGCGCTCGTCACAGTGTCCTTCGACGGTCACCACCCAATTGTCGTACTGCTCCAGGATCTCCGAATTCTGCTGGAGCGCGGACTGGCCGTCTTCGGCAATCTCGGCACTGTCGAGGTTGAAGAAGACAGGCTGCAACGGCGATTCCTTGTTGATCTCGTCGAGCGTCTTCGTGTTCAGGTCCATTTCCGCGTCGCTGAGGTCCGGCTCCTCTGGCACGACCGGCTCCGGCTCCGCCACGGGCTCGGGTGGTGCGGGCGGTGGCTCCTCGGCCGTCGAGTCCGCCGGCGGGGGGGGAGTCGGCCGCGCAACCGGGGGCTGCTTCTTCGCGCAAGCCCCAATTGTCAGCACGACGAGCAGCAGCGCCGCTACCGAGCATGTGCGCCCATGTCTACCAGCCATTCCGGATATCCTCCTACCAAAATGGGACAGGCGCGCCTGTCCCTTCTTCGCCGTCCGCTACTGCGACCAGCTCGGCATGTAGTTGTTGCCGGCCTTCGTGATCTGCCGCAGCCCGCGCCCATCGCGCGCCACCGTGAACACCTGCGTGTTGCCAGACCGCGTCGACGTGAACACCAGATGGCGTCCGTTGGGCGCCCACGCCGGGCTCTCGTTGCTTCCTTGACCATCCGTGATTTGCCGTATCTGCCCCGACGCTACCTCCAGGATCTTGATGTCGTAGCCGGGGCCGGTCCGCGCCGCGAACGCAATCTCGTTGAACGGTGGCAGCGACCAGGTCGCGCGGTCGGCGTACGCCTCACTGGTGAGGCGCCGCGGCTGACCGAGGCCATCTGCCGAGGTGACATAAATCTGCGGCGCGCCCGAGCGGTCAGAGGTAAACGCAATTTCGTTACCGCCGGGTGACCAAGTCGGCGTCGCGTCGTTCCCCGGATGGTTCGTGATCCGCCGGACGTTCTTGCCGTCGAAGTTCATCACGTAGATCTCGGGGTTACCGTCGCGGTTCGACCAGAACGCGATGCGCTTGCCATCGAGCGAGACCGCGGGCGAGAAATTGTGGATGCGATCCGTGCCGCCCGCCGGCTCCTCGAGTCGGCCCTGGTAGATGTACGAGACAAAGAGGTCCGGATACCCACGCCGGTAGGACGTGTACACAATCGCGCGGCCGTCTGGCGTCCAGACCGGCGTGACGGCGAGCGACCGGTTCACCGTCACGCGCCGTTGGTTCTCGCCGTCGTAGTCCGAGATGTAGACCTCTTTCAGGTTGCGTTCGGCGTACGACGTCTTCGCTCGCTCACCGTCACGATCCGAGTCAAACGCCAGCTTCGTGCGCGCGACACCCCGGAGCCCACGCAGTTTCTCGTGAACCTCGTCCGCAATCGTGTGCGCGAAGAAGCGTGGATTCTTGGCCGATCCCGTGTACTCCTTGCCGAAGAGCACCTGACCGTTCGACACTTGATAGAGGCGCACCGAGACGGTCAGGCTCGACTCATTGCGGCGGACGGTGCCAAACGTCACGAGGTCCGCGCCAAGCTCGCGCCAGCCGTCGAGCGAGCCCCCATCGCCGCCCGCTGACGTCTCCACGGCCGAGTAGGTCTTGCGGGGGATCATGTAG
>WHTZ01000039.1 GCA_009377495.1 Luteitalea sp.
ATGTCCATAGCCTGAACCGAACGCCCGTTTCTGCGTCGGATGATCCCAATAGTCAATAGCGACCGAATCCATATTGCTGCCTAACATCTCTGCCCACAGGACGCTTCCATCATTGTCGAGCAGAAAATATCCACCATTGACTTCGTCCTTGCCATCCGCATCGACATCACCCACGGCTGGTACATAGGCAGGAATTTTGCTGTATTCATGCCACGAGCTCTCATATGACCAGAGAAGATTGAAACGATCGTCAAAAGCCAAGACATGAGGACCAAGCTTGATGACAATATCCTGAGGCACCGACCTGCCGCGAAGATTCGCTACCAGTATGCGCTGATGCGCCCAGTCGGCGCCTTCCCCTCGAATGCGATCAAAGACGGAGGGATGAACATGCCGTTCCGTCCTGCCTGTCGCACCGTCCAGGAGCAACATGTCAACATCGGCAAAACTCGTTGCGTCAGCGTCTGCATGATCTTGATGGAAAAGCGTGATCACCTCCGTCTGCCCATCGGCATCTAAGTCATGGATGGCCACTGGTCCAGGACGTCCTGGCTGTAGACCTCCTCCGCCCTTTTGCCACACGAGCTCACCGTCCATGTTGAAAGCGCCGATGAAGCAAGGTTTCATACCGCCGCCATCGTGAAAATTGTCGATGGCTCTATAGACGAGGAAGTCTACTTGGCCGTCCCCAGTCAGATCGCCAATACGTATATCACCGCCGTAGCTGAGGCCGGCGTGCGCGGTGAGGAATTGGTTAGGAATGGGTATCTTGTGGAGGAGTATGGGCGCATTCGGAGCGGCCTGCTCCTGGCCGAGAGCCGTGTCAGGAGTGATACGAGTGAATGTTGGAGTGAGATGATGGCCTAGCCACAGGAACAGCTGGGGAAGCAACAAGATGAGAGGATACGTCATATGATTCTGTCCTTCACGTCGTATAACCCGTGGCGTCTTCAGGGAAGGTGATGTGCGGAATCGACCCATCCCTGATCTTCAGCAATGCCCATTGCAGCAGGACCGAGGTGTTACTGTCGCCGAGCAGAGGATTCCCGTCCCCGTCCCGCCACCGCGGCCCAACCCGATCCAGTATGTCGTTGTAGAGTGTTTGCCTGGCCTCAGCGGTTGAGGTTGGCATCAGCATCGCGGTATATGCAGTCTCGTAGGGTGGCGTGGAGACGATCGCGTTTGGATTACTGACGCCGCCTGAGCTAGGCTGCAAATCCACGTCCCCAGAACCCAGTAAGTCGTCGTTGGCCCAATCATTATCATCACCGGGACTGATAACATAGTTTCCAGGGATGAAGAGCTTCGTCGCGGTGGTTCCACAGCGGATCAGACCGAACACCGTCCCAAGATTCGAGAGCGGACCAGGCTGGAACAGGTTGTTGCGGAACATCGCCCTCGTGGGAACAGGGATGCCTATGTCACTCTTTGGGTTGCGGATGGTCATCCCCCAGGAGCCCCAATGAACCACGAGGCAGTTGTCCACCGTTACCGCATCGGCGATACCTAGCGCCGGGTTGCGCCTACTGTTAGATGCGAACACACAGCGTCGGAAGACGATGTTCTGAACCTTCGTATCGTTGGTCGCATCCCCGTCTGCCAGTAGTCCACCAAAGTTATGCGGCTGATTCTCGGCCGGGTCGTGCAACAACCGTGGCGCTCCGCCGTGTGGCACACCCTGGTCAGTGGGATTACGCAGAGGAAGCCCGATGAAGCAGTCTTCCACCAAGACATTCTTGATGACCCTGTTGTTATTGCCCTGCTGCCGGAACATCTCCAACAATTCGTCGATGCCATAGGCAAAAGTGCAATTTCGCATAATCAGGCGTTCAACATGATAGACGTGGAGTGCATCGCGATTCTGGAACGTCTGCCCCCATCCCTCGGTCGGTTCTGTCGCACCGAAGAACGGCATTTGGTCGGTCCCACTTCGACTGTCATTGGTCGGCGCCGCAGGGTCCGCGATTGGGTCCACACCGGGGTAGAAGTTCAGATCCTGGAGGATCACATCTGAAAGCTTACCGGCGTCGCTCGATACATTACCGAGCTTCCGGTTACCTCCGGTACCGAGAATCACGTCTGGGTGTCCCATGAGGGTTACACTTCCGACACTACTGAAAGCGTTCACCGAGCCCAGACCGTGATACGGCACCACAGCGGTCAGACTTGAAGCTATCTTCAGCACGACTGGCCTCGCCGTGTCGCCACTGTTCGGAGCAAACCATGCGGCGTTGACCGCAGTCAGGTTGTTCAGCGGCACGGTCGGTCCCATGGAGCCGCCGGGCGTTTGAATCAGCCCGAATGAGCCCTGCGCACTCGTCGCGACGTCCAGAGTGACTGCCCCACTGAGGCCAAGGCCGGCTGCGGCGCAACGGCCAAGAAACGCCCGTCTGTCGATATTCATGCGACCTTCCATTTTCCACCTCCGATGATCGGTCTCTCTGGGTACGCGTTAGAAATGGCGTTCTTTGCCGATTTGAGCGCAGCGTTTAACCACCTGTCGTGCTTCAACGTGCGACAACGGACAGCCGGCTGCTTCGCGCCGAACCGCTCGCCCCGGCTTGTCAAGCAAGGACGGCCGCAGCGCTGGTGCCCATGGCCTCGTTCGTGACTGTTGGCGAGCACCCAACGTTGCTGTAACCGCCAACGAAACAGGATGAGCGAAAACGTTTTCGAGAAACTAGCACACGGTTCCAAAGGGTGTCAATAGACTGATGATCCTCGTCGCCCCGTAGTTTTTCTCAGCCTTCCCGCAAACGCTGAGCGCCAGCACCCTGGTTCCAACTGGGAGCCATGAGGGACCTTATCGTAGCGCCTGACAAAGTGGGCCTGACGACGACGAACTACAACACACGCGACATGCACGAGCTGGCAGACCGTCTGGTCAACGACCACATCGTCGCCAGTGTCTCGTCAGGTCCTGCCGACAAGTGGGTAACAAGGACGATGAACGCCGCGCCGCTCGCCAAGCTCCGAACGAGATGGAGCCGACCCCAGCGGCGGAGGAGCACCGCGGCTTCCGGAGATGAGCTGTCTAGTCTGGGATCGAGCAGTCGTGTGTTTGTCGGGTAGATGACGAGCAGGGTAAAGGGAATGACGGAGCCCAGAAGAAGACCCGCGATCAGCAGTGGTGAACCGTAACCCTGCCACCAGCCCACGACGGCAGCCAGACTGCCCACCGCTGCAAGTGAGGCTTGCATCGGCGCCGCGCGGCGATAGCTTGGGCCAAACTCGGCTACGGCTGCGGCAGTGCCACACGCCAGCCGGGCCGGATGCTCGACCAGCGTGATGTAAATGGCGGCGCCCGCAAACACGCCCGTACATAGGGTGGCCAGGAATGTGAAGATCATCGGTCGCCTCCACGATCGGCGAGACTATCTCCGAGCGGAGCCCACTTCTCAATTCCGTCGTTCACATATGAAGTGTGAAGAACCAACGCGGAGTAGATCTGGCTCCTGAATCTACTAGGCGTCGTTGCCAGAAGCACCGGCTGTTGAAACCCGGCGGCCGGCGCGAGCCGCGCGAGGGTCCGGAACGGCAGAGGATACGGTACCCACACCGATCCGCGCGTGATGTCGTACTCGATGACGAGAAGCCTTCCCGAAGGTTTGAGGTACGCGCGGAGCTGCTTCAGCATCGTGGTCTGATCCTTGATGAAATGCAAGGCATTGGCGAGGAGCACGCCGTCGAGAGGTGGAAGATCGAGCGGCTGCGTGAAGTCCGCCTCGACGAAATGCGTCCTCGATACGTCCGCGTGAGTCCCGAAGGTTCTCCTCTGACGCTCCAGTGTGGATGCGTCCACATCCACGGTATAGATGTCCGCGTCTGGTCCCAACAGCGCACGCAGGGCGCGCGTGAACCGACCCTCGCCAGACCCGAAATCGGCCCATGCGGCGTCACCCCGCTGGACGCCCTTCGTGATGAGATTGAGGATTGTCGCGCTCTGCATCAGTGCACTCTGCTCAGCATGAGAGGATGGAACTGCGCGATCTGGAGCGCGGACCCGGATCACACACGTGGGGCCGCGTCGCCGTTCTCCGTCGCCGATCGCCGGGAACGTTCGGCGGGTTATTCTGACGTTAAACAGAAGGTCTCGCCATGAAGCCAGCACGACGGCAACTCCTCGTGCCGATAACTGTGGAAGCAAAAGACCGCCCAAAATAGTCGTCATCGATCCATTCGGCGAGTCTGCTCAGGAGAACGCACAAGATCCGGCACATTCTCGATCTAAGATTGCGCCAGCCCGGGAGCCGCTGGGCACGCCTGGGGAAGTCATGGTCCACTTCAAGCACGCTGCATACTGGTTAGGGGTCAGCCTGGCAATCGTCGCATTGACGGTTCCTCTAGTGTTTGGATCGAGCGGACAGGTCGCGAGACCAGAACCGCGGCGCGCGACGGACGGTTGGGCTGAATGGATTGAGCCAGATTTCCCGTTCTTCTCCTCGGTTCTCGATGCGCGCCGCGCCGGCCCCGGCTTCCCGAGGAACAACCTCACACCGCGTGGCCTCGTGTTGAATCTCGGCGGCGGATACTGGGCGGGCTTCGACACCGACCTACTGCGCGTCGCCGCCATTTGGCGCGGGAATGCCGTAACGCCGAAGGCCTTAGCGCCTGGCTCGTATCACGCTGCTGACAAGAAAACACCGGGCGGACAGTTTCCCGCGCCGGAGCCTGATGGCGAGGTCTGGCTCGCCAACGGCATCTACCCGGGATGGCAAACCGGTCGGCGCCTATCACTCGACGACCCGCGCGAGCCCGCCCCCAGCCCTGAGGAAATCGGACGCGGCCCGTTGCCCGAGCCGATGGGACGTTTCAAGGCCGTCCGCCTGGTCCGTGGCGGTGTGGTGCTGGAATACACGGCTGGTGGTGCAGACGTGCGAGAGTGGATGACGCGCTCTGAAGGTAACGGCGTCGAGCGACACTTCCGTATCGGGCGTTCAACGAAGCCGCTCTGGCTCGTGCTTGGCTTCAAAGCCAAAGATGTGGCGATCTCACTCAGTCGCGTACCAGGCGTCTCACCTGTTCTGGAGACGGTCTCAGTCGCGGGCCGCGCCAGCGCGAGGGAGAGCTCCACTGAGCCAGGCCCGGTGTGGGCCGTGCGCGTGCCGCCGCACGACGAGCCTATCCAGTTCGGCGCCGCGTTCACGGACTGCCGCACGGCCCCGACAGTCTCACCGCGAACAATTCCGACCGAGACCTCGACGCCCCGCTGGCCGCAGGAAGCCACCACCAAGATCACGCGGTCGACGGCGAAAGACGCGTACGTGGTGGACGACATCGCGTTGCCGCTCGACAATCCTTGGAAGCGTAACGTGCGCCTCGGCGACATCCAATTCCTTCGAGACGGTACCGGCGTAGGCGTGACGCTGGACGGCGACGTGTGGCTCATCCGCGGATTGCACGAACCGGGCGGGACCGTGCGCTGGAGGCGTTTCGCGTCTGGCCTGCACGAGCCGCTGACGCTCGCGATTCGCGACGAGCAGGTATACGTCTTCGACCGCAATGGCATCTGGCGCCTCCGCGACACGAACGGCGACGGGGAGGCCGACGTCCACGAGCTGTTCTCGAATGCCTTCGCGCAGACCGCCGACATGCGTGAGTTTCCCAACACCGTGCGCCTCGCGCCCCGTGGCGAGCTCGTCATCGCCAAGGGCAACCAGCAGGCGACGACGTTGGGGAAGCACAACGGCACCGTGCTCCGCATCTCGGCCGACGGCCGCCACGCCACGGTTCTGGGTTACGGGTTCCGCCAGCCGAACATCGGCGTGAACGTGCGCACCGGCCTGGTCACTGCCAGCGACCAGCAAGGCCATTACATTCCAACCACACCGTTGCACATCGTGCGAGACAGTCAGTTCTATGGCTTCCTCAGCGACAAGCAGCCCCGTGAAGTCTACCCGGCGCCAATCGCCGAGCCGCTCACCTGGATTCCCCACTCGGTGAACGCGTCCGCTATGTCGCAGGTATGGTTGTTTGGTGCACGCATGGGGCCGCTGAACGACTCGCTCGTTCACATCGGCTTCAACAGACCCGAGCTCTTTCGGGTGTTGCTCAACGACCATAGTGCGAGGCCCCACGCCGCCGTCGTGAGCATCACACGCGCATTCGAGTTTCCGCCACTCAACGGTTCAGTGAATCCCGCAGACGGCCAGCTCTATGTCGCGGGCTTCCAGATCCTTGGTTGGGGGACGACAGCAACGCGCCTCGCCGGTCTCGGCCGCCTGCGTTACACCGGGGCGGTCTCCACGCTTCCGCGCGAAGTCGAGCCGATGGACAAAGGCGTGCTGCTGCGCTTCGATGTGGCGCTCGACGCTGCGAAGGCCGCCGAGCCCGATAACTATTCGGTCATGAGCTGGCACTACCGGCGCACCTATAAATATGGCTCGCCGCAGCTCAAGGCCGATGGCACGCCAGGCATCGATCGTCTGGTACCGAGTGCCGCCTATGTCTCGAAGGATGGCCGCGGCGTCTTCATTGCCGTACCGGGGATGAAGCCAGTGATGCAGGTGCACCTCGCCTGGTCGCTCACCGCGGCGGATGGCGCGAAGTTCCAGCGGAGCGCGTACTTTACGCCCTATGAGCTACCGGAGTTCAATCCACGGGCAGAAGGCTTTGGTGACCTCACCGTCGACCTTACGCCGAGAACCACCGCTGTGAGCACGTCTGCACCGGTGAGTGCCGAGGAAGGCCGTCGCCTGTATCAGCTCTACGGCTGCATGGCCTGCCATTCGATCGATCGCGCATCGGTTTCCAAGCTCGGTCCGACATTGCAGGGCCTCTACGGCGGGCAACGCACATTCGCCAATGGCGCGGTTCGCGTGCTCGCTGACGAAGTGTACCTTCGGGAAGCGATCCTCGAACCTTCGGCAAAGATCGTGTCAGGCTACGACCACGGCGAAGCGGGCATGCCGAGCTATGCCGGCGTGCTGACCGAGTCGCAAATAGACTCGCTCATCCTGTTCATCAAGAGCCTCGAATAGCCGCTCGCATGACCCGGCTCCCGACTCAGAAATACTCGAGCAATTTCATTCGCAATGACCTGAGATCTGACCACTGAGCCACTGGAATGCCAACGGCAACTCTGGCCCCAGTCCTGACGCCACACGGTCGTCTGCTGCTCGCGCACGCGGACGATGCGTCACCGCTGCCTCCCGACCTGTTACAAAGACTGCAAGAGGCCTTTGAACGCGGCCCCGGCCACGGGCTTTTACAGCTTGGCGCCGGAGAGCTAGGCACCGTGCTGCCGGCCGTGCTCGGTTACTGGCGCGACTTCGGTGCGCGGTACGTGACCGCGGTCTGCGGCCGCACGGGTGTCGAGGAACGGCCCGACTCCGCGCTTCGCGCTTCGTCGAGGCGGCGCGAGGCGGGGGACATCGCATTGCCGCTAGCCGAGGAGCTCGAGTTGCTTGCTTCGGCCGCGCCGCCGATGACCGGCGCGGAGTATCTGACCCCTGCGGTGCTTCAGGCGCTCTGGGATGCGCTCGACGCTGCGTTCCGATGCGAGCTGTCCGAGTCGAAGACGTCGGTCCAGGAGTTCCTCAAGCGCAAGAATCCGGCCTGGCACCTCGTCGGTCGCGTCCATTTCAACCTCGCCGAGAACAAGAAGGATGATGCGGCGCCGTTCGCGTTCCTCGCGACCTACACGACGCGATTGTCGGCGCATGCGAAGGCGCAGCACCTGCCACTCGGTCAGGCCCTTCGCGAATACGCCGGCGCGGCGAACAAAGCGCGGCTCCTGTCGCTGCTCATGCCCGTTCAGCGAGCCGCGGAGCAATGCTTCTGGCTGAAGACCATGGTCGACACGGGTGACATCTTCCACCCGCTCCGGTGGACGCCGGCAGAAGCCTTCCAGCTCTTGACCGATCTGCCGCGTCTCGAAGCAGCGGGCATCGTCGTGCGCGTGCCGGCCACGTGGCGGGCGAACCGTCCGCCGCGTCCTCAGGTGAGCGCGACGGTGGGCGGCAAGACACCATCTGGGCTGGGCAGCGACGTGCTCCTGGACTTCCGCATGGAGGTCATCCTCGAGGGTGAGCGCCTGACCGACGCTGAAATCGCCAAGCTGCTCGCGGAATCCGATGGCCTTCAGCTCGTGCGCGGACGATGGGTCGAGGTGGATCGGGAGAAGCTCGGCCGAATGCTCGATCAGTTTCGAGCGGTCGGGCGCGCGGCAGCGGACGGCGGGCTGAGCTTCGCCGAGGCGACGCGACTGCTCGCCGGCGCGGACATCGCGGGCGACGGTGCGACCGACACCGCTCCCGACTGGTCCCGTATCGTCGCCGGTCCCTGGCTTGCCAAGACGCTCGAAGGGCTTCGTCGGCCTGACGCGCTCACGCGCGCCGAACCGGGCGACGCGCTCAAGACAAAGCTGCGCCCCTACCAGCAGATCGGCGTGCGCTGGCTCCATTTCTTGTCCACGCTTGGCCTCGGCGCATGCCTCGCGGATGACATGGGCTTGGGCAAGACGATGCAGGTGTTGGCGCTGATGCTGGTGCTGCGGCGACACCACGACGGAGACAGACGGACGAGTCTGCTCGTCGCGCCCGCGTCGCTCCTCGCAAACTGGGTATTGGAGATTGAACGCTTCGCCCCCAGCTTGAGGGTGCTCGTCGTGCACCCATCGGCCATGCCGGCCGCCGAGCTGAAGGCGCTCGATCAGCATCGCCTCGAGGATGTGGATCTCGTGGTGACGAGCTACGGATCGCTTCTGCGGGTCCCCGGGCTCCTGAAGGTTAGGTGGCGCCTGGCGGTGCTGGACGAAGCGCAGGCGATCAAGAATTCGAGCGCGCAGCAGACGCGAGCCGCCAAGCAGCTCGACGCGCGGGCGCGGATCGCGCTCACCGGCACTCCGGTCGAGAACCGGCTCGCCGACCTCTGGTCGATCTTCGATTTCATCAACCCGGGCCTGCTGGGCTCCGGTAAGGCGTTTGCGAGCTTCACGAAACGTCTTGCGGAACGACCGCATAATATGTACGGGCCGCTCCGCGAGCTGGTGCGCCCCTACATCCTCCGGCGCCTCAAGACCGATCAATCGGTCATCAGCGATCTGCCGGAGAAGACCGAGGTCAAAGCGTTCTGCTCACTCACACGCAAGCAGGTGGCACTCTACCAGCAGGCGGTGACGGAGCTAGCCGACGCGCTGGAGCGGGCCGACGGCATCGCGCGCCGTGGCATTGTGCTGGCGTTTCTCATGCGCTTCAAGCAGATCTGCAACCATCCGTCGCAGTGGCTCGGCGATGGTGGGTGGGCAGAGGCAGACAGCGGCAAGCTCGCGCGGCTACGCGAGATCGCGGCGGTGATCGCGGCCAAGCAGGAGAAGGTGCTCGTCTTTACGCAGTTTCGCGAGGTGACCGACCCGCTGGCCGCATTTCTGGGGTCGGTGTTCGGGCGGCCCGGTCTCGTCCTCCACGGTCAAATCGACGTGACGAAGCGCCAGTCGCTGGTGCGGCGGTTCCAAGACGAAGACGGGGCTGTGCCGTTCTTCGTGATCTCGCTCAAGACCGGCGGTGCGGGCCTCAACCTCACGGCCGCCTCGCACGTCATCCACTTCGATCGATGGTGGAACCCAGCGGTGGAGAACCAGGCAACCGACAGGGCTTTTCGCATCGGCCAGACGAAGAACGTCCTCGTGCACAAGTTCTTGTGTCGTGGGACGGTCGAGGAGAGAATCGACGAGCTGATCGAGTCGAAGCGGCAGCTCTCGCAGGATCTGCTGGAGGGCGGCGCCGAGTTGCCGCTGACCGAGCTGAAGGACGAGGAGCTGTTGAAGCTCGTGACGCTCGATCTTCGTGCCGCGTCGCAGGAGTGAAACATGGCCCAGTACGACGGATGGAAGCGTTACGTGCCCGTCGCTCTGCGGCGCCGCCGGGCCGCGCGCAAATTGGCCGCGCTCGAAAAGAGGAGGGGCCAGGCGGCTTCGCCAATCAGCATCGAGGGCCGCGCCATCGCCAAGACGTTCTGGGGCAAGGCCTGGTGCGACAACCTCGAGCGCTATAGTGACTACGCGAACCGGCTGCCGCGCGGCCGTACTTACGTCCGCAATGGCTCGGTGATCGACCTGCGGATCGCGCCCGGCGCCGTGTCTGCGTTGGTCAGCGGCTCCGCCATCTACCGCGTTACCGTGAAGGTTTCGGCTGTCCCGAAAGCCCAATGGCGTGCGATCTGCAAGGACTGCGCGGGCGCCATCGACTCGCTCGTCGAGCTCTTGCAGGGACGATTCTCGCAAGGTGTGATGGTGCGTCTCTGTCGCGAGAAGACGGGTCTCTTCCCGGCGCCGGCAGACATCACGTTCGCGTGCAGCTGCCCGGACTGGGCCACGATGTGCAAGCACGTCGCGGCCGTGCTGTACGGCGTCGGCGCGCGCTTGGACGAGGAGCCAGAGCTGTTGTTCGCGCTGCGCAAGGTCCGCGAGCAGGATCTCATCGCGCGAGCTGGTGAGAGCCTGCCGGAGACGCAGAAAGCACCAGCGGCCGGGAGAGTGCTCGAAACCGGCGACCTGTCCGAGATCTTCGGCATCGAGATGGCACAGGTCGCGAAGCCGAGCGCACCGGTGCGCCGTAGGTCAGCGGCGGGCGCGGGGAAGACGCGGGGGACGAACTCGACAAAATCAAAGACGTTGAAAAAATCGTCCAACGGAGTTGCAAGCGACAGATGATGCGATGATGGAGGAGGACATGTCGGACAAGGATGCATTCGCCGACCGGCGCCGGACTCAGGAAGAGGATTATTTTCGTAAGCGCGAGCAGGAGCTCATCGCGAACATGCGTCGGCGTGCCGCGGATGAGGCGAATCGCCAACGCATTACGGAGGTGACCGGCATTGCCGACGAAGCGCTTCTCCAGGAGCTGCAGGCCCTTGGCTACACGCCGGAGACGGTGGCGCTGCTCCAGCTCGGACCGCTCGTCCAGGTTGCCTGGGTCGATGGCGGTGTGTCGGATCGCGAGCGCGACCTGATCGTCGAGGCGGCGCGTTCCCGTGCGATCGAAGAAGGGTCGGAGGCCGACCGGCAGCTCGCCGAATGGCTCGCGACGCGGCCATCAGACGAAGCCTTCAGCACGGCGCTTCGCGCGATCAAGGCGATGCTGCAGGGGCGTCCACCCGACGAGCGCGAAGCGACCCGCCGCGATCTGCTCTCGTCCTGCACGGACATTGCCTCCGCTTCCGGCGGCGTCTTGGGGTTCCGGAAGGTTTCTGAGGAGGAGCGAGAGCTGTTGGCACGCATTGATCGTGAATTGGAGGACTAACGGGGAACTATCGCGACGACACGTGTCGGTCCGCCGGAGCCGCCCTCAATCTTCATGGGCAGCGCGACGATAACACCACCGGTGACTGGTAGCTCGTCGAGGTTGGCGAGATTCTCCAGATTGAAGATATTGGCCGCCGCGAGCACTCGATGCGCTTCGAAGGTGGTGCTCACACCTGGATCGATGCTCGCTGTGTCGATGCCCACGCCCGCCACGCCGCGCTCGACGAGCATCGTGGCCGCCTGTTGCGACACGCCAGGAAAGTGGAACGTACCGGCGTCTTTCGGTGTCTTCGATCCGTAGTAACGCTCCCAATCGGGCCAGCGCGACGACCAGCCGGTGCGGACGATCAGCATCGACCCGCGCGGCAGCGCACCGTTCATGCGCTCCCACGTTGTCACATCGTCGGGGTCCAGCGTCGTGTCGGCGATCCTCGCTGATCGCGCACTGATATCGATCACCGCCGCGGCCGCCACCAACCGGTCGATGGGAATATCGGTCGCCGTCCATCCCTCCTCGGCAAAATGGATGGGCGCGTCGAGGTGTGTGCCCAGGTGTTCTGGTGAGGAGAACGCCGCGGCCGCGTACCAAAGACCTTCCTCGTTCATGCCCCACGCTAGACGACGATGCTCGAACGGTGAGCCGGTGGGCCAGTAGAGGCTCTGTGGCGAGAGGGGATGCGTCAGATCGACGAGACGGATGTCCTCTTCAGTGGCGAGCTGTTGGACGAGGGCTCGCGGCGATGCGGGCGATGCCTCCGATGGTTTCGATGAAGGCGTGCGCTCGTCAGCATCGCTCGGCGATCCGCTCCGCTCTGTCTGTGGGCCGCACGCGACGGCGACTGCCAGCGCCGCGAATCCCAGTAGGTTCGCACGGTTCCAAAAGCGGCCTTGCCTCATGTGGTCGCCCCGTTTTCCTGCATTTGTCATAAGCTATACTGGGCCTGAGGAGTAGGAGCAGCAATGGGTCGAACAGCGCTCGCATGCGTCATCATCGCATTCCTCGTCTCCCTCGGGCTGGCGTCTCCCGCGCGCGCACAAGAGACGGCCGTCCCCGGCACGTGCGACGAAGGGCAATTCAGCACCGGCGCGCTGTGGAAGATCTGCGTGCCGGCGGCCGGCTGGAATCACCAGCTTCTCGTCTTCGCGCACGGCTATGTGCCGAACATCCCAGGTGTCGAGCTAGGATTCTACGACGTTCTGCCCGACGGCACTGAGCTCAGCACGCTCGTCCAGCGCGTAGGCTTTGCGTACGCCACGACCAGTTATCGGCAGAACGGTCTGGCCATTCTCGAAGGGCTTGACGACATCCGCGATCTGGTTGAGTTGTTTCGCGAGCGGGCGGGCCAGCCGACTCGAACGTACGCGACAGGCGGCTCCGAAGGAGGACTCGTGACGGCGCTACTGGCCGAACGGTCGCCGGATCTCTTCACCGGCGCCTTGGCGGCGTGCGGACCGATTGGCAGCTTCAGGTTTCAGATCAATTACTTCGTCGATTTCCGCGTCCTCTTCGACTATTTCTTTCCGGGCGTGTTCACGGGATCGCCGATAGACATCTCCGTCCAGGAGATCAGGGACTGGATCAACGGGTCGCTCCCCGCGCGTATTCGTCGTCGGTTGCTACGAGACCGTGAGCATGCGATCGAGCTGATGCGAACGTCACGTGCGCCGCACGATCCGGCCGACTTCGAAACCGTCGTGAGCACCGCGCTATCGATCCTGGAATACAACGTGCTCGCCACCAACGACGCCCGGGCGAAGCTGGGAGGCAATCCCTTCGGCAATCGATCGCGGTGGTATTCGGGCTCGTCCGATGACCTGCAGCTCAACGTGGCGGTCCGCCGGTTCGCCGCCAATCCAGCGGCGATCGAGGCTCTTCACCAGTACGACACATCAGGCGATCTCCGCATCCCTCTCATTGCGCTGCACACGACCGGCGACGAGACCGTGCCGTTCACGCACGAGGGGCTCTATTCCTTGAAGGAGCGCCCGAGCGGCCGTGGGCGGTTCGTCCTGTTGCCGATCCGCCGTTACGGTCACTGCAACTTCACGGTGCCGGAGATCCTGGCTGCGTTCGGCGTCCTGCTCGCGCAGCAATAGGCGTTCGCTGAACAGGGCGTCTGCCACTGTTGGCCGTACCTCTGCCGTCTCATCCCCGTTTGTAGCTCGTCCAGCCCGCCACGAACCCGCCTAGCTCATCAATATTGTGCGTTTTCGCGCCTTCCGGCGTTTTGCACTCGCGGGGAAGGCCTTTGCCTGGTCATCCGGTCGATCCGGCGGAACGTGCGGCGCGAATCCAGCGCGTGCTCGCGCGCTGCGGCCTAACGGCGAAGCACGTGTCGTCAGCGAGCCAAGAGCCGCCGTTCAGCCGGAGCCCGTTTCACGCCATTCACCGTCGATTCCTCGCCAAAGTGCGCCAGGGCCTCGAACCGCACGTCTTTCAGCTCGCCACGCTGAGCTTGATGACCGGGACGCAGTTCGACGAGTGGCTTCGGCTCTTCGGATGCCCGTCTGCGATGGTGCCCTCCTGGCAGATCACGTTGCATGACGCACGAACCGTGGCGATCTCGTCTGGCATGCACGGCCCATATTTTCAACGTCTTTGGGCCGTTTGGCGAACAGCACCGGCGCCTGCTCGCACGCTGCCCTTCGACGAGTTCGTCGACGGATTGCCGCCCCTAGGGTCGGTGCTGCCTCCGCGCGACAGCTACCTGTACCTCAAGATAGGGCGCGACGACCGACTCTTACCGTCGCGGTTTGCGTCGGGAAGCCTGGTGGGTATTGACACGAGCCGCGGCCTGAGCGCCGAAGACGGTCCGGATGAGATCTTCGTTGTCGAGCATCTGTACGGGCTTTCCGTTTGCCGCGTTGCTGTAGTGGCTCCTGATCGCATCAGGCTCCTCGGCGAGTTTGCGCCGCCATTCCCGTCGCTCTTTGAGCTTGGTAGCGAGGCGGTCGTGCTCGGCCGCGTTACGGGAGAGCTGCAACCCATCGAGCCCCTGGGCGAGCGACGTCCGCTGCGCCTTCAGCGCCGCCGCCGGCCGTTGGTGAGCGTGATGGCGACCAATGTCAAGCCACATACATACGTAACGGCGGCGCGCGAACGCACCGGCCTGAGCCTGCGTGAGGCAGCGGCGTTTGCGCGACGGATGGCCGAGCCGTGTGGGCCTGAGTGCGTGATCTCGGAGGCCACCTTTGGTCGCTATGAGACGCAGGATACGGTTCCGCGACACTTGGCGAAGCTGATGACCCTGACGAGTGTCTACGCGCTCGATCTCTGGCGCTACCTCGCCTTAGCAGGCATGGTGATGCCGCTCAGCACACGATCGTTCGACGACCGAGCCATGAGTCCCATGCGTCTCGACTCGGGCCTGTGCGATGCGCTGCGTACGGCGCTCGGCGAGCCACAGTTGGCCATTGACGATATCTACGTCTTCGGGCAGTCGGACGAAGGCTGGCATCCCTTGATCACACCGGGCGCCATTCTCGTGCTCGATCGTCGCCGGCGAAGGCTGTGGCGGCGCCGCCGCCGGTCGCGTGCCAGTGCGCAGCGGCCGCTCCTGCTCGTGCAAGGGACGGATGGCCAGTACATCGCTGGCTACTGCACTGTGCAGGGACAGGAGCTCATCATCGAGTCGCACCCGCTCGTTCCGAGCCGCGTCGGTCGCGTAGACCTGACCGAGACATTTGTTGTCGGTCGGATCGTGGCGGTGCTGCGACTGCCGCGCAACACGCAGTCGCGCATCCAGACCGCACGCTTTTGAGACGCTCCTGCACAGAAGTCGAGTTCACAGGAACCCCGATTTCGCTGGCGGAATTCGGTTCGAGTGATCCATTTCGAGAAAGCTTGCATGGTGGCCGTCTGACGTGGGCCGGCCCCGCTACAGTGTGGCCAATTCAGGAGCTGCGACGTGGCAGAGAAGACGAAATGGAGAATTGCGACACACATACGCGCTGCCACCACGCCATACGGCGTCGACTTCGTGGATGTGCTCAGCGGCGCTGTGTTGAGCACGGATGTCGTCGGTGCGCGCATCTGGTCGCTGGCTCAACAGGGATGCGACCTGCCCAGCATCGCGGAGCGACTCTGTGCCGAGACCAACCTGCCCAAGCACGTCGCAGAGTGTTGCGCAGTCGAGCTCATGGTCGGACTCGCGGGGCGTGGCCTCATCGAGGCTGTGGATCCGCCGGGAACGTGAGACATGAAGCTTGCGTGGGGGAAGACCAACGCACCGGAGAGCAGCCGAGCCAACCCGGTACCGCTGCGCGGACAATGCCGGATTTCCGTCAGCGCACGCGCAACCCGGGACGACGGCGGTGGACGAGTCCTGCTGCATGTCGACAACGGGCGAATGTGGGCCATCAACCAGATGGGATCGCGAATCTGGGACGGACTCGCTGCGGGCACTGCCCCTGAACAGATCGCCAAGGCTATTGCACGCGAGCAAAGAGTGCCATTGGAGGGTGTGCAGCGCGACGTCCAGACGTTTCTAGACGAGCTCGAGGCGCGAGATCTCGTGATGGTGTCGCCTCGCAACACATAGGGGGAAGGATGGAAGCAACAGCGGAACGCCCGCCGGACGAGGGGCAGGCAATGGCACTTGCTCGTGTGTCGTCCGCGTCCGAGATCGCGGACGTTTCGCCAACGGCTACGGAGATCAGACGAGCGTGGATCGCGCTCGTTGTTGTCGACGTCATGTTGTGGACCGGGGGCTTTGCGCGATTGCGGTGGTTCATGGGTCGGCGGGCGGTCGCACCGCGCAGGCCGGTGCCTGGGGACGTGCAGCGCATCTGCGCGGCAGTGGATCGTGCGTCGCTCGGCTACGTGCGCCAGACGACGTGCATGCAGCGATCTGCTGCTGCCGCGCGGCTACTGAGGCGGGCAGGCGTGTCTGCCAATGTCGTCGTTGGGTGCAGGCGCCTGCCCTTCTACGCGCATGCGTGGGTCGAAGTGGAGGGCCAGGTCGTCAATGACAGGCCCACGGTACAAGAACGGTATCCGGAGCTCGAGCGGTTCTGAGGCCGAACGCGGCCGCGCGAGGGGTCACCCATGAGCGCATTTGGTGGCATCTACCAGTTCGACGAAACGCCGCTGGACCGGGGCTGGCTTTTAAACCTCGCCTTCGCGCTGGTTGCGCAAGGTCTAGATGGCGGAGACGAGATCGTCAGCGACTCGGTGGCGATGGTGTTTCGTGCGCTCACGTTCGATGACATATCCGATCGCGAGCATCAACCCATGCGTGACGGCCGGGGCCGTGTCGTCACCTTCGACGGACGCCTGGACAACCGGCACGAGCTCCTAGCCCTGGTGGGAGATGGCCTGGGCGCGGACCAGAGCGATGCCGCGATCGTGCTTGCGATGCATCGCCGATTCGGTCCCACGTTCGTCGGTCGGTTGCTCGGTGACTTCGCCCTGTGCTTGTGGCACGGCGAGGCGCGTGTGCTGTTCCTCGCACGCGACCATATGGGGGTGCGGCCACTCTATTACCACGTCACTCCGCGCCGTGTCGTCTGGGCCACCACGCTCGCGGCGCTGCTCTCTCGCCCAGACGTTCCGCGCGACGTCAACGATGACTTCGTGATCCGACTGTTGACGTTCACCCAGGATCCGCGAGACACGCCGTATCGGAACATCGAAGCGGTGCGGCCTGGAGAAGCGGTGACGATTTCGGCCGGCCACGTTGAACGGAGCGTGTTTTGGAGGCCTGAGCCGCGTCCGCTGCTTCGCTACCGGAGTGACGGCGAGTACGAGGAGCAGTTTCGGCACCTGTTTGGCGATGCCGTTCGGACACGCCTTCGCTCGAACAGGCGCGTGCTGGCCGAATTGAGTGGGGGCCTGGATAGCTCCTCGATCGTCTGCCTAGCCGATGACCTGATTGCGCGCAGCACTCCCGTCTGCCGACAAGTCGATACCGTCTCCTGTATACACGACCGGTCGCCGAACTCCGATGAACAGGAGTGGATTCGAGTCGTCGAGCAGTACCGCGGCAGGGCAGGCCACCACATTCGGGAAAGTGAGCACCCTTGCCTTGCGGCCATCGACGATCGTGATCGACTGGCAGTCGCCCCCGTTCGCTGCGCGGCGCACTCCTATCGAGCAGCGCTTGTCGAGATTCTTCGACGCTGCGATGCACGCGTGCTGCTCTCGGGCGAAGGGGGTGACCAGATCCTCCAAAGCACGCATAACCCACAACCGGAGCTCGCGGACCTGTGGGCTGAGCGCCGGTATTGTCAATTGCAGGCGCGGCTGCGACTCTGGTCAGCGCGACTCCAGGTACCGTATGCCGCGTTGCTCTGGCGCCGACTGCTCAAGCCATCGCTACCGCCCTGGCTGCGCGAGCACCTGCCTGCCGACAAGCCCCACCTCATCGCGCCGTGGCTCTCGCCAGCACTGGTCGGGGCGGCACGCTCTCACCGAACTAGCGGTGACAGGACGCGGTTGCTTGATGGACTGCCAAGCCAACGTGGGCTCGCCGTTAGCCTAACGGACACCGCGACCGCGATTGCGTTGAGCTCCTGGGAGCAGGATGCACGCGTCTATGTCACCTACCCATACCTACATCGGCCACTTCTAGAGTTCATGATGGCCGTTCCGTTCGATCAGCGTTTACGGCCCGGTGAGTCTCGTTCGTTGATGCGACGCACGCTGCGGTCCATCTTGCCGCCACCGACGCTTGCGCGGCGGGGCAAGGGGGACCCGAGCGAGGTGCTGCTGAACGCTATCTCGAGGGAGCATGGCAGGCTCCGCAGACTCTGCACAGGTTCGCGCGTTGCCCAGCGTGGCTATGTGAACGAGCCCGCCCTACTCGATGCGCTCGATAAAGCTGCTGCAGGATACGTCACGAATACGAGCACGCTGCTCAACACAATCGCCATCGAGCTGTGGCTGCGCTCTATGGAGGCCCTTGCCGCCCACGGTTCGTGGTCGTCCTTGCCGTCTCGCCCGGCTGTTGAGACGGCAGTCAGATGCGGAGCAACTCCATCGCCGCTATTCCAGCGCGTGGAGGGTGAGATCACCAGCTCCGTACCCCGCCGGTGAGCGGGAATTGGTCGTCGAGAGGAGAACCAGTCATGTACGAAGCACCAACAATTGTCGAGCTCAACGTCGCCGAAGCTGTGGTGCTTGGTGAGCTTACACCACCGCGGCGTGACTCCCAGATGGAGATCACCTACTTTGAGGAGGGCAGCGTGCTGGACACCGACGAGTAGTGTCGCGACGTTCGTTGTCGCCGGGACGGCCAGCGCCAACATGGACCGTCCCGGCGGCACTTCCTTCCGGTGTCACGTTAGTCGAGCCACCTGAACGAACGCGGCGACGACCTCAGCGTTCAGCACCGAGCTGCTGATTGGCCCCCGCCACAGGTGAGCGCAGGCTACGCCACCGCTCGTATTGTGCCTGTTTCGCCGGACTTGGATCCTCGTAGCTCTGCAGCCAGAACCGCCACCAATCGATGTGGGCCGTGAGGGAGCGTTGCCGATGCAACGGTGTGACGGTAGAGTGCGGTGCCGTCGCGAAGTACAGCACCTCAACCGGTTTTCCCATGGCCTCGAGGCGGTCTGACATGTCGGCGAGGGCGATCAGGCTCAGTGGGCCGTGTGCTTCGAAGAGCAGGGGCGTGCGAATGCGTGCCAGCTCCTCGTCGTGGAAAGACCTTAAGCGATCGTTGTATTCTCGCCCGCCGCCATCGATCTTCGTCGCTGCTGCAAATCGATGCGACGAGTGGATCAACACGTAAGCTGTGTGATAGCCGGCACGGCTCCAGCCAGAAAGCCCGACGCGCGCTGGGTCAATGAGCCTCTGCCGATCGAGATACGCGATGGCGCTCTCGACGTGATCCTGTATCTGCGGGCCTTCCTCCTTCGTCTCCACCACGTCTCGAAGCGTGCTAGGCGTGCGCGTGTACAACACCATGAGGCCGCTCGCGGCAAGCATTTGAATAGCGTGCCCGCTCAATTGCCGGCTGCCGTCGAGCAGAAACGGCGTCGCCCCTCGCCCCATCACTCCATCGTCCAGCAGAATAACGAGCGGATAACGCTTGCCCGGTGCGTAGTCGACCGGCTTGATGAGATAGCCGGATGACTTGAGGGCAACCTCGCCTGACCAGCGGATCTCTTCGACCGTGCCGTAGCGACGCCGCCGCAGCGCCGGATTCAAATCAGTCAACACCGTCACGGCTTTGGTCGTGAGGTCGAGGGCCGCCAGCTCAGGTGGATCGAGCGGTGCCTCTTTCAAGCCGATAACGACACGCCCGTTGGTGGCGACGTCGTATCGAGGACTAAACCCTTCTACCTCGCCGGCCGCTTGTGGATTATCCCACGTGCCATCAGCGCCCCTGGCCATCGTGGTAAACGCACTTCCTCGCCTAACGACGAGCGTGTTCCTGCGGCCATCCCAACGCACAACCTTCCAACCCTCGCCCAAGCCGAGTGGGGTGATGCGCCGCGTGGCAATGTCAACCTCGACCCACTGTGCAGGCGTCTGAGCGGCATCCGGTTGGTCAAGGGGCAACAGCGTGTGGATCAGGACCGCACGTCCGTCGGGCGACCAGACTGGCGGGCCCGCGTCACGACCAACACGACCAAACGGTACGTGTGGCGCGTCCACCAGTCGTTCGATCGTCCCCGTCGCAAGGTCGACAAGGCCATACGGCGCCGCCAGGCGGCGTCCAAGTGCGTTCGTCGACTCGTACGCGCGATAGCGCTCTGGATGCATCGGATGATCTCTCAAGGAGTATGGAAACAGCAGTGCATAGCGTCCCTCTGGGCCCGAGGTTAGCGACGCGATCAACTTCAACATCGCGTCTTCGTCCAGCGAGCTCACGGAAACAGGTGCCTGTGCTTTCGCTACTGGATTCTTTTCGTCTCGCGCTCGTGGGCGGCTCTGCCGCGAATCAAAGATTAACCTCGGCCTGCTAGCTGGGGCGCCTTCACATGACGAGACCAGAAAATACTGACGCACTTGGCGCGGCATGGTGCCTTGCACCGCGAGCAATCCGGTTAGCAAAGGTTGGCGGTTGGGGAACATCGTGCGGTCGAACACAAAGGCGCCCTCGCGCTCTCGGCGCCTGGCGCGATCGTTTTCATCTGCCTCGCTGGCGACAGCGGAGAACATCTGGAGCTCACCATCTTGGCTCATCGCATACGAGCGCACTTCAGTCGGGTGCCGCGTGAGCCGTCGTAGCCTCTTGCTGACGCTGTCGAGGGCGTACACCTGGCGAGGCTCGCCATGTCGCGTGCCGAGGAACACGACCGTGCGGTTGTCAGCGAGAAACGTCAGATCCTTAATCGGCGTCGCACTCTGGTCGTCAGGATCCCCAGGGAAGTCAACCGAGAAGATGGGAGTCGATCGTGCGCGTGGATTTCGAAGCGCGTGCTCGGTGTCGAACACCAGCAGCGAATAGACGTTCACGTTGCGGGAGAGATCACCCCGCCAGACCACGGCGGCGAATTTCGACCCATCGGGCGAGAAGACCGCAACGCTACCGGTTGTGCTCACGTCGGATTGTACGCGCACCATGGCAATGGCATCAGCCACCGTGGCTGTGGGCCGTGCATCCTCGGCCGACCCCTCACCGCGTGCCGCGGTCACCTGCGCGTGGCGCGCACGAGCGACAAGATGCTGCTGAGTGCTCGACAGGGTCAGGAGTACGCCTGCTACCAGACACGGGAACACACGCGCTGAACCAAGACTAACAAGACGAGTCATTGGAATCTCCGACGTTCACTCGTTCAGCTCGCTAGAACTTCAGGGATGCGCTGACCGAGGCAGAGCGCGGGAGCTGGCGGCCTGTTCCCAAGCCGAAGTTCGGGCTGTCAAGTTGATTCGCGTTGAGCAACTCGAGGAAACGATCGCCGTTGAGGACGTTGAAGATGTCCACGGACAGTAAGAGCTCGCGTTCGGCGAGCCTTAGGGATTTGCCGAGCCTGAGGTTCAGCTGATGAAACGCCGGGATTCGGAACTGTCCTTCACCGCGTGTTGGGAACGCAAATCGAATTGTGGTTGATAGCGGATTCTGCACCGTGCGGCCGTTCGAGAGTTGCACGAGGCTTGGCCCGAACGCCGGATCCGGGGCACTGACCCGCCTGACGATCGGTCCAGACCACGGCCCGCTCTGCACCTGATAGCTGGTCGCGAGCTGCAGACCAAGCGGTATTTGGAGCGCCGCCGCCAGGCGAAACACATGATCCCGCCATGACTGGTTGAGCGCCATGTTCGTGCCCGACAGACTATTGGTATCTGCCGTCGTCCCAACCGTCGTGCCGATGCCACGATCATTCGGGAACGCCGCTGGCTGTAGGAACGACGCGGGGTCGTTCGGCTGCCACGTCCCCGCCAGGTGACGCCACTGGCGCGTGTAGGTCAGGCTCAACTGCAGGTGACGTGAGCGCTTGGCGATCCGAACATCCAGTCCGTTGTACACGGGCCAGCTCCACACGTTGTGCGTCACGCGATGGATCGCGTTGAGGTCCTCATTGCGATAGCCGACGAACACGTTGCCGTCGTAGATCCCGTTGTCTTCGATGTACGCCACCCGATCACGGTAGGCGCGGTGCAGGAACGCCACATCGGCGGTCCACTGTCCAGCAAGCTGCTGCTGGTAGCCCACCAGCCACTCATCCACATGAGGCTGGCGGCGCCCCACGTCGATGATGCGATCGGCGGAGACCGCTGATGCGCCAGGTGTGAACAGCGTCGTCTCGAAAGCGCCGTCCAAATCAACGTCGTACTCGTCACGAAAGCCACTACTCGTCGAGGTACCCCTGACCCGGGTGTTGGCGAGACTCTCATGCACGCGGCCCCACGCCGCTCGCACTACCCGGCGACCATCGGCACTCAGCGCGTAGTTCACACCGGCACGAGGACCCAGCTCGACTCGCTCATGCAGCGCGAGGTCGAAGATGGCGTCGCGTCGACGAATCATATCCACGCGTACACCTGCGGTGAGCGTGAGGCGTGTGCCTGGCCGCCACGCGTCCTGTAGGTAAAACGCAAAGTCTTGGCTGCGTCCCTCGCTCTCGATAAACTTGGCGCGGTCGTAGATGCGCCGGTGGAACGGCACGGTGCCGGCCGAGGCATCCAGGGGGTCGACCAGCACGTGCTCTTCTAGGCTGAAGCCAGCAGCCGGATATATGCGGTCGATACGCTCGACTATGCGCGGCTGGAGATAGAGACCAAACTGCCATTCGTGCGTGCCGCCCCACCCGCGCTGGTAGCCGTCGAAATCGGCGGCCACGGTCAACACACTGTGCTCAGTTCCAGCCGCGGCCCGGGCGTTGTCCAACTGAGCGATCTGGCCCGTCCCCGCGACTACCGCTCCAGTTGGCGCCGCGCGCTGGTGAATCACGCGCGCCGGTTGGGTGTCGTCTGTGAACTCGACAGGGCCTGTTTTGTCGTTGTACGAGACGGCGATACGACTCGCGAGCCCGTCCCGCCACACGGACGTGAGGCGAGCCGAGGCTGCATTCCCGCCAACTGACGACTGATAGAACACACCCGCGTCGGTGGGGCCCACCTCATCGAGTGGTGTTGCGTCGCGTTGGAAGAGGGCGTCCAGCTTGTGGTTAGCTGCGACTTGCCGTGTTTGCTTAAGTAGCCAGAGATTCGTATCGCTCTCAACATCAAACGGCGAGAAACCGGGCACGAGCTTCTCGAGAGTCTCGATCTGACGGGCCGAGCGATCCACCGAAAAGCGATTGCGCCGAAGTTGATAACTGCCGAACAACCACCACAAGTCTCGCTGCACCGGGCCGCCAGCGGACGCGTCGAGATGGACGAAGCGCTCTGCCGGACTGCTACCGGTCGGATTGTTGTCGCCGATCCATCCATCCGCCTGCCCAGAGAGGCTGACGGTGCCTGAGGTGCGGTTTGTCCCCGTGGGTGTCGCGAGCTGCACGATCGCGCCGACCCCGAGCGGGCTGGACGCGTCGACGGTGCCGGTCTTGACCTGCACGTCGGCGATCGCCTGCTCACTCAGCGCGACATAGATCGTGTTGCCCGAAAGTGCCGACGACACCGGCGCGCCGTCCATCTGCGTCACGTTCGAGTTAGCATCAGCCCCGTGCGAGTAGTAGAACGCGCTCAGGCGGGAGCCGGGGATTCCCACGATGCCCGGGGCAAGCTGCAGACTGCCAGACCACTCGCGCTTCGGGGTTATGGGAAGCGCCCGCTGGAGATCGCCGGAGACGTTGACCGCCTGAACCGCCGTCTTCGATTCGATGAGCGGTGCCTCTTTCTGTACCACCACTGTTTCGGAGATGCTGCCGATCGTGAGCTCGAGGTCGAGGTGCGGAGTGAGACCGACGCGGATACTGATGTCCTTCCGCTCGAGGGTGGTGAATTCGGGCAGAGATGCACGCAACATGTATGTGCCCGGCGGGAGATCGGCGAACCGATAAGTGCCCCGAGCGTCGCTGACCGCCTCGTACACGCCTGGTGCATCGGGGCTGGTCATCACCACAGTGACGCCGGGGAGAACAGCCCCCTGGGCATCGCGGACAGTACCGTGAAGAGAACCGCCTGCCGAGGGTTGCGCCCCGGCAAGGGAACCACTGATGACCCACAGTACGACCATCGCCGCGGTAAAGCCGCGTGCCATCCATCCTCCCTGCCCGTCAAGAGACCAACTGCCTGCGGGCTGACCTATTGCAAAACTGACATCGGCAAGCAGAGACTCGCAGGACGTGTGTAGGCAATATAAGTGGTATTAGTGCGATATATTAGCACCTATGAGTGTCATTGGTGGAGTGGGTCCGAGAGTGAACTCGCGCGTGGCAATCTATCGCCGTTTCGGTGAGCGTGAAGGGCGCTTGCGGCTGGCGCCGGGGCGTCGACGATGCGCCGATGAGGCGCCCCCAGACTCGGCACCGAACGCCTTGGCATGGGAGACGACGTGATCGGCGTGATCCGTGAGCAGGTGAAGCGTCTCTTGCACCCGTAGCCATTCGCGGAGATCGAGCGTCGGGCGGTCGCCAGCGCGTGGCGGCGCGATGAGACCAAGCATGTCGGGCAGACTCACACGGAGCCCTCGCGCAAGGCAGTCGAGCGCAGTCAGGCTCGCTTCGGCGTCGCCCCGCTCGAGTTGACCGAAGTGCTTCACTGAGAGGCCGCAGCGTGCGGCCATCTGGGCTTGCGTGAGGCCCAGCTCGTCGCGCGAAGCCCGAACGAGGCGCCCGAGGCGCCGAATGAGCAGCGTCGCCCGTTCCATTTGAACTGATTATGGAGAGGGCGGCGCAACTGCTTGACACCTATAGGGTAGAGTTCAGTGACTATAGAGCACCTATGGGCTATATCACCCATGAGTGAGCGTCGTAGGGGCTGGGAAGAGGCATCGGGACGCGTGGCCCGGCTACCCGCGGCGGCGCTTCGATGGGCGTCGTGTGCGGCGACTACTACGATATGTCGGGACAACGGGTCCTGACGCGTCACCGGGCACCTGCGTGTGAGAGACAAGTTGGTCGGCGTACTCCAAGAGCGCGCGCAGAGGGTCTCGCGCCCGGATCCACTCGCGCAGCGGGAGCGTCGGGCGGCCGCTGCGTGACGCGGCAGCCACCGGGGCCAGCAACTCCAGCAGGTTCATGTCGAACGCTCGTGCTAGGCACTCGAGCGCGCTGAGGCTCGGCTCGACATCGCCGCGTTCGATATCGCCGAGATGTTTCTTCGACATGCCGGCGCGCGCGGCAAGCTGCGCCTGTGTGAAACCGAATTCCTCACGAAAGTCGTGGATCAACCGCCCGAAGCGCCGGATGAGGGGCCCCGCCCGTTCCATCGATGTGATTATGGAAACGGGGGACCGCCATCACGGCTAATTATGAGTGTTCAATTAATAGACCAGATAACCTATCGGTGAGACCTCGTATTAGGAAGGAGACGACGCAGGGGAGCCATCGTGCGCCGCCCTTTGGGAGCCGACAACGTGACGGCGATACGTGAGTGGTGTCAGGCCCGTGAACCTTCTGAAGATACGGCAGAAGTGTGACTGGTCGAAGAACCCCGCTTGCGCCGCGATGTCGGCCAGAGAGCGGTTGGGATCGGCGAGGGCGACGCGCGTGACCTCCACTCGGCGACGACGGACATAGTCGCCCGGCGTGCAGGCAAAGTGTGCGCGAAACGCTCGTGCGAGCTGCCACCGATCCACGCCGGCCACAAGCGCGATCTCGGTTGTCGTGAGCGCGCGGTGAAGCGACGCTTCGATGTGCTCGCACGCGATGCCCAGGAACGCCGGGGTCCGCCGGTCTGCAGGCCGCAGGCGCTCGTGGAGCAGGTCGTGCAGCAGCCAAAGGGCGAGCCCCTCGATGACGAGCGGCGTCGCGTTGTCGGGATCATCGAGCTCGCGGCAGAGCCGACTTGCCACAGTTTGCGCGCGAGGATCGCGGAGATGTCCGGCGTGATCCACGGCGAGCCGCTGCGGCAACGACTCGGTCAGCGAGCGCGAGAGCTCGACGATGAGACGATGGCCCCTCGTGCGGTGCTCCTCCGTATGCAGGAGACCGGCGGGGAGAAACACCAGCGTGTGTTGCGTGCGCAGCGCTCGCAACCGACCGAAGATCTCCTCGTAACATCCGTCGACGAGGTATGTGAAGAGCGCTTGCTCGTGGGCGTGCGGCGGCAAGCGTTGCCCGGCATTATACGTACACTCGCTGAGACGGACGCCATCGGCCTCGATGGCGCGAAGCCTGCGCCCGAAGAACGTACCGGCGGGGAGGGGCGGCTCGGGAGACATTTGACCGGCTCCACAGCAGGCATCAGGAACCCACAATCCGGAACCCGGACCGTCGGTTACGAGACCTCTTCACGATGAGCACTCGCAGTATACCACATTTAAGTGGATCAATTCTAGATAAGTCAACTTATCGTTGGTGGTCTCGCCGACGCCCCGCGCCTACCGTGTGGAGGCGGAGGGCGCGTGCCACGCAAGAAGCGACCCACGGACGAGAAACGAGCCCCAGGCAAAAAGCGACCCGCGGGCGAGAAGCGCGCCTTAGGCACGGAGCGACCCGCGGGCAAGAAGCGCGCCCGAGCCGAGAAGCGTGCTCCAGGCGAGAAACGACCCGCGAACGAGAAGCGACCCACTGACCAGAAGCCACTCACCGAAGAAGAGCGTCAACTCCGGCAACAGATCCAGCAGATCAAGGACCTGTTCGGCAAGTCCCTGAGGGGCCTGCGCAAGCGAATGGGCCTCACCAACCGCGAGTGGCTCGCGACAGACGCGGGGGTTGACGACGAGACCTTGGGACGCACGGAGCGTGGCGAGGGCAATCCGGAGTTGACGACGCTTATCCGCATCGCGCTGGCCCTCGACCTGTCGCTGGCACAGCTGTTTAGCTCGATGGGTCAGAACGAAGGCGTTGGCCGACAGCTCACCGTGCAAGAGCGTGAGGTCGCGGTGAGCACACTATGGCTCCTCCTTGAAGCCGTCACCGGTAGCACGCGTGGTGAATTGACCGAGCGGGGCATTACGCGCGCGCCATCTGAACCAGCCACGCCAGGCCACTACCCCAAGCCTCGGGCGCGGCGCGATCGCCGCTGAGATCCTCGCGCGTCCGTCTGCATGCCAGTGGCGTATCATTGAGTTGTCAACGTGAGCCCAAACGGCTCAGCTTGTTGCAGAACGTCTCGATGTCAGGCATACGTCTTGTCATCCGTCTGAAGGGCCTCGGGCACGGCTCGTGGGCCGGCTTCGTCGGCCGTCTCTACGAGGCGCGCCCCGGTGCCGCGCTGGTGTCGGTGCTGCTGCTGTCGGTGGTCGTGTGGGCCACGTTCGGCGCGCTGGTGTGGCTCGCCTTCGACGTCCAGCGTGCCTTGCCCGATCGTGACGAGCTGAAGAATATCGGCCAGATGGCACAAACGACGGTCATCTACGACATGGATGACCAGCCGGTGTTCTTCATCTTTCGCGAGCGGCGCATGGACGTGCCACTCGAGAGCGTTTCGCCGCATCTCATCAGAGCCACGATCGCCATCGAAGACCAGCGGTTCTTCCAACACGCGGGCGTTGATCTCGTCCGTATCGCCGGCGCCGCCGTCCACAACTTTCGCACTGGGAGGCGACTGCAGGGTGGCAGCACGATTACGCAGCAGCTGGCCCGCCAGAGCTTCCTCACGCTCGATAGAACGCTCCGGCGCAAGATCAAGGAGGCGCTGGTTGCCCTCTCGATCGAGCGCACCTTTAGCAAGGAAGAGATTCTCGAGCTGTACTTGAACAAGGTCTATTTCGGCGACGGCTACTATGGTGTCGAAGCTGCGTCACGCGGCTTCTTTGGCAAGCCCTCCGCTGAGCTCACCGTTGCAGAGGCCGCGTTGCTCGCCGGTCTCGTCAAGTCGCCCTCGACCTACGCTCCCACGATAAGCCGCGAGAAGGCTGTGACGCGTCGCGATGTCGTGCTACAAGCGATGCTCGGACACGGGGCCATCGACCAGGCCGGCTATGAGCAGGCGCGGCAGGCGCCCGTGCGCTTGCGGAACGGCCTCCACGTCGAGGAGGGCTTCGGCCAGTACTTCAAACGGCAAGTGCAGCGTGAGCTGGTCCAGCGCTTTGGATGGGAACGCGTCTCAGAAGAGGGTCTGAAAGTTTACACGACACTCGACCCGTCGTTGCAGCGCGAGGCGGAGAAGCTGCTCGAGCAGGAGTTGGCGCGTATCGAAAGCCGGCCTGGGTATACCCACACACCGCGCGCCGCGCTGAAGACTGCCAAGGGGGAGGCACCGAGCTACCTGCAGGGTGCGCTCGTGACCATCGACCCGCAGCATGGTGCCGTACGGGCAATGGTAGGCGGCCGTACCTTCCAGGAGAGCCGGTTCAATCGTGCCGTGCAAGCAAGACGGCAGCCGGGGTCGGCGTTCAAGCCGTTCGTTTACGCGGCCGCTATCGAGGAAGGGTACTCGCCGACGACGATGCTCACCGACCTGGACGATCCCGTGCTCACGCCGGAGGGCGACTGGGTGCCCGAGGATGAGCACCGCGAGTCGACCGAGATGACCATGCGGATCGCACTGCGCACATCGAGTAACCGCGCGGCTGTGCGCATGTTGCGCACCGTGGGGCTCGACACGGCGATGATGCACATCTCGCACCTGGGGTTCGGCAAGTTGCCCACGGTGCCGTCGATTGTGCTGGGCGCGGGCGAGGTGACACTCGAGGCCATGACCGCCGCGTACGCCGCGTTTGCCAACGGCGGGCTGCTGTATGAGCCAACGCTGATTCGCCGCATCGAGGACCGTGAGGGCAACGTGCTCTACGAGGCCAAGCCGCGGTCGACCCGCGTCTTCTCCGAAGTGACGGCGTTCATCGTCGCGAACATGCTCCAGGACGTTATTAACAGAGGCACCGCCTGGCGGGTGCGTGAGGCCGGCTTTCGGTTACCCGCTGCCGGGAAGACCGGCACGACCAATAACTTCAACGACGCGTGGTTCGTCGGGTTCACGCCCCGCCTCGCGACGGGCGTCTGGGTGGGCTTCGATCAACCGCAGCAGATCATGGCAAATGGCTACGGTGGAGAGGTCGCGGGGCCGGTGTGGGCGGCCGTCATGAAGGCGGCCACGCGTGACGACAAGGCCAACTGGCTCGAGCGGCCGGACGGCGTCGTCGGCGTAGACGTCTGCCGGGTGTCGGGAAAACGGTCCGTTGACGGCTGCCATTACACCGAAGTCGTGTTGCCGGACGGCAACTTCGACGTGCGGTCGATGGTCTACACCGAGTACTTTCGAGAAGGCGGCGAGCCGACGGAAACGTGCGACGTACACACCAGGCCTCCCTTCTTCGATCGCATGGCCGGCTGGTTCCGCCGCGATGACGGGTCGGTCGTGCGCGGCGGCCAGGTGGACCGCCCTCCGAGCGTCGTCCCACCTCCGGCAGACGAAGAGGCCAGCTCACAAGAGGCTCGCCCCGCGCCTCCGACAGCCGCCGGGGCCGAGGACGCACCTGCTGACGAGGAGGTCGAGCCCGAGAAGCCGAAGAAGCGTGGTTTCTGGGCGCGCCTGTTCGGCCGCGGCGACAAAGAGGACGACAAGAAGGACGAGGAGAAGAACGAGGAGAAGGACGAGCAGACGGACGAGAAGAAGAAGAAGCCAGAAACACGCGAGGACGAAGAACGGAACCGTCCCGACAGCTCGCAACGCCCGTGATACTGCCTGTCCTATAAGGTCGTGCGTGGCGGCAGGCTCAGACCGGGGCGATTCAAGATGGACGTATCCACGGTGCCGTCGGTCACCTGAAACAGACCCGGATACTGCTCCTGCCACCCCTCGTTGGCGACCGGCACGTACTGACGGGCATTGGCTTCGATACCCGCGACAGTCGGCACATGAGCGGATAGGCCGGCCGACAAGATCAAGGATGCACCCGGACAGGTGAGATCCTGGACGCACAGGAACATCTCGTGCTCCTGGATGGCAGCGCCCAATACGAGCGCCAGGCTCTGTCCTTTACACGCCTTGAGCGCCGCACCCGAATATCCCATCTCACGCGCCAGACGAAGACTCTCGTAGTCGGTGAGCGACTCGTCGATGACCACGGGCTTCATCTGTGCGGCTTCGTGCATCACATTCTCCCGGTTGGCGGCGAGATCTCGTGCCGTCGGTTGTTCGATGTACTGCACGCGCGCAAAACCGTCGGGCGCCTTCTGCTGGACGCGTCGCATGAACGCCAAGAGGTATTGCACGTCGGGGCACTGTTCATTGAAGTCGAGCGAGTAGACCCAGTCGTCGACGCCGCGCTCGCGTTGGGTGACTGCTGCCACGCGGTCGACCCGCAACACGCGCTCGATGTCCCAGTCGAGGTCGTTGCCATTCAGCTTGATCTTGAGGTGCGTCAGCCCGTTGTCACGAATCCACTCGGGCAACGTTTCCGGGAGACCGTCGTCGAGGCGCTCGGTGATGTCGCTGTCTTCGATGGGATCGAGCGCCCCGACGAGGTGATAGAGCGGCATGCGCGGCTGCGGCGTCGCCCGCACGTACTCCTGAAGAAACCGGCCGGCAAAGCGGGACCCCAAGTAGCGGCTCAGGTCGTGCGCCATGTGCTCCGGGCCGTACATGCTGTAGACGCTACGCCCATACGCTTTCCCGAGCGCGTCATGGAGCGCGGCATCGAACGGGCTGACGACCACGAGCGAACAAAGCTTGGGAATCGGCTCTGCTAGCGCCAGCGCGGCGGCGACCGACTCAGCCGCTTCGAGATACGTGGGCTCGAGCGCCCAGGTGATGTCCACCGGATGCTGCTGCTCCGGGTAGTCGGCCAGCAGGTCGCGGACCTTCGAGGTCAGCGCCTTCATGGCGCTGAGCGTCTGGTCGTAGCTCAGGGTCTTGGACGGAAAGGACCACACATTCCCCAGCGGCATCGAGCCGAAGCCGTGCGCCACCTTGCCGTCACGCGTACGCACGCGGCACAGCACGTCCAGGATGGTGATTCGGTCGGTGGCAACGCCCCCAAACTTGAGCGGCGTCCGATAGAGGTAGTCCTGGTACTTGAATCGAACATCCTCGACGCGAATGTCCGAGGGCTTTCCCGCCGTGCGCCGCAGGCAGGCGGGCGCAAGGGCCGCGCCCGCGACGGCCATCGTCGATTCGAGAAACCCGCGGCGAGTCTGCCCGTCACTCATGCCCGATATGCCTCCTGCATGTGTTTCTTGATCACTGCCAGATCTCGGCGAGCGGCGTCGAGCATGCGGTTCTGCCGAGCCGCAGGCGTGGCCCCGTCGATCTCGTACTCGATGTGCACCGATATCGGTCCTTGATAGTCCGCGCGTGCCAGCATCCGACAGAACGCCGGCCAGTCCACCATGCCCTGGCCCAGTGGGCGATTCCCGTCGCGCCATCGTCCCTCGGCGTCCTTCTCCCAGGCACAATCCTTGACGGCAATCATCCGCAGTCGTGGCATGGCCAGGGTGGCGGCCAGCTTCCACCCGATGCGGCCTCCCTCGATGACCGCGTGTCGCACGTCGAAGTAGACGCCCACCGTTTGCGGGTCGAGCTTCTCGATCTCCGGCAGAAAGTCGAGTGTTGGCCCGCCCACGAACCCAGCGTGGGTGTGATAGCCAATGACGATGCCGTAGCGGCTGCCGAGGTCGGCCAAGGAGGCGAGCTGACGGCCCGCGTCTGCCAGCTCGCGGGTTACGTCTTCCAGCTCGTACCTGTAGTAGTCAGGCTTGAGGAAACGAACGCCGCCACGGCTTGCGGCCTCGAAGGTCGCTCGAGCTGCGGGGTCGTCTGCCGAGCGTAAGGCTGTCGTGATCATGGGCACGTCGACCCCCGCAGCGGTGATGGCCTCGAGCGCGCGCGGCAAGTCCGTGGCGACGCGCTCCGGCAGCACATGCCCCTTGGGTCGCACGGTGAGGTCGACGCCGTCGAAGCCCAGGTCCTTCACGGCGCGGCCGAGGTCATGCCACGTCAGATCCGGGAGGTGCTTCGAGAAGAATAGGTACGGGCCGTGGAAGCCGTCGGCGAGTGCGGCACGAGTGTCGGCGGGTGCGGCACGAGTGCTGACGGCGGCCGCGGCAACCGTGAGCAACAGCTCGCGCCGCGTCATGAGTCGAGTCCCTCCTAATGCTATAACCAGCGTATCGTATCGCAAATGACGTCGGGCCGCGACATGCCGCCGAGGCTACCGCCACACGCCCTGCGTAGCGCGCGGTGGACGAGTGCGCGGCGCCACGATACGCGGCGATCCCCACAGGCAAGCATCGTTCACGGGATTGTTCGCCGCACCAGGGTCGGTCCGGAGCACGAAGTCGACGGTGCGCCCGGCCCAGGGGCCGAGGTCGATACGCACCGGGAACCAGCGCCGCTGCTCGGGCACGATGAAGGGCGCGAGCTCGAGCCTGACCAGCTCGATCCGCTCGCCGGCGTCTGCAACCTCCACGATGAAGTCTGCGCCGTCGGTGGGCAGCGTCCAGGTGTGGGGAGCGAAACCGATGTCGGCGACGAACGTGGCGTTGGGTGGCACCCGCAGCGTCCATGTTGCGGCACTGGGCGGCACCTCGAGCAATGCGGCCCTGAGCTCGCCGAGAATCCTCGCTGGGGTGAGCGCGAAGGCCAAGCGCAGCGAATCCAGCTTGGTCTCCTTGCGCGCCTCGGGGAACCGATCGAGCAGATCAATGACCTCGTCTGTGGGTTGCGGCCAGCCCGCCATCATCACAAGGGCGAGCAATACCGCGGCGAATCCGACCTTTGAGATGGCACGCCGTGGAAAGAGCAGAACGACCCCTGGTCGTTGGCGCCTGTCATCACCGCGCCTCGGACTCGCCGCGCTGCTCGCCGGGGCCACCCGCCCTGCCTCCTTGTCGATACCACCCTTCGCGGGGGCGATCGCCACGAAACAGGCGTAGGCGAGCACCGTGTTCCAGGCGAGGAACAGGGCGCTCGCGAACCACCATGTGCGCAGCCACGACGGGCCGAGCGGCATCATGCGATCGAGTAGCCACGGGGCCGTGGCATATCGCGCCGACGTCTCGAAGACCAGGTCGCCCCAATATTCGCGGCCATCGACGAACAGTTGTCCGTCGGGATATTCGTCTGTGAGGGTTGCGGCGAGCGCGATCGCGCGGTCGGGCGGCACCTGCGGCGCACGCACATGAACGCGGAAGCGCCGCCCGCGCGACGGCACGATGGCAGGAAAGCTGACGCGGAACGATCGCCTGGCCACGAGGTCCCGCGCAGGGTGACGGATGCGATAGATCAACCGATTGCGGCCAGCGACCAGGTCGTACAGCTCGAAGATCACATCGCCCGCCACGCCAGTGGATCCGGCTCGCGCCCGCACGCTGATGCCGTCGAACCCATCGGCGTTGAGCACAAAGGTCTGCGCGACCGTGCGCGTGCCGGCGAGGCCCTCGATGAGCGTGGTACGTCCGCTGACTGGAGAGACGCCAGGCGTACCGTGCTGGAAGAAGAACAGCCGGAAGACTTCGTAGCCGAAGATCGAGCCGAACAGCAGCAAGAATGCCGCAATCCGCCGCCTGTCGTGCCACATGGGCGAGGAGAGTGTAACAGGTGAAGGGGTGCCCTTTCCCCCTTTTTGCAAAGAAAGGGCACTGTTATAGTAGAGAGAGAATGAGTGAGGCAACCCAGACGGCGCTGGTCGATGAGACCGAGGTCGGCAGCTATTTCGTCGCCAACTACCCGCCGTTCTCGGTGTGGGCTCGCGACGCGGTCGACAGCGAGGCCAAGCCCGCACTGAACGCCGCTCCAGCCGCGGCGGTGCCGCTCGGACTCTATCTCCACATCCCGTTTTGCCGGAAGCGCTGTCACTTCTGCTACTTCCGCGTGTACACCGACAAGAACGCCAGGCAGGTCGGCGAGTACCTCGACGCGCTCGCGCGTGAGTGGGAGCTCTACGGCCAGCTCCCAGCCATCGCCAATCGGCCTCTCAACTTCGTGTACTTCGGAGGCGGTACGCCGTCGTTTCTGTCGACGCGCCAGCTCGCGGGCCTCGTCGAGCGCCTGACGGCCTTGACCGCCTGGAATCAAGCCGAGGAGATCACGTTCGAGTGCGAGCCCGGAACGCTTACCGAAAACAAGCTGGCCATGATCCGTCAACTTGGCGTGACGCGATTGAGCCTTGGCGTGGAGAGCTTCGACGATCGGGTTCTCGAGGTGAACGGGCGTGCGCATCGCTCGCAGGAGATCGGACGGGCGTATCAGTTCGCGCGCGGGCTCGAATTTCCCCAGCTCAACATCGATTTGATTGCCGGCATGCTGGGCGAAACCGATGGCACGTGGCGCGCGGCCGTCAGGAAGACCCTCGAGCTCGAGCCGGATAGCGTGACGATTTATCAGATGGAGCTGCCGTTCAACACGACGATCAGCCGAGACCGCTTGCAGGGGACCGGGCAGTTCACCGAGCACATGGCGAACTGGTCGACGAAGCGCCGATGGGTCGGCGAAGCGTTCGAGACGCTCGAGCGCGCCGGCTATCACGTCGGCAGCGCGTACACCGCGGTGAAGGATCCAGCTCGCACGAAGTTCATCTACCGCGACCGGCTGTGGCAAGGCGCCGACTTGGCTGGGCTTGGCGTGGCATCGTTCAGCCACATCAACGGCGTTCACATGCAGAACGTGGACACCTGGGAGGCGTACACCGACCTGATTCACCACGGCGAGGTGCCGCTCGGTCGTGCCTATCGTCCCACCGACGAGGAGCGGATGATTCGTGAGCTGGTGTTGCAACTCAAGCGAGGGTCGATCCGGCCGCCTTACTTCAAGGACAAGTACCGCGTGAACGTGCTCGAGCGGTTTCGCGATCAGCTCGCGTCGCTGGCGGCCGAGGGGTACTTGAACGCGGTAGGTGAGGAGCTTGTTGCCCTGTCGCGCCACGGATTGCTGCGCGTCGACATGCTGCTTCAGCGGTTCTTCCTGCCAGAACACGCCGGCATTCGCTATACGTAGTGTCTAGACTGACTCTTCCAGCTCGTCCGCGGACCGCGAGACGCCGCGACGCGACTTCGAGCAACGGCATCCTCTACCCTCTCGACGTTGTGTACGCGCGGGCGGGGCTGGCCGAGCCGAGGGTCGCACGCATCTCTCCCGAGGAGATTCCCCTTCCGTATCGCTCGCTGCTGGTTCACGAGAGCGACATGACGGTGACGCTCGAGCAGCACTTTGGTGGTCCGGTCCTCCTGCGTCCGCTTTCGACGTTCTCGGCCCGCGGGTCGTACTTCCGCCGGGTCCTCCTCGTCCAGGAGTACTCTGGTCGTCCGGTCGAGATGGGCGCGATCCGCATACAACTCGACGCGTTCCGCCCGCGTATCCGTGCCGAGATCCTGCGCAATGAGGTGCCGCTCGGCCGTATCCTGCGTAGGCGCGGCGTAGATTTCAAGAGTCGAGCCAAAGTGTTTCTGGCCATCACACCAAATCCCGAGATGATGGGCGTCTTCTGGATGCGGGAACCGCGAACACTCTACGGTCGCCGGACCGAGGTGTTCCACCACGGCGCCAAGATCGGCGACATCGTCGAGGTCCTGCCGCTGGCCTGACAGGACACTGGGCGAAGGCGGCTTTGATACGATAGGCTCATGTCGGCGAGGCGCGATCTCAGCGGTGTTGATGTTGACGTGATCGTGATCGGAGGTGGTCCCGCGGGAGCGACGGCTTCTACGCTGATCGCACGGCACGGTCATCGCGTGCGGCTCTTCGAGCGCGAACGCTTTCCACGCTTCCATATCGGCGAATCGCTGATTCCAGAAACATACTGGGTCTTGCAGCGTCTTGGCATGCTGCCGAAGATGCAGCAAAGCTCCTTCGTCAAGAAGTACAGCGTGCAGTTCGTGAGCGCCAACGGAAAGCAGTCGGCACCCTTCTACTTCTGGGACAACAAGCCACATGACTGCTCGCAGACCTGGCAGGTCGTTCGTAGTGAATTCGACCAGATGATGCTGACACACGCGCGTGAGCACGGTGTCGACGTGCACGAAGGCGTCCACGTGCTCGACGTGTTGTTCGAAGGGGACCGTGCGGTTGGCGTCAAGATTCGGGACGAAGACGGCTCGCGACGAGAGATACGTGCAGCCGTCGTCGTCGATGCCAGCGGGCAGAGCGCGCTGCTGCAGAACCGTCTGAAGCTACGGCTCTGGGATCCGGTGCTCAACAAGGGCGCCATCTGGACCTACTGGGAAGGCGCCCATCGCGACACCGGCCGAGACGAGGGAGCGACGCTGGTGCTGCAGACCGCGACCAAGAACGGCTGGTTCTGGTACATCCCGCTGCACAACGACGTCGTCAGCGTCGGCGTGGTTGCGCCGTTCGACCACCTCTTCAAGGGTCGCGTCAGTCATGAGCAGACCTATCAGGAAGGGGTCGATCGGTGCGGTGCCGTGAAGGAACGGGTAGCGATGGGACGACGTGTCACGGGTTACTTCGCGACGAGAGACTACTCGTACCGATCGAGAGCCGTGGCTGGCGACGGCTGGGTCCTGATAGGAGACGCGTTTGGGTTTCTGGATCCGCTCTACTCGTCTGGCGTGCTGTTGGCGCTGCGGTCAGGAGAGCTGGCGGCTGACGCGATCGTCGAAGGATTGGCCGCAGGGGATACTGGCGCCGCGCAGCTGGGCAAATGGGGTCCGCTCTTCAACCAGGGTGTCGACCGCATGCGCCGTCTGGTCTGCGAGTACTACGACGGATTCAGCTTCGGCAACTTCGTTCGCCGCTACCCTGATTTGCGCGGCACGATCACGGATCTGTTGATTGGCGATCTGTTCACCGAGCGCGTAGACAAGGTCTGGGGACCGCTGGAGTCGCTCTACGAGGCGGGGAAGCAGCCGATCCCGCCGTGGGACGCAGGCGCGCCGCCCGAGCTCGTCCAGCACAAGGCGAACCAGTTGGTGCTCCCAGAGGGACGACGTCCCTAGGGCTCAGGTGTCACGATTGCCTCAGGTTCAAGGGACCGCGCTACCCGATGAATGCCATGATCGCCAGACGCTTGCAGCAATGCAGGGACGGCGCCTCCGGCAACTCGTCAAGGAGATCTACGGCCGCAATCCCTTCTACACGCACAAACTGAAGCAGGCAGGCATCGAGATCGACGCGCTGCGCCTTCCAGACGATCTCGCCGAGCTCCCGCTGACGACCAAGCCGGAGCTCGTCGCTGATCAAGCGATGCATCCGCCTTGGGGCACGGTGCTCACCGAGCCGATCGACCACTACACTCGCTACAGCCAGACATCATCGACGACGGACCGGCCGCTGCGATGGTTGGATACGAACGCGAGCTGGCAATGGACGCTGGAGTGCTGGAAGGCCGTCTACCGTGGTGCGCGGGTGACCCGGGCGGATCGGGTGTTCTTTCCGTTCTCCTTCGGGCCGTTCCTCGGGTTCTGGACGGCGTTCGACGCGGGGAGTCAAGTCGGGGCGCTTTGTGTACCGGGTGGCGGCATGCCCAGCCAGCTCCGCCTGGCGGTCATCGATGGCGTGGCCGCTACCGTCGTGTGCTGCACGCCGACCTACGCTCTCCGCCTGGCCGAAGCCGCTTGCGAGGAACCGACTGGAGGCGGTCCTTTATCGGACAGCAGCGTGCGCGTGCTCATTGTGGCAGGCGAGCCGGGTGGCAGTATTCCTGCGACGCGCCAGCGGATCGAGGCAAGCTGGGGTGCACGGGTCATCGATCACTACGGTCTGACCGAGGTTGGTCCGATCGGCTTCGAGTGCTGGGAAGGGCCGGGATTCCTACATCTGAACGAGCGCGAGTGCATCTGCGAGGTACTCGATCCGCTGACCGGCCGCGCGGTTCCCGACGGCGAGATGGGTGAGCTGGTCGTCACCAACCTTGGTCGCGCCGCGAGTCCCGTGATTCGCTATCGCACGGGCGACGTCGTTGTCAGGCGCTCGGAGCCGTGCCCCTGTGGGCGGACGTGGGCCCGGCTCGAGGGCGGCGTCCTCACGCGAACCGACGACATGATGAGCATCCGCGGTGTCAATGTGTACCCGGCGGCCATCGAGGCGGTCGTGCGCCGCTTCAGCGAGATCAGGGAGTTCCGATCGACTGTCTCGCACGGACGCACGATGCGATCTCTTTCGCTCGAGATCGAGCTGGCTCGAATGGCGCAAGACGGGCCCGCCATCGCGGGCAGGGTCTCGCGGCATCTACACGAGGCCTTGGGGCTGACGGTGCCGGTCCGCGTCGTCGACGCGGGCACGTTGCCGCGGTTCGATATGAAAGCCCGCCGTTTTACGGTGACGAGTGACGAGTGATGCCGTTTCGCGACATTGTTGGCCATAGCCAGGTGCGCGCGTTGCTTGCGCGGGCCGTGCGCCAGGAGACCCTGCCGCCCAGCTTGCTTTTCGCGGGACCGGACGGAATTGGCAAGCGGATGACAGCCATGGCGCTCGCTCAGGCGCTCAATTGCCTCGAGCCTGTGGAAGAGTCCGCGTCTGAGAGCCGAGACGCGTGCGGACGGTGCCGGGCGTGCACACGCATCGAGCGCGGCCTGCACTCAGACGTGCGCGTGCTGATGCCAAACGATCGCGGCGCGATTGCCGTGGATACCGTCCGCGAAGTGATTGATTCAGCCAACTATCGGCCATTCGAAGGTCGCCGTCGCGTGATCATCGTCGATGAAGCGGAGGCCATGACCGAGGCTGCGCAAAATGCGCTGCTCAAGACGCTCGAGGAGCCAACGCCCTCGTCGGTCTTCGTGCTGGTCACGAGTCGTCCCGACATGTTGCGGCCGACGGTGCGGTCGCGCTGCCCACGAGTACGCTTTGGCCTCATCGACACCGAGGACATGGCACGCGGCCTGACCAAGTGGCATGGCATCCCGGAGCCGCGCGCCCGTCGGGCGGCGGCGATGGCGGGCGGTTGCTTTGCGCGCGCCTTGGGCGACGAAAGTGACGAGGCAACCGAGACGCGGGCCGTTGCGGCGGACGTGTTGCGTCGCCTGGTCCGGGCACCCGCGCCGCGCCTGCGATTGGAGCTGGCGCAACGGCTCGTCGCACGGGCAGAGCGGCAAGGTCGAGCGCCGTCCCGCGCGCTGCGACCGCCTGGCGGTAGTGCCGCGCCTGAGCGCGAGCTGCTTGGTCGGCGGCTCGAGGCGTTGAGCGTGCTTCTCCGAGATGTCGGAGCGGTGGCGAGCCACGCCACGCCGCAACGCTTGGCGAACGGCGACATGGCCGCGCTCCTCGAAGAGATTGCGCCTGGATTCGACGTGCACCGAGTCGTGCGCGCCTATGGTGCAATCGACCAGGCACTCGTCGCACTGGACCGCAACGTGAGCCCCAAGACGGTCGCCGACTGGGTCTTGATGCAGTTGTAAGGGACGAGGGGCTTTGTAGAGCGCCCCTTGAGGGGCGCCATCCACTTAGGGGCGCCAGCGACCGCACGACCTCTGGCGGCGCGTCTCCCACCCCAGCGCGGCTGCCGCGCTGGGGACCCCGGTAAAGCCGCGCCCTACTTCGTGAGGAGTTGCCCTGCGCGAAGCGTGGCCTCCACAACCGCCTTGATGAGCGTGACCCGCAGGCCACCCTCCTCGAGCGCCAGCAGACCGTCAATGGTGCATCCGGCGGGCGTGGTGACGGCATCTTTGAGGAGCGCGGGGTGCTCACCTGTTTCGAGCACCATCTTGGCTGCGCCCAGGCACGTTTGCGCCGCCAGCTCGGTGGCGATGTCACGCGGCAGGCCGACCTTCACGCCGCCTTCGGCGAGCGATTCGAGCACAACATAGACAAAGGCTGGACCGCTGGCACCGAGTGCGGTGACGGCGTCCATGTGCTTTTCGTCGAGCACAAGCGTGCGACCAACGGCGCCAAAGACACGCTCCGCCTTGTTCAGGTGTGCGCGCGTCGCATGCGAGCCGGCGCACAGCACTGACATGCCCGCGCGGACCAAGCTTGGCGTGTTGGGCATGGACCGCACGACCGGTACCGGCGCTGCGCACTGCCGCTCGATGAACGCGGTGGTGGCGGACGCGACGATCGACACGAGGAGCTGGTGGGGCTCGAGAAGGCCGCCGATCTCGTCGAGGACCTCTGCGAGCACCTGCGGCTTGACGGCTACGATTACCACGTCAGCACCACGGATTCCCGCGCGATTGTCGGTAATGACCTCAACGCCGAGCCGGCGTGATCCGTCCCCCGCTGTCTCGGTGTGCCGACTCGTCGCGATGATCTGGCCCGGCTCGATGACGGCGGCGTCAACAAGTGCTCGAATCAGCGTGCCGCCCATCTTGCCGGCGCCGATGACCGCAAGCTTCGAGATCCCTGCATCCGCGTGTGGCAAAGCGCCTCCTTGGTCATGGCGATCTTACCAGCCAAGCCGCATAACGGCTAAACGGGAGCCGTTTTCACAGTATCATCGCGAGAATGGGCCGGCCGCGGATTGGCATTACGGTTGGTGATCCGGCGGGCATTGGGCCGGAGATTGCGCTGAAAGCCGCGTCCGATGATCGGGTCCGCGCGGCGTGCGAGGTCGTCTGCTATGGCCCGAGAACCGGCGTGGAGCTTGCGCGCTTCCGGCGCGGGCAGGTGTCACCAGAGGCCGGACGCGCCGCCTACGAGGCTGTGGTTGCGGCCGTGGAAGACGCGCGCGCGGGACGCATCGACGGGGTAGCCACCGCGCCCATCAACAAGGAGGCGTGGGCACGGGCAGGTCTTCCCTGGAAAGGGCACACCGACCTCCTTGCCTCGCTCACGGGGGCCTCGCACGTGGCGATGATGTTCGAGTCGCCGCAGTTGCGCGTGGTGCTCGTGACCGTGCACGTACCGCTGGCCGACGTGCCGCGGCTCATCACGCAAGGGGCGGTCGAGGCGACGCTTGATCTCGCTGCTGGAGCTCTGCCGGCGTTTGGCTGCGAGCGCCCCCGCCTGGCGCTCGCAGGCCTCAACCCCCACGCCGGCGAGCACGGACTGATGGGTCGGGAAGATGAGGACGTGCTCGCGCCGGCCGTGGACGCGTGTCGCTTGCGCGGCGTCGACGTCACAGGACCGCTGGCCGCGGACACCGTGTTTGTACGGGCTGCGCGTGGTGAATTCGACGCCGTCGTGGCGTGCTACCACGATCAGGGCCTCATCCCGGTGAAGCTGCTCGCGTTTGGCACCGCCGTCAACGTCACGCTCGGCCTGCCGATCATCCGGACGTCCGTCGATCATGGCACGGCGTTCGACATCGCGGGTTGCGGCACCGCGGATCCGTCGAGTCTCGTCGAGGCCGTGCTGCTCGCCTCGCGGCTCGCAAACAAGGGGCGAGGACCTCGCCCCTTGCCCCTCGCACCTGATTGATGTCTATGGCGGAAAGACCCATTGCTGATAACCGCAAGGCGCGGCACGACTACGAGCTCTTCGAGACGCTCGAAGCGGGCATCGTGCTGGTTGGGACCGAGGTGAAGGCCATTCGCGAGGGGCGGGTCAACCTGCGTGATAGCTACGCGCGCGTGGAGAATGGCGAGGTCTACGTCCACAACATCCACATCAGCCCCTACAGCCACCGTGGCTATGCCACGCACGAACCGCTGCGACCGCGCAAGCTGTTGCTGCACAGGGCAGAGATTCGCCGGCTGATCGGCAAGGCCGTTGAGAAGGGCTTCACCCTAGTGCCCGTGCACCTGTACTTCAAGGCCGGCCGCGTCAAAGTGGCGCTCAGCGTCGCGCGCGGGAAGAAGGTGCACGACAAGCGGGAGTCGGTCAAGCGGCGTGAGGCCGAGCGCGAGGCGCGCGCGGCGATGAGCAATCGACGGTACTGACCCCTTACCTCGCTCCGCGGCCGCGGACGACCGCAGGGATCGTTTTGATCGCGATCTTCACATCCAACCAGAGTGACCAGTTGTCGATGTACTCGAGATCGAGCCGCATCCATTCCTCAAACGTCAGCTCGTTGCGGCCGCTCACTTGCCACAAGCACGTCAACCCCGGCTTCATCGTCAACCGGCGTCGCTGCCACGCGGCGTACTGACGCACCTCTTCGATGACCGCGGGGCGCGGACCCACAAAGCTCATGTCGCCTCGGATGATGTTCCAGAGCTGTGGCAGCTCGTCGAGGCTGGTGCGCCTGAGGAACCGGCCAAATGATGTCACCCGCGGATCGTTGGTCATCTTGAACGCAGGCCCATCCATCTCGTTGAACGGGCGCAGATCCGATTTGAGCGACTCCGCATCGATGCGCATCGACCGGAACTTCAAGAACGTGAAGGGACGGCCATGCAGCCCACACCGCGTTTGCCTGAACAGAATCGGGCCGCGCGACGTCAGCTTGATCCCGACAGCCACGGCGAGAAAGATGGGGCTCAGCAGCGTGAAGAAGCTCCCTGCCAGCAGAACGTCCGCGCATCGGCGCACGAAGAGCAGAAGCTCGTCTTTGGGTGCTGTGCTGAACGTCAGCAGTGGCAGATTGCCAAGCTCGTCGAAGCTCACGTCGGAGAACGACTGCGGGAGGAAGTTGACGACGAGACGCGTGGCGATACCGAGCTCCTGCAGCTGGAGCAACACACCTTCGAGCGTGCGCAGTTCTTCGATGCGACCGGCCGAGGGCGCGATGAGCACCTCGTCGACGACCAAATCGCCGCGCACGAGGTCTGGGATGTCGCGGTACGTGCCGAGCACGGGATGTGCGACCGGCGTGTGCTCCGACGACCAGGAACCATCCGTGACAACCCCGACTACGTGGAGTCCCCACTCGCGGTGGGCGTCCACGTTCGCGGCCGCCCCGAACGCTTCCTGCTGACCGCCCGCAACGAGCACCCGGCGTATGCTCCTCGCGTCGAGAGCGATCGCGCGCACGATCCGCCGGCCCGCCACGACGAACAGCACATCGAGGACGAGGAAGCCCAACACGAGCGGCCGGCTGACCCAGTCGAGCTTCGCGGCGAAGATGACGAACGCGAGCAGCAAGCCACTGATGGCGATGGCTCGGACGATGCGTGAGACCTCCGTGTGCAACGCGCGGGCCCAGCGCCGCCCGTAGAGGCCGTGCGCCCGGAAGAGCACCGCCCACAGGCTGAGGATGGCGATCAGGAGGGGAATGTACGCGGCCGGCGGGGCCAGCACGCGATGGATCAGGTCGAAGGGATCGATCCAGGGTGCTGCAAAGCGGCGCAGGGCGTAGGCCGCGTAGAACGCCGTCGTCGTGGCGACGAAGTCAGAGACCACGTACAACCGTGTGACGAGCCGGGCGCGTTCCGTGATCACCGAGCCGCCTCCCCCTCGACGAGCACCCGGCACAGCGCCTCATAACGGTCGGTCACGTGCTCCCAGGAAAAGTGCTCGTGCGCTCGCGCCAGGGCGCGGGCCCGGTAACGACTCACGAGCTCTGGCTCGGCCGCGAGGCGCGCCAGCCCGGCGGCCAGTGTCTCCGGCCGCCGAGCTTCGAAGTAGATCGCCGCGTCACCTGCCGTTTCACGATTCTCGGGCACGTCGTTCACCATCACGCAATTTCCACACCCCATGGCTTCGACGAGCGCAGGATGTGTGCCGCCGACTTCGGTGGCGTGCACGTAGGCCAGCGCGTGGCATTGGAGCTCACGATACCCCTGCCCGTAGACGGCTCCCGTGAACAGCACCTCGTCACCCGCCATCCCGTGCAGGCTGGCGATATATTCTCGGGCATACGGTGCGTCTCCGACAACGACCAGTTTGAGGCCAGCCAGCGCGGCCCGTTCGAAGGCGTCGATGACCGCGTGCGCATTGTTTTCGGGCTCGAGCCGGCTCACATAGAGTACGTATCCGTCCGGCGCCAGCCCAAGGCGCTCGAGCGTTGCCGTGCCGGCCAGGCGTCCCACCTGACAGCCGTAGGGAATGAAGGTGGTCGCCGCGCCGTAGCGTGCGCGGTAGTAGGCGTCAATCACACGAGCGTCGGTGACCACGGCGTGGGCGAACCACGTGGCCAGTCGCTCCGAGAGGAGATACCACCCTCGTCCGACGACGTTCCACTTGCGGCGCTTCCGTTCGATACCGTTCACGTTGAGCACTACGCCAAAGCCGCGCGCCCGCAAGCCAGCACAGAAGACCGCGTTCGCCGCGTTGCAGACAATCGCGACGTCGAAGCGTTTCGTCACGGCGTGTAGTGTCGAGATCAGCGTGTGCACGACCGTGTCGAGATACTTGTGCTGGACGGTCGGCAGGACCACGAGCTGCGCACCGCGGTGGGTGTCACGATGCCGGTCGACGTAGTGCGAGCGGCCGTACACCGTGACGACGTGACCGCGCGTCACGAGCCGCGCGGCGAGCTCCTCGGCGAACGTCTCGAAGCCGCCGTAATTGGCAGGGATGCCACGGGTGCCGAGAATGGCGATACGCATGCGACGTCATATCTTATGCCTGCCTGAACCAAGCGATGATCTCCTCGTCTGCCACGCGCCGGCGTCGCATGATAGTCCGGCGCTTGGCCAGCGCGCGCGGCAGGTAGCGCACGACGTCGACGAGCCCAGGAATGGAGGTGTGCTCCCTGGCCAGCACGTAGCCAATGACCTGCGCGTCGCGCCAGAGGCCGGGAGCGGCAAACGTCAACGCATGACCCCAGGTTTGGTTCTTGAGCCGGAGGAGGAACCGGTTACGGACCGACGCGCGATTGATCGCGGCCGGCAGCCGCGGTCGCCGCGCGGGTGTCACCCGTCGCCCGTGCCAGGCACGGGCCGCGGGCACGTACACACAGCGCCACCCGAGGAGCTGCGCGCGCCAGGCGAGGTCCGCGTCCTCGCGGAACGCAAAGAAATCTTCGTCGAAGTACTCGCGCCCGATTCGGGCGTCTTCGAGCATGTGACGACGGTAGCAGGCGGCGGCGCCCGAGGCGCCGAACACGTATTCCAAGCGGTCGTATTGGCCGGCATCGACCGTGTCGGCGCCGCGATCGACATGCCGCTGGGACGGCAGCATCCGAATGCCGGTCGAGTCGAGGATCTGGGGATTGTCGATCCGGAGCAGCTTGCCTGTTGCCGATCCCGCCTGTGGATCCGCCTCGAGCGCGGCGACAATCTCGGCGGTGAACGACGGCGCGAGCACGACGTCCGGGTTGAGCGCGATGTAGTACTCGCTGCGGCTGCGTGCGATGAGCGCATTGTGCGCTGCCGCGAAGCCGACGTTGATATCCGCGTAGATGCGCTCGTCCGGCCGGGTCAGCACGTCGAGGTGTGCGCGCGTCTCGTCCCCGGAGCCATTGTCCCAGACGAGCAGCTCGGCCGCGACGCCCCCCTGTTGTCGCACCGAGGCAACCGAGCCCGCGATGACCTCGGCAGAGTTCCAAGTAACGATCCCGAATGAGACACGTGGCATCGCCGGTAAGTCGTGCACCCGCAGTGCGGTACTCCCTGTCCAGACGAGTCCTAAGTTCCGCGACGAGCTCGGAACATCGTCAGGCGATTGCGCACGGACATGCCGTAACGGACGGGAGCGAGCTGTTTGAATGCTTCGAATTGGCGCTCCGAGATGCCCATCTGAAGGACGGTTCGCTTGACGAGCTTCGAGACGCGGTACGCGTGCTGCAGGCGGGCCCGCAAGCCCGCGACGGATCTCGCGCGATCGGCCGCAAAGTGCGGCGCCTCGCAGAAGCGCCGCATTGGCTCGACCACGCGCGACCAACGGAGCTCTTCGGCGAGCACCGCACAATTCGCCGCCGCCTCGGCCCGCGCCCGGTCGTCGTCCATGAGAGATGCAATAGCGGTGGCGAGCTGATCGACATCACCTGGTGACACGACGGACCCAAGGCCCCGCGCGGCGACCAGATCAGCGAAATAGTCGCCAGCCGTACACACGATGGGCAGCCGAGCCCAAATGTAGTCGAGCATGCGGGTGCGAAACGAAAAGCGCGTCTCGAGATGGGCGAGGTGTGTGCTCACACCAAGGTCCGCTTCGAGCAAGTACGCAGCGCGGTCATCATAGGGCACCCAGTCGTTGAAGAACACGTGCGTGTCGAGCAAGCCGAGCGCCCGGGCGAGATCGATGCTCGACGCGACAACCTTCATGGGGAGCACCACGGGATTCGGATGCTTGACGCCCATGAAGAACAGCTTCACGTCGCGTCGGCCCGAGTCGACGAGTTGCGCGACCGCACGGATCAGCGTGTGCGGGTCCTGCCAATCGAGCAACGAGCCACCCCAGAGCAGGAGCGTATCGTCCAGACCGATCGCCGGGTGCACGCCCTTGAGCACGCGACGCGGCCGTTCGTTCTCTCCCTCCAGGCGGGCTGCCTCCGTGGCAACCCCACGCGCGCGTGCCACCTCGCGCTCGAAGCTGTCGGCATCCCGATCGGGGACGCCAAACGGCACGACGTCGATGAGCGTCCTCAGAGACGAGTCGGCCGCAATCGTTCTCGGGTTGACGCGGCCCGCCGTGTGCAGCGCCCCGATCCAGAAGTCGCGTTGTCGCTCGCTCGCGCAGATGAAGAAGTCGCCGATGCCAAGCTGATGGTTTTGGATGTCGAGGATCTGGCGCGCAGTCCGCTCGATCTCGGCGGTGCGCGCCTCAGCGCCGGGCCGGACCTCCGCACCATGCTGCTCGAGGTACTCGAGCGTGAACGGGCAGTAGAGATCGACCACGAGCGGCACCAGCACGGTGCTGAGATACGGGTACTTGTTGAACGCGAAGCCCCAGGCGACCACGATGTCTGCTTCCTCAGCGAGCTTGCGGAGGCCGATCGATCGCCCCTCGTCATACGGCACGATGGCGCACCGATCGTCGCGGAGCGTGGTACCTGTCGGCGCGGCAATCGTCACGCGTGCGACCGACGCCAGCGCGCGTCCCATCTCGAGCGCACGGATGGCCGGGCCGGACATCTGATCCTTTAGGGCTTCGTGGGTGACGATGAGCAGGCGCGGGCGGCTGCAGATGACGAGAGGGATCGCGAAGCGATCGAGCAGCGCCTCGTGCAGCTTGCGGTACGACGTGCGGGCGTTGAGCTGTCCCGGCGGCTCGAGGCCCCGCCCGAGCTGTGGCAGCACGACGTGGTCGGGTACGCGGCGCGCGCGTTGCACGACCGCGCGCTCTTCCGCCACACGCGGCAGGTCCGACAATGCGATGCCGGCCGCGGCGAACGCTGCGACAGGAAGGTCGGCGATGAGCCGCGCCTCCGGCGCCTCGGCCGGGCCGATGTCATAAACCGGCGCAGGCCGCGACTGACCGCGGCGGCCAAGCCAAGGGCGCAGAGCCTGAGCGAACCGCGTGCCCCGCATGAGCGTGAGATCGTGTGTGATGCGACGAGCCGCCAGGAGCAGCGCGCACGGCAAGACACCTCGCAGCGTGCGGGCTTCGTAGTTCTTCAGGACGGTCCAGAGCGCGTTGCGCTGCATGAGATACTGCTTCTGCCCATCCGGATAGCGGCCCGAGGTGCCGCCGTGGCGGTGATACACAATGGCGTCGAGCACCGTGCGGATCCTGTAGCCGGCGATCCGTACTCGCCACCCGAGGTCGACATCGTCGTAATAGGCGAAGAAGCTCGAGTCGAAGCCGCCAGACGCCATGTACGCCGCCCGGGTGATGGCAAACGCACCACCATTGGCAAAGAACGTCTCCCCGCCACCCAGATACTCGAGCGCATTCGGCTTGCCGTAGCGCTCCTGCGCGCCGAATGCCTCGAATGTGCTGGTCCCACTGACGAAGTCGATCCGCTTGCCATCCCAGCTCAGCACGCGTGCGGCAACGCACGCGTGTTGCTCGTCGAGCGCTTCGACCAATCGCCGGACTGCGTCCGGCTCGACGCGCATGTCGTTGTTGAGGAACAGAAGGATGTCACCGGCAGCGGCTTCGACACCAGCCGCATTCGCGGCCGTGAAGCCATGGTTCTCGGGCAGTTGAACGAGCCGTACCTCGGGGAGCTCCTGGGCGAGCAGTGCCTGCGATCCGTCCGTCGAGCCATTGTCGACGCAGATGAGGTCGAGCTGCTCGTCGGGGTAATCGCTCTGGCGAAGCGACACGAAGCAGTCGCGCAGATACTCATGACCATTCCAGTTGACCACGATGACGGAAACGCGCGGAGGCGTTCCGCCTTCGCTACGCTTCGGCGAGACAAGTCCGCTTTCGCTCGGTTTCGGCGGGTGAGCCCGGCCAAACTCGACCTGCGAATGCAGGTGCGCATCGCTGGAAGCTGCCCGACCCTCAATCTCTGATTCCTGATCCCTGACCCCTTCTGACCCCTGACCCCTGACCCCTGACCCCTCCTTGAGCAGCTCGTCGAGGAAGCTGTGCAAGGCGAGCAGTGGGATGGCGGTTGCTGCTTCATTCTTGGGCCACGGTGTCGACGGTGCCACACCACGGACGCGCGCCCGCAGCCGAGAGAGAAGCGAGCGCTCACCCCATGGCCCGCCGAAGCGTAGCGCCCCTGCTTCGATGCCGCCCGCGCGCCATGCCGCCAGGAGCGCGGCGGTCGTTTCGTGCGCCAGGACATCCGCCAACTCGTCGAGGGCCATCGTCTTGACGGCGGTGATGAGCGGGTTGCGCCACATCAGAAACTCGCGCACATGCGGTGCGAGCGGATAGGCATCGGGCCCGGTTTGGTGCCCCATGGGGCCAACGGTGCGTACGACGGTCCCGAGCGCCCGAGCCCGTGCGGCCAGATCGGCAACCGCGCCAACGGACCACAGCCGATCATCGAGGCCACCGAGTGACTCGAACGCGCGGCGGCTGATTATCCAGAGTGGTGGGTCGAGCGGTGCTCGATGTGCGACGCCTGCCACCGTGTCAACATAGGCGGCGCACAAGTGTTTCACGGGGTCTATACCGCCTCCCGGCTCGCGATTCCCAGGTGCCGACGCGCCCGACGACTGGAGTCTGGCGTCCTGAACCTGATCAGAGGGTGCCAGCACCAGCAGGTCGGGCTCGGCCTTGATCCGGGTCGCGGCGATGAGCACGGCGAGGTCGCCGGCTGTCCACTCGAACGCCGGATCCGCGACGAGAATCCAGGCACCAGAGGCTTGGCGTGTTGCCTCGTTGATGCGAGCGGCTGCCCCACGGGGCTGCCGCGGATCGTCGTGAGCGCGGATTACCTCGACGCCCTCGCCGACCGCCTGCTCGACGAGCCCGCGGAGAGCGGCGAGCCGGTCACCGCCCGGCCAGCGTGCGGCGTGAAGGATGAGGGAGACTGAAGGATCGGTCATGACACCGTTTTCCTACGGAGAACCGAGGTGACGCGCGAAAAGCTGCTTCGCCTGGGGCCGAAGGATGAAGCTGCGACACTGGCCAGGGCCGCTGCGGTCAGCACGCTCACCCAGGCTCCAAGCCGAAACGCGCGGGGCGCGTAGTGGAAGCGCACGATGTGCCTGCCCGCAGGCACCGGGACGGCCCGAAATGCTACGTCCGCGCGGAACAGCGGGACGTCGTTCGCATCAACCGTCGCAGACCAGCCCGCCGCGTACAGGTCCGTGAGCAGCAGAAGTTTCGGCCCGACCGACGACACCTCGAGCTCGATGAAGTCGTCTCTATAGTGGCGAACGTCGACACGATCGCGATTGAGCTCATCTGCCTCGGGCCGATACGATGCCGGGATCTCCTCCGGCAGAATGGCGGTGCGCCGTACGTCAATCGTGCCGTCCACCAATGCCTCTGCCGCCGCGTCATCATCCGGTTGCACCATGTACCGATCGATCAGGAACGCACGGGCAAGCACGTCGACGTTTCGATACAATGCGGCCCGGCCGGCCGGGAGCCGCTCGTAGTGCTGGGCTGGCAGCTCCAAATCAGGCGGCCCGACGATGTATTTGACGTTCAAGAGATCGAGAGCTGTGTGACTCGGTGATCGCGTTGCGGGCATATTGACCCTCTCCGCACGAACCCCGAGCGCACGATCGATCAGCACGTTGAACCGCCGTGGCCCGCCGACGCCGTCGTATGTGCGCACGGACGCCAATCCAAACGGGAGCAGCGAGTTGGGGGGTAACGTATCGTCGAGTCCCACGACCCGAAACAAGCCCGGATCGGCGGAGATCGCGTCGATCTCCGGCACACGCGGGTACTGAAGCGCCGGCGGCGCCAGGCGCTGGTAGCCTCGGGCAAACCCCACCAGATCGACGATCAGAGCGGCGAAGACGAGCAGGGCAAAGACCCGTGGTCCCACCCAGCGCCGCTGGCGCGCGACGATGAGCGTGAGCGTGATGCCAACAAGAACAACCGCACTGATGCAGCCGCGCAGCGTGCCTGGCCAGAGGCTCATCTGCTGGAGGATTTCGCGTTCGCGCAGGACGGAGATGGTGATGATGACCGCCGCGCTGAGCGCCATGAGCGCAGCCGGCCACACCGGAAGAACATGAGGCGGGCTCTCGTCGCCTGCGCGCCACAGCGCGTCGAAGCCCCAAGCGCCGAGCACGACCGCGCAGAAGACCACATCGACACTGAAGTAGGGAAGCGGCGTGGGCAGGTGGCGCACGAGCTGTAGGAGGCCGGGCGTGCCGTATTTGAACGCCGCCGCCAGAATGCCCGCAACGGCCAGCGCCTTGACCGGCCAGCGATGCCAGGCGGCGACGACACCGACGGAGGCGAGCAGCCAGATCGCCACACCCGGGTAGAGGAGCTGTGCGAGGTAGTTCGTGGGCGTCCCTTCCCGGTTGGCGACGACCTCCCACGGTCCCGTAGGTGGTCCAAAAAAGTCGGGCACCCAGGCCACGACCATCGTCTTGCGGGGCGTGTAGGACGCGTTGATCAGCTCTCGACGTTGCTCGAGCTTCCCGGTTTCCGGGAGGTACTCGAGGAACGGGCCCACCTGGACGGCGGCCAGGAGAACGCCCGCCAGGGCCGCACCGATGAGCACGCGGAGCGCCGCGCCACGATGGCCACGCCACGCCCGCTGCCCGGGTGGGAGCGCCATCAGGCCAGCGACCGCGAACGCACCCACGACGAGGCTCGTCTTGAAGGCGGTTTCCGGATGGCCCGCGACGATGACGAGCCCACAGATCAGCGCTGTCATGGCGAGTCGGCGGCGATCTGGCCTGGCCAGAACCTGGTGCACGGCCCAGACGAGCCACGGCAACAAGCACGCGACCGACGCGAACGGCCAGCCGAGCCAGCCAATCGTGAACGAGTTGAACAACCAGGCCGTGCTACCAACCAATGCCGCCGCCGAGCTGAGGCCGATTCCGCGAAGTAGCACGAGCATCCCCACGCTACCGGCCAGCAATTGGAGCACGCCGATCACGAGCAAGCCGTAGGGCCGTGGCGCGAGCGCACCGAGTAGGGTGAACGGAGAGAAGATCGCCGACTGGTACAGCGCGACGAACGGCTCGCCGGCACCGCTCAGCGGGTTCCACAACGGAAGGGCGGCCTGGGTGAGGCGCGTGCGGATGTGCTCGAGCCACGGCCCAAACTGCAGTGCGAGGTCGACCGTCATGGGATTCGGCGGCCGCGACGGGGCGTCGAACGGGTAGGCGGCCCACGGCCACGTCTTCAGCAGGAGGAGTGGAGCGGCCAAGGTCCAGCCGCGAAGAATGGCTTCGGCAAACAGGGCGCACACGAGCAGGACGTGCACGCCAACACTGAGGGCCGCACCACGCACACCCTCCGGCGCGTGAGCCGTTCGCGCACGCCGGATGAGGCCGACCGCGAGCAGGAACGCGCCCGCCGACAGCAGCAGCGTCGCAGGCGCGTACGTCGACGTCAGCTCGTTCGTCGGCATCCTGATGTCAGTTGGACTCGACCTGGGCGCGGGACTTGAGGGTCCATTCACCGCTCAACGTGATGAGACCGAAGCGCTCGCTGCTGCCCCCTTCGACGACGGCGAAGGTGACCACCCGGTTGCGATGGTCGTAGGCGTGCAGGAGGCTCTCATCGTACACCGATACCGAGATCGCGTATTGACCAGGCAGGAGTGGCAACTGCCGCACCGTGTACTCGATCTCGCCGGCACCGTTGACGAGGGGAATCGGATAGCGATTCATTTGCGTGTTGGGACCCGTGAGATGCGTCCCATTTTCGGCAAACAGCGCCAAGCCGAAGATGGGGGAAGCCACGGCCCGTGTCGTGCCGTAGGAGATCAGCAGCCGGAACGTATCGCCTGTCTTGAAGGCGCGCGTATCCTGGCCGCGCTCGTCCAAGATGCGGACGCCTGTGATGGTGACCTCGCGCGTGCCCCACCGGATCTCGCTGGAGATCTCGTCCCCGCCAGCGGCCAACTGGTGATAGCGAGCAATCGCCTCTGAGGCCGGGCCGAACGTCCGGACGCGACCACGATCGAGCAGGCACACGTGTGTTGAGAGCCGTTCGACGAGCAACAGGTCGTGTGAAACGATGACGATGGTCACGCCTTGGGCCTTGAAGTCGTGGATCTTGCGCAGGCACTTGCGCTGAAACTGTTCGTCGCCCACCGCAAACGCCTCGTCAATCAGCACGATCTCGGGGTCGAGGTGCGCCGCGACCGAGAAACCAAGGCGCATGTACATGCCAGACGAGTAGTTCCGGACGGGCGAGTCGATGAACGCTTCGAGGCCGGAGAACGCGACGATCTCGTCGAATCGCTGATCGATAACTTGGCGAGGGACGCCGTGCAGAGAGGCGTTGAGATACACGTTCTCACGGCCGGAGAGGTCGGGGCTGAAGCCCGCACCGAGCTCCAGGAGCGATGTGACGCGGCCGTCTACGGCGATGCGGCCGCCATCGGGTTGGAGAATACCGGCAATGATCTGGAGCAGGGTGCTCTTGCCACACCCATTGGCCCCGATAATCCCGAGCGTGGCACCCCGCTCGGCTGAGAGCGAGACATCTTTGAGGGCCCACAGCGTTTCCCTCACCTCCGGGCGCCCCGTGAGTCGGCTCACAATCTTGTCCTTGAGGCCGCCCGCGCGGCGCACATAAATGGTGTAGTGCTTCGAAACAGCCTCGAGGTCGATCGCTAGCGAACCAGACACACGGCGAGTTTAGCAAAGGTGAAAAAGGAACCGGGCGGAAAAGGGGACAGGCCCCATTTTCGTCGGCGTCAGTTCCGAAAAAGGGGCCTGTCCCCTTTTCCGCCCGGTTCCTTTTCACACGAATTCTGCGAAGCGTCGCTGATGCCGACCGAACACGGACACGCCGATGGTCAGCGCTGTGAGGGTCACGGCGACGATCACGGTCATCGAGATCAGCCCGGGCACGCGATGATCGACCACGATCTGTTGGTAGGCCGTGACGAAGTATGTCATTGGGTTGAGCCGCAGCAGGGGGAGGAGACGCTCGGGGACGCGCGACACGTCGTAGAGAATGGGGGTGAGCCAGAACCAGATCTGGAGGGCGACCTCGAGGAGGTGACGGGTGTCGCGAAGATAAACATAGGCCGTCGACAGCGCCAGGCCGAGGCCGATCGTGAAGAGTGTATGCAGGACAATCACGGGTACGAGCGCGAGCAAAGCCGGGGACAGCCCGACGCCAATCAGCAGCGCGAGCGGGAACACGACGAGGTACATGAGCAAGAACTGAACGAACTGCGCACCGATGGCGCCCATCGGTAGGACGATTCGCGGAAACGCCACCTTGCGCACGAGGTTGCCATTGTCCGCGACCGCGGCTGTCGCGGCGCTCACGGCTTGCGCGAAGAACATCCACGGCAAGAGGCCGCTCAGGAGGAACAGCGGAAAGAAGGGAATCTCGATGCGGAGGATGTATTGGAACGCGACCGTGTAGACTACCGCCATCGTGAGCGGATGCAGCAGTGACCAGAAGAATCCAATCGTCGAGCCCTTGTACTTCATGCGCAGATCGCGCAGGATGAGGTTGCGGAGCAACTCGCGATATTGATAGACCATCCGCGCGTCGTTGGCCCACATGGCGTGGTGAGTGTAGCATTCTCGGGCGATGAAGGTTCCGCTACTCGACCTCCACGCACAGTTCCAGGGCATTCGAGACGAGGTGCTGGCCGCCATCGGGCGCGTGTGCGATGCGCAGCGCTTCGTGCTCGGTCCGGAGGTCGAGGCGCTCGAGCGGGAGCTGGCGCGCGTCGCGGGTACGCGCGACGCGATTGGCGTCTCGTCTGGAACCGACGCGCTTCTCGTCGCGCTGATGGCGCTCGGCGTGGGGTCGGGCGACGAGGTCATCGTCCCCACGTACTCGTTCTTTGCCACCGCGGGATCCGTCAGTCGTCTCGGCGCCAGGGCCGTGTTCGTCGACATCGATCCCGCGACGTTCAATATCGATCCGGACGCCGCGCGACGCGCCCTGTCGGCGCGAACCAAGGCGATCATTCCGGTGCATCTCTTTGGTCAGAGCGCGGAGATGGCTGAGGTGACGAGCATGGCGCGCGAGGCCGGCATTGCCGTGGTCGAGGATGCGGCACAGGCCATTGGCGCGCGCTATCGCGATCAACCCGTTGGCAGTCTCGGTACGCTCGGGTGCTTCTCGTTCTATCCGAGCAAGAACCTCGGTGCGTGTGGGGACGGCGGCCTCGTCACCACCAACGACCAAGCGCTGGCCGAGCGCGTCCGCCTGCTGCGCAGCCACGGGGCGTCGCAGCAGTACCGCCATGAGGTCGTCGGCGGCAACTTTCGACTCGATGCCTTGCAGGCGGCGGTGCTGCGCGTGAAGCTGCCGCACTTGCCGGCCTGGACCGCGTGTCGGCAGGCGAATGCGGCGCGATACCGGCAGCTCTTTGCTGAGCGGGCGCCGGAGGCCCCCGTTCGCCTTCCCGTCGAAGCCCCGGATCGCACACACATCTACAATCAGTTCGTGCTGCGCGTGCCGGCACGCGACGCCCTGCGTGCGCACCTCGCGGCGGCCGGTATTGGCACCGAGGTCTATTATCCGTTACCGTTTCACTTGCAGCCGTGCTTTGCATCGCTCGGGTACAGGCGCGGTGGGTTGCCGGAAGCCGAACGCGCTTCGGCAGAATCGCTTGCGCTACCGGTGTTCCCGGAGCTGAGCGAGGAACAGCAGCGGTACGTGGTCGAGCAGATTGCAGATTTTTATCACAGATGAATGTAGGTGCCAGGGGCCAGGTCTCAGGGCGGTCTCAGGGAACAGGGATCAGTGCTTCAGGGGCCAGGGCCGGTTGTCGCCTCTTCGGGCATACGTATGATTCTTGTTCTCGGAGCTGCCGGCCAGTTGGGCGCGACGATCGTGGAGCGTCTGCGGCGCCGCACAGGGGCGCCGGAGGCAGCTGCGCTGATTGCGCTCACACGGCGCGAGCTCGACGTGGCCGATGCGCGCGCGGTCGGTGATGCCATCCGTCGCCACGGCCCCGCGCTGATTGTCAACTGCACGGCATACAACGACGTGGACGGGGCAGAAGAGGACGCGACGACGGCGCTCAGCGTGAACGCGTTTGCGGTACAGGCGATGGCGCGTGGTGCGGCCGAGGTCGACGCGACGCTCGTACACTACAGCACCGACTTCGTCTTCGACGGAGAGACGGATAGACCATACCGGGAAGAGGATCGGGCGCGTCCGCTCAGCGCGTACGGGGCATCGAAGTTGTTGGGCGAGTGGTTTGCGGCGGATGCACCGCGACACTACGTGCTGCGCGTTGAAAGCCTCTTTGGGGGTCCGGCGGCGCGCAGCAGCTTCGACAAGATCATCGCCGGGCTGGTGGCTGGCCGCGACGTCGCGGTCTTCTCGGACCGCATCGTGTCACCGAGCTACGTGGAGCATGTCGCGGATGCCACGCTCGCGCTCGTCTCGCGCCGCGCGGCGGGTGGGGTGTACCACTGCGTGAACACAGGGGCCACGACGTGGTATGACGCGGCTCGCCACATCGCGACGCGATTAGGCGCCCCTCAATCGCTGCTGAAGCCCGTGTCGATCAATGATGTGACGCTTCGAGCGAGACGCCCGCGCTATTGCGCGTTGGCGAACGAGAAGCTGCGACGGGCCGGCGTCTCCATGCCGCGTTGGGAGGACGCGCTGACGCGGTACGTCGACAAGACTCTGCCGGGAATCGGGAGTTAGGAATCGGGAATCAGGAGTCAGGCACCGGGGACCAGGGTCTGAGACCGCGTGAGAATGGTGCCAGGTCAAGCCGAGCCTGGCACCATTGCACGCGGGCGACAACCGTGCTGAAGGGAAAGATCCGGGAGTAGGTCTGCGTTACGACTGTCTGTGACGGCCGCGGACCACCCAGGCGAACCCGAGCAGCCCGAGTCCGAGCAGCGCTGTGGTTCCGGGCTCCGGTACCTTGGAGATCGGCTTCCACGCCACGATCACGTCGTTGTAGTCATAGTCCGAGCACGAGCCCGGAATGCACGTAGGCGTCGCGAGCGTCCCGAACAGATCCTCCAGCCCGAGCCAGAACTGGTCACCGTCGGTCATGTAGGCGAACTGTTGCCCAGGCGTTCCCCCGAACTCGTCGCTAAAAAACGCACCGTCATTCAACGACGAGTCTGTATAGTACGTCTGGCCAAAGTCCGTGTTGAAGTAGTAGAAGCCGAATGTCGCGGGCAGCGCGACCGTCGTGACCGAATCAAACGTCTGCTCTGGCGCGAAGAGCGCGTGGCGCTCGCCGGTGTCGAGATCGTACCAGCCGAACTCGTTGCTTCCATTGAGGATGCTGAACTCCCCGACTAGGGTGACTTCGTAAGTGTACGCGGCACCCTCGTCGAAGTAGAACGCATCCACGGCGGAACCGTCCGGCTGTCCCAGGTAGCTCAGGGGGTTGCTGGTTGTCTGCGATAGCACGATCGGCGACGCGCCGACCCAGTCGCAAACCGTACCCTGTGCGAGGCTGGCGAGGTGGCAGGGGCCCGTGTTGCTGTCCCACGAGTTACCGTTCCAGTGCGGGCCAAAGCTCTCATCGGTGGTGGTGACGGGTTGAAGACCGCCCGAACCGACGATAATAGGAGCGGCCCAAGCGGACGCTGACGTCAGCCAGGCCGCACTGACCAACGTGGCGAGTATAAGCGAACGTTTCATGCTCCCTCCAGAATCGAGTTGCGTCGAGGAACCGCCAGATGTCTACGCTCGGGGCGACTTTCGTTCGCTGTGCGGCAGCCGACGGTTCGCGGATTGTTGCCCAAGATGCCGGAACGCCTCCTGCTGTGGGCGTTTCATTGGCGACCGAGCGCATACACGCCAGAGGTACTGCATGCTCCGTGCCAGTCTCAGATACTCAGGTGGGGTTATCTGTGCGCGTCCGTCGTCCACGCGCGCCAACCGCGTCACAGCCGGATGGTCTGTCTTCGTATCCTGTCAGGAAAAGCGGTCGGGGGCCTTTTCCACACGACTCTTCGGGGAGCCCCGATCCCTGTTTGACACCGATGTCTGACGTGCTGATTGAAAAGCTGCGCGCGCGCCAGGCTCACGCCGGCGTGATTGGTCTGGGGTATGTGGGCTTGCCGCTGGCGGTGGCATTCGCCCGGGCAGGCCTGCAGGTGACCGGCTTCGACCTGGAGAGCAGCAAGGTCGCAATGCTCAACGCGGGTGAGTCGTACATCCTCGACGTACCCAACTGTCACGTCAGCCAAGCCGTGGGAGAGGGTCGGTTCCAAGCGACAACCGATGTCTCGGCGCTCTCGGCGGTCGATACCATCAACATCTGCGTGCCCACGCCATTACGCAAGACGAAGGATCCAGATCTGTCGTTCATCGTCGCGGCAGTCACGGAGACGGCAAAGTACCTCCGCCGAGGACAGCTCGTGATTCTCGAATCGACGACCTATCCTGGGACGACCGAAGAGGTCGTGCAGCCGATGTTGGAGGCAGGAGGCTTGAAGGCGGGCGTTGACTTCTATCTCGCGTTCTCGCCAGAGCGCGTCGATCCCGGCAACCCGCACTTCCAGACACACAACATTCCGAAGGTCGTCGGGGGCGTCGATCCGGCGTCAACCGAGGCTGCGGTGGCGCTCTATTCGACGATCGTCACCGACGTCGTGCCCGTGTCGAGCACGCGTGTCGCAGAGATGGTCAAGCTGCTCGAGAACACCTTCCGTGCCGTGAATATTGGTCTCGTGAACGAGCTCGCGCTCATGTGTCGCGACCTGGGCATCAATGTGTGGGAGGTCATCGACGCGGCGAAGACCAAGCCCTTCGGCTTCATGCCGTTCTACCCGGGACCAGGTCTCGGCGGCCATTGCATCCCGATCGATCCCTTCTATCTCAGTTGGAAGGCGCGTGAGACCGGCTTCGAAAGCCGGTTCATCGAGCTGGCTGGTCACGTCAACGCAAGCATGCCCAAGCACGTCGTGAGCCTCGTGGCCGATGCGCTCAACAGCATCGGCCGAGCGATCAACGGCTCGCGCATTCACCTCTTTGGGATGGCCTACAAGCCGGACGTGAGCGACCACCGCGAGTCGCCTGCCCTCGATATTGCGCGGCTCCTGCGGCAGCGAGGGGCCCGTGTTACGTACAGCGACCCGCACGTGCGGGATGTGGAGCATGGCGATTTTCAGATGGCCGCGGTACCGCTCGAGGAGGCTTACCGCAACGGATTCGAGTGCGCTATCGTGACCACCAATCACCGGGCCTTCGACTATGCGGAGCTCGCACGTCGGGCCCCGCTCATCGTGGATACACGGAACGCCTTGAAGGGCGTCGTCGGCGACCACATCTTTCGACTGTGATCAGGAGATCGGCGCGGCTAACCGCCTCCGCCAAGGCTACGGCGGTCCACCTTCGCGCTGCGCGCTACGGCGGACTCGTCCGCCGAAGCTTTATGCGAAGGCGGAAGCCGCGCCCTACCG
>WHTZ01000003.1 GCA_009377495.1 Luteitalea sp.
CCCAACTCACTGAGGAGCGCTGCGAGGATGAACGCACGGGCATTGTCGTCGGTACAGTAGCCCTCGGAGAAGTTCGGCACGGTGAACGTGGCATGTTGAAAGATTCCGGTCGAATCGGTCATCCGGACGAGATGACTCAAGTTCAGCTCCGGTAGCTCCCGCGGCTTTTGGTCGAGAGTCTTCGTGGCAAGCGATTTGCGAGACCACGCGGCCCCCTCTCGGCGTGACAGCTCGAATGAGCGCATGTAGAGCCGCGCCACGTTGCTCCAGATCATCTCTCGCCCGAGGCGGTAGGCATTCTTGCGGATGGCATGGCGGCGCGTGTCGTCGCGCAGTAAGCCAATCACCTCGCGTGCGATGGCCTCGGCATCACCGAACGGCACCAGCACGCCCTGGTCCTCGGCCAACAATTCTGCCGCGTGCCAGTACGGTGTCGACACGACCGCCTTGCCGGCGCCAAACGTATAGGCGAGCGTGCCCGATGTGATCTGCGCCTCGTTGAGGTAGGGCGTGAGGTACAGATCTGCGGCGCCGATGAACTCCTTCAGCTCTTCGATCTCCACGAAGCGATTGTAGAAGATGACGTTCTTCTCGATGTTCAGTTTCTTGGCGAGGATTTCGAGGCTCAGCCGGTAGGCTTCGCCATGCTCCCGCTGCTCGGTGGGATGCGTGGCGCCGAGCACGATGTAGACGACGTCAGGAAACGCCGTCACGATCTGCGGCAACGCGTTGAGCACATATTCGATCCCCTTGTTCGGTGAAAGCAGCCCGAACGTCAGCAGGACCACTCGACCTTCCACGCCGAACAGATCTTTGAAAAATGTGGGATCGACGAACCCGATGTCGGGAATGCCGTGCGGAATCAGATCGAGCTTGGCCGCGGGTGCCTGGTACACGTCTTCCAGCATCTCTCGACCCCGCTCGGTCATCACCACGAGTCGGGTTGAAAGCGAGATCAGCTCCTGCATGGCGCGCCGCTGGTCACTCTTCGGCTCACGCAGAACGGTATGAAGTGTCGTCACCACCGGCATTCTCAATTCGCGTAAGAATGCCAAGATGTGACCGCCAGCAGGCCCGCCGAAAATGCCGAACTCATGCTGCAAGCAGACGATGTCGACGTTGCTGATGTTGAGGAAGTCGGCGGCACGCAGATAGGACGACAGATCCTGCTCTTCGATCTCGAAGCGCACGACTTCTGGGTATTCGTAGCCACCCTTGATGTCGTTGACCGAAACCGAGAAACACTGGCTCTGAGGGTGCAAGGTTGCGACCGCCGCAAGGAGGTCTGACGTGAACGTGGCAATACCGCACTTGCGCGGCACGTGGTCGCCGACAAACGCAATCTTGCGAACTCTAGAAGCTTCCTTCATAGGGCATCCTCAACACTCCTCCGGCGCATTGCCTACATGATCCAAGCGCTGCTCGCGCCGCCAATCGTCCAAGCCGCCTGGGGTGCCCCAAACGTTCGGTCAGTACATCCCGCCCATTCCGCCCGCACCGGGCGCCGGCGCCCCATTCTTATCGGGAATCTCCGACACGAGCGCCTCGGTCGTGAGCAGGAGTGAGGCGATCGACGCCGCGTTCTGGAGCGCCGACCGTACGACCTTGGTCGGGTCGATGACGCCAGCGTGCACGAGGTTCTCATACGTCTCGTTCAGAGCGTTGAACCCTTCCTCGGGTCCCATCTCCCTGACCCTCGAGACGACGATGGAGCCTTCCTGGCCGGCGTTGTTGGCGATCCAGCGCAGCGGCTCTTCGATGGCGCGGGCGACGATGTTGACGCCGATCCGCTGATCACCGCTGAGCTCGAGCCCGATAAGCGCCTTCGACGCGCGGAGCAGCGCGACCCCGCCGCCCGGTACGATGCCCTCTTCGACGGCCGCCTTCGTGGCGTGCATGGCGTCCTCGATGCGCGCCTTCTTCTCCTTCATCTCGGTCTCGGTGGCCGCGCCGACCTTGATCACCGCAACGCCCCCAACCAGCTTCGCGAGCCGCTCCTGCAATTTCTCGCGATCGTAGTCGGATGTCGTGTCCTCGATCTGCGTCCGGAGCTGCTTGATGCGGCCTTCGATCGCCGTCTTCGTGCCAGCGCCCTCGATGATCGTCGTGTTGTCCTTGTCGATCGTCACCTTGGTCGCCCTGCCCAGATCGTCGAGCTTCAGGTTCTCGAGCTTGAGGCCGAGGTCTTCGGTGATTGCCCGGCCGTTGGTGAGGATGGCGATGTCCTCCAGCATGGCCTTTCGCCGATCCCCGAAGCCTGGCGCTTTGACGGCAGCCACCTTGAGTGTCCCGCGCAGCTTGTTCACGACGAGCGTCGCAAGCGCTTCGCCCTCCACGTCCTCGGCGATGATCAGCAACGGCGTGCCGCTCTGCGCAACACGCTCGAGCACCGGTAATAGGTCCTTCAGGCTCGAGATCTTCTTTTCGTGGATGAGAATGTGCGGATCCTCGAGCACGACTTCCATCCGCTCGGGATCGGTCACGAGGTACGGCGACAGATACCCGCGGTCGAACTGCATCCCTTCGACGACGTCGAGCGACGTTTCCATCGTCTTCGCCTCTTCGACCGTGATCACGCCGTCATTGCCAACCTTGTCCATGGCCTCGGCGATGATCGTGCCGATGGGCTCGTCGTTATTAGCCGAGATGGTGCCCACCTGGACGACCATGTTGCCGCTGACCGGCTTCGACATCTTCTTCAGCTCGGCGATGACCACCTCGACCGCCCGGTCGATACCGCGCTTGAGGTCCATCGGATTCGCGCCGGCGACCACGTTCTTCGCGCCTTCGCGATAGATGGCCTGCGCGAGCACGGTCGCGGTCGTGGTGCCATCGCCGGCACTATCAGACGTCTTGCTCGCGACTTCACGCGCCATCTGCGCACCCATGTTCTCGAGCGCGTCTTTCAGATTGATCTCCTTGGCGACGGTCACGCCGTCCTTGGTAATCGTCGGCGATCCGAACGTCTTGTCAAGGATGACGTTGCGGCCCTTGGGACCGAGTGTGACCTTCACCGCGTCGGCCAACTGATTGATGCCGCGCAGGACGGCCTGGCGCGCCTGTTCACCGTACACAATCTGCTTTGCCATGACATTTATCTCCTGCCACTCTCGACGTTCTTGTTGCGGCGCACTTCATGCGCCTGCCGAAACAGCGCGACCATGCGGTCGCCATCTCGCCCCTGGGTTACGGCCGAAAGGTTGGCTTGTTCACGCTCCTGGCCTTGGCTTGCTCGGCGCGCTTCTCCTGGGTCTGTTTCTGTTGACGCGCGATTTCTCGCTGGGGAGCCTCTTGCTCGTCCAGCCGGACCGCTTCGAGGGTTGCGGTTCGTGCCAGGGCACCCAGTCGCTTTGAAGACACCACCAGCCCAAACGTGGACGGGTAGGAGGAGCGGAAGAGAGTGAGCGCGTATCGCGGGTCTTCCCAACGCGCCTCGACCTTGTCGCTGTCGTCAGAGACCTGGAACAACACGGGCGTGATCTCGGTGGCGGGCAGCGTTGCGACGCCGTACTTCGCCGAAATAGCGTCGACCACGTCTGCAGCCGTCAGCCCTTTGGTCCGATCTCGGTCATAGCTGACCACCATGCGATAAAGCTGGCCGTTGTAGAAGTTGAAAAGCACTTTCCTCACTGACTCTTGTTGCGGCGAAGAGCTGAGGGCGCGTGGAGGCAGCCACATCAGCTCTTGAATCAAGTGCGGACGCCGATGCAGCACGTGCCCCTCAGGCGTGAGGCCCGTCTGCTCCGCGACGGAGACCAAGCTCATGCCTAGTTGAAAGTCCCGGTACCTGGACAGATCTTGGGCATAGATCGATGGCGTCGAAATCAGGACCCAAGCGATGGACATTGTGAGTATGCGAGTCATCGTTCTCCTTCTGACCGTGTCTCGGCCTGATGCAGCACCTCGGCCATCGTGCGAGAGGGTCTCTGCCACAACATGAAGATGATTGCCGGAACCATGCCCCACACCACGAGCAGGAGCACGCCCGAGGCGAACGACATTGGCGCCTCGAGCGCCGCGAACAGTCCGAGCACGACGACGAGCCACACGAGAATCATCCCCTTACGGCTGAGTAGCTTCGACATGGTGGTTACACTTCTTTCTTGTGGTGGTTCCCGGCGGACGAAGATCGGGGACGGCCGTGTGGCCGCCCCCGCGGACGAATCGACGCCGCGTCAGGCCGTTGCGCGCACGATCTTGTGGAAGGTCGAGTTGGACACCTCATACGTCTGCACCTGAGGCGTGCCCTCTACCACCGGCTCCAGCGACTTGAGCACATCGGGATAGGCACTGCGGGCATACGTTTCCGCATCTGCCTTCAGATCCCACACACTGATCCCGATCGCGTCCGCGCCGTCCGGCGCGACGAGCGCGATCTCGTCCTGGAAGCCCTTCTGGTTGCGAAGGACGGGAATGACGTCCTTATTGAGGACATCGGTGAACTCAGCCGCCCGGCCCGGCTTGAGATGGAAGGACACACTGCGAGCAAACATGTCAACCTCCTGGGTTGGTGTTCCTGAAAGGGGAGCAGATAACCTAATTTAGTTTAGGCAATCTAAGGCTGAGGGGTCATCCACCAGTCTGGTTAACCAGATTAGGTTCATTCACCTCATATGTCAAGTGAAATCGGCGATAATGGCAACTACGAGGATACACTTAAGCAAATTGAGTGAATTCAAACCGGAGGAAAATCCCGTGGATGTCCCGCTCCTCATTCGGCACCGCCTCAAAGAATTGGGGACCGAGCAGAGAGGTCTGGCTGAGGCCGCTCAAGTGACGGAGTCCTACATTTCCCAATTGCTGACAGGGAAGAAGGTGCCGCCTGCGCCCGAGCGGACCGATATTTACGAGAAAATGGAGACGTTCTTGAGGTTTCCTGCTGGGAAGTTGGCCACGCTGGCGGACCTCCAGCGCAGAGACGCCTTGAAGAGCAAATTGGCGGATCCGCCCGCGCCCTTGTTCAAGGAAGTGCGCGAATCGATTCTCCGCAAATGCGTGCCGGGCAAGGAGAGACCCATCAGGGCGGTGTTCGAGAAGGAGCCCTTTGGTACCCTCGAGCGCCTCGTCACCCAGAAGCTGCTCGACGTGGTGAAACGCGTGGCGAAAGCGGAGCTGGACGACGAAACCTGGCTCCGCCTGGTGGCCCGACTCAGCGAGCGCAGCTACGAGCAACTGCGCGTCAACGTGCTCGAGTTCCTGGAGACGGACGTCTTCAATGTCTCGGCCGAAAACTGCGTCACGTTTCTCGAGCCGCTCATTGAATCCTGGGACATCGACCTCGCCACGTTCGCGATGGAGATTGTGTTGAACCACCGCCTGGCTCCCGGCCACCCGAAGAAGTTCGAGTTCGTGGAACGGGAACCCGCGCCGCCGGTCGACGAAGAGCCAGGCCTCCAGACCTTCCTGCAGGATCCCGCCCTGAGTGGCGACGCGACCGCGGAGGAGATCGCGTTTCTCAAGAAGCTGAAATTCACGCGCAAACGGCCGACCGCCCTCTACTATTATCGGGAACTACAAAGTCTGCGAGACCCCCTACATTTTCACCGCGCGTCGGGCGAGGAGAAGGTGTGGTAGCGGGACGTTCGGCTCTTCGGCGTGCTCGGTCACGTCCCTAGCTGTCCCAACATACAGCCAGGCCAAGGCCAACTGTCCGATTCCGCCTCACCCTGTGCCAAAACCGAACGCATAGCCGCACCCTTGCGCGAGACACGCGCAGCCTGAGGCGTACTGCGCCTAGCGTTGGCGCAGCATCGTGAACGGCACGCATTTGGAAGGTGCCGTCGAAGGGCGACTCGCAGAATAGCCTCACACAGGAGACCCGATGGACTCACTCTGGCAAGACGTTCGCTACGGCCTTCGGCGGTTGATCAATGCACCCGCGTTCACGCTTGTCGCCGTCCTGACGCTTGCGCTCGGCGTAGGCGCCAACACGGCGATGTTCAGCATCGTCAACGCCGTGTTGTTGCAATCGCTTCCGTATCCCGATGCCCACCGCCTCGTGCGCATCCTCGGGCGCGAAGGGGAGTCGCAACAACAGGCTTCACTCTCCGCGCCAGATTTTCTGGACTATCGGGCCAACGTCCGCTCGTTCGAGGCGCTTGCTGTCTACCGCTTTGATTCATTCAACCTGTCGAGCGCCGGGGAGCCCGAGCGCGTTCGTGGCGTCCAAGTCTCGTGGGATTTCTTCGACGTGCTGGGCGTCCCCGCGGCTGCGGGTCGGGTCTTTACGAAAGAGACAGCGGGTGATGCCGGCGGCCGGCTCGCCGTTCTCGGCCACAGCGTCTGGCAGCGACGCTTCGGCGGCAATCCCGGCATCGTGGGTAGGACGCTCACGCTGAGCGACGAGCCCTTTCTGGTTGTGGGCGTGATGCCGGCGGGCTTCCAATTGCCTGCGAAGAGCGAGATCTGGGTAACCGCGAGCCATGAGGTGCCCGAGCTGTCGCTTGGCAACATCCGGAACTGGAGCAAGTTCCGTGGCGCGCGCTACTTGGAGCTGATCGGGCGACTGAGACCTGGCGAATCGATTGCGGCGGCTCAGGCGAATCTCGACGCGATCGAAGCTGGCTTGAAGCGCCGATTTCCAGACGACCACGCGACGTTTCGTCCCCAGGTCGTGTCGCTCCACGAGGACCTGGTTGGGGACGTACGGCCCGCGCTTTGGGTGCTTTTGGCTGCCGTGGGAGTTGTCTTGTTGATTGCCTGTGTGAACGTGGCGAATCTGCTGCTTGCGCGCTCCGCCGCTCGGCAGCGCGAGATGGCGGTCCGCCTTTCACTTGGCGCAAGCCGCGCGCGGCTGACGCGCCAGCTGCTCGTCGAGAGCATGGTGCTCGGGGCGTCGGCCGGGCTCGTGGGTCTCCTCGTGATGCTGTGGGGATTCGACGTGCTGGTCGCCGTGCTACCGGAAGATCTTCCACGGCTCGGCGAGATTCGGATAGACCTCGCCGTCCTTGGGTTCACCCTCGCCATCTCCGTTGCCGCGGGTCTCCTCTTTGGTTTGACACCTGCTCTCTTCGCGAGTCGGTTATCGATGCACGATGCGTTGAAGGCGGGCGGCACAAGAACGATCGGTCATCGCGGCCATCAGCGCTTCCGGAACGCGATGGTCGTGGCCGAAGTGGCGCTCGCGGTCGTGTTGGTCGTTGGTGCGGCGCTACTGGTGCAGAGCCTCATGCGCTTGACACGTGTTTCGCCCGGCTTCGATCCGCTCGGCGTCATGACGATGCAGATCGACTTGCCGGAGGCGCGGTACCAAACTGACGCGTCTCGTACGACGTTCGTGAACCGGCTGCGCGAAGAAATCGCCGGCCTGCCTGGCGTTGGCGTCGTCTCGTCAGTGTACCCCTTGCCGTACGCAAGGGGAAACATGACCAGGAGCTTTCAGATCGAAGGGCGGCCCGAGCCCGAGCCAGACCAGGAGCCATCGGCTGGCCTTGCTGTCGTCAGCCCAAGGTACTTCACGGCCATGCACATCCCTGTTGTGGACGGCCGTGAGTTCACCGACGGCGACACGAATGTGGCCCCCGATGTGGTGATCATTAGCAAGGCGTTGGCAGACCAGCACTGGCCGGGCGGCGACCCGATCGGTCGACGCATCGACCTCCGCGGGCCTGAGGACGATCAGCAGTATTGGGCCACGATCGTCGGCGTCGTTGGCGATGTGCGCCCGACGGCGTTGGATCGGGCTCCGGAGCCAAGGCTCTACGTCCCAGTGGCGCAATGGCCGCTCCCGTGGGTCGGGATGGTCGTGCGCGGATCGGACGGGCCGGTCAGTGCTCAGGCGTTGCGTGCTGCCGTTCGACGTGTCGATCCCACCCTCGCGGCTGCGAGCGTGGACGCATTCGAAGCGCTTTTGAGCGCGCACGTTGCGCCGCGCCGCTTCAACATGCGGTTGTTCGGGTTCTTCGGGCTCTTGGCGCTGACGCTCGCAATGCTGGGCACCTACGGTGTCTTGTCGTACGCCGTCGCGATCCGGCGTCCCGAGCTCGCCATCCGTCTCGCCCTTGGGGCGACGCCGCGTAGTCTCTTGTGGTTGGTCGTGCGTCAAGGTATGACCCTCGCTGCTGTGGGCGTCGCGCTCGGCGTGCTATTGGCGCTTGGCGCCACCCGCGCGCTCGGCAGCTTGCTGTATGGCATCAGCACAGCGGACCCGGTGAGCTATATCGTTGTAGGAGCCGCCCTCCTTGTCGTCGGCGCAGCCGCTTGTTACCTGCCTGCGCGAAGGGCGATGCGTGTCCAACCAATGGGAGTGCTTCGGGTAGAGTAACGCCCTCCCATTTGCAGAATTGACGATGTATCATCGTCCTGAGTGTTGAAGATTCGGCCATGACGCTTCAGTTGCGCGCGCAGTAGTTTCGCGGCTACGGGGCTTTCCCGGTCTCGCCTCCTTGGCACGCGTCTCGCAAAATCAGGCGGCATGGGAGAAGTGAGAGTATGGTCATGCCGATGTTTCAGAGTCTCGTCACCGCGGACGATCTTGCGCGGATGCCAGACGATAACTATTCCTACGAGCTCGTGGAAGGACGGCTCGTAAGGATGTCGAAGTCTGGTGTCGTCCACAGCTTGTGCTCAGGGCGCATTTACCGCGCCGTAGCGGAGCACGCCGACAAGCACGGTCTCGGTCTTGTGTTGCCCCAGGACGCTGGCTTCTCGCTGCGCCGTAATCCGGATACCGTTCGTGCGCCAGACGTAGGATTCATCAGCGAGCAGCAAATTCGTACCACGGAGTTACCGGAGGGATTCTGGCCTGGTGCACCAGACCTGGTGGTCGAGGTGATCTCGCCCAATGACCGGCGCAGGGCTGTCGATCACAAGGCGCGCGAGTGGCTGGCGAGCGGTGCGCGGTTGGTGTGGGTCGTGGATGTGAGGAGGCGTACGGTCTCGGTTCACCGTACAGGCAGCGCCGCGGTAACGCTCACCCACGAGGAGGAGCTCAATGGCGAGGACGTCCTGCCGGGATTCCGGCTGCCGCTGACCACACTGTTCGAGGGCTTGCCGTATCGCCGAGAGGGCAACCTGGTGTAAGGTGAAAAACGTGGATCGTGCCGCTAGGACCGTGGTCGCGTTGATCGCGCTCGTCGCGATGTCTGGCAGCGCGTTTGGGGCGAGCGTTTGCGAGCTGTTATGTGCACCGAGCGCCGCCCAGGCCAGCGACAACGCCTCAGCTTCGTCGACCGATGCGGCTACGACGTCTTGCCACAAGCCTAACGATGCTGCTGATGCTGTGCTCACGGGACACTCCCAAGAGCATTCCTGCGGCGAGCACGCCGACCTCTTCGTCACGTCAGGGGTTGCAGAAGCTCAGCGTGTTGCCGGACGGCTTGCCACATCAACAGCGTCGCTGATGCCGGCCGCTTATGCGGCCGCGATCGAGCCCGGCTCCCGCACCCTGACGCAGCCCGATAGTCGCGCGGATATCCCGCCTCCGCCATCACACTCGCTCGTCCTCCGCATCTAATCTCGCTCGGCCGACCACACTACGTAGCGAGGTGTCTTAGACCCCTCGCGCGAGCGGCCTGAAGGCCGCTCGCTACGTACGGAAATACTTAAGTTCCTGAGGATGAGCGATGAACCCATATCGACGCAACTTTCTGCGCGGAGTCGCGACGGTTGCCGGCGTCTCGGCTGCCGCTCGCACATCCGCGCAACATGCCCACTCGTCACCGCCGGAACGGCAAGCCCCCGCGGGTGAGCGCTCCGGCGAGAGGTCCGATGCGCAACGTGCGACCACCGCGACCTCCGAGCCCAGCTCCGACGTCGTCTCGGTCGAGACGCCGGATGTGCCGCGCATGCCGTGGCGTTGGGAGACCGGCGTCAAGGTCTTCGACATTCGCGCGGAGCACGTTCGGACCGAGTTTCTGCCGGGTCGCACGGTCGACACCTGGGGCTTCAACGGCAGCATGCCGGGTCCGACCATTGAGGTCAACGAAGGCGATCGCGTCCGCTTCGTCGTCGAGAACCGCCTCCCGGAGCTGTTCTCGATGCATTGGCACGGCCTCGAGATTCCCGTGAACATGGACGGCGTGCCCGGCATTTCGCAAAAGCCCATCGAGCCGGGCGGCACCTTCGTCTATGAGTTCACGCTGCGGCAGAACGGCACGTTCTTCTACCACTCGCACATGGCGATGCAGGAGATGATGGGGATGATCGGTCTCTTCATCATCCATCCGCCGACGGCCCATCGTCCGCGAGTCGATCGCGACTTCGGTCTGATCTTTCAAGGATGGGCGATTCTGCCCAACAACACCATTCCCAACACGCTGGCCATGGAGTTCAACTGGCTGACGATCAACGGCAAGGCTGGACCGGCGACGACGCCGATGCTCGTCAAGCGCGGCGAGCGCGTGCGCGTACGCATGGTGAACCTCGGCATGGATCACCATCCCATTCATTTGCACGGCAACACCTTCTACGTGACCGGGACCGAGGGGGGACGCATTCGCACGAGCGCTGGCGAACCTGGGAATACGGTGTTGCTGGGCGTTGCCCAGGCGCGCGACGTGGAATTCGAAGCGAGCAATCTGGGCGACTGGATGCTGCACTGCCACTTGCCGCATCACATGATGAACCAGATGGCGTCGATGGTCGGGCCCATCATGATGTCGCATGGCCGAGGCTTGCAGCCCCAGACCATGGAATCGGGTATGGGCATGGTCGACGGGCGCGCGCTCGCGGACGAGAGCGGCCCGGCGTTCGGCCGCACCCTGGCCGTTGGGGCCGAACGGGAGCGCCCCGTTGCGAACATGCCGCTTGCTGGCGCATCGCACACCGCACACGCGCAGAGCGGACGAGCCGGGCGCGGCCTGATCCCAGGGTATCCGCAAGACATGTTCATGGACATGGACGAGATGTTCGCGGGCAAGCCGGAGACGTATGGTCTGGCACCAGGATGGACGGGTGGAATGATGGGGATGATGACGCTCGTGCGCGTGCTCGAGCCAGCGCTGTTCGACAAGATTCAGCAACTGAAGGCCGCGCAGGCGAGCAAGGGGGCCGAGTGATGTCTCGTGTCGCGACAGATGGTGTTCGCTGGCAAAGGCTAACGCGCGCGGTTGAGCCGTTCGTTTGGTTGCAGCTCGGCCGCGCTGCGCTCTGCCTCCTGCTGATCTCCATCGCGTGTTCTGCCGTCGCGCAGACCGCCGCAGAACCAGAGCCGATAGCGCTCCCTGCGCTCGAGCAGATCGCGCTCGAGCGCAATCCGACGATGCCGCAGGCGGAGGCTGGCATCGAGGCAGCGAGAGGTCGTGCGAAGCAGGCCGGACTCTTGCCCAATCCCACGATTGGCTATACCGCCGAGGAGGTCAGTGGTGGGCCTATCATCAGGCGAGGCGAGCACGGTTTTTTCGTCGAGCAGACGATCCCGTTGGGTGGCAAGCTTCGTTTGAGCCGCCAGATCTTCGAGCGCGAAGCACAGCAAGCCAGCTCGCTCCACGACGCGCAACGTGCCCGAGTGCTGAGCGCGGTGAGGGTGGCGTTCTATACGGCCTTGGCGGCTCAGCGCCGCATCGAGGTGCGGGAACACCTCTCGCGGCTCGCATCGGAAGCCACCAGGGTATCGGCGCAGCTCTACAACGTTGGGTCGGCCGATCGGCCGGACGTCCTCGCGTCCGAGATCGAGGCGCGTGAAAACCAGCTCGAGCTGACGCGTGCGCGCAACGCCTGGCATCGCGCCTGGTTGACGCTGGCAACCGTCGTCGGCGATCCCACGCTCACGCCACGGCGGCTGGCCGGGGCGCTGGACGCGGGCTTTCCCGAGCTGGAGCGAGAGGCGGCGCTGCAGACGGTCATCGGCAAGAGCCCCGAGATGGCAGCGGCCGAGGCAGCAGTCGGGCGAGCAGAAGCGGCGCTCGCGCGCGCCCGGCGCGAGCCGGTACCGGACCTCGTGATTCGTGGTGGCCCTCGATACAACAACGAGCGGCTCGAGGAGACGCCGGCAGGTGACCGGCGCGCCATCGGTTGGGAAGCCGCCGTCGACATCGGCGTCACCGTGCCGCTCTTCGATCGTAACCAGGGGAACATAGCTGCGGCGCAGGCAGAGGTCACCCGGGCGCAACAGGAGCTTCGCCGGCTGGAGCTCTCGCTGCGGTCCCGGTTCGCGCGTGTGTTCGAGGACTACCTGAGCGCGCTTCGAATGGCCGAGACCTATCAGGCCGAGGTGATTCCGCGTGCGGAGGAGGCCTATCGACTCTACCTGGTGCGCTACCAAGAGATGGGTGCCGCGTATCCGCAGGTCCTGATTGCACAGCGTGAGCTCTTCGAGGTCAGCGATCGCTATGTTTCGGCGCTCGAAGACATCTGGCGCGGTGCTATTCAGATCCAAGGATTCTTGCTCACCGGAGGGCTCGAGCCACCGCCGACGCCTGGCGGGCCGACCGCGGGATTCGACGCCGAGGGGGGCGACGAGATAGCGCGATAGCGAAGCTTGCGTGAAGCCACAGGAGCTGCTAGTCATGAGATCAGGAAAACACCATATCATCCTGCTTACGCTCGTCGGCGCGCTCGTCGGCGGGGCTGACGTACACGGCCAGCACGCGGAGCATCAGACGCCAAAGCCTACGAACCCGACCGAACAGGTGGGCGAACAGGCGGTGAGCGGCTGTTCCGAAAGTGCCCAATCGGCTGTCGAGGATCTGGATGCGTTGGCGGCTCGACTCGAGCAGGCGCGTCAGACGAACAGCGCGGCCGATATGCGAAACGCGGTTGACGACATTCACGCGGCGCTCGACCGTCTCCGCGCGCAGGTGCGTCCCTGCGCCCAGGAGACCCCTTCGGCGAAAAAAACGATGGATCACGCCCGTCATGGCCCATCGGTTGCTGTCGATCTCTGCGCGATAGAGGTCGATCACAGGAGCGCGCCGCACGTGATGCATGAGGGCAAGACGTACTATTTCTGTTCTGAATCGGATCGGCAAAGGTTCCTCGCTGATCCCGCGAAGTTCGTCAAGACCCTGGAGCGCCAGGACGGGTCATGAGGTTCGTCTTGAAGGCGCTGCTGGTGCTGACGATTCTCGCCGTGGCAGTGGCAGGCGCGATCGCCGTTTCCCTCGTCAACCGTGGGATCAGCACGAAGGCGGCACCCACGTGGGTGGAGGTGCAGATCGCCCGGGCGATGCGACATCTGGCGATTCCGCGTGCCGATCGAGAAAGGACGAGCCCAGTTCCAGCGAGCCCGAAGACCGTCCAGGCAGGGCTCGAGCACTTCGCGGACCACTGCGCGATCTGTCACGGCAACGACGGGAGCGGTGATGTGCAAATCGGCCGAAACCTCTATCCCAAGGCGCCGGACCTGCGAGACGCTGACACACAAACGCTCTCTGATGGCGAGCTGTTTCACATCATTGAAAACGGCGTTCGGCTTACCGGCATGCCTGGATGGAGCACGGGCACGCCCGAAGGCGAGGAGGCGAGCTGGCACCTCGTTCACTTCATTCGTCATCTGCCGAGGGTCACCGACCAGGAGCTGGCACGGATGGAGGAGCTCAACCCGAAGAGCCCTCATGAGTTCCGCGAGGAAGAGGAAATGCGACGATTCTTGGAAGGCGAGGAGGCGAAGCCGCCGGCAGCGTCACCGAAGCATCCACACTCTGGAGGGCACGATGATTAGACGTGCGACGGCTGTGCTCATCGCACTCTTCGCGGTTGCGATCGCCGCGCGGCCGGCTGTCTTTGCGCACGAGGGGGACGATCACAAGGTCATGGGCACCGTGAAGTCGATCCGGGACGGGCACATTGAAGTGCAAGACCAGGACAGTGAGACCACGACCTTCATGGTGACGGACAAGACGAAGATCCGTCGCGGCAAGGTCCCCGCAGAGCTTGCCGACATCGAGGTCGATGAGCGTGTCGTCGTGATAGGGGCGATGGAAAAGAAGACGAAAGGCGTCGAGCATCCGTCCGATCACGATGCCATGATGACAGCTAAGGAGATTCGGTTGGGGGCAAGGTGACAAGGTGAAGGGGCGAGGTGCGAGGGGCGAGGGCTGTCTCAGGCTCTAGGTCACGCCGCACGCTGGGCAACCCGATCACCATCGGCCAGCGTATCGGGCGGGTAGAGCACGATCTGATCCCGCTCGCGCACGCCCTCGAGTATCTGGGCTTCGGCGCCGTTGCGCTGACCGATCTTGATGGTCCGCAGACGTGCGCGGCCGTTCTCGACGATGAACAGCGCCCATTGGTCCCCACGCCGAAACAGCGTGCCCGTCGGCACTTTGAGAACCTTATCCTCTTCCCAGACGACCACGCGGACCTCGACTCGATAGCCGTCGCCGATCGCGCGTGTGGCCTGCTCCGGATCCACGAAATCGACAATGACATTGACCCGCTGCTCCTCGACACCGAGCGCCGACACCTTCATGAAGCCCGAGGGCTCGACTCGGCGAACGCGACCACGCAGCGTGTCCCCGCCGCCCCATTGCTCGATCAGCACCGCGTCACCAGCCTTGACCCTCACCGCGTCGGATGAGAGGAGATCAGCAACGATTTCGAGAGCCTTCGGGTCGCCGATCTCCAGCAGTGGCTCGCCGGCGGGCACGACGCTCTGGCTGTGACGAAGGCGCTTCAGGACGACGCCATCCACGGGTGCGACGAGCGTGATGTCACGGGTACCCTGGCTGGTGCTGCTTTGCACACGAGCCGCGCACGAGCCACATCGACGTCGCGCTGTGCCTGCGTGACCGCGAAGTCTGAGGCCCGCAGTGCTTCCTCCGCCGTGCGCGCGTCTGTCTGGCGCGCATCGAACTCGTCACGCGAGATAGCGCCCCCCTCGACGAGCTGGGTTGCGCGCTCGAGTTGCTGCTTGGCTCGTGCGAGCACCGTGGCCGCGCGATCCCGTTCCGCGCGGACCCGGCCACGCGTGGCTTCGGCCGCCTGTACGGCGGCCGAAGCCTCCGCACGCGAACGCGCGTCGAGGGGTGTCGGTGCCGACGGTCGCACCGTGGCCAGCACCGTTCGGCCGCCTTCGACCGGATCACCCGGCTCGAGATTGATGCGGAGCACCTCGCCGGCCACGGGCGACGTCACCTCGAACCGTTCCCGCACCCGCGTCTCACCTTCCTCGTCGACCGTGACCACGAGAGGACCGCTGGTGACGGTGCCGAGGTCAACCTCCACCGGACGCGGCCACAGCGCGATGATGAGCAGGACCGCGATGACCAGCGCGATCAGCAGTACGCGACGGTTCGTCAAGAGTGCCAAGGCGCCCCTAAAGGGGCCCCCTACCGCTGTTTGCAACATCGCATTACTCCCGAGTCTTCAACACGCCGACGAGATCGAGGCGATCGAGCTGACGGCGTACGACCAAGCCGGACACGAACGACGCGATGATGATGGTCAGTGCTGTCCACGCCATGACCTGCGGCGTGACTCTGAGCGGAAGGCGGAACAGCTCGGCCTCGATCGACAGCGCAATGAGCGCCAGGAGGCCGTAGCCCAGCGCGGCGCCAACCGGCAGCGCCAGCAGCGTGAGCACCGCCAGCTCGCCGAGCAGGATGAGAGAGATTTCGGCGCGCGTGAAACCGAGCACTCGCAGCGACGCGAGCTCGCGGCTCCGCTCCGACAGCGAGACACGCGCCGCGTTGTAGACGACACCAAACGCGATAATCCCAGCAAAGAGCACATTCAACGTAATCTGGATGTTCATGTTCTCCGCCAGCGTCTCGCGGAAGTTCTCCACGACGACACGCTTCGACGCCACACCGGCGACGGCGGGGAGCTCTTTGAGCCTGGCTGATAGCTCGCGCTCGCGCGCAGGATCGATGAGCAATGCCGCGCCAGAGAGTGTCGCCCCCTCACGCATCAGTCGATGGAGCGCCTCGATCTCCATGTACGCGAACATCCCCAGCGTGTCGTCGACGACGCCTGCGACGCGAATCTGCCGGACGGGCCGGTTGCCCTCGAAGACCTCGACGGTGACATCGTCGCCAGGCGTGACGTCGAGGATCTCGGCGAGCACGGACGAGAGCACGAGCCCCTCCGACGGTGGCGTCACGGCGCGACCGCGGCTGTTGACGATGCGCTTGAGCTGTGCCGCCGCAGGTAGCCCTGAAATCGCGAGGTCGCGATAGCGATACGTGGCGCGCAAGCGGGCGGGCACCGAGCGTTGTGGCTCGACGGAGATCACACCAGGTAGGCGGCTGATCGCATAGATCGCGTCAGATGATGCCGGCTCGACGAAGTTCAACGTCACGTGCTGGCGCTCTGCCACCGAGAACTGCATCAGGATGAGCTCCTGCATCGCGTCGGCCATTCCGACGCCGATCTGTAAGATGCCTCCCGCAAACGCAATGCCGATGACCGATGCCGCCGCGCGCACGGGCTGGCGCTCGATGTTGCGGAGGACCATCCGCATCCCGGTGGGCACGTGACGCCGCAGCCACGGCGTCTCGATCACGCTCTGACGGTAGCGGGCGGGCGGCTCCGGCCGCATGGCCTCGGCGGGCGGGATGCGCACGGAGCGACGCACGGCCGAAAATGCGCCCGCCGCGGCAGCGCCCAACGCGATGGCCAAGGCGCCCAGGATGACGTTGAACGAGATCCCATAGAGCAGGATCGGGAAGGCGAAATATTGGGTGTAGAGCTGCGCGAGTCCCGAGCCGAGCCACGCACCTGCGATGATGCCCAGCAGCGCGCCCGCCAGGGCGATCGCGAGCGCCCACTTGAGGTAATGCCAGCCTAGCTGGAGGTTCGTGTACCCCAGCGCCTTCAGCGCTGCGAGCTGTGGCCGCTGCAGCGCCAGCGCACGCGTGAGCGCGACGTTGAGCACGAACGCCGCGACGAACAGAAAGAGGAGCGGGATGACGAAGCCTTGGCTCTCGAGCTGGGCGAGCTCGCTATTGAGCGTCCAGTTCGAGAATTGCCGCGCGCGCGGAATCGCGCCAATCCCGCCGTACGGCGTCAGCAGCCGATCGAGCTGTGCGATGACGTCGTCAATCAATGCCCCGCGATCGAGCTTCAGGGCGACGTCGTTGAAGCCGCCTTCCATGTCGAACGCGCTCGCCAGCGCGCGGCGCTCCATCCAGAAGACGCCGAAGCGCCGGGCGTCGGGAATGATCTCGCCCGGGCGGATGCTGTAGACGTACTCGGGGGAGAGCGCGATTCCGGCAATGGTGAGTCGGCGCTTGCGGCCGTTGATGATCGCAGAGACCTGATCACCGACGCGGAAGCCATTCGCGTCGCAAAAGGCGCCGCTGGCGATGACCTCGTCCGGACGAGACGCCGACACCCACGTCCCGGCGCGCATGTGTAGATCGTTGAGCGCAGGGCGCTGTGACGCTGGCACAGCCACCAGTCGACCGGAGGCCGGCTCGTCGACCCCTGGAACGTCCAAGACGACGTTCGCCACCACCCGCGTCTCGACTTGCGCCACGCCGGGTATAGCGGCAATGCGCGCCGCCAACTGCTCTGGCGCGCGCTTGAGCGACGCAAAGACGTCCGCAAACCGTTGCCGCTCGTAGTAGGCCTGCTGCGTGCGCCGGAGCGAGTCGAAGTTCGAGAGGAACGTCACGAACATCGTCATGCCAGCCGCGATGACCAGCGCGATCGCGGTTGCCTGGCCCTTCATCGCGACCAGGTCGCGGAGCAGCTTACGGTTGAGCGCGGAGACTCGCATGGTCTCGTCCGTTACCAAGACACGTCGCGCGGCGAGACCTTGTGCGCGTTGCGCTCGACAGAGGCCACGTGCCCGTCGGCGAGCCGCACGACGGAATCGGCCATGCTCGCGATGGCGGCGTTGTGTGTAATGACGACCGTGGTCGTGCCGAGCTCGGCGTTGACGCGGGCCAGTGCCTCGAGCACGATGATGCCGGTGGTCACATCGAGCGCACCGGTCGGCTCGTCACACAGCAACGCAGCAGGGCGCTTGGCGATCGCACGGGCTATCGCAACGCGCTGTTGCTCACCGCCCGAAAGCTGCGAGGGAAAGTGATCGAGACGGTGTTCGAGCTCGACGATGCCAAGCGCTTCTTCGGGCGTGAGCGGTTGCTCGACGATCTCGGTGACCAGCGCGACGTTCTCACGCGCGGTCAGGCTCGGTATCAGGTTGTAGAACTGAAACACGAAACCGACGTACCGTCGGCGATACTGCGTCAACGCGGCTTCGCTTGCCGCCGTGAGATCTTGGCCGCGATAGGTCACGCGACCGCTCGTCGGTACGTCTAGGCCACCGAGGATGTTGAGCAGCGTGGACTTGCCGGAGCCAGAGGGCCCCAGCAGCACCACGAACTCGCCTTCATTGAGCTGCAGGTCCACCTGGCGCAGTGCAGGAACCTCCACCTCTCCCATGGTGTAGACCTTCGTCAGTCCCTGAATGTCGAACACGGTGCGGTGCGTGTTCGGCGTGGCACCATCGGATGCCATCATCCAGCCTCCTGAGTCGGCGGCGGCAACTCGATCATGCGACGAACCACGCTGAATAACTGGTGCGGCAGCGTCTCGCGCTGATCGGATGTCAGCGCGTCCCAGTTATCGATGAGCCAACGGTCGGCTGCCATATCGAAGGCAGAGATCACGGCGAGCAGGAGATCGTCCGGAAGGTCGCGGCGAATACAGCCGATTTCCTGGCCGCGGCGCACGAACGACAACTGGATCTGCCGGCCGAGCTCGAACTTCTCCGCCACGACTTGACGAATCGCAGGATCCTCGGGCGGATGGTAGAGATGGCGCCAGAGTCCGATCCACCAAGGCATCGTGCGGACCACGTCGCGCGATCCCTCTCCGAACTGCTCCAGGGTCGACCAGAAGGTCTCTGCTTCCAGACGGCTGAAGTCGAAGAGTGTATCGGGCAGCACGCGTCGCCACGCCCAGTCGAGGACCGCCCCAAAGAGATCGGCTTTGTCGTCGAAGTAGTAGTAGAACTGGCCCTTACTGAGCCCGAGCCGCTCGATCACCTTGTTCAGCGAAGCTTGTTCGTAGCCGTGAGCCGCAAACTCGTCAGCGGCGGCTTCGAGGAGCCGATTGCGACGAGCGGCATCGAGGTTGAGGAAGCGGGGACGCGGCACGTTCTCGTCTCCGGACCTACCCGGCTGCAGCGTACAGACCGATCGGTCCAACCGATCGGTCCAATCATATCAAGAAAGGGAACCGGTACCCGGTTCCTTTTTCTCAGGGTGCCAGGATGCGCAGCTTGGGAAAATAGCTGCGATAGCGGCGCGCGTCTCGCGTGAGAAGTGTCATGCCTCGAACAGCGGCGTGAGCGCCAATGAAGAAGTCGGGCAGGGGCGAGCAGCGCCTCCCGCCGCGCCGCCGATACTGGACGAAGCATTTGGCGGCAAGAAACCCGGCCTCGTAGGGGATAGCCTCTCGGCGGTAATAGTCTGTTGGCAGCGCTTCGTCGAGGTCCTCTATCCGGTCGAAATAGACCGAAATTTCCGCGTAGATCACCGGGTTGACGACCAGGATCTTGGCATCGGCGCATGACGCCAACATGAACGCAGACCAGTCCTGCCACTCCTGGTCTTCGGCGAGCACGTCGAGGATGACGTTGGAATCGACGAGCACCGCCGACATCAGTATTCTCGCGTGAGCGCGAGGATCTCGTCGGTCGTCATCGAGCTGGTCTGCCTTGCCCCTACGGCGCGCATCCGGCGGATCAGTTCGCTGCCACGCGTCTGCTGACCGGATGCCTTGCGAATGCGAACCGAATTCTCAACGACGTCGAAGACGACCTCAGTACTTGGTAGCAGGCCGAGCTGCTGCCGGATGGCCAGGGGGATGGTGACTTGACCCTTGGTTGTGAGCCGCATGAGTATTACTCCTACTGGTATTACTCTAACGCCTCGGCGGGACGCAGTCAACGTTGCGCCTGAGACCCCAACCTTGTCACCTCCTCACCTTGTCACCCCCTCACCCGTCTCGTCCTTGGCTTCTTGGCTCTTTGGCCCCGTGACGAAGTCGCCACCGCTGATGACGACGCAGTTCGGGAGGGCGGACGCGACACGGCTTACGTCTGCGTCAGGCAGGGATGTGCCGGAGAGGGTAAGATGCTGCAAGCTGGCGAGCGTCGCGAGGTCACGCGTGACGCCTGGATCGAGCGGCGTGGCCGCGAGGTTCAGCGTTTGGAGCTGCGCGAGCGCGCGCAGTCGGCCTAGGTCCCGGCCCTGGACCTTCGTGAACGCGAGGTTGAGCGTGAGCAGGTTGGTCCAGGTGGCCAACGTCGTGACGGCGGCGTCGGTTGCATCTGAATGCGAGAGGTCCGCTTCGCGCACGAACAGGGCGAGCGGCGCCAGCTTGGCCAGCGCGTTATCGACGCCGCCGCTCGGAAGGCTGAATGCGCTGACGCGGAGGCCATCACGCGCATCACTCGAGACCGGCGTTACGACAAGCCCAGTGGCACGTGCGAGCCTGGTTGCCTCCTCGAGTGGCAGCGGCCCAGCCGGTCCCGTAGCGGTGGCACGATCCAACAATCGTGCGACCTCATCCGGCGGGCTCTTGGCATCAGCGAGCGTCATCTCCTCCGATGCACCGGACGCGATCCACCAGCGGAGAAGCGCCACCTCCTCCTCGCTGAGCGGCGGTCGCCCTTCCGCAGGCATCGCCTCCTCGTGATCACGCGGCAGCGTGACACGACGGAGCATCTCGCTGTTGTCGACTTCGCCAGCGCGCACGACCGGCCCGTGCTTTCCTCCCTGTCTCAGTGCCGCAAAGGAGTCCAGGCGAAGGTCGCCTTTAACTTGGCTGGTCCCGTGGCACGTGGTGCAGTTCTCGCGCAAGACGGGCTGCACGAGCGCATCGAAAATCCCGCTGTCGGGTCCAATTGGCGCCTCCGGCTCCTCTTGGCGCCAGGGTAGGTGTTCTGTCAGGTACGTCTCACCGTGCGTGAGCTGACCGCCCAGGTGCCCCGTCCATACCGTGAGCAGCAATGCGACCACGAGCACGGCGCGCGAGCACGTCAGCCAACGTCGGAGCTCGCGCTCGCGGGACGCACGCGCGGCCATCACGCGCAGCGCCGCGGCGATGAGCATCGTCGACACAACACCGCTCGCCGCCCAATAGTGGCGAGACAGGATGCTACCTGTCGTGCCTTCGCCCCGCGCGAGCAGAACGCCAAGCGTGAACGCCACGAGCGCGCTCATGGCCGCAAGCATCAGAAGCAGAGGGACGACGACCTCGAGCGAGCGCGCACGCTCACCTCGCCGGAGCCCAGCGAAGGCGGGGCGGGCCGCGAAGACATCGAGTGCAAACGCGAGCGGCACCAACGTGACCGGGAAATGCACGAGAAGGGGATGGAATCGGCCGAGGAACGCCAGCCAGCCTCCCGCCGCGTCGCCCGATGGCGGCACGAGCAGCGGCAGGAGCGGGGGCACCAGCGCGATGAGCAAGGCCGCGACGATGAGGTGACGTTGCGCGCGCATCTAGATGGATCCCTGCGCTGATTCCTGCGCGAAGCCTTGCACGGCCTCCGAGACCTCTCGCCAGACGTAGCCACGGCTCGCCTGGAGTATGGCCTGTAACTGATAGGCTGGGCCGAGCGCGAAGCAGGCGCTCGCGACGAACCAGACGTGCCAGGAGACCACGGCCAGCGCATACGGCAGATAACCCTTGCCCCAGGCCCAGAGCCCCATGTCCCCGAGCGATGTGAGCAGGATGGCCGTTGTGAAGGCCACCCAACAACGAGGAATCAGTCCCCAACCCAGGTTGGCCGCCGATCGGTGGATGAGAATCGCCTCCAGCAACAGCACGCACAACAGCGGATCGCTGGTCCATGCCAGCACCACGTCAACCGGCTCGCTCGGGCGCATGGGCGTCAAGACGGAGGTGGCAAAGAAGTGGATCGTATAGCCGGAGACGATGCCAATGAGGATGACATCGATCGGTTTCAGCCTGCCCAGAACGCCGTTGCGGCGACACGCCCGAAGCACGTAGAACAATCCGCAGGCGAGCAGCGCCATGTACAGTGGACTCAAGACGCGCCCGACGTCCAGGGCGCGATCGATCAAGATCTCGCTCGTGTTGGCGGACAAATACACGAGAGGATTCATCAGCGACGGCCGGCCGAGCAGGTGGCCGGCCAGCGCGCCTACCAACTGACACAGAGCCGAGAGAAAGATCAAGAACCAGGCTGGACGAAGCAATTCGCCGCGCGAGAAGTGCCGCCAGACGAGGCCGCTCAGTGCGGCTCCGAGAGCGCTGCACGCGATGAAGAAGAGCGTCCCCGGGTAATGGAAGTAGCTCTGAATCCAGGCCGGGTCTCCCGTTTGCCACCACGCCACAGACGCGGCCGCGCCGAGCGCGAGCAACACGGTCGTGCTGCCGACGATCCAACGCGGGGAAGCCTCCAGGCGCGATGGGAGTGGACGCGAGGTCGGCATCGATATTAGCAGGCCGTCGTGCGGGCTATCTCTCTCGCCAGCGCCTCGCCGGCCCGCCTGCCGAGAAAGACGCTGAAGAGCGCCTTGGTGGCTGGCAGCAGATGCGCGTCGCCCTGCCGCGCGGAGCCACCGCAGCGCTCGATGCGCGTCGCCGCGCGCGCACCAAAGTACAGCCTGAGCGCTCTGGTGGCGCGCCAGTCGACGGCGGATCGGGTAGAGAAAGATGACAGGCATCTTTTCTCCACCCCCTGCAACGAGCGCCATGTGCGCATCCTCGCCTGGAGATCGCGGAACCCTTCATCGAGGGCGTCGGCCCGATCTTTGTGGAGCGAGGGCAGCGCAGGCCGCCGGCTGACGTCGTACAGGCGCTCGGCTTCGTTCCGGCACGGCGCGCACGTGACGAGGTGCGCCGCGAGCTCGGTGGCTTTTGTGGAACGCATCTCGCCATCGCACCAGGCCAGGATGTCCTCGATGCCAGGATGCCCGACGGGCATGCGTCCCCGCAGCCAGTGGAAGAACCGGTTCATCAGGTACTCCCCGCCTGAAAAGGGAGCTGGTCCGCTTTTCCGAGGGCGAGACGCATTTTTCGCATGGCGCGCGAGATCAACGCACCGACGGTCCCTGATCGAACTCGCAACGCCGTGGCGATCTCATCGTATCGAAGGCCGGCGCCTCGGAGCCTGACACATTCCCGCTCACGAGGCGTCAACGTCTCCTGGATGAGGCGAAGCACCTCGCGGCGATAGTAACTGGCTTCCACGTCCTGGTCGGTGCCCGGACAGGAGGACAGCTCCTCGATGCTGCGTTCGTCTCGGGCCCGGTACGCCTTCATCCTGTCGAGCAAGTAATTACGCATCACCCGATAAATCCAGGCGCGAGCGTTCGTGATCTGCTTCCCGTTACAGAGCGCGACGAAGTAGCGCATGAAGGCTTCTTGCAGCGCATCGCGAGCTAGCTCCTCGTCTTTGCTCAGCAACAGCGCGTAACGGCGAAACTCGGCCGCGCTCTCGTGGTAGAGCGCAGACGCTCGGCGCTCCGCCTGGTCGGCCAACACGTCCGCTGCGGGTTGTGCTTCGCGGTGACCCAGAGAAACGGCGAGCGGTTTCGTCATCTTGGACGGCGCCAGAGAGGCAAGGAAGTCCCGCTGCATGACTCTCGATCTGCGCAGAGGGACGTAACGGAGTCAGCATAACACGTCGGGTATCTCTCTAGAAAAAGGAAGAGATGCCCGCATCGTTTCTCGTAAAGAAATCCGCGGGCCGAATCGTCATAGTGAGAACGCGATCCGAGCCGTGAGCCGTTCTCGGGAAAGGACGGGTGAGCTGTGTTCCGCGCACGCAGACGAAGCAGAGACAGGGCGCGAGCGCTGCTGCTTTTCGCGGCGTTCCTCATATTGCTATTTCCGGTGCCCGCACAGCCGCAAACGGGCCGCGGCGTGATCACCGGCGTCGTGACCGATACCTCATCGGCGGTGATGCCCGGTGTCACGGTGATGGTGACGAACGCAGAAACAGGTGTCGTGCACCTCGCCGTCAGCAACGAGCGTGGGCTTTACTCGGTTCTCAATCTTCCTCCGGGGACGTATTCGGCCTCCTTCACACTACCGGGTATGCAAGCGGTTGAGCTCGATGGCGTCAGGGTCTTCGTCAATCAAACCGTGCAACTGGACAGGGTCATGGAGGTGGGCGCTGTGGAGGAAGCGGTCACCGTCACGGGTGCGGCTCCGCTCAATACCCAGACATCGAGCATCGGCACGGGCCTCGATCACCGCACGATCACGGATCTGCCGCTTCCCATCGAGGGTGGGCGTGGGCTGGAGTCGTTCACGTATGCCGTGACACCATCGGTCGAAGGCAACGCGTGGACCTCCTACATCAACGGTGGGCCGGCGTTCTCGAAGGAAGCGCTCTTCGATGGCACCACGGCCACGGTGCAGATTGGCGGCGACATCGAGGCCACGAGCCCTTCGCTCGAAGCCGTCGAACAGTTCAAGGTGGAAACCAGCGGGATGCCGGCAGAGCTCGGGCGGACTGGCGGCGGCGTCATGATCTTCGCGCTCAAATCGGGCACGAACCAGCTCCACGGCAGTGCCGTGAGCTTCCTGCGCAACGAGTTCCTGAACGCCAACACCTGGAACAACAACTTCCTCGCCAGCACCAACCCAGACGACAGACACCTGTACGACAAGCCAAAGGATCGCCAATTCACCTATGCCTTCAGTGGTGGCGGCCCAATCGTGAAGAACAAGACATTCGTCTTCGGTGCGTTCGAGCACTTCTTCAAGGACGATCTCACCTTGGGACCGCTGAGCGCGACAGTTCCCGTTCCGGCGTTTCTCGATGGCGACTTCAGCGCACTGCTCAACACGAGCGGCCGGCCGCTGGGCCAAGACGCCGCTGGGAACCCGATGTATCCCGGGGCCATCATCGATCCGGAGACCGGGGTCGTCTTTCCGGGCAATGTAATACCGCGAAGCCGGATCACCGGCGTGTCCCAGCGGATCGTAGACCTGTACCGGGAGTTGTACCGGCCCGCCATCCCGGATCGGCTGAGCGACAACAACGCGCTGCCGGGCGCGCAAACGACCCATCAATCGGCGTCGCAGTTCTCGATCAAGATCGATCACGGCCTCAGTGACAAGAGCCGGCTGACTGGATCGTTCATCTTGGTGAATCAGCCGCGCGTCCTGGTCGACTCCGGTGGCATCTGGGATCCTTCGGATCCAAACGATACGGGTGGGCCGCTCTCTCGCGCGAGACAGCAGGATGTCACCAGCCGGTCCTTCCGCTTGAGCCACAGCTACGTGCTGAGCGCCAATGTGCTGCACGTGACCAACTTCGCCTACGGGCGCTATCGCAATCCAAGCGTCGCGAGCTCGTCGGAGGGTAACTGGTTGGAGCAGTTGGGGCTCGGCTCCGGCGTGGGCAATTTTCCCGAAATCAACTTCGGTGCGGCCGTAGGTGGCGTCGGGACCACCGGGATTGGGTATGGCATCTCCGGCTATTACGTCTCCGACGTGTTTACGCTGAGCAACGCCCTGAGCTGGATCAAGGGCCGTCACAACGCCAAGTTCGGCTTTGAGGGCCGGCTGTATCACATGAACAGCCATTCGCCTGCCGAGGCCGCGCAGCGGTACTCGTTCAGCAACCATCAGACAGGGGCACCGCTCGAACCCTGGGCCAATCAGGTCGGCTTCGGATTCGCGAGCTTTCTGCTCGGCGCGGTCGAGAGCGCGAGCCAGGACGTGCCGATCGACCTCTATGGTCGCCGGAAGTACTTCGCGCTCTACGCTCAAGATGACTTCAGAGTAACAGACAAGCTAACCCTGAACCTTGGCCTCCGTTGGGAGGCGACGACCCCTCTCACGGAGAAGTACGGACACTGGGCCAACTTCGAATATGACCTCGTCAACACACGTCTCGACATTCCAGGTGCGCTCGCATACGCGACCGATGGCAGCAGCTCATTCATGGGTGAGCGCGACTGGCTCGAGTTCGGGCCACGCGCTGGCCTGGCCTATCGGGCGAGCGACAAGCTCGTGATTCGAGGCGCGTACGGCATCCTGTACATGCCCCTCGGGTTGAATTTCTGGAGTGGCGTTCCCTATGGCTTCTCGCCAGCATCACAGGGCACCAATCAGGTTGTGCCGAGGGTCGACAGGGCGCCGGCGTTCTACTGGGATCGGGGCTACGCGGGAGAGTTCGTGCCCGGCTCGGAGGACCCAAACCACGTGCAGAACCCGATGGTCCGGATCGATCCTCGGGCGCTCGAGGCCGGTCGCATCCAGCAATGGAATGCCGGCTTCGAGCTCCAGATTGCCAAAGACACGTCGGTCGGCGTGAACTACGTCGGCAACAGAGGCAGTCGTCTCCAGAGCGATCAGTTCGAGCGCAACCAACCTCTCGACGCGGCGGCCGTGACCAGGCTCCTGCAGTCGGGCAACGAGTTCACCCCCATCACGAGCCCAGAGGAGGCCGCCGCGGTTGGGGTACCGTATCCGTATCCGGGCTTCGCTGGCCCAGCCTGGGTGGGATTGTCGCCTTACCCGCAGATTGCCGAGCAGTTCGCGCCGCTCTTCGTGATCGGCGTGCCGAAAGCAGGTCCGATTACCGGGCGCTGCAGCTTACCGTGAGCCGCCGTGGCACCCGCGGGCTGACCTTCGAGCTCGGTCATACCTGGTCACGCGCACGAGGCAATGCCAGCAATGCGTTCGAGGAGAATGGGTGGAACGGCGATATTCAGGACGTGACAAAGCTGGATCAGGAAGCCAAGTCTTTGGTTGGGATCGACCTGACGCACGTCTTCAAAGGCTACGTGTCGTATGAGTTACCGCTTGGCGAAGGCCGTCGCTTCCTGGCCGACGCCTCCGGGCTGCTCAACGCCCTGGTCGGGGGGTGGACCATTGCCGGCATCGTGAACTATCAATCTGGCCGGCCCATACCGATTGTCTCCAACAACTGGTATCAGGTTTGGAGCGGCACGATCTACGCAAACGTCGATCCAAACGGCGATTTCGAGCGTCAGTTCGACGCGGACAACTTCGATGCTGCGAACCCCGACGCGCCCGGTAATCGCTATTTCGATCCAGCGTCGTTCAGCAATCCGCCCTACGGCGAGCTTGGCTCCGGCCCACGGCTCCAACCCGAGCTGCGCGACTTCGGTTACCTGCGGGAGGACGTGAGTCTACTCAAGAACTTCAGGATTGGCCACGTCCGCCTCCAGGTTCGTGCAGAGTTCTACAACGTGTTCAATCGTCACTACTTCAACACGCCGGAGACCGACATCAATAGTCCCTTCTTCGGACACGTGACCAGCGTCGGCGGGAATCCGCGGACGGGCCAGCTTGGGCTGCGAGTCGACTGGTAGGGTGCGCGTCACGTGTTGATCCGAATTGCGCTGGCACTCCTCTCGATCGTCATCGTGCCCGAGTCTCCGACGGTTCCAGACCAGGGCGTGCCGTACTACGTTGACTGCGCGGCCGGCGATGACGCGAGCGACGGCTTGTCGCCGGCACACCCGTGGAAGAGCCTGAAACGGGTCTCCAATCATCCGTTCGACCCTGGCGACTCGATTCACTTCAAGCGAGGAACGGTGTGCAGGGGCATGCTGTGGCCCAAGGGATCCGGGACGGACGGATCTCCCATCCGCGTCTCGTCCTACGGCACCGGGCCTCTTCTAAGGATCCAATCAGGGCCCCAACACGTGGCAGCCTTCCGGCTCTTCAATCAGGAGTATTGGCACGTCGAGAGCATGGAGTTCGTCGGGGGTGAGCCACATGGCGTGTGGATCAGCGGTGACAAGGGCGTGCTGCATCAGATTCACCTGAAGAACATCGTCGTGCGCGACGTCACTGGGGAAGTGGGGAAGCAGAAGGAGAGCGGCCTGATCATCGTCTCCCCGGGGACGCCGGAACAGCGGTTCGATGGTGTGGTGATTGACGGGGCAACCGCTTACAAGACCACCCAATGGGCCGGGATTTTGGTGGGTGGCGGCGATTTTGGCTTTCCGCCGGAATCGACACGCAGCACGAACGTCGTGGTTCGCAATTCAATCGTGCACGACGTGCAAGGGGATGGCATCGTCCTGTTTCGCGTGAACCACGGGCTGATTGAGAAGAGCGTCGCGTGGCACACCGGCATGCAGTTCAAGGAGACGATTGGCACGCCCAATGGCATCTGGACGTGGATGTGCCGAGACTGTACCGTCCAGTACAACGAAGCATTCCTCACAGACAGCCCAGGCATCGACGGCGGTGCGTTCGACATCGACTACGGGAACGCGGACAATGTCGTGCAGTATAACTACGGCCACGACACGCAGGGCTACTGCGTCGCGGTGTTTGGTGCGAGCTGGGTTACGACAAACAGCGTGGTTCGCGACAATGTGTGCGTCAACAACGGCGTCAGCCCTCGGCTCGCACGTCACCAGGGCGCGATCCTCTTGTCGACGTGGGACGACGGCAAGCTGGACGGGGTGCAGATCGAGAGCAATACCGTCGTGTGGGGTCCGGCCGTCGACGCCCCGGCTGTCAAGAACAGCGCGGACTTCGTTGGCCGACCGGGTATCTTCAGGGACAACCTCATTCGCTCGACGAGTCAGGCGTGGATCGCCAATAACGGCTCGCTTCGTCTAGAAGGCAACACGTTCGAGCACATCGACGCCGTGGATGCGATGGAGGATCCGAAGAGGGAGTCCCATGCCGATCGGTCAAGTGTGCCCGTGCTGAACCTCCCCGTTTCTCTCGCGAGATACGCGGGGAAGTGGCTTCTGCTGTCACACATCGACACGGGCGCGCCGTCCCGCAGCCAAGTGGTCATGCTCCAGAGCGTGCAGCAGCAGTTTCGCGCGAGGGGCTTGCAGGTCGTCTTGCGCGGGCCGGTTGCTCGGGATGTTGCGTACGACTGGCATCTTCAAGACATCCCGCTCTTGCCAAACGACGGCCATGAGCCCGCCGGACAACGGCCCACCACCCTGCTGGTGTCCCCCGATCGAACCGTTGTGGCTCGATGGGAGGGGTTTGTTCCCCCGGCGGTGGTGGGCATGGCGCTGCGGCAGCACCTGGGGGCACCGGACTTCGCTCAGATGGGGCGCGAGCGATGAGTAGGCGCGGTCATCCACAGATGAACAGGTGTCGTGGGTCGCCACGTACCTCACGGTGGGGCTCCTGGGCGACGAGCACGTTCGCGAGGCGGGAGGCGACGAGCGAGATTATGGTTGTCGTACGGCGGCGGGCGTCTGCGCCCCCGTAATGGCGTATGCGGTCACGCGGCGCACGCGGGAGATGATCCTGCACCATAGGGTCGCGAAGTCGAGCGAGACGTCTTCCGGTGGCCGATCGGAACTATCGTCAGATGCCTTGAGGGAATCGTGTTGTCGATTTTCATGCGCCATGTGCATGAACTCGTTCCGGAACGAGTCCGGCACGCGCCTTGCGCGCGCGAGGGACGATAGACGAAATTAGACGTGTTTTTCGCCGTGGTTAAGGGAACATCCGTTCTCGGAGGCGGACCGCGGACAGGAGGACGACGCAGGAACCCCGCCGCCACGAACCAGAGCCGCACCCACGAGCACGAGCACGAACACGAACAGCCGGAGCGGACCTCAGAGCACAGCACGGACCACAGCACAGCGGCACCGGTGTCTCGACATGCCGTGCGGGCGGGGCCGCGCTCGCTCTAGTTCGTCCATGCGCGTCGTGCTGTCTGCAGTACTGATCGTATGCGCGTATGGTGATGACATAGCACCTCCGAGCATGCCCGCTGCACCATCCACACCAGCTTCGGCAATACGGCGTTTTGACTTCACGCAAGCCACGACGTCACGAACGAAACAGATGCGTTACGAGCATCTGTTATCCTAGAGGGCGCCCAGTGGCAAGAAAGGCCGATATCCATGCTTCGCTCCAAGCGTTTCTCCGGAAAACCACGGCCGGAGGCGGCAGCCAGGAATAGTCCGCCTTTCGACAATGGCGAGACCAGCGAGGGGGTCGCAACGCTTCAAGGGGCCTTCATCGACCTCGGGTTCCCAATGCCCGTCTCAACGGCGAAAGGACGCGGCGAGCCCGACGGAATCTTCGGTAGTGAAACCCGCGCCACTATCAAGCGATTCCAGCAGCAGAACGGTCTCGTGTCCGACGGTATTGCGGGCGCAAACACGATGCGACGGTTGGACGAGATCTACCTCGTGCGTGAGTCTCGCTCGCGTCTGACCTTTGACGAGCGGCACTTCGAGATCTCAACCGCGCGGCCAAAGGCCTGAGGACAAGAACGACGAGGGACGCTGCAAAGCGCCACCCAGTGGTTCAGGCGACGCAAAATGGCAATCACCGTTCGTTTTTCAACAGCAGGCATCAACGTCGTGGCCCAAAAGGCCAAGCCGGCGATCGACTTCACCCCGCCGAAAGTCGTGGTGGCCAACTTGACCAATGGCTACCAGAACGTCAATACCGTGTCGAACACCTTTTCGGCTGTCGGGCAGGTCGAGGTCACCGTCGGGCCAGGCGACAACATGTCGCTGCTGGCCTTCGGTTTCATCCAGATCCAAAAGGTGAAGGCGGCTCAGTTCTTCTATGCCGGTAAGCGCGTTGACCACGGCGCTGTCAGCCTGTTCGTGGATCGCAAGCCGGCAATGCCGCAGACCGTTGCGCTCGACAGCTCTACATTCTCCTTCCCCTGGACCAAAGGAGCCCCACGATTCACCCATCAGCCTCCCAAAGTCGTCGCCGACACAGGCGACCACCCGCTCACCAAGGCCCCCAAGAGCATTACGAATTCGGTGACGCTCGAACAAAATCTGCTCTTCCACTTAATCGATGATCGCGAGTTCTGGACCGTGTTCATGTCCGAGGACAGCTCCGGCGTGCGCACTCCCATGGCTCATTTCCACTGGTCGCTGCGCTACGACTTCATGCTGATCTGGCCAAAGGGCAACCCCACCGTACACCTGAATCGCTCCACGTTCAAAGTGGATGCAACCGTATCGGGACCGCCAACCGATGCTGCAATCGCCGCTCTCGTGACCGCGCCCAACGAGCCGCATTCGAATGACCTCATGAAAGCCGCGGTCTTTGCGGCCGTGAGCCGTGGGCAGTCAGTCAATCGCAAGGATCACGAGCGCCGTTTCGCCAACGTCCCACCAACCTTTTTCACGCCGTGACCCCTCGGGATTGGCATGTCCCAAGCCGCCGCAACACCGCCGGGCACTCCGTAGAATCCCTGAGGAAGAGCTCGTCACCTGGGAGAAGTCCTGCGGCGATCCGAGGCGCTCACCGCGTACGAACGTGCCGTTCTTACTCCCCATATGCTTTCCGGTGATGGGACCAGTGGTGTATCATTAACAGATCTTTAAGGAAAACGGGGACAGTCCTCGTTTTCCCCATGTTTCTCTAGGAAAACGAGGACTGTCCCCGTTTCCCCATCATATGGCTTGACTGATGTCTGCAGTGCCGCGCTTTTCGTGGGCGAGCTGGAGCGTGCGCGTTGGCGCGTTGGGTGCAACGGCCATTGCGCTCGGCGGAGGTCTGTGGCTCGGCACTGACCTGCTCCGGAGCGGCCCCGACGTCGAGTTCAGCCGCGACATCAAGCCCATCCTCAATGAGAACTGCACGGTTTGCCATGGGGGTGTCAAGCAGGCGGCAGATTTTAGCTTGCTCTTCCCGGAAGAAGCGCTGAAGCCCAGCAAGTCTGGCAAGCCGCCTATTGTGCCGGGCGACCCCGACGAGAGCCTGCTGATCCGGCGCGTTGAGCACACCGACCCCTCCGAGCGGATGCCGCTCGATCACCCGGCGCTGGCTCCGGAACAGATCGAGCTGTTGCGGCGCTGGATCGAGCAGGGGGCCAAGTTCCAGCCGCACTGGGCGTTCGTGGCCCCCGAGCGCCCGGGCGTGCCAGAGCCCGAAGGGAAGGCGTGGCCCGAAGGGAAGGCGTGGATCGAGACGCCCATCGATCGCTTCGTGCTCGCACGCCTCGAGCAGAAAGCGATCCGGCCGGCGCCGGAGCAGGATCGGCGCAAGTTGTTGCGTCGCGTCAGCCTGGACCTCACCGGGCTCCCACCCACCGAGTCAGAGCTCGCCGCGTTCGTGGCCGACCGATCACCGCGTGCCTACGAGCGCCAGGTGAGCCGCTTGCTCGCGTCGCCGCGCTTCGGCGAACGCTGGGCCGCCTGGTGGCTGGATCTTGCCCGCTACGCCGACACGAAGGGATACGAAAAGGACATGCCGCGCGAGATGTGGCCCTATCGCGACTGGGTCGTGCGCGCGTTCAACGCCAACATGTCGTTCGATCGCTTTACGATCGAGCAGCTCGCGGGCGATCTGCTGCCAGACGCAACCGACGACCACCGGATCGCGACCGGCTTCCATCGTCTGACGATGACCAATGACGAAGGCGGGACCGATGATGAGGAGTTCCGGACCGCAGCCGTGATCGATCGCCTGAATACGACATACGAAGTGTGGCAGGCGGTGACGATCGGGTGTGCACAGTGCCACAACCACCCCTACGATCCCATTCGACAGAAGGACTTCTACCGTTCGCTGGCGTTCTTCAACAACACGGCCGATGACGATCGCGAGGACGAGCTACCGACCCTCGGCATCTACGAGAGCGAGGCGGATCGTGCCAAGGGAAGACCACTCGAGCAACGCATTCGTGAGCTGACGCTTCAGCACGAGGCGATGGTCGAGCCGGAGCGGTCGACGGACGCGCCGCGCATGCTCACGGGTGCGGCAAAGCGCGAGCACGATCGTCTGGGCAAGCAAGTGGAGGCCCTGCAGAAGCGGCTCGCCCCGCTGCGGAAGGCGGCGCTCCCCGTGATGGAAGAGGTGCACGGCGCGGCACGCCGTGAGACCCATATCTTCGAGCGTGGCAACTGGACGTCGCCGGGTGCGGTGGTGACGCCCGGCGTGCCCGTCTCCCTCCCACCGCTGCCCAAGGGCGCGGCAGCCAACCGGCTCGGCTTCGCCCGGTGGCTCGTCGGTCCCGATAACCCCCTGACCGCGCGGGTCATCGTCAACCGGTTGTGGGATCAGCTCTTTGACGCGGGCCTCGTCGAAACCGTTGCCGATCTGGGATCTCAGGGTGAAGCGCCGACCGACACCCATCTCCTCGACTGGCTCGCGGTGCACTTTCGCGACGACCTGGAGTGGGACGTCAAGCGCCTGCTGCGCGTGATGGTGATGTCGGCGACCTATCGGCAGGATAACCGTCCGCGTGAGGATCTGGCCGATCGTGATCCGCGCAATCGCTTGCTGGCGCGTGGTCCGCGCGATCGACTGTCGGCGGAGATGGTGCGGGATCAGGCGCTCGCCGTCTCCGAGCTGCTGAGCCCGAAGATGTTCGGACCTGGCGTGATGCCGCCGCAGCCGGCGGGTGTCTGGCGCTCGCCGTACAACGACCTCGACTGGGAGACCTCCCCCGGCGAGGACAAGTATCGGCGCGGGCTCTACACGTTCTGGAAGCGGTCTGCGCCGTACCCGTCGTTTGTTGCGTTCGACGGACCGTCGCGCGAGTTCTGCGTGAGCGAGCGGGGCACGACCAACACGCCCCTGCAGGCACTCGTGACGCTGAACGACCCGGTGTATCTCGAGTGCGCGACCGCACTCGCCGAGCAGATGCAGTCCTGGGATGTGAGCGCCGCACGGCGTCTCGCACGCGCGTTCACGCGGTTGACCGCGCGCGAGCCGAAGCCGGACGAGCTCGCGCTGCTCGTCGACTATTTCGAAGGGGCGAAGACGCGATTTGCGGCCCAGCCAGACCAGGCACAGGCCTTGGCCCAGGGTGATGCTGAGCTCGCGGCGTATGCGGCGACCACGAGCATCATGTTGAATCTCGACGAGGTGTTGACAAAGTAGGGCGCGGCCTTTGGGCCGCGCGGAAAGAATGACCATGCGACTCGATCTTTCCACGGAGGCACGTCTCGAAGAGGCGCGGCTGACGACGCGGCGGCACTTCCTGCGCCATTGCAGCCTCGGACTCGGCGCCGTCTATCTGGCCGGCCTTGGCGACCCCGCCTGGAGTGCGTCCGGACCGGGCGCTGTCGACCTCACGAACCCTCTGATACCGCGACCGCCGCAATTCGCGCCCAGGGCCAAGCGGGTGATCTATCTGCATATGGCGGGTGCGCCCTCGCAGCTCGAGATGTTCGACTACAAGCCGAAGCTCATGGAGCTGGATGGTCAGCGGTGCCCCGACTCGCTGCTCGCGGGGCGGAAATTCGCCTTCATTCGGGGTGTACCGACGATGCTCGGGCCGCAGTACGAGATGAAGCAATACGGCCAGAGTGGCGCGTGGGTCTCCGAGGTGCTGCCGGACTTCGCGAAGGTGGTCGACGACGTGTGCTTCGTCAAGTCGATGTATACGGGCGAGATCAATCACGCGCCGGCACAGCTCTTCGTCCACACGGGCGCGCCGCGTCTCGGGCGGCCGAGCCTCGGCTCGTGGGTCGTGTATGGCCTTGGCTCGGAAAACCAAAATCTCCCCGGCTTCATCGTGCTCGTGTCAGGCGGCCACGCACCGGATGCGGGCAAGAGCGTCTTCGGGAGCGGGTTCCTGCCGTCCGTGTATCAAGGCGTGCAGTGCCGCAGTCACGGCGATCCGATTCTGTACGTGACGAACCCCGATGGTGTGTCGCGCGACGAGCGGCGCCAGGCGCTCGACACGCTCAACGCCCTCAACCGCAAGCAGCTTGCCGAGGTCGGCGATCCGGAAACGCTCGCGCGTATCGCGCAGTACGAGCTGGCGTTTCGGATGCAGGTCAGCGTGCCAGACGTCATGGACATCGAGAAGGAGCCTGCCTACATCCACGAGATGTACGGCACTGAGCCGGGTCAAGAGTCGCTCGCGAACAACTGCTTACTCGCCAGGCGACTCGTCGAGCGCGGCGTGCGCTTCGTGCAGCTCTTCGACTGGGGCTGGGATTCACACGGCGCCTCGGAGAAAGAGGCCCTGAACAGTGGCTTCAAGCGTCAGTGCCGCGTGATGAACAAAGCGGTGTCCGCCCTGATCACCGATCTCAAACAACGCGGCCTGCTTCAGGACACGCTGGTCGTCTGGGGAGGAGAGTTCGGCCGGACACCCATGCAAGAGAATCGCGGCGGCGTGATCAACAAGTTCGTCGGCCGCGATCATCATCCCGAAGCGTTTACGATCTTTCTAGCGGGCGGCGGTATCAAGCCGGGCATCAGTTACGGTGAGACTGACGACCTCGGCTACACCATTGTGCGGGATCCGGTGCACGTCCACGATTTGCAAGCGACCATCCTCGATCGCCTGGGATTCGACCACACCAAGCTCACGTATGACTACCTCGGTCGCCCGTTCCGGTTGACGGACGTGGAAGGCAAGGTAGTGCGGAGCATTCTTGCGTAGCTTAGGACGGCCCCTTTGTAGGGCGCCCCTCTTGTAGGGCGCCCCTTTAGGGGCGCCGTTCCTTTAGGGAAGCCGTTCGCTGCACGCCTGATGGCGCGGCTAAAGCCGCGCCCCTACTCCTTTAGGTATCCCAGATACGCGGCGAGCGCGGCCTGGTTGTGCTGGCGGACCAGATCCTGCACGGCGGCGATGTTGCGAGCCCGCAACGCGGCCAGGATCGCACGGTGCTCCTGCTGTGCCTGCGCCACGCGGCGCACGAGCACGCCCCTGAAGTAGAAGCGACGGACACGCCCCCAGCGAGCGAGGACGCGCTCGCTCATCTCCTGAAGCAGCGCGAGCCCCGGGATGGCGCTGATGGTCAGGTGGAACCGCGTGTTCAGCTCGGCCCACTGATCATACTGCCCAGCCAGTGCAGCTTCGTCCATTCGGCCAACGAGCGCTGCCAGTGTCTCGAGATCCGCCGCGGTCGCCCGCTCCGCCACGAGCTTGGTCGCGACCGTCTCGAGTCCCTCGAGGACGGTAAAGACGTCCTGAATCGACTCGCGCGACACAGGGGCGACCGTGGTGCCCACATGGGGGATGTTCACCACGAGCCCCTCGGACTGCAGCATGTGCAGCGCTTCGCGGATCGGGATGGTGCTCACCTGGAGGCGGCGTGCCAGCTCGTCGATCACCAAGCGCTCGCTCGGCCTGAGCTCACACGTCATGATGGCGTCGCGCAGCGTCTGGTAGACGAATTCCTGCTTGGTACGGTGTTGCCTGTCCTTGGGTATCGCGAGCGGCATGGTCAGCGGCTCTTGGCCCTAGTGTCCTGTCTCAGTGATTCGCGACATAATTCCCGGGCGGGGCATCCCGGCTGGCTTCGTTGCTCGTCGGTTACATACGGCCTGTATGCTCCCTCCTCGCGCCTTGCGAGCCGGGCGCCGCGCTCCGGGACTTATGCCACGAATCACTGAGACAGGACACTAGGTGCTCGACGTTTCACTGCCGTCCCCGACGCGCACGCGGGTCTTCTGCTCTGCGGCCGCGTCCGCGCTCAGGCACGCGATGGCGGAGCCGAGCGCGCGCTGTGGTCCACAGGCCAAGGGCCTCTTGACGCGCACGGCTGCGCAGAACCCGGCAATCTCGCTGCGATACGCGGCGAGCCGATCGATCTGCTCGGACGAACCACCCGCTGACCGTCCGCCGCGTGCGTCCGCGACGCGGCTTTCCGAGGCCTCGAGCACCGGGCCGGATCCCTTCTCCGTGACCTCGATGCCCGTGGCCTCCCGGCCCCCGGCCTCGTCGAAGAGGAATGCCTCTGCCTCGCCACGCAGGATCAGCGTGCCCTTCGTTCCGAAGAACGCTTCGTAGTAGTGGTCGAATGCGTTGGATTCGATGCTGGAAAAGACGGCGGTCCTACCGTCGGGGTACTCGAAAGTCGTGTAGAGATGATCGGCCACTTCGCGGCCGTCCGCGAAGCGATAGACACCGCCCGAGCCAAAGACCGCCTCCGGTGTGGCATCGAAGAACCAGTTGGCGACCGCGACCTGATGGCTGCCCAATTCTGCCAGCAAACCCTTGGAATAGCGCTTGTACAAGCGCCAATTGAGCAAGTGCTCCCACGTGGGGTAGCCCCACGGCGACGGGTCGTAGTCTGGTGAGGGTGGCTCGCCTTTCCGCCGCCAGTTGCCGTTCCGGTGCCACGCGAGCCGGGCGTGGTAGACGTCGCCGAGCACCCCCGCGCGGATGACCCCTTCATAGGCGGCCTGGTACATGGAGTTGTAAAAGCGCTGATATCCGACTTCGAGCACGCGGTCGTGGCGGGCAGCGACGGCGCGCATACGCTCGCAACCGGCCGCGTCCCAGGCCATCATCTTCTCGCACAGGACGTGTTTGCCGGCCTCGAGGCATCCCACCGTGATATCGGCGTGTGCCCACAGCGGCGCGGCAATGACGACCGCCTCGAGATCTTCTTGCTCGAGCATGTCGCGCCACTCGGCGTAGTGGCGCGCACGCGGCCGGTCTGTCTTGACCAGGACCTCGTCAGCCGCGGCGAGCTGCCTGGGGTTGATGTCGCATAACGCGCGCACGTCGCCGAAAGCGGGATCGGTCTGTCCCAGGAGGACACGACCCTCGCCACCCACGCCAATGACGCCGAGGCGTACGGGGCCGCCATGCACGGGGCCCTTGAGCGCCGCGGCTGTTCCTAGACCGGCGAGCGCCGGAACCCCCGCAATCGCCTTGAGGAAATTGCGACGTCCGACGGCCTGTTGTTCAGGAGTCAGATGCACAGGCCCTCCACAGCTACTCGTCCCGAGCTTCCCACGATTTGCGACACGCTCGTCGGCGTCAAATAGCGCAGGTAGCTCTGGTGTTGCACACCCACAGACGGAAAGCCCATTGACCACATATGATATACGATAAACGGGCGCCTGAATCTAGACGAACTCCCGTTCCGGGTTTCTCATCCCTGATTCCCGAGTCCCCGTTCGTGATTCCTGGTTTCCGACGGCTCGTCGCGATCACTCCGTCTCTTCATCTGCCCACGGCAGGGGTTGTGGGCCGGGACGGATGCCGGCGATGTCCGGATCTTCGTCTCCGGAGCGTGCGGGGGTCTGTGCCCGACGGGCCTTGGTGGCCTCCCGTCGCGCCGCCTTCTGCTTTTGTCGTTCCATCCGCGCGCGTTCTCGCTCGCGCTTGAGTTGAGTGGGTCTCGACCGAGCCATCCAGGTCCTCCTCGGGCTAGGCTAGTCGCGTGCTCCGGCCAACGGTTGCCCGCTACTCTTGGGCGTGGCCCGCTTGCCGCGCTTGGCTGCCTTGCTCCGAGGTGGCGGCGCCGGCTCGTCGGTCGGCTCGAGCACGACGAGACTTGTCACGAACGTGCGGAGTCCGTGCTGGTCGAAGTCAATCACGGTGTGGCGCACATTGGCGTCGGTGACGGTGCCCGGCCCGTAATTGGGCTGCGTGACGCGGTCGCCCTTGGCATACAGTCGCATAGAACTCCTTTGCGGAAGGCGGATATCCGACCGGTAGGGCCAAGCCTCTACCCGGCAGAAGTGACCGAATCGGGCTGATTGCCTTCGCGAACGACGACCGTCCGCTTCGGCAAAGCCTAGCCGGAGCGCCGCAACTACTCGCGCCGCGCGGGCCTGGCTCAATCGACTCCGATGTGAGGCGGAGCGTGCGGGCTGAATCCGCGGCTCCTAGAAGTGTACATCATCGTGAGCCAGACCGAAAGGCAACGGAAGGGTGCTAAACGGGAACGTGGGGTCGCAACGGCGGAAAAGAGGAGTTTCGCAGCGGAAAAAGGAACCGGCACTCGGCCCTCGCCCCTGGCACCTCGCCCCTCTTTTAGAGCGCTGGCTGTTCGATGTCAATCGGCACGTTGTATTCGTACGCGACCTGCGACTTCATGTCGAAGAGGCCCGTACGCGTTTCCATCTCCGTTCGCGCCGGCAACCCGTCATCCGTGCGCACCCACGCTTTGCCTGTCCCGTCGAAGATCATGCCGAGCGCTTTCCACTGGAATCGGAACGTGTAGGCGGATGATGTGACGCCACTTGCGCTGTCCGTGCCAACCAGTTGCACGTCGGTGATCCCGCTGGCAAGCATCTGCGTGAGGTCGGCGGAGGGCTTCGCTGCGGATGCGCGGTCGGCTGCTTGCCACGTGCCATTGGCATGCAGGTACGTCTTGCCCTCGATCGCGACGATCTCGCCGGACAGTCCGCCGCGCCGCCATTTCACACGGGCTCGATCCGGTGCTGCGTGCTCGGAGATCCGCACCATCGGCTGAATGGTGAGTCCAATGTTGGTCGTAACCGTGGACTTATCGGTCAAGCGATAGGGATACGCCGTCCGGAGCTTGTCAAAGGCCCGGAGAAGCGCTTTGTGCGTAGGATCTGCAGCCGTGCGCGCCGCCTCTGCATGCGAGGCAGGCTGGGCCTGGGCGGATGCCGCGTCGCGGCGGAGCGCCTGCACCTGCTCTTGCCGCGGGTCTTGACCGCAGCCAGGCAGCAACAGCGCGACCGTGACCAACAACGTATGCGTTTTCCACGTCCGATTAGCCGGCAGCCTCATAACCCGCTCCGTGAACGGCCGCGCGCCATGACCATTGCGGCAGCCGCGCTCCTTGGGCCGCCCCTTGCGCCTCACCGTAAGCGTTTCAGCACCTCGGCTTCTTCATCGGCCTGGAGCCTGCCGATCCAAGAGTCGGTCACCTCGCCCTTGTTGTTGACCAGAATCAACGTCGGTGTGCCCACGACGTTCAGGGAGCTCAGCGGGTGTTGTCTGACCTCCTTGATCGAAACCTTGAGGGAGTCGAGATACTGGCGTGCTTCGCCGATCTCCTGAGGCAGGACCGCGATCAGTTGCACGTCGCTCTTGTTGGCGGTCTCTTTCACGAGCTGCTGATAAAAGGGCGCACTCTCCGTGCAGAATCCGCAACCGACCGCGAGGGCCAGGACCAGCGTCTGCTTGCTCTTTTCCCACTGCACCTCGTCCAGCGAAACCTTCGTTCCGGCCGCGATCTCCGGCTGCCCAGCGTTACGCGGACTGAGCACGAACATCTGGAGGAGAATCACCCCGAGGAACAGGGCCACGACGATGATGGCGACGTTGGCGACAACCTCGAGCTTCTTGGCGAGACCGCTCATATGCCCATCCTGGAAGAGAGTTGAGGGGCTTGATTCTAATGCCTTCGAGGAAGCGTTGACAAGTGAGCAGAAAAGAAAGGAGGCATCGCTCAGAACGCTGGGAGGAGTGCTCACAGGTCTGAGCGATGCCCACGGCTTCACCGGTAAGCGTTTACCCGGTGATGATGCACAGGACGCCGCACAGGATTTCCAGTGCGGCAACGCCCGCACCGCAGACGATCGAGCCGATGCCGCCCGGATTGGTCAGCAAGCAGTACTGCATGTTTGCCAGCGTGACCTCGATACACTGCGCACGGCAAATGGGCTGCTGTGCGAAGGCAGGTACCGCAAACACCACACCTACCAACGCAACCAACATCAGCAGCCTGAACGCGAGCCCCTTGATTTCAGCTTTGGTCATTGTCCACCCCCGGATTCAAACCGGTGATAACAGGCTAAACGTGAGCCTCTCTTGAGTTCACCGTTCCTCGTGTGGGCGCCTTACCAGCAGAAGGCGTCACAGAGGATTTCCTGGTTGTAGGCAGCCCATCCACAAAGTATCCCGTACGTCCCGCTGGCGTTGCCGAGCGCACAGTACGACAGGGCGACCTGATACTTCTGGATGCACCCCTGGAAACACAGTTCTCGCACTTGGGCGTACGCGGGTACAGCGAACACCGCGCCGACCAACATGACCAGCATTACTAACTTGAGCAAAAGCGTTTTGGTCATTTTGTCATCCTCCTGTTGAGCTAACGGCACGAATCACACCTCACTGGAGCGCTGGTCACATCTGACGACAGACCGCCGCTCGTCGACGTTTCCAGCGCGTGTGACCCGGTGTAGGCGACGCAAAGCTGAACGCGGGGCGACCTCGTCCATGCTGCTCACCCGTGCAGAGTCCAACACCAGCGTCCCGGGGCCTCGTGACCCTCGCCCACGACGGGAAAGAGCCTCTGGCGTCGGTCGGCCCACCGGAGTGGGCGCCTGCCTCAGATCTGTCGACCTAAGGCGTTCAGAGCGGGAGCGCGCCGCCCAGCAGACCCGAGACGATCCCGAGCACCGGCTCCAACAGACCGAAAACGAGGGCAAGGATTGTGTCAAGCGGCAGAGCCATGGTCATTCCTCCTTTGCTACGGCTACCTGGGGGCTCATGCACCCGCGTGGTTCGTCCGACGAATCCACCCAACGGGTGGCCACCAGTGCCGAGCCTGGGGAGTTGCTCGAACCACCGGCGTGACGAGACCGCGGCGCTTTTGGGGAAACGGCGCCCTAGTCGCTACATGAGCAGGACGTAAGATACTCCAGGCGGGTAATAGTGTCAATAGGGTCAATCCCCCTAGGCGAATGGGTCTTCAGGCCAAGTTCACAATTGCAGTGTCTGCGGATCGCTCCGAACATCGAGGGATGAATTGTAGTAGAACTCACGACTACTACGTTTAGGAAATCACCATGGATAAGATACATATGAGTCCTATTTGTCAAAATTAATCCACGTTGTCTCGGTTAAACACCACGCCAATCACATACTCTCCTGCAGTGTACACCTGCGGCTCGATTGGGCTGCGTCTCGAGCTGCACGTAGATGCTGGTCCAGGGGTATTTTTTGTGCGACGTGCCCAGGGCGAAGTGTGAGCGGAAAGGTTCACGATTCATGGTCGAACGGGCGAGGAGGAGGCGGGGCGGTTACGCGTGGCACCGTGGCTGTCGTATACCAGCATAGGGACTGCCGAGCGTCCGCCGATCGCGCGTCATCCGGCTCTTCCCAAATGGTAATAAGATGCCTTCCTCGATGCCTGTTTCCACTGACGCTGTAGCGGCGCGCGAAGCACTGGACCGCTGGACGCGCGAAATCGTGCAATGGCACTTCGACCCGGCCACGGGAGCGCCATTTTGGCTGGAGTACGCGAGCCGCCTCGATTGGGATCCGCGGCTCGAGGTTCGCACCTACGACGATCTGGCGAAGTTTGGCGCCTTTCAAGATGACTGGCTACGTGGCGGCCCCGTCCGCCGCTGGGTGCCCAAGGCCTACGTCGGACGTCCCGTGTCGCTGTTCGAGACCGGCGGCAGCACCGGGGTTCCAAAATCTCGGATCAGCGTCGAGGATTTCCGCACCGATTACGAACAGTTCAGCGAGACCCTGCCCGACTGGGCCTTCCCGGCAGGCGGCGACTGGTTGGCCATCGGTCCGACGGGGCCACGTCGCCTCCGACTCGCGGTAGAGCACCTCGCGCAGCATCGCGGCGGCATCTGCTTCATGGTGGACCTCGATCCTCGTTGGGTCATCAAGCTGATCAAAAGGCGTGCGTTCGACGAGGCGGAGCGCTATAAGCAGCACGTCATCGATCAGGCGCTCACGCTGCTGCGCGCGCACGACACGATTCGGTGCCTCTTCACCACGCCGAAGCTGCTCGAGGCGCTCTGCGAGAAGGTGTCGCTGCGCAAGATCGGGATCACGGGCGTGTTCTGCGGTGGGACCGAGATGACGCCGCAATTCCACCGCTTCGCGGTCGAAGAGCTGCTCGAAGGCGTTTACTTTGCGCCCACCTACGGCAACACCCTGATGGGACTCGCCGTGCACAAGCCGGTCGTGCCCGAGGACAACTACGCCGTCATCTATTACCCGCCTTCGCCCCGCGCGATGATGGAGGTCGTCGATCCCGATCGGCCGGACCGGGTGGTGGCGTACGGCGAGACAGGCCGGGTGCGTCTGACGACGCTCACGAAAGAGTTCTTCATGCCCCGCTTGCTGGAGCGCGACGAGGCGGAGCGCGAGCCGCCGTGCGAGCGCTATCCGTGGGACGGCGTCCGCAACGTGCGCCCGTTTTCACGATTTCAGGCAACAGTCGTCGAGGGAGTCTACTAGTGTCCTGTCTCAGCGATTCGCGACATAATTCCCGGGCGGGGCATCCCGCCTGGCTTCGTTGCTCGTCGGTCAAATACGGCCTGTATGCTCCCTCCTCGCGCCTCGCCAGCCGGGCGCCGCGCTCCGGGACTCATGCCACGAATCACTGAGACAGGACACTAGCGATGTTGCACATTCCCTTGCTGAGGCATGGCGTATCGTACAGGAGCCTCGACGAGGCACACGTTCCGCATCACCGCACTGGACAGCCATTCGTCGCGGTGAGTCAAGCCAACGTGGGGCTCATTCGCCGCGACCTGTTGCCGAGCCACCAGGCGGCCGCACGGCGGGCGCTGGCCACGCTGTCGGCGGAGCACCTGCTCGCGATCTGCCAGGAAGCCGCCGATCGGTTCCTTCACGGCACGCTCCCGATTGGCGACGATCAGCAGACGCCGCAGGACTACATCGAGCAAGTCTCCGCGACCACGGGGATGCCCTATGTGCTCGCGCGGCGCAATATGGGCCGAATTGCCGATGTGCTCCTCCAGATGCGGCAGATCATCGGCGGCCTGACACGCCAGCTCGGTCTGCCGGTTCTCGATACTGGGGTCGGCGAGGTCGCGGGGCAAGTCTTGAGCTTCTTCCCCCGCACCCAGGCGCTGGCCGTCGTCCTGCCGAGCAACTCGCCGGGCGTGCACGCGCTCTGGACGCCCGCTGTGCCGCTGAAGACGCCGCTCGTCTTGAAGCCCGGCAGCGCCGAGCTCTGGACGCCGTTCCGGATTGCGCAGGCGTTCATCGCGTCGGGCTGCCCAGTCGAGGCGTTCAGCTACTACCCGTCGGACCACGCGGGCGCGGGCGAGATCATCCGCCAGTGCGGGCGCTCGATGTTCTTTGGCGATGCCTCGTCGGTGGGCATCTTTGGCGGAGATCCGAGGGTCGAGCTGCACGGGCCCGGCTACACGAAGATTCTGATCGGCTCGGATCAGATTGAGCGCTGGACGGACCACTTGGACCTGATGGTGGCCTCTATTGCCGACAATGGTGGCCGTTCGTGCGTGAACGCTTCCGGCATCTGGGTGCCCGCACGAGGTCGCGAGATCGCCGAAGCGCTCGCCTCACGCCTCGCGGCGATCGTGCCGCGGGAAGCAGACGACCCGGAAGCCCGGATCGCGCCCTTCACCGATCCACGCGTGGCTACCTGGGTCGATAACCAGATCGAAGCGGGGCTGCGGGAGCCGGGTGCGATCGACCTCACGGCTGGTCACCGCCGCGGCCCGCGGGCGGTCCAGGAGCACGGATGCACGTACATGCTACCGACCATCGTCTACTGCGATAGTCCCGGGCATCCGCTGGCGAACCGCGAGTTTCTTTTTCCTTTCGCGAGTGTCGTCGAGATGGGACCTGAGGAGATGGCGCGGTTGCCCGAGGCCATGGGCCCCACTCTGGTCGTCACTGCCTTGACGTCGGACCGTGGGCTGCTCGAGCGTCTCATCGCGTCGTCGCTGGTCGATCGCCTGAATGTCGGGCCCATCGCGACCAACCAGATCGCGTGGGATCAGCCGCACGAAGGTAACCTCTTCGAACATCTGTACGCGCGGCGCGCCTTTCAGCAGACCGCTCCGGCCCGCGTGAGCGCGACCGGGAGCGCCGCCTGACGTGCGGGTGCTCGCCATTACCGCGGGCGCCGGCGGCATGTATTGCGGGAGCTGTCTGCGCGACAACGCCCTCGCGGCCGAGCTCCTGGCACGCGGCCACGACGTGGTGCTCTTGCCCGTGTACACGCCAACGCGGACAGACGAGCCGAACGTCAGCCGCCACGAGGTGCTCCTCGGCGGCATTAGCGTCTATCTCGAAGACAAGATTCCGCTCTTTCGCTACACGCCGAAGTTCCTCGACCGCCTGTGGGACGCTCCTGCCCTGATCCGTGCCGCCACGTGGCGCGCGGTTAGCACCGATCCGGCGACGCTGGGCGAGATGACCGTCTCGATGCTCCGAGGCGAGCACGGGCCGCACCGTAAGGAAGTCGACAAGTTGCTGGATTGGTTGCGCGGTCAGCCGCAGCCCGATCTAACGATTTTGCCGAACTCGCTGCTGATCGCGCTCGCAGGCCCGATCGCGCGCGCGACGAGGCGGCCCGTTGGGGTCACGCTGCAGGGAGAGGACTTGTTCCTCGACGGTCTCGGCGAGCGGTACCGGGCGCAAGCGATCGAGCTCATTAGACGGCAGATCGACACGGTCGACGCATTCTTTGCCGTCAGCGAGTACTATGCGCCGTTCATGTCGAGGTACCTCGAGATCCCGCCGCAAAAAGTGCACGTCGTCCCGCTCGGTGTCAGCGTGGACGACTTTCAGCCGCGTGAGGTCGGCCAGCGAGACGTCCGCCGCATCGGTTTCCTCGCGCGCATCGCGCCCGAAAAGGGCTTGCACGTGCTCTGCGAGGCGTATCAGCAGCTACGGGCGCCTCGCGACGTGACGCAGGATCTACCGCCCATGCAGCTCGAGGCGGCGGGTTATCTCGCGCCGGAGCACCGTGGTTATTTGGCCGGCATCGAGCGGCAGATGCGTGAAGCAGGCCTCTCTGCGGAGTTCCGTTATCTCGGGGAGCTCGATCGCTCGGCCAAGATCGAGTTCCTGCGGAGCCTCGATGTGTTTTCCATGCCGGCGACCTACGACGAGCCGAAAGCCTTGTCGGTGCTCGAGGCCATGGCCAGCGGTGTGCCGGTCGTGCAGCCCCGCTGCGGGACGCTGCCGGAGATCATCGAGAAGACGGGTGGCGGCCTGCTCGTCGAGCCCGGACGCGTGGATGCGCTGGCCGAAGGGCTTCGCACGGTGTTGCGTGATGCCCCGCTGGCCGCGCGCCTTGGCGCGGCCGGCTTCGCCGGCGTACGCCGTCATTACAGCGTCTCCCAGATGGCGGATCGCGCGCTGGAGGCCTACGCCGCGGTCATCGGCCGTCGCGTTCTGGCTTAATCCGGCACTCAGTTGTCTGGTCACTGGTATGGACGGTAGGGCGGGGCTTCAGCCCCGCCGATCACGGCGGCCCTGAAGGGCCGCCCTACTCACGATGCTCGGACTTCACGCGGCTGACATCACAATGAGGTATCCGACGCCGCGCGGTGCGCTCGAGGTGCTCTCGGGCGTGTCGCTTGAGCTGGCGCCTGGGGACGCCGCAGCGATCATGGGCCCGTCCGGCAGTGGCAAGAGCACGCTGCTGTACATCCTTGGTGCGCTCGAAACGCCCTCATCTGGGCGTGTAACGCTCGACGAAGAGGACCCGTACGCGCTGCCAGAGTCTGCCCTCGCGCTGTTTCGCAATAGAAAGATCGGCTTTGTCTTTCAAGATCATTTGTTGTTGCCGCACTGCTCGGTGCTCGAGAACGTTCTGGCGCCGACGCTGGTCGACAGCAGCCGCGACGGCCCCGCTGACCGCGAGCGGGCACTGACCTTGCTCGCGCAAGTGGGGTTGACCGATCGGATCGACCATCGACCAGCCGAGCTGTCGGGTGGTGAGCGGCAGCGCGCCGCGGTCGCGCGCGCGCTGATCCGCCGGCCGCGGCTCGTGCTGTGCGACGAGCCCACCGGAAATCTCGATCGCGCGACGGCCGAGGCGGTCGTCTCGCTGCTCATCGATCTCCACACACGCGAGCAAACGATCCTCGTGGTCGTGACCCACAGCACGCTGCTCGCCGAGCGCCTTCCGGTCCAATTCGATCTCGTCGATCGGCGCCTCGTGCGCCGACGAGTGGACGAGCGCGGGTGATGCGATGACCTTCGGCACGCTTGCGCGCCGCGCTGTCTCCTACTACCGCCGCACGAACGCGGCAGTTGTCCTCGGCATGGCGTGCGCCGTTGCCGTGCTGTCAGGCGCGCTGCTGGTCGGCGCCTCGGTACGGGAGAGCTTGCGCGAGCTGTCAGTCGGTCGACTCGGCCAAACGGATCTCGTGGTCACGTCCGGCGGTTTCTTTCGAGAGCAGTTGGCCGCGGACGTTGCGGCCCAAACCGGGGGCACGGTGCCCATTGTTGTTGCGGATGCGCTGGTCGCGGCCGAGCGGAGCGAACGGCGCGCGTCTGGCGTGCAAGTCTTCGGCGTCGATGAGCGGTTCTGGCGTTTCCACGCCGTCGAGGCCCCCACCCTCAACGGCTCGGATGCGTGGGTGAGCCCAGGTCTGGCGCGCGAGCTGGCGGTGACGGAAGGGGATACGCTCCTCGTCCGCACGGAAATGCCGTCCGCGATTCCCGCGGAATTTCTGCACGGCCGCCGAGACGAAGCCGGCCGGACGATGCGGATGCGCACGGCCGGGGTGTTGGCGCGCGCGCGGCTTGGCGAGTTCAGCCTGAAGCCGCAGCAGGATGAGGTGCGGGCGGTGTTTCTACCGCTCGGACGACTGCAGCGCGATCTCGAACAGCGGGATCGGGTCAACGCCATCCTGGTCAGGTGCCCCGAACAGAGCGACGGCCCGACCGACTGCGCGCGTCCCGTGCGCCAACATGCCACACTCGAGGACCTTGGGCTCGCTGTCCGTCCGGTGGCAGGTGACACGGCGCTCTCGGTTGAAAGCACCACGGGGCTCCTCGCCGATGCCGTTGCGCGTGCGGCCACCGAAACCGCATCTGCCGAGGGGTATCAGGCATCGTCGCTTTTGACCTATGTCGCCAACGCGATTCGGCACGGCGATCGCGAGGTGCCGTACTCGCTCGTCACCGCTCGCGGTTCTCGCGAGCGCAGCTCCGATCTTCCGTCGATCGTGGTGAACGACTGGGTCGCTCAAAGGCTCGGTGTCCGCGGTGGTGAGCGCGTCACGCTCGAGTACTACGTGTGGGAAGGCTCCGGGCGACTCGCGACCCGGACTACAGACTTCCGGGTGTCGACCATCGTACCGATCGCCGCCGCCGATCGTGACTTCGCACCCAACTATGAAGGCATCAGCGATGCCACGAGCGTAGCGGACTGGGAACCCCCGTTTCCCATCGATCTGGGCAAGATTCGCCCTGCGGATGAGGATTACTGGGAGCGCTACCGGACTACGCCCAAAGCATTCGTTCCGCTGGAGGTCGGTCAACAGTTGTGGGGCTCGCGCTACGGGCAGCTCACGTCGGTGCGCGTGTCGTTGCCACAGGGTACTGACGCACAAACGGCCCACGGCCGCTTCGCGCGCGGCCTGCGCGCCAAGCTGGATCCGCTTGCCTCCGGGCTGGTGGTCATCCCCGCTCGCCAGCAAGCGCTGCGTGCGTCGGTCGGTGCGACCGATTTCGGCGAATATTTCGCCTATTTCAGCTTTTTTCTCGTCGCGGCTGCGGTGCTCCTGGCGGCCTTGTTCTTTCGGCTCGGGATCGAGCAGCGGATCCAGCAGGTTGGGCTGCTCCGCGCGGTTGGGTTTTCGCCCGCGGCCATTCGACACCTCTTCCTGCTCGAAGCCGTCGGCCTCGCGCTCGTGGGGGGCGCTCTGGGCATGCTCGGGGCTGTCGCGTATGCCTGGCTGATCATGCTTGGCCTGCGGACGTGGTGGGTGGGCGCTGTGGGCACGACGCTCCTGGAGCTGCATCCCTCCTTCTTGACGTTGAGCGCCGGTGCCACGGCGGGACTCCTAGTCGGCGTGGTGGTGATCTGGTGGACGCTCCGGTCGCTGGGACGAGCATCGCCGCGCGCACTACTTGGCGGCGATGTGGCGTCGGCGTTCGCAGCCCGGTCGCCCGGTCCTCCGTGGCGCCTCCGGGTTACCGCGGCGGGCCTCGTCGCCATGGCTTTTGCGCTGGCAGCGTCGTCAATGGCCGGCCTGATTGGCGAGACGGCAGGCTTCTTTGGCGCAGGCACGCTCGTGCTCGCGGGCGCGCTGGTGGCCTTCGGCGCCCGCCTCGCGCGCCGAGAAAAAAGGGGACAGGCCCATTTTCCGACGCGAAATGAGCGGAAAAGGGGCCTGTCCCCTTTTCTCTCGGTTCCGCGCCTGGGCATCCGGTATGCGGCCTGGCGGCGTGGGCGAAGCGTGCTTTCGGCCGCGCTCATTGCGGCGGCCGTGTTTCTCATTGTCTCGGTCGAGGCCTTCCGACGCGAGGGTGCCCCTGATGCCACTGACAAGGCGTCGGGCACGGGGGGCTACGCGCTCGTGGCAGAGTCGTTGCTGCCGGTCTTCCACGATCCGGCGACAGCCGAAGGACGCGACGCGCTGAACCTGATACCTGATTCGAGCTCCGATCCCCATGCCTCGTTCGGCTTGACGCGGTTCCGTCTCCGTCCTGGTGACGACGCGAGCTGTGCCAATCTGTATCGGCCGCAAAGACCTCGCGTGATTGGTGCGCCCGCCGCCTTCATCGAGAGCGGCCGGTTTTCGTTCAGCGCCAGCACCGCCTCGACCGACGAGGAGCGGCGAAATCCTTGGCGTCTGCTGCGTCGCCGCGATGCCGGACGCGCGGTGCCCGCGATTGCCGACGCAACATCGCTCCAGTACGTGCTTCACGTCGGTGTTGGCGACGAGCTGGTTATCGATGAAGGCGAGCGGCCGGTCCGTCTTCGCATCGTCGCCGCGCTCGCGGATAGCGTGCTGCAGGGAGAATTGATCATCGACGAAGAGCGATTTCTCGAAGTGTTCCCTGAGGAGGAGGGCTATCGCTTCTTCCTGATCGACATTGCGCCGCCGCCTCATGCTGACTCGAGCCACGATCGCGGTCAGATGTCAGCGGCCGTTGCTGGGTTTCTCGAGGCGCGGCTCGATGACTTTGGGTTCGATGCCTCGTCCACGACGGATCGGCTCGCCGCCTTCCATCGCGTCGAGAACACGTATCTCTCGACGTTTCAAGCGCTCGGGGCGCTCGGCCTCCTACTCGGGACGGTCGGCTTGGCGGCCGTCGCCGTACGCAACGTGCTCGAGCGGCGGCGCGAGCTCGCGTTGCTGCGCGCGATCGGCTACAGGGCCCGCGACCTCAGCGTGATGATCGTGGCGGAAAACGCCATGCTGCTAGCGGTTGGCCTTGGTGCTGGCGTCGCGGCAGCGCTCGTGGCCGTCGCGCCGGTTGCCTTCGAGCGGGGCGGCCGGCTGCCACTGCTGTCGCTGGCGGCGCTGGTACTCGCGGTGCTGGCGGCCGGATTGCTCTCATCGGTTGCAGCTGCGCGCGCCTCCGCTCGTACACCGCTCCTTGCCGCACTTCGGTCTGAATGATGGAGAGCGCAAAGGCCGCGGGAACCGTCCGATGCTCGTCAGCGTCAGTAAGAGGGAAATACGGACGGACCGCCTGTGCCATTGACCAGCGCCGCTTTGTGCCCACCCGGCGCTGATGCCCCCGAGGATGTAAACCCATTCTGACGGAGCTGACCTATGACTAGATCATCCCGCTATCTCCTGGCCGTCGTCTTGTGCGTTGGCGTCGTGATTCCTCCTGTTTCGGTTGGCGGCGCTGCGGGCGGAGGTGCGTGGACGCAGTGGGGCGGCCCTCACCGCAACTTCATGGTGGAGGCACAGGGGCTAGCAACAGACTGGCCAGCCGCCGGGCCGAGACAACTGTGGAGCCGCGCGCTCGGGGAGGGACACTCGTCGATCCTCAACGAGGATGGGCGGCTGTACACGATGTACCGGCCACTCTCCGCCGCCGGCCGAAGTGAAGAAGAGGCCATCGTGGCGCTCAACGCGGCGACCGGTCAAACCATATGGGAGCACAAGTACGCCTCGCCAACCTCTGGAGTGGACTTCTCGGCAGGCGCCGGCCCGCACTCGACGCCGCTCATCGTCGGCGACCGCATCTTTGCTGCTGGATCGCGGAGGGAGCTCTTCGCTCTCGATAAGCAAACGGGTCGCGTGCTCTGGTCGCACGACCTCATGAAGGAGTTCGGCGCCCCAGAGCCCGACCGGGGCTTCGCGCCGAGCCCAATCGCGTTTGGTGAGACGATCATCTTGCCGGTCGGCGGGCCAGAACAGTTCGTGATGGCCTTCGAGCAGCGGACGGGTGCGGTCGCGTGGAAGAAACACAGCTTTAGCTTTGCGCCCGGATCTCCTGTCCTCATTGGCGTGGACGGCCAGCAGCAACTCGTGGTCTTTGGAGGCGACGACGTAGCAGGCATCAACCCCGCCAACGGAGACCTCCTCTGGCGTCATCCGCACAAGACCGACTACGGCCTCAACATCAGCACGCCCGTGTGGGGGAGCGACAATCTGCTTTTCCTGTCGTCGGCGTACAACAACGGGAGCCGCGTGCTGCAGCTCACGCAGACTGACGGAAAGACCAGCGTCAAGGAGCTCTGGTTCAACAACCGGATGCGCGTGCACATCGGCACGGTCATTCGGCTCGGCGACTACGCTTACGGGGCAAGCGGCGACTTCGGGCCGTCGTTCATTACCGCCATCAACGTAAAGACCGGCGAGATCGCGTGGCGCGATCGCTCCTTTGCGCGCTCGCAGTTTCTGTACGCGGACGACAGGATCGTCATCCTCGATGAAGACGGCGCGCTAGGAATTGCAACGCTCTCGCCGAAGGGCCTGAAGGTGCACGCCCGCGCGGACGTGCTGACGAAGATCTCGTGGACACCCCCGACGCTCGTTGGCACGCGGCTGTACGTTCGAGACCGAGCGAACATCGTCGCGCTGGAGCTTGGAAGTAGCAGCTAGCGCTATCATGACGAGATTGAGGGCCAGGGGTGCGAAACGGCGGCCCCCATGTGGGCGTATCGTCATGGAGAGCCCTCGTGTGTGAGGTACTATAGCAACCTGTGAAGTCAGCCGTCAGAGCCTTGCGCATCAAGGAGGGAACTGTGCGTCGCGTGCTTACCTCGTGTGTTGTCGTAGTGCTTGCCGCCGGTGTCGTGCTCGAGGCCGAGAACTGGCCCCAGTGGCGCGGCCCGCAGGCGAACGGTGTCAGCGCCGAAAAGGGCCTGCCTGTGAGCTGGTCCACAACGGAGAACATTGCGTGGAAGCTCACCATGCCGGAGTTCTCGGGCTCGACACCGATTGTGTGGGGCGAGCGAATCTTCCTGAATACCGCCGACGGCGACGAGCTGCAGCTCTGGGTGCTCGACCGGGCGAAGGGCGACGTGCTCTGGAAGCGCACGCTCGGCAGTGGGAACTTCAAGATTCGGAAGCAGAACATGTCGTCGCCCTCGCCGATCACGGATGGCGAGCAGGTGTGGGTGATGACCGGTACGGGGATCCTAAAGGCCTTCGACTTCAACGCGCGCGAGCTGTGGTCGCGAGACATCCAGAAGGACTACGGGGCTTTCGGTCTCAACTGGGGCTACGCGTCGTCGCCGCTGCTCTACGACGGGGCGCTGTTCGTCCAGGTACTGCACGGGATGAAGACGGATGACCCGTCGTATGTCTTGCGCATCGATGCCAAGACGGGCAAGACCGTGTGGCGTATTGAGCGGCCGACACCTGCCATCCGCGAGTCACCGGACTCGTATGCGACCCCGGCGCTGCTGCAATACGACGACGCGGCGGAGATTGTCGTGGTCGGCGGCGATGTCGTCACGGCCCACGATCCGGACAGCGGGAAGGAGCTCTGGCGTTCGGGCGGCCTCAACCCCGAGAACAACCCCTTCAATCGCATCGTGGCCTCTCCGGTGGTTGTCGATAACATCGTCTACGCGCCGTCACGGGAGAAGCCGCTGCTGGCGATCAAGGGAGGCGGCCGTGGTGATATCACCGACACGCATCGTCTCTGGTCGTTCGACCGCGGACCGGATGTGCCCACCCCCGTCACCGATGGCAAGTACTTTTACGTGGTGAACGACAGGGGTATCGCACATTGCCTCGATGCGAAGACAGGCAAGGTCGTCTGGGGGCCGGAACGCCTCCAGCCAGGCACCTACAGCAGCTCGCCAGTGCTCGCAGACGGCAAAATCTATGCGACGAACGAGGATGGGCTGGTCAGCGTTTTCAAGGCTGGCCCCACATTCGAGGTTCTCGCAGAGAACGCGCTCGACGATTATTGCCTCAGCTCACCGGCCGTCTCCGACGGGCAGATCTTCATTCGGACGACGAAGTACCTGTGGGCGATCGGCGAACGGAAGAAACAGGGGTGAGAACAGGTGTCAGGGCTGTCTCAGGGACAAGGCATCCCTGAGACAGCCCTTGGACCTGGCCCCTCGTACCTCCCACCTGCTCTTAGGCAGCCGGACGATAGTAGAGCACCAGCGCGGTGCCAATCGACGCCAGGACGAAGCCTGCGTACAGCATCGGATTCGGCGCGACCTTGGGTGGATGGATGATGAGCGACATGAGCACATTGACGAGCGGCGCGCCGCCAAAGACGAGTGGCATCACGTAGAAGGGAAGCCCACCGGCGCGGAAGGCATAGATGATGCACGCGGCGCCAATCGCGCCGAGCCCACCGGCGACCGTGGCCGTCATGATGCCGCTGGCGGTAAAGTCGCGTGCGCCAAGGGTCCCCTGGTAGCTCAGCGCTGCGAGAGGGACCAGCACACCGATCAAGAAGTAGGCCACTCCCACGCAGAGCAGCGCGCGCAAGGGGTTGCCGAGCTTAATCTGCCCCTGGTGTAGCAGAACACCATAGCTGCCCCACGAAAGAACCGCACCGCCAACGAACCAGAGCCAACTCATTGATTCCTCGCCCTTTCTTAGAATGTTAACCGGACGCCGAGCTGAATCTGCCGCGACGAGGTCACCGTCGACGTGATCCGTCCGAACGTCGCGAGTGGCGCTTCGTCGTCCGCCGCGCCGGCAAAGGCGGTGAGGCCAGGTGGGCCAAAGTTCGCGCGGTTGAGCACGTTGAACGCTTCGACGCGGAGCTCGAGACCCGCGCGGTTGCCGAGCCGACCGAGTCGGACTCGCCGCGTGAGCGAGAGGTCCAACGTCCGTAAATCGGGACCGGTGAAGTCGCCTCGACCGGTGTTGCCAAACGTGCCAGCCGGCTGGAGCGCGAACGCGGTCGGATCGAACCACTGATCGGGGCTTCCACGTACGGCGTTCGAGGCGTCACGGCCTGCCGCGTAACTCGCTCGATCTTGCCCGATGCCGGGACCGAGTGACGGCGTCCAGAGCGAACGCGATCGGTTCTGCTGCACGAACACGGTGAGGGGATTGCCACTCCGCATGGTGAGGATGCCCGAAAGCTGCCAGCCGTCGAGGATGGTGCTGGCCAGGCCGCCGCCGCCACGCGCGAACGGCAGCTCCCACGTCGCGCTCATCACCCAACTGTGCGTCGCGTCGAAGTCCGATCGCCCCTTGTTGTAGTCGGGGATGAACTCCGGAAAGGCAGACGTGGTGCCGTTGGTCGCGTCCGAGAAGAACGTGGACGCCTGTGTCGTGTCCTCGCTGCGCGAGAACGTGTAGGAGGACTGTAGCATGAGCCCATCACGCCAGCGGCGCCGCACGTCCACGATGAGCGCCCGGTACCACGAGTCGCCGTCGCTGCTCTTCATCTCGATGGTCGAGAAATTGGGGTTCGGTCTGGGCGTGCCGGGCGGGATGAACGGTGTGCCGTCCGGGAGTTGTGCCGGCGTGGGCACATTCAGATCGCTGCTCCGGAGCAGGTGCTTGCCGCGCGAGCCCGCGTAGCCGACTGTGGCGACGAGCTCCCACGGCAGTGCACGCTGAAGGCTGACGTTCCACACATGCACACGCGGGTTCTCCAAATCCCACTGTACGGGACGAATCGAGTTGCCCACGGCGCGATCGAACGGTGGCACGGGGAAGCTCGGGTTCGAGATGATCACGCGCGGCGTGGCCGGCGGATTGGTAACGGTGACGATGAGGTTCTGCTGGTTGTTCGTGTTGAAGTAGAGACCGTAGCCGCCGCGAAGCGACGTGACGCCATGCCCGCCGATGTCCCACGCGAACCCTCCACGCGGCGACACGTTGGTCAGCGTCGGATTCTGATAAAGCTGACCAACCGTCGGTTCCTGATCGTTGAAGTCGATGAGGGCTGAGTCGCGCCCGTGGATGTCCTTTGGCAGCGTGGTGACCTCGTACCGCAGACCGCCGTTCAGTGTGAGGTGCGGTGTAACCTGGAATTCATCCTGCGCGTAGACGCCGAAGAGCGTGAAGCGCCAGTAGCGATCGATCTCACCCTCGGGCGCCAAGCCAATGAACGTCAGGGGCTGGTTCTCCAAGAACGTTCGCAGATTCGCGAACCGAAAGATGCCAAGACTAAAGGTCGGGTTGACCATGTTGTCCTGATAACGCTCGATGAGCGCCCCCGCCTTCAGGACGTGCCGGCCACGCGTGTGCACGAGGTCGTGCTGGAAGCTGAAGACATTCTGCACGAGCCGGAGATTCGCCGAGCTCTGGGGTCCGAAGCGCCGGAGGCCGCCGATGTCGATGTCGCCGAGCATCGCCTGGCCAGGCACGAAAGCCGTGAGCGGCTGCGAGAGGTCTGCGTCTACCGTTTGGCCGAAGCGCGTGCGGCTGAAGCCGATGCGGAACGTGTTCAGCGTCCGCTCCGACGTGACGTGCCGAGATTCGGCCGTGAAGAACTGGTTGCGCGACACGAACGCTCGCGGAAACTGCGGATAATCGGTCGGAAGCTGTTGATCCGCGTCGTCGAGCGTGTAGCGCGCAAAGAGGTGATGGTTGTCGCCGAGGTGGTAGTCGACACGTCCCTGCGCAAAGTGCTGGTCGATGGTCTGATTGAAGGGAAACGTGTAATCGGCGAGCCCGCCGCCCAGCGAAGGACCGTTCGCGACCGGGAACGCCTCCAGGTAAGGCTGAACGCTCGAATCGATCGGCACCGTGATTGCACGGCCCGGATTCGCCGGATCCGGCAAGACACCGCGTCTCGCGTTGTCGTCCGGGACAACAGTGGAGATGGTCCGTCCCAGCCGCTCACGGAGCGCTTCGTACCCAACGAAAAAGAATGTGCGGTTGTGCTGCAGTGGCCCGCCGATCGCCGTACCGAACTGATTACGCGTGAACGCCGGCTTCTCTTCGCGGTCGAAGAAGTTGCGGGCATCGAGCGCGTCGTTGCGATGATACTCGTACGCGCTTCCGCTGATCTCGTTCGTTCCCGACTTGGTGACGACGTGAATCTGCCCTCCCGAGTTGCGACCGAACTCGGCGCCGTAGGCGTTGGTCTCGACCCGGAACTCGCGGATGGATTCCATTCCGAGCGTCGTACCGGCGGCGCTGCCCGCCGGACCGTTCGTAAAGTCGTTCTGCAACGTGCCATCGATCAGGTACACGTTCGAGCGCGGATCCTGTCCGTTCACGCTCATGGCCAGGCCGTGCGCCACCACGGACCCGCCGTCTCGGTGCGGAAATGGGTTGACGCCCGGCTGCAATAGCGCGAGGTCGGTGTAGTTGCGCCCGTTCAGTGGGAGCTGCTCGATCGTCTGCTGCGCGACGAGATAGCTCAGCTCGGACGTACGTGTGTTCACCGGGGATGCACCACCGCTTACGGTCACGGTTTCGTCGATGCTTCCGACCTCGAGCACGAGCGAAAGCCGTGCGGACTCGCCAACGACGAGGTCCACGTCGGGGCGGACGAGCGGTTTGAAGCCGGAGAGCGCTGCGCGAACTTCGTAGCGACCCACCGGGAGCCCCACGATGATGAACTGCCCGTCCGGACCGGTGACGACGCTGCGGCTCGCGGCTGTGTCGACATGACGTGCCGACACGTGCGCGCCGGCCAGCGCGCCACCGTTGACGTCCTGAACGGTGCCGGTGATGGCGCCGAAGGTGGCCTGGGCGCGCGCACGTGCGACAAACGGTGTGACGAAGGAGAGGAGCGTGGCGAGGACGATCAGAAGGACCATTTTCAGGTGTTGCACGCGGCGGACTTCCTTCGTATAGACATAAGGAAAAGATACCAGGTGCCGTTCTCAGGCACCTGTTTTCTCATAAGATTACGGTTCGCCCCCTCGTTCTGTTTCAGGAGCCCGCATGATTCGTCAACCGCTCACGCCCGTGCAATGGGTCATTTGCGCGATTGCCGCGATTGGCTTCGCGTTCGACATCTACGAGATTCTGATGCTGCCGCTCATCGTGGGGTCAGCGTTGAGGGAGCTGACCGGCGCGACGCCTGGCAGCGCGGAGTTCAACTACTGGGTCGGCCTGCTGTTCTGGCTGCCGGCGATGGCGGGCGGCATCTTTGGCCTGATCGGCGGCTACCTGACCGATCGCTTCGGCCGCCGCCGCGTGCTCGTCTGGAGCATCCTGCTCTATGCGTTCTCAGCCTGTGCAGCCGGCTACACGACGTCCATCGAGTGGCTCCTCTTCTTTCGGTGCACGACGTTCATCGGCGTGTGCGTAGAGTTCGTGGCGGCGGTCGCGTGGCTCGCGGAGCTGTTTCCGGATCCGAAGCGGCGCGAAGCCGTCCTCGGCTACACGCAGGCGTTTTCGTCAATCGGCGGCGTCGTTGTCACCGTTGCATGGGGCCTGGCCGTGACGTACGGCGATTCCCTGCCCGCTATCCACGGTGGCCACGCCGCCTGGCGCTACACCCTCATCTCTGGCGTGATCCCGGCGCTCCCGCTCATCATCGTACGACCATTTCTGCCGGAGTCGCCGATCTGGCGGGAGAAAAAGTCCGCCGGCACGCTCCAGCGTCCCAGCATTGCCGAGATCTTTAAGCCGCGCTTCCGCAAGACGACGCTCGTGACGGCGTTGATGTTCGCGTGTAGCTACGGCGCGGCGTTCGGGGCGCTCCAGCACGCGCCGCGCATCGTGCCAGGTCTGGCGGAAGTCGAAGCGCTTCCCGACGTGCAGCAACAGCAAACGGTCAGCGTGGTTCAGGGGTTTCAAGAGACGGGCGGCCTCGCCGGTCGATTCGCGCTCGCGTTCTTTGCGGTACGGATTCTGGCGCGGCGTCCGTTGTTGCGGATGTTCCAGGTGCCGGGCCTCCTCATCATCCCGCTCGTCTTCTTCTCGTCGGCGCGCGAGGGCCTCGAGTTGCTCAAGTGGGGCATTTTCGCGGCCGGATTCTTCACCGTGGCACAGTTCAGCTTTTGGGGCAATTACTTACCCCGCATGTATCCCGTGCATCTACGCGGCACGGGTGAGGCGTTTGCCGCCAACGTTGGCGGCCGCATGGTGGGGACATCGGCGGCGCTCCTCACGGCGCAGCTCTCGAACGTCATGCCGGGTGGCACCCCGTCCGAGCAGCTCGCGTACGCCGCGGCGACGGTCGCGTTGCTAACCTACGCCGTCGGCTTCACGGCGAGCTTCTGGTTGCCGGAGCCGAAGTCAGAGGCGCTGCCGGAGTAGGGCGCCCCTTTAGGGGCGCCGCGCACCGGGTCGAGGTCGCGTGTCCCTACGCCCACTGCAGGCCGTGCTTCGAGAGCGGCAACGAGCGAATGCGCTCGCCGGTCGCGGCGAAGATGGCGTTGCACACCGCGGGAACCGCCGGGGGCAGCGCCGGCTCGCCGAGACCGGTCGGCGGATGCTCGGTCGGCCGGAAGTGGACCTCGACGGGCGGCGCCTGCGTGAGGCGCAGGAGCGGGAAATCGTTGAAGTTGCTCTGGACCGTGCGGCCGCGCTCGATGGTGATCTCCTGACCGAGCAGCTCTCCAAGACCGTCGAGCACCGAGCCCTGCACTTGATTCACGGCGTTGCTGGTGTTGATGATCTGGCTGCCGACATCACCGGCCACCCAGAACTTATGCACCTTGAGCTTCTTGCTCGCGTCGACGCTGACCTCTGCCACCTCGGCGAAGTAACCGCGATGGCTGAAGTGGAACGCGACGCCCATGCCCGTGCCCTTGGGCAGCGTTCGCTTGCCCCAGCCGGACTTCTCGGCGACGAGCTCGAGCACGCCACGCATCCGAGCGGCGTCGTAGCCGTCGCGCCCTTCCGGATCACCCACGAAGCGCGGCTCACCGAGCAGATCGAACCGAAACTGCACCGGATCCTGACCAGCGGCATGCGCGAGCTCGTCGATGAACGACTGGAAGACCCACGCGAGCGCGTTGCTGCCGGGTGCGCGCAGCGCGCCGGTGGGCACGCCCAGCGGCATAACCGAGCTCTCGAGCGCGAAGTTGTCGATGAACCGCGCCGGGAACTCGGTATCGCGAATTCCCGCACTCGGCACGAACTCTTCACCTTCGCCGAAGCTGACGAAGTGATCGCGCCAGGCCACCAGCTTGCCGCCGCCATCGACGCCGCCCGTGAGGAAGTGAAAGCCCGCGGGACGGTAGAAGTCGTGCTGCATGTCGTCTTCGCGCGTCCACAGCAGCTTCACGGGCGCGCCGGCCGTCTTCGCGATCCACGCGGCTTCCACCATGTAGTCGTTGGTCAGTCGGCGGCCGAACCCACCGCCAATGCGCGTCAAGTGGATGGTCACCGCACTTTCGGGAATGCCGAGCGTCTTCGCGACGAGCTCGCGGCCCGACTGCGGCGTCTGCGACGGCGCCCAGATCTCGATCTTGCCATCCTGGAAATGCGCCGTGCAGTTCTGTGGCTCGAGCGTCGCGTGCGAGATGAACGGGTAGAAGTAGGACGCCTCCACGACCTTTGCGCCCTGCAACGCCGCATCGACGTCACCGTCGCGACGCAGCGTTCTGGCCGGCGGTTGCTTGGCCAGCTCCTGCGCGCGACGGGCGAAGCCTTCGCTGCTCTGCGAGGTCGTTTCCCCCTCCTCCCACTTCACCTGGAGCTTCTGACGCGCGGTGCGTGCCGCCCACCACGTGTCAGCGACGATGGCCACGCCGCTGAGCAGTTCGTTGAGCTCGGTGCCGCCGTCCACCACGAAGGCATGGCGGACACCGGGCATGGCCTTCACCTCGTCGAGATTGGCGCTGGCGACCTTCCCGGCGAATACTGGGCACTTCTCGAACACCGCGTGGAGCATGCCCGGCACCTTGGTGTCGATGCCGAAGAGCGGCTTGCCCGTGACGATGGACGGGTTGTCGACACCCGGGACAGCCGTGCCGATGATCTTGTAATCCTTGGGATCCTTCAGCGAAACGGACTCGAGGTCCGGGGGCGTGAGGGTGGCCGCCTTGGAGGCGAGCTCACCGTATCCGAGTGTCCGTCCCGTTGGCTTATGGTGCACGCTCGCCGAGGCGGCGTAGCACTCCGACTCGGGCACGTCCCAGGTCTGTGCCGCGGCAGCGACGAGCATCTGTCGACCCGCCGCGCCGACTTGGCGCAGCTCATCCCAGTTGTTGGGCGTGGAGGTGCTGCCGCCGGCGACCTGACGGCCATACTTTTCCTGGTCACTCAGCGCCTGCTCGATTTTGACGTCCTTCCAGTCGACTTCCAGCTCCTCCGCGATCAGCATCGGGAGCATCGTCTTGACGCCCTGGCCGACTTCGGGGTTTTTGGCGATGAGGGTTACGACACCGTCAGGTGTGATGCGGATGAACGCGTTGGGCGTGAACGCCCCGTTTGCGCCTCTCGCCGCGGCGACGCCTTCGCCAACGCGTTCGACGCAGGAGCCAAGCAGGATGCCACCGCCAGCCAGGGCGGTCACGCGAAGGAACGAGCGACGGTCGACAAGCACGCTGTTCACGGTGCCTCCTTATTGGTTGGCGGAAGGTGGATTGGCGCGAGCCGTCTCCGTTACAGCAGTCCCAGCGGCCTTGTGGATGGCCTTGCGGATACGCAGGTATGTGGCACAGCGGCACAGGTTGCCGCTCATGGCCGTATCGATATCCGCGTCTGTCGGTTTGGGCGTCTTGGCAAGGAGCGCGGCCGCCGACATGATCTGGCCGGCCTGACAGTACCCGCATTGGGGCACGTCGACCTCTTGCCAGGCCTGCTGAAGCGGATGCGAGCCGTCGGGCGAGAGTCCTTCGATGGTCGTGACCTCGGCGTTCCCGACCTTGGAAACGGGGACCTGGCAGGAGCGAACCGCTTTACCCGCGAGATGAACCGTGCAGGCGCCGCACAGCGAGATCCCGCAGCCGTACTTCGTGCCCTTCAGGTCGAGCGTATCGCGCAATACCCACAAGAGCGGCATGTCGGGCGGAACGTCCACTGACGTGGACTTCCCATTGACCTTGAGTGTGAAAGCCATGGAGTCACCTGTTCTGCGATGTGATCGTTCCCGTTAGGCCGCCGCGTCCCAATGGCGCGGCCAGGTCGAGCAGCTACTGTAGTGACGCTGCTATTTTACCCCTTCACCCCTTACCCTTTTACCCTTTACCCCTTTACCCCTAAACAGTAGAGCCGGCCGTCTTGCGCGCCGATGACGAGCCGGCCCGCGGCAATGGCCGGTGACGCCGAGATCGGCGCCCCGGCCTCGAACTCCCAGGTCTTCTCGCCGCTGGCCGCGTCGACCACGTAGAGCCGACCGTCGCTCGAGCCCACATAAACGCGGCCGCTGGATACGACGGGCGACGAGTCGATTCGAGCGCGCGTCATGAACGTCCAGAGCGCCTTGCCAGTTGCCGCGTCGAGCGCATGCAGGATCTTGTCGCGCCCACCCACGAAGACCGTCGTGCCCTCGATGGCTGCCGACGAATAGAAGGGAAAGTTACGCTCCGGGTGACGATAGCGCCAGAGAATCTTACGCGCATCGAGATCGACCGCGAGCACCTCGTTCTCGAACGTCCCGTAGAAGGCGCGTGAGCCCTCCAGAGCGGCGGAGGCACCCGTGTATGCCCCCGACGACACGGTGAAGAGCTGCTTGCCGTCCGCCACGCGGATGCCGCGGAGCATCGTGTCGCAACCCGCAATGTGCGCCACGCCGTCGCGAATCGCGGCCGTTGCGTGCACCGGTCCTTCCGTTCTCACCTTCCAGGCCAGCTGACCGTCCAACCCGAGGCCATAGAGATGTCCGTCGTACGATCCGATGAGCACGTGGTCGTCGGCAATGACCGGTGAGGACTTGATCTCACCTTCTGTCTCGAACGTCCAGCGGGCCTTGCCCGTGGCCGCGTCGACCGCGTGCAGCACGCCGTCGAGATCGCCGATGTACACGACGCCGTCATGCACCGCCGGCGATGACTCACCCACGCCCAGATCCGACGCCTCGTATGTCCACTTGACCTTGCCGCTGGCCAAATCGACCGCCGCAAGCACGCCTGGTTGTGCGCCGACGTAGACCGTGCCGTCCACGATGGCCGCAGACGATTCGACCGACTCGCCGATCTCGGCTGTCCACAAGAGCTCGATCGTCGGCGGGAGCTCGTCTGCCACGCCCGTGAGCTGAGGGTTGCCGCGGAACTGGGGCCAGGCGTCCGGGCGCGACGACTCCTGTTGCGCGGTCGCCGGCCACATCGAACACCAGAGGACGAGCGTGCAAACGGCAACCCATCGCCCCGGCGCGATCCTACGGGTCTGGAAGACGTGAACGAGCCCCATGCTGCTAAGGCCCCGCCGTCTGCGCTCCCTTGGCGCTGAGCGCGAACAACTGATTGCGGTTGTTGATGAACAGCACGCCATTGGCGGGCACGGGGGTCGCGTAGACCGAGCTGCCCATGTTGTTCTCGCTGATCTCCTTGAGCTCCTTGCCCGCCTGCAGCACGGTGATGTCACCGTCCTCGTCGCCGAGATACACCTTGCCGTCGATCACCAGCGGCGAGCCCCAGATGGCGGCAAACATGTCGTGTACCCAATAGGGCTTTCCGGTCTTCGCGTCGAGGCAATGCAAGAACCCACTGAAGTCGGCATAGTAGACGAGGCCGTCATGCACGGCCGCGGTCGAGATCGAGCGGCGGATCTTCTCGTAGTGCCACACGCGCCCGCTCTCGGTGATGTCGCCTCGCTTGGTGGGGTCGATGGCGTAGAGATGCCCCACACCTTCGCCGTGCTCCGGATCCTGACCGTTGGCGACGTAGACCAGCCCGTCGTAGACAACGGCCGTGCTGATCACGTTGTTGCGCGTCTTCGGCCACACGGCATCCTTCGGGTTCGTGTCGAACTCCCACAGCCGCTCGCCCGTGACCGCATCGTTGGCGCGGACCCAACCGTCGCCCTGACCCATGATCACCTGCACCGTATCGCCGACCTTCGCGACCGCTGCTGCCGACCACTGACCATGCAGAATGCGATCCTCGACGGGATTGTCCTCCCACACCAGCTCGCCGGTCTTCTTGTTGAGCGCGATGATCGCGGGCGCCTTCGGCGAGGGGATGTTGACGTGGCTCTCGTCCTGCCCGTTCGACGTGCTCACGTAAATCAAATCGCCGTGAGACACCGGTGACGAGTTCGACATGTTGTGGGGAAACGAGCCCACTTCTTCCATCATGTCGAACTGCCACACGATGTCGCCATCCCGCTCGCTCGTGAGCTTCTCGTCGGTGACGGGACCGTCGTTGTTCCCATCACGGAAGCCGTCGAGATCGACCGCCATGACGACGCCGCGATTCGACACGTAGTAGGCGACGCCGTTCTCCACGAGTGGAGAAGAGCACACCCCTTGATACGGCCAATCGTTCGCGCGGCCCGAAGACAGCTTCTCGTGGGTGATCTGCCACAAGAACTCCCCATCCTCCTCGCGAAAGGCCATCAGCACGCCACGATCGCCGTCCTGCTTCGGGTCTTTCACCGACTCGTTGTTCGTTCCGACGAGCACGACACCCTCGGCCACCACCGGGTTGCCGTAGCTCTGCGATCCCAGCTCCGCCATCCACTTCACGTTCTCTTTGCTCTCGACGTCCCATTCGGTCGGGACGCCGGTCATCTTCGACACCATGTTGCGATCCGGCGTGCCGCCCCACATCGGCCAGTCGCCGGTGCCCGGATCGGACGCGCTGAGCAACGTCCCGGCGCCCAGGATGATGAGGAGTGTGAGGAAAACGGGGAAAAAGGGGACAGGCCCCTTTTCCACTTCCCTGCGCTGAGGAAAAGGGGCCTGTCCCCTTTTTCCGCTAGTGAGAGCTCTTCTGAGGCGCATCATTGTTCCTATACACGTTGATGTTGTCGAACGCCATGTCGGATAGCGCATCGGAGTACAGCCCAGGGCTGCCCTCGCGGTGTCCGATTGAATCCATCTTCTCGACCAGCCATTCGGTCGGTTCCGGCTGGCCCGTCGGCCAGGCCTTCCCTTGTACGCGCGTCGCGCCATTCTCGCGGTTCTCGACGCGCAGCTTCACGCGATACCAGGTGTCCGGCTTCCACTCGAACGGGGCGCGGACCGTCATCTCGTCGGCGGCCTGCCAGGGATGCAGCTCGATGCGCTGGCTGTTCCCGAACAGAACGAGCACGTAGCGCTGCGCGATGACCCCGGCATCTCCCATCCGGCGCCGCTGCTCCGACGCCCGCACATCAGCCTCCACCGTGTAATCGGACCAGTCCGGCGGTCCCAAGTACGCGCGAATGCGACGGGCGACTACATCGTTCGCCTCGCGGAACAGCGCCCTCGTGCCGGCGACGTCACGGACGATGAACCGGAACTTCCCACTCGCGTTGATCCAGTGCGCCGGGGGCTCCGGTGCTTGGTTTGACTCGAAGTCGATCGACCAGGGGAGCGGCGGAATGACGCGCACCCGACCGGCGCCGGAGACCGATCCGAGCGTGGCCTTCACCGTGAGGGCATGTGGTCCATCTGCCGGCGCCTTATAAGTGCCGTCGGCGTCAATGCTCCCGCCCCCTTCGACGGCCCACGTTGGCTTCTGGTCGCCGAGCAACCGACCATTCGCATCATAGACCTGCGCGCGAAACGTCTCGGTCTCGCCGGGGGCAAGACGCACTTCATACGGCACGACGAGAAGCGTGGCCGGCTCTCCCGTTGCGCCGGCAGCGCCCTCGCTCTCAGACCCGACCGGCTCCGGACTTGCCGGGGCCGCCGTCTGGCGTGGCACGTCGCGTGGACCGATCGCGTAGGTCGCCTCCATCGAGGCCACGTAGACGCGGCCGTTCGACACGGCCGGTGATCCGACGATGGCCTCCGGATTATCCGGCTTACCCAGCCAGTCCTCATCGAGCACATCCACACCATCGGCGCGCGGCCTGAGAATGTAGAAGCGGCCGTTCTCCGTGCCGACGTACAGCTTGCCGTCGGCCAGCACGGGCGAGCCCTTCTGGATCGTGCCGAGCGTATGCCTCCAAAGCGCCTTCCCGGTCGCTCGGTCGAAGGCGCCGAGGACCGCACTGTTGTCGACATGGTAGAGGCGCTCATCGTCCATCACCGGCGACGGAAAGCCACCCAGAAAGCCCCGCGTGACCCACTTGATCTGCTGCTTGCCGACCTCGCCCTGCCCGGCGCCATCGATGGCAGCTACCATACCCATTTGGGTCGTGTCCGTGTTCTCTTCGCTGTGGGTGACGTACACCGTCGTGTCGTCGACCAGGACGCTGTTGTTGAGGGCGCGCTTGGTCACGTGCCACTGCCACACCGGCTCGCCGGTACCGACCCGCAGCGCGTGGATGACTCCATCCGTGCCGCCCACGATGAGCAAGCGATTTCCGTTGATCTCGGCCACCACCGGCGTCGAGTAGTTGGTGTCGTAATGCCACTTTTGTGGGGCGCTGATCCACACTGTCGCGCCCGTACCCTTGTCGAAGGCGAAGTAGCGGTTGGTCGTGGCAGCGATATCGCCCCAGCCGGCGCTCAACCCGCTGACCATGACCAGATCCCCTTCGATCACGGGGGACATCGTCCGCCCGCCGTGCGTGGTAATGACACCGAACTCTTCCGGCAGCGAGCGCGACCAGATCGGCTTGCCGTCACGCGAGAGCGCGCTGAGCTGCGCGCCAACCGTGTAGACATAGACGTTGCCGGTTCGCGGATCGACGCTGGGAGACGCCCAACCCGCACGGTGCTGCGGCACGTCGCTCAAGTAAACACTGAACTTGCGCTCCCAGATCAGCTTACCGGTATTCGCGTCCAGGCACATGACGCGCTCTTGTGCCGTCTTGTCATCGCCAGCGACGTTCTGTAGATAGAGCTGGTTGTCGTGGATCACCGGCGCCGAGCGGCCTCCGTACGGCGCGCGCCACGCGAGATTCTCACCCGCCGGAGACCACTGCTCGGGTAGACCCGTTTCCGCTGAGTGGCCATCGCGCGCCGGGCCGCGCCATTCCGGCCAGTCACTACTCTGCTGCGCCTCTGCATTGGCCGGCGGCGTCTGACCCTCCGCGGGGGCAGACGAAGAGGCAGCGGCGGATATGTACACTCCCGCGGCCAGCCCAGCAGCGGCACATGCGAGCAGCTTTCCAAACCTTCGTCGTTTCGTCACAACATCGTCCTTCGACACGGCGAGCGACGGCTCGTCACGTATCCTCTTGATCTTACGCTCGCATCTCGCCGAGCGTTGCGTCCATCGTTATTTCATCATAGCTGCGGCTAAGGACTCGTCCGGGACGAATCCTAAGCGTTCTGTCGGCCCTACCAGAGAATCTTTACACCGATCTGTACGCGTCGTGGCGCTCCCGCTGAGAGTATTTGTCCGAATGTCGGCGACCCGAAGAAGTTGTCGGGCAAGTCAAAGTTGGTACGATTCAGGAGGTTGAACACCTCCACGCGGATCTGTGCTCGTGCCGAGGTTCCGAGGGGCAGGTGCTTGAGCAGGCCCAGGTTCAGGTTTTGATACCCCGGTCCCTCCAACGTGTTGCGCCCCACGTTACCGAAGGTGCCAAATGGCGGCAGTGCGAACGCGGTCGTGTCGAACCAGCGATCAGGGCTCGGATCCGACACGGACGGATCCCTCACTTGGTTCGGCCGGTCGTTCGCGCCAAAGCCAAGACTCGCGCGTCCGGTGTTGCTGTTGTCCACCTCCGGCAGCAGGGCGACCGTGAACGGCCGGCCACTTTGCAGGATGACGACGCCCTCGACGTCCCACTCACCGAGGAGCGCAGACACCCAGGCACGATCCTGCAGCCAGGTCCGCCCGCGCCCAAACGGGAGCGCGTACGCGAACGCCAACGAGAAGCGTTGCCGCACATCGAAGTTCGACCGCCCATTTTCGGCCGCCACGTTATTACTATCCTGTGGGAAGTTCGCGTCTCCCGCGCTCGCAAAGAAGCTCGACCTATCGTCGGTAGACTTCCCCAGCGTGAAGGCGGCCAACACCGAGAGGCCCCGGTCGAGACGCTGTGAGTACGCGAGCTGAAGGCTGTCGTATTGCGAGGTCGCGCGTGACTCGATGAAGGTGATATCGGCAAAGCCCGGGTTGGGTCGCGGGTTGAGCGGTTGCGGGCTCGGCGACGGCTGGTTGAGATCGCGCGCAGCCGTGAGATGGCGACCGCGCGAGCCGACGTAGGCGACGTCGACGCTGGCGGAGCCGCCGAGCTGTCGCTGGACGCCTGCAGAAAAATGATGCAGGGCAGCCGTTTGCAGATCGCGCTGGATGGCGAGCGCGGCGTTCGGCTGTGGCACCGGAAAATCGTCCGGAAACGGATCGTCGAGGGTGAGGGGGCGCTCCGGCAGCGGGAAGTAGGTATTGACGTCGTAGTACGGCTCGTTGAAGTACAACCCCTCGGATGGCGCCAACGCCGACTGATCGTAGTGGAGGCCGTAACCGCCGCGGATGACGGTCCGAGCATTGGATCCAAGGGCCCAGGCCGCCCCGACGCGCGGTGCGACGTTATTGCGGTCGGAAACGTATCCGCCGCGTGGCATCCCGTCCGCGCCGACGCGGACGAGTGATCCGGTCGCGGGATCGTAGAGGGTGGCACGGTCGTCAGCGTCCACGGCCGGCGCGTTGTACTCGTAGCGCAGACCAGCCGAGAGCGTCAGCGCCGGCGTGACACGCACGCTGTCATTGATGAAGACGTTCAGGCTGTGCGCGCGCAGGCGTTGCGGGTTGTCGATCTGAGCGCCGCCGGTGAGTGTCGGCAGGCCGAGCAGGAGATCGGCGAGCGCATGGCCGCTGAACGCCTGGTTCGAGAAGGTCAGAAAACCGCGCGATTGCACGTCGCGGTAGGCATCCTGCCCCAGGGCGCGAACGTCGATGCCCGTCTTGACCAGATGGTCGCCGCGCGTCCAGGTGAGCGTATCGCCCACCTGCACCATGTTCGTGCTGCTATGTTGCGGCTCGTTGAAGCCATCGCCGAGCGGTGAGTGACCGGTCACCGTGATGAAGCTGAGCCCCCAGTCGCGGTCGTTCGGCGAGAGCTCCGGCAGGCCGAGGTCGCGATTCAGGCTGTGCCCCATGTTCTCGTGGAACGTGCCGGACGACACACGGCTCCAGGCGACGCGCGCCTCGTTCACGAGGCGGGATGACAGCACCTGACCGAGCGACACGCCGAGATGTTGCGCGCGGCGCGGCACATTCGTGCCAAAACCGGGCACGGTGGCGAACCCGGCGCCGGAAAACGGCTCATAGAGCCGTCGATCCGCAAAGCTGTAGCGAGCGGTCAGCGTCGAGGCGCTCCCGAGCAGACGATCGACGCGCCCGTCGAACTGATCGTTCCGATCGCGCAGCGAGGGGGACGAGACGAAGTTGGCAGACGGCGCGTCGCGATTGGGGGCCGGGTACAGCGCCGCGACCGCGACGCCAACGGGATCGAGTCGCTCCGGCGGAATGATTCCGCCTGCAAACGGTTGACCGGTGAATGGATCGATCGGTGGCTCGGACAGGCTCTGGGTGAAATCTCCCTGGCGCTCGGCCAACGTGGGCACGTTCGCGAGCCGCGTCGTCCCTTCGGTGAGCCTGGTGCCCTCGTAGTCGGCGAAGAAGAAGAGTCGATCTCGCACGAGCGGGCCGCCCGCCGAGCCACCGAGCTGGGAGCGTTCATACTCGGGTGCCTGCTCGCCTTGTGGGGCGAAGACGTTCCGCGCATCCAGCGCCCCGTTACGGAGAAACCCATACAAGGTGCCGTCGAAGCGATTCGACCCCGATTTCGTGACGACGTTGACCTGGGCGCCCGCGTTGCGTCCGAACGACGCATCGTACGTGCTCGTCGTCACCTCGAACGCGCGGATCGCGTCGACCGGGGGCCTGACGCCCACGCCGTTCAGCTCCGGGTCGACGTTGTACGCACCGTCGAGGACGTAACTGTTGGCGTCTTCGCGAGCACCGTTGGCATTGAAGGCGAAATCGCCGCGGATCGACGTAGCCGAGCCGGGCGCCGCGGGCGCGGCCCCAGGGGCGAGCAGCGCCAGCTCGAGGAAGTTGCGTCCGTCCAGTGGAAGGCGCGCGACCCACTGCTCATCGATCAGCGTCCCCCGCGCGGCGGAATCGAGCTCCAGTGGCACGCGCGGTGCCGTGACGGTCACATCTTCGCCGCGTGCGGCGATCTGCAACCGAGCGTCTATCCACGCCGCCTGCGCGACCTCGAGCGTCAGCACGTGGACGTAATGGGCGTGACCAGGTGCGTCGAGCTCGAGACGGTGGCGTCCGGGCGGCAACTGCGCGAGTGCAAACTCGCCGAGCTCGCCGCTCGTCGTCGTGCGCACCTCGCCGGTCTCTTCGCGCGTCAGCGTCAGCGTCAGACCGGCAACGGGTTGCCGTGACGCGTCGCGGACGATACCACGAACGGAGGCCTGGTAGGTTTGCGCCACGACCGGCGTTGCGAAGATCCACAGATAGACAGCGAGGGTAGTGATCCAGACATGGACACAGGTGGACACAGACGAAACTGGGCAGTGATCGGAGAACACAGGATTCGGTGCCGTCATCGAATAGGCGCAGCGCAGGCCTTTGACTAGTCCAATTAACTACCTGATCACATTTACCACAAAGCGTCTGTGCTTACAGACCATGATCCTGCGCGAGTCCGGCGTTCACATTGGCGGGCAGCTCGACGCTGAAGGTTGTTCCTTGATGGAAAGCGCTGCGGCAGGCGATCGTGCCGTGGTGCGCGTCGACGATGGCCCTACTAATGGCCAAGCCGAGCCCTGTGCCGCCATCCCGGGTCGCCCGCGCGGCATCGGCACGCCAGAAACGATCGAACACCCGGTGCGCCTCGGCGGGATCGAGGCCGGTCCCGGTATTGCTCACCTCCATGCCGACCATGTCGCCGCCCTGCGACAAGCGCACATGCACGTGACCATCAGGCCAGTTGTAGCGTACCGCGTTGGAGAGCAGGTTGGATAGCAAGGTGCGGAGCTGGACAGGATCACCTCGTAGGGCGGCAGCGCCATCGACGTGAATGGTGACGCGGCGCGCTCGGGCCAGCGGTTGCAGCTCGGCCGCTGCTTCGTCAGCCAGCTCGCGCAGGTCGATGGTCTCATGCGCCGGTGCCAACGTGCCCGACTCGAGCCTCGCGAGCGTCAACAAGCTCTCCGCGAGATCCTTCATCCGCCGAGCCTGTCGCGCGCACACCTCGAGCGAGTGCCGGTACTCGTCCGGCTCGCGCGGCCGACCGAGGGCCCATTGGGTTTCTGCGACCAGTGTCGACACGGGCGTTCGCAGCTCGTGGCTGGCGTCCGAAGTCAGCTGCTGTTCACGCGCCAGCGCGCGCTCCAGGCGGTCGAAGGCCTCGTTGAGCGCGGCGGCCACGCCGACGAACTCCGCATCGACGCGTGCCGCGTCGATGCGCGCCGGCTGGCCCGGTGCCAAGAGGCGCGCGGTTTCGTCGATCTGACCGATGGAGCGGGCGAGCTGCTGCCGCAGCCACAACGCCATGGGCAGCGCGAACACCGCGACGACGAGACTCGCGACCAGGAGGCTCGTGGCCAGGCGGCGAATGTCACCGTAGATGGGCGCCAGGGATCGCCCTACGACCACGGTCGCGCCGCGCGGGCCGGCTGCGAGCGCCTCGCGATACCCTTGGCGCACGCGCCGTGCGGGCAGGCCCGCACCCGGATCAGGTCCGCTTGGCGCCGTGCCATCGAGGCGTTGGCCGCCCTCCTCGAACACGCCGTAGTAGCCCTGGTCGATTTCCAAGGCACCGACCAGCTCACCAGGGACATCGATGTCGAGCGTGTCCTCCCGGACAGTGATTCGGGTCGCGAGCGTGCGGGCCTCATCCGCCAGCCGCGCGTCGATGGCGCGCAGCGACACACGCCAGTACTGCCACGACGCGACGGTTCCGAGCGTGAGGCCCAGCAGCGCGGTCCACAGCGCAGCGCGGATCGACAACCGCTGGACGAGTGATCTACGCCTCGACGATGTAGCCATGACCGCGACGGGTCTGTACGACGTCCGCGCCGAGCTTGCGCCGGAGTCCTGCCACGAACACCTCCAGCACGTTGGACATCGTCTCTTCCGCCTCGCCGTAGAGATGATCCAGGAGCTCGCTCCGCGAGACCACACGGCCCCGATGCAGCGCGAGGTATTCGAGGACGTGGAACTCGCGCGGCGTCAACGCGATGTCAACGCCCGCGCGCCGAACGCGGCGGCGCGGCATGTCGATCTCCATCTCGCCAATCACCAGCACCGGAGCGCTCTGTCCACTGGCCCGACGCACCAAGGCACGACATCGTGAGACGAGCTCCGCCCCTTCGAAGGGCTTGATCAGGTAATCGTCCGCGCCGCTGTCGAGCAACCTGACGCGATCGGTGACCGCGTCGCGCGCGGTCAAGATCAGAACCGGAACATGTTGGTCGCGGGCGCGGAGCTCACCGAGCAGCCGCTCGCCTTGCAGGCGTGGCAGCATGAGATCGAGCACGACGAGGTCGTACGGCGTTTCCAGCGCGAGATACAGCCCCTCTTCGCCATCGTACGCCACATCGGCCGAGAATCCCGCATCGGCGAGCAACCGCTTGACCGCCGAGGCGAGATCCTCTTCGTCTTCGACGATCAGCACGCGCATTGGGAGTGATTCTTGACAAGGACACCCGTCAGTCCCGTTCGACTGGCTCGTACCAGAGGTGCTCGAAGTGCGCCGTGGAATCGCCGGGCAGCCAGAACGCGAGCATCCCCGGCCTGTGGAGGCTGTCGTCACGCTCGGAAGCGACCGGAATGTCGTTCAGCCACACCCGCATCCGCTCGCCCACGTGCTCGACGACGATCTCGTGCCACTGGTCTCGATCCAGCCGAAGCTCCTTGAGCCGTGACAGGCGGACGCGATTGCCGCGAACGAACTTGTACACGACGAGCTCCTCGTCATTGATATCGAGGCGTGCCGCATAGTAGTTCTGCGCGTCCTGCACCCGCCACGCCAAGCCGCCCGCCTCGTCGCCCTCACCAACCCGCAGGCGAACACCAGCACGCAGGTGTTCGATGCGAAGGTCCTTCAGGCCGGCGAGCCGATACCCGTGGCGACCAAGGTCGGTCTGACTCAGCACCGCTCGGCCATCGATGCGCTGCACCGCCCACGTTCCCGCTTCCTTGTCGCTCGAGCTGATCGCCTGAAATGTGCCAGGTAAGTTTCCACCTGGTGCTCGATCAAACGTGACCATGGTCTGTCCGTCCGAGCCAGCAGACGACGAGGGAGGCGTCGCTGCCAGCACGACGACGAGGGCGCAACACCCGAAGCGTGCGACTTCCGCGTGCATTCAGTCAGTCTGTCCCACGGAACCTGAAGAATCGATGAAAGCCGCGTTCATCATCGGCTCAGGCACCTGAGCGTAGCGTAAGAGGAAGCGCGGGCTGTCCAGGACTGTCCAGACTGTCCCGCTTGGCGTTCACGACTCATTATGGTGCTTTCCTTTCGTTGGGTGACGATTTCGATCTGTGTGTGGAGCCTCGCCTGGGTGTGCCCGGCTTCCGTCCGTGCGGCCGCCGCGTCGGCTGCGCAGGAAGCGGCAGCCGGGAGCCTGGTGGTGGAGGTGAGCGACGCGCTCGAGGGCGTCCTGCCTGGCGCCACGGTCACGCTCGTCGGGCCGCTGCCAGGAGAGACGAGGACCTTCGAGATTACGAGCGGCCGCGGCGAGGTGCTCTTCGACGACCTCGTGCCGGGCCGCTATCGTCTCCGGGTGGAGCTGGCAAGCTTCGAGCTAGCCGAGGTCGATGAGGTCGAGATACGGGCGGGTCGGCGCACCCGCCATGAGGTCACACTCTCGCTGAGCGGCTTCACGGACGAGGTCGTCGTGGGTGAAGAGGCAGCCGGGCGGCGGCTCAGCGACAGCTTCTCGGACACGATGCCAGAAGAGGAAATTGAACAGCTTCCGGACGACCCGGAGGAAATGGCCACGTTCCTGCAGGAGCTGGCGGGGCCGGATGCCGAGCTGCGCGTCAACGGGTTCGAAGACGGCGAGCTGCCTCCCAAGTCGCAGATTCAAGCCATTCGCATTCGCTCCGACCCGTTCTCGCCCGACATGCACAGCGCCGGGCGGCCGCGAGTGGACATCATCACCAAGCCGGGCTCCAGCACCTGGGAGAACCGCGTGAACATCGGGTTCCGCGATCAGTCGCTCGACGCGCGCAACGCCTTTGCATCCGAGCGCGGCGCGGGCCAGACACGACGACTGGAGTGGGACCTGAGCGGCCCCCTGGTGAAGAACAAGACGTCCATCGCGCTCGAGGTGGGCGGGACGAGCGCCTTCGACGCGCAGACCATCGTCGCCACTCGGCCCGAAGGCCCGCTCAGCGACGTCGTCAATCAGGAATTCCAACAAATGAACGTCGAGGTGCGCCTCGACCACGCGCTGACCTCGACGCACACGCTGCACGCTGAGTATCAACGGCGTACCGGTGAGCGGGGCAACCTTGGCGTGGGCCAGTACGATCTCGCCGAGCGCGCCTACGCGAACGAGGACTTCCGGAACATCCTGCGGATTTCGGACATGGGCACGTTCGGTAAGAAGGTGTTCAACGAATTCCGGTTGGAGTACTCCTGGGAAGGCGAGGACGTGCGCTCGCTCAGCGACGCCGTTACCATCGATGTGCAGAATGCGTTTACCGAAGGTGGCGCTCAGAGGGGCGGTGGATCGCGCGAGCGCGAGCTGGAGATAGAGAACGACCTGGAGTTCAGGCTGAACGATCAGCACAACATGCGCATGGGATTCGAGGCGGAGCTCGGTCGATCCCGGACCGACGAGTGGGAGAACACCAGTGGGACGTTCACGTTTGCGAGCCTGGCCGACTACGAGGCCCGCCGGCCCCTCCAGTACACACAGCGCGTGGGGAGCCCGCTCCTCGACTACTCGCGCTATGAGCTCGGCTGGTACATCTACGATGAGATCCGGCTGCAGGAGAACTTGCAGCTCGGTCTGGGCTTGCGGCACGAGTTTCAATCGCACCTCGCCGACTGGAACAACTTCGCACCACGCGTCAGCGTAGGGTGGACGCCGGGCGGTGACGACGGGAACACCACGCTCCGCGGCGGATTCGGCATTTCCTATGATTGGTACGACACCGACGTTTACGAAGAGACACTGCTGGTCGATGGCGTTCAGCAGCGGGACCTCATCATTCGCAATCCGGGCTGGCCAGATCCCCTTGCCGGCAGTTTCGAGACAGAAGGGCCGCCGCCCAGCCGCGTTCAGGCCGCGGAAGACTTGGTGATGCCGACCAGGCGGCGGATCTCCGTCGGCGTCGAGCACGAGCTAACCGATGCTCTGGAACTGGGCTTCAATGTGTTCGACGAGGTCACGTCGAACCAGTTCCGCGGCCTGAACATCAACGCCCCTATCGATGGCGAGCGGCCGTACCCAGAGTTTGGGCGGATTACCGAGGTGCGGTCGATTGGTCGGGAGACCGAGCGCGGCTTCGACCTTCGTCTGCGAGTGCGCTCCGAAGAGCGCCGGCTGTTTGGGTTCGCCCGGTATCGCTACTCGCGGGAGATGAACGACGGGGAGGGAGCTCTCAGTCTGCCCGCCGACAGCTACGACCTCGCGGCCGAATGGAGCCCGGCCGGCGGCGACATCCGCCACCGGATCTTCGGCAGCGTGAGCCTGCGGCTGCCCTATGGGTTGGGTGTCGGTCTCAGGGGAGACCTGAGCTCCGGCGCACCCTACACCATCCGTACCGGATTCGATGACAACGGTGACACCGTCACGAACGACCGGCCGGCTGGCGTGGGGCGGAACACAGAGCGCGGATCGTGGCAGCGGGACGCAGATCTTCGACTGAGCTGGCGCAGTGATGATGGTCCTGAGCGCCGGGGACGGCGCGACGATCGCAATCAGCCGCGGCGAGGGCTCGAGCTCTATATCCAGGTGCGGAACCTCTTCAACACGACGAATTTCACCAACTACAGCGGGGTAGTGACGTCCCCGTACTTCGGTCAACCCACCGCCGCGGGCAGCGGCCGTCGCCTCGAGTTGGGCACGCGATTGTTTTTCTAACATGACAGCTGTCACCTCCGATTCGTGACGGGTTGCACTGCGCGTCCCGCGCGTCGTTCCACGAGAATCGGAGGTGATGACCGAGACGCTCCCGTCAACCCTCTCGACCGCTGCGCCCCCGGTGGCGTGTCTTCGCCAGACTACTCGGCGTTACGGCGACGTCGTCGCCCTCGACCGCGTGGATCTCGCGCTCGCCGCAGGTCAGCTTACCGCTCTCCTCGGGCCGAATGGCGCGGGCAAGACAACGGCGGTGCGACTTCTCCTTGGCCTGCTGCGACCGACGTCGGGCAAGGCCGAGCTCTTCGGCCGCTCGCCGCAGGAGCGTGCCGCCCGCGAACGTGTGGGCGTGATGCTGCAGATCTCCGGCGTGCCACCCACACTGACAGTACGAGAGCACGTACATCTCTTCTCTGCCTACTATCCGTCTCCGCTGACCCTGCACGAGACACTCGAGCGTGCCGGTCTGTCGGAGGTCGCGCATCGTCGGTTCGGTGACCTGTCGGGCGGTCAACAGCAGCGCCTGATGTTCGCGTTGGCGATCTGCGGTAACCCCGACGCGCTCTTTCTCGATGAGCCCACCGCCGGTCTCGATGTCGAAGGCCGACGCGCCTTCTGGATCGAGATTCGTCGGCTGATCGCCCACGGACGATCCATCCTGCTAACCACGCACTATCTTGAAGAGGCCGACGCGCTCGCCGACCGCATCGTCGTGCTCCATCAGGGCCGGATCGTCGCGGATGGTACGCCGGCCACAATCAAGCAGCGAACGGCGGGTCGACGCATCCGCTGCGTCACCAGCCTCCCACCTGCACGCCTCGAGCAACTCCCCGGAGTGCGGGCCATCCAACCGGACAGGGACGGGTTCGTGCTCCTCACGACGACAGCGGAAACGACAGCGCGCGCGCTCCTCCAGCTCGATCCAACGATCTCCGACCTCGAGATCACGACCGCTCGCCTCGAGGACGCGTTTCTCTCGCTCACGAGCGTGAGCGAGACCGCTTCAGCCAGTCAGGACGTGCACGCATGACGCGCACATCGGTGCTCGCCACGTCCGCGTTGGCACGCCCGCGCCGTAGCAGGCTTGCCATCTGCGCACTCGAAGCTTGGTACGAGTTTGTGAAGACATTGCGGCTACCGGCCTACACCATTCCCACGCTGAGTTTCCCAGCGATGTTTTACGTGATCTTTGGGCTCGGTCTAGGCGTCAGCCGACCGGTTGGCGAAACGGACGCCGCGACGTATTTCGTTGCGACATATGGGACGTTCGGCGTGATGGGAGCCGCGCTCTTTGGCTTTGGTGTGGGCGTGGCCATCGAGCGTGGCCAGGGCTGGCTTCTGCTGAAACGCGCGACGCCCATGCCGGTCACCGCCTACTTCTTCGCGAAGGTGGTGATGACCCTGCTCTTCGGCACCGCGATCGTGTTGATGCTTTCGATGCTTGGCGTGGTCGCGGGCGGCGTGCGCCTGTCGCTGGGATCCTGGCTAGCCCTCGGATCGGCGACGGTCTTTGGCGCCATGCCTTCGTGCGCGCTCGGCCTGGCCATTGGCTACCTGGCCGGACCGAACTCCGCGGTTCCTCTCGTGAATCTGATCTACCTGCCGGTTGCCTTCGCCTCGGGGCTGTGGCTGCCCATCCAGTTCCTGCCGACATGGTTGCAGGAAGCCGCGGTCATCTTGCCACCCTATCACCACTCGCAGCTCGCGCTTGCGGCCATCGGCGCAGACCGCGGAGGGCCGATCTGGGGCCACGTGCTCGTGCTCGTCGGCTCCACAGGAGTCTTCCTCGGCGCGGCCTACCTTGCCTACCTGCGCGACGAGGGTAAGACCTATGGGTAAGGCAGAAGGGCCAACATGAATTATCGCTACATTGCGCTGACCGGTGTCATCGGTGCAGCGCTCTGGATAGCCGGTGCGCTGGCAGAGCGGGGAGCTTTCCGAGACGAGACCGCCACCGAGACGTCGGCAGCGAGTGCTGTGGCTCCGAACGTCACAGCCTTCGTTGGCGTTCGGGTCTTCGACGGCGCGCGCGCTATCCCCGGTGCAAACGTCATCGTCGCCGATGGGCGCATTGCGGCGATGGGTCCGGACGCCGAGGTGCCGAAGGGCGCGAGACGTGTGGACGGTGCGGGTCGAACGCTCTTACCAGGCCTTATCGACGCGCACACACACGTTTTCGGCGACGCGCTGGAACGTGCGCTTCAGTTTGGGGTCACGACCGAGCTCGACATGTTTACCGACCATCGGTTCGCCACCGCCATGCGTCGCGAGCAGGAGGCTGGCGATGTGCCGACACGTGCCGACCTGCGATCGGCCGGTACTCTGGTGACAGCGCCCGGTGGCCATGGCACCGAATACGGTGTGTCGATTCCCACCATTACGTCACCAGAACAGGCGCAAGCGTTTGTGGATGCGCGGCTGGCAGAGGGCTCAGACTACATCAAGATCGTCTATGACGACGGATCAGTGTACGGCCTACAGTGGCCGACGATCGACCGCGAGACACTCGCAGCGGTGGTCGAAGCGGCACACGCTCGCGATCGGCTCGCGCTGGTGCACATGGGATCCCAACGCGCGGCACGCGACGCGATCGAGGCCGGCGCCGACGGGCTCGTGCATGTCTTTGCCGACAGCGCGCCTGAACCAGAGCTCGTCGAACTGATCGCGAAGCGGCGCGCCTTTGTGATTCCGACACTGAGTGTCAATCAAAGTGTGACTGGCGTGGCGAGCGGCGCGACGTTGCCGGAGGACGCCCATGTGGCACCGTATCTCACGGCAACGGAGATCGAGAACCTCAAACGGGCATTTCCGACGCATCGCGGGTCGAAGGCGCGAGCGGCCCATGCGTTCGACGCTGTCCGGCGACTCAACGCTGCTGGGGTCGCCATTCTCGCCGGTACTGACGCACCAAACCCGGGGACCGCACATGGCGCGAGCGTGCATCGTGAGCTCGAGTTGCTGGTGGAAGCTGGCCTGACGCCGATTCAAGCATTGGCAGCGGCCACGGCAGTTCCCGCGCGCATTTTCGCCCTTGCTGACCGCGGCCGTATCGCGCCTGGCCTTCGTGCGGATCTCCTGCTCGTCGACAGCGACCCAACCTCCAACATCGCGGCGACGCGCGCCATCGTTGGCATTTGGAAAGGCGGCGTGGAAGTGACACGCCAGAAGCCGAGCCGCGCCACGACCGACGGGGGACGTCGCAGGGTCGACGCGCGTGGCCGCGTCAGCGACTTCGACGATGGGACGACGCGCGCGCGATTCGGCCTCGGCTGGTCGGCGTCGACGGACCAGATGATGGGCGGGACGTCGACGGCCGAGATGAAGGTCGTACGAGGCGGTGCGCGCGGCACGGCGCACGCGCTCGAGGTCATCGGAACCGTGCGCGACGGCGCCCAGTTCCCCTGGGCTGGCGCAATTTTCTTTCCCGGCGGTCGGCCGATGGAGGGGGTCAATCTCTCGGCGTTCACCGAGCTGCGGTTCTGGGCGCGCGGTGACGGCGGCACCTACCTCGTCATGGTGTTTGCGGAGCGGTTCGGTATGGTGCCCGTTGAGGTGCCGTTCGAGGCGGGTGTCGACTGGCGCGAGCACGTGATCCCGTTCTCGACGTTCCAGGGCCTCGACGGCCGCGGCGTCCGCGGGATACTGTTCTCTGCGAGGCCCGGCCCAGATCGTTTCGCGTTTCAGATCGACGACGTGCAATTCAGGTGACACGCGTCGGTGTCGGCCGCTCCCGGACCGACGTGGCTTCCCGAGGGAAGTAACCTCCATGCAGTTCCGATTGCTGCCGTCGAATTCGCCGGTGGGCTGGACGCCGTATGTCTGGCTCGTGTATCTCGGTTGGTATTTCCTCTACCCCTTTCTGAGGGCCGCGTCGGCGATCGAGTGGACGGTTTATGTCGGTGGCGCCGTCATCTTTCTGGCACTCTACTTCCGCGGTTTCTGGTTGGAGGGCCGGCCCCTTCTGCGGATTGTTGCGGCCATCGTGGCGCTGGGCGTTGTCTACGTGCCTTGGAACCCAGGGGCGTCGGCGTTTTTCATCTATGCCGCAGGCTTTCTCGGAGGCGTTGGGCCACCGGCCGTCGCGTTTCGCTGTCTCCTCGTCCTGCTGGGGGTCATTGGCGTGGAAACGTGGTTGTTGACTCTGCCGCCGCCAGCCTGGATTCCCGCTGTTGTCTTCTCCATCCTCGTCGGTGGTCCCAACATCTATTTCTCGGAGACCCGGCGTGCCGGACTTCGCACGCAAAAGCTGCGCGACGAGGTTGCGCGTGCGACCGAGCGTGAGCGCATTGCGCGCGACGTGCACGACCTGCTCGGCCACACGCTGTCGGTGATCGTGCTGAAGTCGGAGCTCGCCTCGAAGCTCGCCGGACGTGACGCGGCGCGTGCAACCGCGGAGATCCGCGACGTCGAGTCTATTGCCCGCGACGCGCTCGCTCAGGTACGTCAAGCTGTGCAAGGCTGGCGCTCCGAGGGCCTCGACGCGGAGATTGGACGTGCGCGCGCCGCACTCGAGGCGGCCGACGTGTCCATGCGCGTGGAGTTGGCGGACATCGACCTACCGCCTCGCGAGGCGCAGGTGCTCGCCTGGGCGCTGCGGGAGGCGGTCACCAACGTCATCCGACACGCCCGCGCGAACCGGTGCTGGATCGCGCTCGCTCACACAAACGGCCGTCTCGTTCTCGACGTCCACGACGATGGGATCGGTGGAGAGGCGCCCGAGGGAAGTGGGCTGTCAGGCATGCGTGCCCGTCTCAGCGAGTTGCAGGGCACGGTCGAGCGTGATGGGCGTCACGGCACCCATCTGCGGGTGTCGCTACCGGACCGTGGCCGGGCGCCCGCATTGGCGGGGCTCAGGGATCTCACACCCACGAAAGGCGCGTCATGATTCGCGTGCTCATCGCCGAAGACCAGAGCATGGTCCGTGGCGCGCTCGCAGCGCTCCTGGAGATCGAAGACGACATCCACGTCATCGCGCAGGCGCGCAACGGTCGCGAGGCGCTCGCGCTCGTCTTGCGCGAATCGCCCGACGTCGTCATCGCGGATATCGAGATGCCTGAGATGACAGGCCTCGAGCTCGCCGCCGAGCTGAACCGCCAGCGCCATCGCGCGCGCGTCGTCATGCTCACGACGTTTGCGCGACCGGGCTACCTGCGGCGCGCGCTGGACGCTGGGGCCGCGGCCTACCTGCTCAAGGACGCCCCCTCATCGCGCCTAGCCGAGGCGATCCGCCGCGTACACGGGGGCGGCCGCGCAATCGATCCGGAGCTGGCCGCCGAGGTCTGGACCGCAGCCGACCCGCTCACCGATCGCGAGCGTCAGGTACTCCGGCTCGCAGCCGAGGGTCGCTCGGGCCCGGAAATCGCCGCGGAGCTCCGGTTGTCGGAGGGCACGGTGCGCAACTACCTGTCGGAGGCGATCGGCAAAGTGGGCGGGCGAAACCGGGTGCAGGCAGCGCGACTCGCTCGCGAGAAGGGCTGGTTGTAAGGTTTCTTGCATCCGCTGGTTCATGCGGGCTCGAGTGTCAGGTTCGCCGGAACGCCCGTGGTAGGATCGATTCGTGGTCACACACGCCCCTGTTCCCGCCGGTGAGTACGTGCCGACCGCCGATCAGCGTCTCGTGACCTACGGCGTGCCCTGGTCGCACTACGAGGTCCAGCTCGCCCTGCGCGGCGACGCTGCCGGCCCGCGCATGGCGTATCTGGAAGGAGCGCTCGAGATCATGAGCCCGTCGAAGGACCACGAGCGCATCAAATCCTATATCGGTTGCCTCGTCCAGACATATGCGCTGGAGCGCGGTATCGACTTCTCGCCTTACGGAAGCTGGACGCTCAAGAGCGCTCCCAAAGAGAGCGGCGTAGAGCCGGACGAGTGCTACATCGTAGGCAGCGACCAGAGCAAGGAAGTACCGGACCTGGCGATCGAGGTCGTGTGGACCAGCGGTGGCATCGACAAGCTGGAGATCTCCCGTCGTCTCGGTATCGGCGAGGTCTGGGTCTGGAAGAAGGGACGGATCGAGATCCATTTGCTGAATCAGGGCAGCTACGAGCACGCGGGTCAAAGTCGGCTCTTCCCCGGCCTCGACGTCGACTTCCTCTGCTCGTTCCTCGACCACCCCACGGCGTCGCAGGCCGTGCGGGCGCTTCGCGAGGCGCTCCGCGGCTGAGCCCCTTTACCCCTTTACCCCTTCACTTCCGATCCAGTGCCGCCAGCGTGAACGACCACGATATAGGGATGGAGGCCGGGCGATAGCAGACCTTGTCGTCGCACGCTTGGTAGTCGAGTTGCCCCTTGATGACGAGAGTCTCTTGATCCTTCAGCGCCGCCTGTGCCTCTTTCGAAGCGTCTAGCGCGATCTCCTGTGTGAGCCGAAACGGCTGTCCGTAGACAGGCGCATACTCGTCGAGCGGTTCGAAGTAGTAGATTTCTGACGGCGGATAGCTCACCGGCCTTGCCTTCACCTCGGGCGTCTCCGCCAGCGTCAGCGCGATGACCCTGTAGCCCTCGGCACCTGGCGCGTACACGTGCATCTTTGCCTTTGGCCGCACATCGAGGACGAGTGAGACATGTCTGCCCGGCACCAGCGTGGCGTCGCTCGCCCAGGCCTCGACATCGAGATGCTCGGTTGACGCGGTCGTCACGGGTCGCGACGGGGTACCGCCAAGCTTCACCAAAATGCTCGAGACGGTGTGCCGCTCCTGGTATCGTTCCTCGAAAATTCGCTCGGTGACTTGACCGCTCGCGTCCAGCACCAGGGTCCCAGGGAAAGGAATGCCATAGTTGTCGTCTGAGGGCTCGATGGTAGTGTTCAGCAGCTCGTACGCCTTGATCGTCTTGGACCCAGGGTCGGAGAGCAGCGGGAACGTGATATTGCGTCGCTCGGCGAAGTCGGCGAGCACCTCACGCGAGTCGTAGCTGATTGCCGCGAGACCCAGACCCTCTCGCCGAAGCTCCTCGACGCGGCTTTGCAGCTCCACGAGCTGCGTCTTGCAGTACGGTCACCAATCAGCGGAGCGCACGAAGACGAGCAATGCTCCTTTCGGTCCCAGAACCGACTTCAGTGTGAGCCTGTTCCCCGTCTGATCCACGAGGTTGAAGTCAGGTACCCGCTCGCCGACCTGCGGGCCGAGGCGTTGGATGTCTACCATTTGACTGGTGGAGCTCGGCTGTCCCAATCGAGCTTCAGATGAAGATGCCAGTAGAGCTGGCACACCGACCACGGTCAGGATGATGGCGGACCATCGTTGCATGATGAACTTGTCTCCCCCCTTGCACTATACTTGCTGGGCGCGTGCAGGACGCGTCCAGTCCGCGGTAAGGACCGCGCCCGCCTGTCATCGGGAACACCGCTCGAAGTTGGACCTCTTTCTGCCTGTCTTGCGGACACCAGGCGCTCATGAAGGAGGTCGTCCGTGCCATCTGCCAATCAACTGCCGGTACAACCGCTGCCAGACCGCCCGAATCAAGAACAACAGAAGAAGCGTGCCCGCGAACTGCTGAAGGCTGTCCGCGCCGGGGATCCCGAAGCGCTTCGCCGTTTCCGCGCTCGTCATCCCCGCTTGTCGCATCTTACGCCAGCCATGCTGGTCGGCATCAAGCTCACGCTGGGCGACGCGCAACTCGTGATTGCTCGGGAGTACGGCTCGAGATGGCGAAGGTTCTCCTTGCGCGCGGCGCCGACCCAACGATTCAAGATGACCTCCACCACGGCACGCCTGCCAGCTGGGCGGCACACTTCGACGCGACGGACACACGACAGTCCCTGCAGGCGCTGTCCCCGTTTTCCGAACCCTCGCTCGGATTAGAAGGATGAGGGTGGGAGCGATCCCCGTGACACGTCCGCCTGCGTTTGCGGCTTGGAACCGATCCCCAGGCGGCGGCGGAACCAGCCGACGCTGCGTGCCGCGCCGACCTTGCCGAAGTCAACGAGCGCGCCCCCGACGCTCACCGCGTTCTCCGCCGTGGTCTTGGCGATCGCTGTCGCTGTGTCCGTCGCGGTCTTGCTCGTGCGCGTCGCGAGGGTCGGCAGACCAAGCCAGTGACGTGTTGCCTCCTCACGACGGTCGCGGGCGGGCGACCCAAGAATCGCCCCTACGCCGCGCGGCGAGGTTGCCACGCGGATTTCCCCGCCCGCTGGCGTAAGCGCCGAGCCATCGAAGGCCGTCGACCGTAGAGTTGCGAGGTTGTCCAGGCCCCTCGACTTCGCTCGGGGCAAGCGTCGCCCGGTCACGGATGTGCCGAGCGCCGGGATGCTCGTTGCGATGGCTGCCGTGCGCGCGCGTAACGTAGGCACGCCGAGCGCGACTGGCGGCTTGGGAGAGGCAGGCCTCGGCTCTGCGTGGCCGCGTGGGGTACGGGCGACTTCTAGGAGGCCCGGCTGCACGCGCCCCGCGTCGAGCAACGTGAGGAGACCCGCTTCTCGCCGTGCCTTGTGGATGACGGCTTCCTCCGATGCTGGCGCGTCGACAAGATGGACCAGCACGGGGAGCTGGCGCAGCCCGATGACGCTCGTCACCAACGCCGCCACCGTCGTCGCGTACGCCATCGGACGGATCCGTTGGACAGGTCGCGCCCCTGAGCGGAGGATACGTTCGACGCGGCGCAACAGATCACCCCGCCGCAGACCGGCACCCATCCCGAGTCCGCCCGCGCCAGGGACGAGTCCGCCTCCGTCAGCGACGAGCGTCATGCTGGCAATCGTCGCGAGGCACGAGGCGTACTCGTGCGGAGATTGTGTCCGGTGTACCACCCACTCGTCGGCGGCTGATTCGCGCTCGAAGCGAAGCGCCCGTCCGATCCACCAGATGGCAGGATGGAGCCCGCAAAATGTTTCGACGATGGCTTGGACGAGCTGCGTCCAGTCGTCGAATCGCTGTAGGTGCGCGTACTCGTGCAGGACGAGCTGATCGAGCTCGCGGTCGTCGAGGGCGTGCGCCAGGGAGGCGTTCACCGCGATCACGGGCGAGCCGAGCCCCAGCGCCGACGCAACTGCCACGTCTTCTGACACGCACAGGCGTGCTGACCGGCCATTGCGTGCGGCGATCCAGGCGTTGAGCCGTTCTTCGCGTGCACTGCCCAGTGGCGAGCAGCGTGCCTTGACACGTCGGAGCTTGACGAAACCGTACGCCAGCGTCAGCAACCCGAGGAGCACGCCGCCAAGCCACACGCCTATCGCCACGCTGACGAGCGCGTCGTGCGGGATCGGTATGGCCAATCCGGTTGCCGTCCCGCCCGCCCGCAGATCCGCCACGCGTGGACCGGCCGATCGCAGGCCGAGCCACGAGACGGGCACCCCAAGGACCGCGAGCAGCGTCGCCCACCACACGAAGGTGCGCGTCGCAGCGCCGGGCCGCCAGAGGCGCAGCACGCCCGCAACCGCGAGGGTCAGGACGACGCCCTGCCAGACCCAGGTCGCCAAAAGGGACATTTGTGCGATCTCCGCCTCCCGTGACGCGATGGAACGGCGGCCGTCTTACCGCTATCGCGGCTCCCGTGTCACCTGCTTGATCAGTCGCTTCACTTCCGCCAGCTCACGCGCGTCCAGCTTCTCGCGCTCGAGGATGCTGAGCGCAAGAAGCCCGGGCTTGCCGTCGAAGAACTGGCGGAGCAGGCGGGCCACGGCGCCGCGCCGGGCGCGCTCGCGATCGACGAGCGGCACGTACACGAACGCGCGACCCTCCTTTTCGTGCCGAACGTGCCCCTTGTGCTCCAGAATGCGGAGCAGCGTTTGCACGGATTTGTACGATGGCCGATCGGCGTCGGGCAGGCCCGCCCACACGTCTCCCACCGTGGCGCGTCCCTCTAACCACAACACCCGCATCAAGCGCAGCTCACCGTCGGTGATGGTTTCCGATCGCTTCCGAGACACACGAGGCACCCATTGTCTTAATTCGTTAGGATGTTAACGACCTCCTGGTCCGACGTCAAGCACGCTCTTTGCCGCACAGGGAGATTTACGGCTCTGGCTGTGTGGTCGCCGCGCCTTCGGGGAGCAGTCGCACGAGTCGATCGTCGTCAATCGCCGCAACCTCATGACCGCGATTACCTGTCAGGAAATAGATGGCCTCCTCCGGTCCGACCTCGACATTCGCGATGCGGCCAAAGCGGCCCTGGAGCAGGCGCTCGGTGCTTGCGACTCGTGTGGGGTCGCGGCGGTCGAATTGCACGCGCATCAGGTCCTGGCTCTCGAGCCCCGCGATGAGGAGATCGCCATGTAGGGACGCGATGCGGGTTCCGTCGTAGATCGCTGCACCAGATGACCCAAGGGCAGCCGGCCAGGCTACGACGGGCGCCATTGCGCCAGCACGTCCCCAGCGCCTTCGGCTCGGTGCCGGCCCCTCGACTCCGCTCGGGGCAGGCCCCTCATCACCGTAGTTGCCGCCGGGCTCGATGCGGTTGAGCTCGTCGCGGCCCGCGTCGACACGCTCGACCTCCCAGAGATCGTGGGTCGTCGGGTTCCAGTCGAAGCCGTGTGGCGTGTCGTGACCAAAGGAGTACACGGGTGATGGCTGCGGGTTGTCATCGGGCGTGGTGCCCTCGTCATTGAGCCGCAAGAGACTGCCGCTATACGCGGCGGGCGACGACGTGCGCTCGAGGCCGGCTCGACCAAAGGCCACGTACAACTTACGATCCGGCCCAAATCGCATCACCGCGTTGGCACCGGCGGGCGCGGCCGGCACCTCGTCAAGGAGAATGGCCCGCTCGCCCAGCACGCCATTCACCTCGCGAAACCGGCTGAGACGATAGCCCAGCGTACGACCAGCGCTCTCGGTTGTGTGGACCACATAAACGAATCGGTTCTGTGCGAAGTCGGGATGCAACGCGATGCCGAGCAACCCAGCATCACCCGTGGCCGCCACGTCTTCGAGCACGGTTGCGTTCAAGGGTCGGCCATCGTCGAACGCGAGCACTCGGCCCGACCGTTCGCCGACGAACAGCCGGCCATCTGATCCAACGGCGATCGCTGTGGGCCGGTCCAGGTTGGTGACAACCGTCTCTGCCACTAAGCGCGTACCGTCAGGCAATGTGATCGCGACGTTGGCCTCGGTGCTCGCGTCCGCCTCGCGCGGTTCGGCCGGTTCGACATCGCTCGGTGTGTCACTTCGGCTCGGCACAGGTGCCTGGGCGTTGCTCGATGCGGCCCCTGTTGAGCTCACCAGCGTCACGTGCAGCGGTGCGGACCGCGCGCTTTCTGCCATGCGCCTGCGTCCGAGCCGAAGCGTCGCAAGCTCGAGGACGTGCGTACCCGGTGTCAATTGGGGGAGCGGTGCGTCGCACGCGTAGCCGCTTGGACCCGCAGCGTCCGCGCAGCGAACATCGGTCAGCTCGCGTTTGACGCCGTCGACATAGGCCACGTAGTGGAGCGCGGCAGGCTCGCTGGCGCTGCCCGTTTGCTGGTCCCACCCTATCCGCTCGGTGCCGCGGACGATCGCAGTTTTACCAGGTTGCGCCTCGACGGAAGGGGCTAGCGACCCGTCGCACACTGCGGCTGTGACGCAGAGGACAACGGGAACAAGGCGCCGGAGCAGCCCGCGTGACTCCATCTCCAGATGAGGTGCCGGGGGAGGACAACCGAATCAGACACGCGAGCGCGGAGCGCGCACTCGCACCAAGCATTACCGGAACGCTCCGTTGGATTATACACAGCCGCCTGTCACGTCCCGTACAAAAATCGGGCATCCTTCAGGGAACTGAGAACGGCTCATTTCCGTACTATCTGAGGGATGCCCAGTGTTTCAGCGTTAGACTTGCTCTAGACTGCCTAGACCTCGCACAACACCTGACACACTAGCTTGTCTGCCGTGCATTGGAGTTGGCACAGCAGGCCGCCAAAGGTGCTCTTGCAGAAATGGAGACAGACCTCTAACTGTTCCAAGCAGTGATCTCGACAGTCCGGTGGGCCGTAGCCTCCGTCGGCCGCCAAGGGCGTCACGAACAACATCCCTAGCAGCACTGCTAGTATCCCAAATCTCAACACAAGCTTCTTCATTCCAGGTTGCATTGTCCTTCCTCCAGAGTTAGCTAACGTGTGAACACGCCGTTTCTCGCAGAGCCTGTCGACCATGCGATGTCTACGTGCCGGGGGGAGCGGCTGGGATGAGCTACACCCCCCTTGAGTATGTGTCCAGCGCTTGGCTGACAGGTCAGGCTCGTCAGCCAGCACCAGAGGAGCGGCCGAGACTCGCAACGCACCTCGGAGAGCACTGAGATACCTTGTGGCCACGCCGATCCTGCCGGGCAGCGGGGGGGAGGGACACGCTACCGCCGTTGTTGTGGCGTCGCTCACTATACACAACGAACTCACCATGTCAAGCTGGTCCATCGACGGTCAGTCGACCGTAAGGGAGTTAACGTGTTAGCTAACGTGTTAGCGCATCTGACGCCTCGTCCCATTCGTGTTGGTCTGCTCGACTTCGGCGATGGCCGCAGCTTCCTCCAGAAGCCGCTCGAGCCGGTGAATCGCCAGTTCCGCGATGCGTTGGTGGCGCGCCTCACAGCGGATCAGTTCGAAGTTGTGCCGGGCGACGCGGTGATCTGGCAGAACGACATCGCGGTTCGCAACGGCCGGCGCATGGCCGCGGAGGACGTAGACGTCGTCATCTTCAACTTCTCCGTGTGGGCCTGGCCCCAGTATGCGCGGGTCGCGGGCCAGTTCTGTCCGCAGCCGATCGTCATGTTCTCGACGATCAACCCGCAGTATCCCGGACTGGTGGGCATGCTCGCCAACGCAGGATCCCTCGCGCAGGCCGGCATACCGCACACGAAGACGTTCGGGGATATCGACGATCCGCAGACGTACGCCAGGCTGCGGGCCGAGCTCGTGGCCGTGGCGGCTGCGCGCCGCCTGAAGGGGCTGACGTACTGTCTGATTGGCGGCCGGTCGCTGGGCATCGACACGACAGTGATCGATCCCGCGCAGTGGATGAAGCAGTTCGGGATCGACGTGGATCACGTCGATCAGTTGGAGCTTGTGCGCCGCGCGGAAGTGGAGATGGCGAACGGAAGCCGCATCGCGCCGGCGCTCGATTACCTGAAGCGGACGGTCCGCAAGATCCACTGGACGGCGCCGGACGCGACATTCCGCCTGACCGAGGAGCTGCTGCGCCGCCAGCTCGGGATGTACTACGCGGCGGTCGACCTAATCGACGAGTTCAAGTACGACTTCTGCGGCATCAAGGGTCAGCGCGAGCTGACGGAGCATTTCGCGACGGCGGACGTAGCGGAGGCATTCCTCAACGATCCGTACGGACCGGACGGCGCGGCGAAGCCGCCGATCGTCTGCGCAACCGAGGCAGACTCCGACGCGGCGCTAACCATGCAGATCTTCAAGCATCTGACCGGCGAGCCGGCGCTGTTCGCCGACGTGCGGCATTACCATGCCGACCTCGGCGTGTGGGACTTGTGCAACAGTGGCGAGCACGCGACCTTCTTCGCCGGCCGGAGCCAGGACCCAGCCGTGAACCTCGCGAAGACGGAGCTCCGCCCACAGGGCTTCTATTTCCCGGCGGGCGGCGCCTCCGTGTACCACATTGCCGCCCCCGGCCGCGTCACGCTCGCGCGCCTGACCCGCCATGATGGCCGCTACGTCATGCACGTCGTCGCCGCGGAGCTCGTGGACTTCGGGACGCGCAACGACGAAATTGCCGCGATTTCCCAGGACAACTGGCCGCACGCCTTCGCGAAGCTCGACTGCGCGATCGAGACGTTCATTCAGGAGTTCGCCTGCAACCATATTCATGGGGCATACGGCGACTGGGTGCGCGAGCTGCAAGGCGTGTGCGACGTCTTGGAGGTCGAATGCCGTGTGCTCGGGAAGGCTTCATGACATTCTCACGCGTCGCGCACAGCGTTCTGACGCTCCTATCGTCCGCACTCAGAAGTCGAGCTTCACACCCAACTGGACCTGCTACCAAATCGGATGGACGTGCGGAATGGGCGAGGCCAGTCCGCGGGCGAGGAGGCGCGCGACCGGTTGGCGGTCGAGCCCGTAGCCATAGGAAATCGGCTGAAGGTCCGGGCTGATGGCGCGGATGACGCGGAACGGTCCGGTTGCGACATCCGGCGAGGTCACGTCGATCAGCGCGACGCGGATGCCCGCCACCTCCAAGTCGCGCGCGCAGCGCGCCAGGGAACGCTCGGCAACACGTTCGGTGAGATCGTGAACCGTGAGGGTCGGCTCACCGGCGCGCATGCGGTCGAACGCTGCGGCGCGTTCGGTCGGGAAGTAATACGCCGCATGATGCAGCATCTCTTGGACCTGCGACGGCCGGTCCGGTGCGGGCAGCAGGCCTGATCGCATCAGGCGCTGAAGGTGCGGGCCGGTCTGACCCAGTTCGAGGAGGGCCTGTTGCAACGCCGTGCGCGGGTCGAAGTCCGCGCCCAGTCCGATCGTGACGCCCGGCCATCGCTCGCCGTCCCCGAGGCCCAGCGCGAGCGCGGTTGCGGCGCAGGCGCTCGTCTGCAGGACGTAGAGCTCGACGCTGGCTCCAAGTGCCGCGAGGCCATCGAGCACGCCGCGCATTCGCGGATCCAGCGTGCGGGCATCGACGCGCTGACTGCGACTGCCGCCGGCGGCTGTGAGCCAGGCGGTCATGAAAGCGTCACGCTCCACCAGTTCCAGCGTGGCCCGCAGGGCTGCTTCGTCGGGGTGCGTGGCAGCCGCGAGTCCGTTGGAGGTCCCCTGGCAGATGAGATGTTCCGGGCGAAGGGTGAGCGACAAGAAGGCGAACACGGCGGGCACCCAGACGGGCGTGTCGCGTCCGAGCCATCGGCCAAGAACCCAGGGATGACGGACCGTCGGATCGAAGCGCACGTACGGAAAGCCCTCGCGCGCGTACTGCGCCTCCGTGTACAGCGCGCAGGCGCGTGGATCCAGCCACTCGCCATCGAGGTCGTCCGAACGTGCCCATACGAGGCGTGTCGGATCCGGCGTCGAGGGCGCGTAGCGCTCGATCGCTTCGCCCACCGCGGAGAGTATGGCTTCTGAAACGGTCAGTCCCTTGCCCCAGCCAATCGGCAACCCCTGAAGGGATCCATCGTCAGCCACCACGTGTGGTGGCGCCGCCGTGGCGACGACGGGCAGCGTGCCGCTGGCGGCCAACGATGGCTCCACGAAGAGACGAGAGATGACACCGGTGCGTCGGTCGACCCAGCCGGCAAGTGCGTCGAGCACGACCTCCGGTGGGTCGGCAGAGGAGAGGCGCCGGACGTCTCCCTCGCGCGTGGCGGGTGCGGTCGCCGCACCGCCGCACACGCGGCAGCGGGAAAGCGGCACCACGCGATGCCGCGACGTTCGGCGCGTCCTGGCGTCGACAGCCAGGACGTGATCGAGCAGCGGCGATGCGTATGCACCGTGTCGAACGATCGCGCGGACTTCCCGGACGAGCACGCGGCCGGCTCGCGCGATGACACCCTCCGGGCTCGGCGCCTCCGAGTCTTCGGCAACCGGCGGCGCGCACGCCGCGGCCGCTGCTCGGATGCGTTGCCGAGCGCAGTGCCCGCATCCCGGCCGGCCTGGCAACGCGAGCGGGCCGATCAGCACGTCCCCGGATTCGACGATAACCGCGAGCGCGGGAACGTGAGCCGCCTGCGCCCAGGCCGCGCACGCCTCCTGGGCCGCCGGATCGCTCGCCGCGCAGATCGCAAGCGCGACGTTTGCGGACAGTGGGTGGGCGGCATCCGGCGGCTGATCGAGCACGTGCAGTGCGGCGCCGAAGGCTCGACCGAGCGTCCGTCCCACGGGCTCGTCCGCGCGGATCCCGATGACGAGCAAGGCAGCCTGGCTCTGAGAGCGCCGGTGCCGGGCAACGCAAGACGAGGGCGTTACCCGGACCGTGTGCGAGGACTGTGGAATCGGGGCTGTCAGGCGCGGATCTCCTTGGCCGCATATTCAAGCGCCTCGGCGCCCTTATGGACCTGGTTGATCAACGTCTCCATCTGCCCGAGTTGATGATCAAGGACGCGGAAGACTGCCGGCGTCGTGATCCCCTTCAGCACTTCGAAGAAACGAAGGCGATCGTCATCGTCACCAAGCAGCTGGAGCAGTCCTGCGGTATTCCGCTGAAGGGCCTCGATCCTCACTTTGAGTAGCTCGTCATTACCGTTGGGCATGTGTGTTCTCCAATCTAAGACCGGTTCCGTGTTGGTATGTGAAACTTCTGTCTATGAGGGAAACGCTTTGCAAAGGACACTCGAACACCGGCACGAATGTGATACCGGGGCAGGTCAGGATCCCTTGTTCGGTTCCGATATGCCTCGTCCCATCCCCGGACAGGCGAAACGGGACCAGGGTCCATTTATGGTTGTGGAAGCGGACCTGATTCCGGTCTCCTTCATGGCATGATTCGTGCCAGTGAGGGCAGAACATGAGTACTCTGATTCGCGACCTTCGCTACGCCGCGCGCAGCTTGCGCAGAAGTCCCGCCTTCACCACTATCGCGGTCCTGACGCTTGCTCTCGGCGTCGGCGCCACCACGGCGATCTTCAGCGTCGTCGATGGCGTGCTCCTGAGGCCGACACCCTTCGAGCAGATGGACCGCCTCGTGATGGTGTGGGAGACGGATCGCCACAGCGGCACCGTCCGGGAGCCGGCGTCGGATCCGGACTACCTCGACTTCCGAGAGCAGAGCACGCGGTTCGAGGAGCTCGCGGCCTTTGCCGGCGACGAGACCACCCTGATGCCCGGCGCTGGCGATCCGATCCGGCTGGCCGCGCTTCGCGTGAGCCACGAATTCTTCCCGATGGTCGGCATCCGGCCGCTGCTCGGCCGCACGTTCACCAAGCAGGAAGACCGGCCCGGCGGCCCACGCGTCGCGCTCATCGGGGAGGCACTGTGGGGTCAGCTTTTTTCTCGTGACCCCGCCGTGGTCGGTCGCCAGATCCGCCTCAACGGCGCCCTTCACACGGTCGTTGGCGTGCTGCCAGCGGGGGCGGATTTCGGTGCGCTGCAGATCTTTGGCGCGGCCGCGTACCGGCGGTCCTTTGCCGATCGGGGTGGCGGGGTAGACGTCGACGTCTGGGTGCCGCTTCAAGCGAGTCCCGAGAACTCTCGCGGCTATCACGGTTCCTTCGTCATGGGACGTCTCGCGCCCGGTGTGACCCCGATGACCGCACAGCAGGAGATGAGCGGTATCGCGGCAGATCTCGAGCGCGCCTATCCCAAGAACGACGGGAGGGGCGTGTTCGTCGAATCCCTGGGCGATGTCGTGTTCGGTCCGGTCCGCCCGGCATTGCTCGTGCTGTTGGGCGCGGTGGCGCTGGTGTTGCTCGTGACATGCGTGAACGTCGCCAATCTGTTGCTCGCGCGCGGCACATCGCGCGCGCGTGAAGTGGCGGTGCGGGGTGCACTCGGCGCAGGCATGGGACAGCTCACGCGGCAGTTCCTTGTCGAAAGTGCCTTGCTGACGTTGATGTCGGCGGGTGTGGGCATTATCGTGGCCGACATGGGGGTCGACCTGCTTCGCGTGATGGCGCCGGCCGACATCCCACGTGCCTCACTGGTCAGCATCGACGGGCGTGTTCTTCTCACGACGCTTGCCGTGAGCACGTTCGTGGCACTTCTCTTCGGCATGCTGCCGGCGTGGCAGGCGCGGCGTCTCGATCTTCTCGATGCACTCAAGGGCGACGCTGGACGCGCGGCGTCCGCTGGACGTGAGCATCGGCGGTTCCGAGCGGCGCTCGTGGTCGTCGAGCTGTCGCTGGCGGTCATCTTGATGGTGGGCGCCGGGCTGCTCATCAAGAGCCTGTGGCAACTCCAGCAGGTGGATCCAGGGTTCCGTACCACGGGCGTTCTCAAAGCGCAGTACCAGCTTCCTGAGGACCGCTATGTCAGGGACACGTCGCCGGAGCGAGACTCTTCCGAGATCCGTCGCTTCAGCGAGACGCTCGTGAGCCGTATACGTACCATTCCTGGCGTAGAGGCCGTCGCCCTTGCTGCACAAGACCCGCTCGATGCCGGCGCCACCGACACGCTCGTGGTAGTTGGACGCGAGGCGGAGGCCCGCGGATGGCCTGAGCCCTCCCTTCGGGGCGTGAGCGCTCAGTACTTTCGGACGCTTGGCGTGCCCCTACTTGAGGGGCGCCTCTTTCGAGCCTCGGACGAAACATCGGAGGCGGCCACCGTTGTCGTTATCAACGACGCTGCACGCCGCCGGTACTTTGCACACCACGATCCGCTCAACCAGCGCATGCGCGTCGCGGGCCTGGAGTGTACCGTGGTGGGTGTCGTGGGGAACGAGCGAATCCACGGCCTGACTGAGGTAGCCCCACCCGCCGTCTATTTTCCGTTTGGCAAGCTCCTCCCACGGTTGAGTCAGACCTTGCTGGTCCGCTTCGCTGGCGATGCGAACGTTCTTGGGGACACGATTCGTGGCGTGGTCGGGGAGCTGGATCCCGGGCTGCCGATCTACGGCGTGGAAACCCTACAGCAAACGCTCAGCAACTCGGTCGGACAGCAGCGGTTCACCGTACTCGTGCTCGGCCTGTTTGCCGCGGTCGCACTGTTTCTTGCCGCGATCGGCGTCTATGGTGTGTTGAGCTACGCCGTGAGCCAGCGGACGCGTGAGATTGGCATTCGCATGGCGGTCGGGGCGGACGCACGAGACGTCCGGCGGCTTGTTCTCGGCGAGGGCTTGAGGTTCACGCTGGTTGGAACAGGATTCGGCATTCTCGCGGCGCTCGGCCTCACACGACTGCTCGCCAGCTTGCTCTACGGCGTGAGCGCGAGAGATCCATGGATCTTTGCCGCCGTATTCCTGTTGCTGGGTAGTGTGGCGCTGTTAGCAAGCTATCTACCATCACGCCGCGCGGCACGCGTGGATCCCATTGTGGCTCTCCGAGCGGAGTAGGGGCGACCCTTGGGGCGATCCTTGGGGCGACCCCTGCGTCGCCAGCCGCTCGGCGATCAAACGCAACCATCGACGACATCGAGGCATGACATGAACCTCATCCCCGAGCTAAGCCAGGATCTTCGGTATGCGTTCCGAACGCTCGTGCGGAGCAAGGGCTGGGCGGCGGCCGTCGTCGTGACGCTCGCGCTCGGCATCGGTGCAAACACGGCGATCTTCAGCCTCATCGACGCCGTGTTGCTTCAGCCGTTGCCGTATCCGGAGCCGAACCGGCTCGTCCGCGTGCTCCACCACCCTCGCGGGGATGATGTCACGTCCGGAGGGTTTTCGCGGGAGGACTTCGCGGATCTGAAACGAGACACCCCCGCATACGCGTCTCTGGCGGCATATACCACGGGAAGCATCGTCATGACGGGTGGAGGAGAGGCGCTAGAGATCAACTCATCACACGTCTCCGCGGACTTCTTCGGGGCGCTGGGTGTGGGAGCGGCGCTCGGGCGAACCTTCCGACCCGAGGAGGTGGTTCCGGGTGCGGACCGGGTCGTCGTCTTGAGCGAGGGCTTCTGGCGGAGGCGGTTCGGCGCGGACGCCGGCATTGTTGGAAAGACGATGACGCTCGACGGCGCACCGTTCACGATCGTGGGCGTCATGCCGCGTCCGGTCGACTTCCCAGAGCCCGACGAAGACATCTGGATCCCGATTTCCCGCCTCGGATGCAATGACACCCCTTGTAACCGTGCGAATCGCTTCATGCGCGTCGTGGCGCGCCTCGCGCCGGGTGCGACCTTGGCGACGGCGACCTCGGCCACAAACCTCGTCCTCGAGCGGCTGGAGCAGGCCTACCCGGAGACCAATAGGGGGTGGGGCCAAGCGTCGGTGATCACGCTGCACGAATCGCTCGTGGGCAACGTGCGCCCCGCCCTGCTCGTCCTGTTCGGCGCGGTCGGGCTCGTGCTCCTCATCGCGTGCGCGAACGTCGCGAACTTGTTGATCGTCCGCGGAACGACGCGCGGCCGGGAGCTGGCGATCCGCGCGGCCGTCGGCGCCGGGCGTGCCCGCGTGGTCCGTCAGCTTCTCACCGAGAGTGTCGTGCTGGCCCTTGTCGGCGGTGCGTTGGGTCTTGCGCTGGCGGTCGTGAGCGTCGATGCGTTGGTGGCCCTGGGCGCCGAGGGCATCCCGCGGTCGTACGAGGTCCAGCCGGACGTGCGGGTCGCTATCTTCGCAGTGGTGGCCTCTCTGATCACGGGCGTGGCGTTCGGCTTACTTCCGTCGCTCACGGTGTCGCGAATTCGTTTCCACGACAGCCTCAGCGCAGGCAGACGGAGCGACGCCGAGACGGGACGACACCAGTTGGGCCGCAGACTCCTCATCGTCGGCGAAATGGCCCTGGCGGTGGTGTTGCTCACCGGTGCGGGGCTGTTGATCAAGAGCTTCTGGAACCTGACGCGTGTTGAGACGGGGTTGAGGACCGAGAATGTCCTCTCGCTCAGCGTCAAAATGGATGGGGACGTGATGAGGGGAGATCGACGCAACGCCTACAGGCGGGAAATCATCCGCCGGATCGGGAACCTTCCGGGAGTTCTCGCCGTGGGTGGGAGCAAGGACGTTCCGCTCCACGGCGCCAGCGAATCCTATTCGTTCTCCCTGCCGGGGCCGACCGATGTGCCTCCGATCCGGCCGGGAACCTACATCGTAACGGGCGCCTATTTTCGCGCGCTCGGCATTCCACTGATTGCGGGCAGGGTCTTCACAGCGGCGGATGAGGTCAACAAAACGCCGGTTGTGATCCTGAATCAGATGATGGCCCGACGCTACTGGCCCAATCGGGATCCGGTCAGCGAACGGCTGAGGCTCTTCGACGAGGAGGAAGTTCGCATCGTGGGTGTGGTGGGGGACGTGAGGCACGGTGGGATCACCGAGGCGATTGAACCCGCCATCTACGTCCTCCCGCATTTCGGAGGCCGCAGTAGCCTGACGCTGTTCGTCCGCACGGCGTCCGACCCGTTGTCCATCGCTGCATCTGTCCGTCAGGTGATCTGGGACGTGAATCCGGATCAACCGGCCTCCGCGATCATGACCATGCAACAGGTCGTGTCCGAAACCGTTCGAGAGCCCCGGTTCTTCACCACGCTGCTCGCAGCCTTTGCCGGTCTGGCGGTCGCGCTGGCCGCCATTGGCGTCTACGGCGTCAACGCGTTCGCGGTGAACCGGCGCAGGTACGAGGTCGGAATCCGCATGGCACTTGGTGCGGAAGCGCGGGACGTGCTGCGGCTGTTCATCAGGCAGGGAATGTGGCCTGTCCTGGGTGGCCTGGCCATCGGGCTCATGGCGGCACGTGCCCTGACGCGCCTGCTTTCCGGTCTCCTCTACGGCGTGGACGCGACGGATCCGATGACCTTCACAGGTGTGACGCTCGTGCTTCTCGTCGTGGCACTGCTGGCAGTCTTTATCCCCGCGCAGCGCGCGACACGGGTAGATCCGACGGTCGCGCTGCGAGACGAGTAGCGACAGCACGGTCACCGCGTAGGCAAGGCCACGCGTCCAGGTAGGGGTTCGTTCCTTCGGGCTTGCGACGGCCTCCTGTCAAATGTGAGGAGATCATCGCGGATCTGTACGCGGCGGCGTCGCCTCGGCTTTCGTGGCGATGTAGTAGTCGTTCTCCCAAGGATCCGAATGCTCGTCCACCAGTGTCAGACCATGCTCTCGCATAAGGCGCGTGTAATTCTCGGCGCCGAGGGAGACGCACGGAAAGGTCACGCCAGCGAACGTATCCTCCCAGGTGACCATCGGGATGGGAGCGGTGAAGAGGAAGCGGCCACCTGGATTCAACGCCCTTGCGACCTTGGCGATGACAGTCTCCTGGTCCGCAGTCGAGAGAAAGAACATGACTCCCCAGGCGACAACGGCGTCGAACGACCTCCCAAAGAACGCAGAGTCCTGGATGGCCGCGCACTCTGCGGTGGCTCCCGGGAGGTTGGCTCGAAACGCCGCGATCATCTTCGGTGAGCTATCCACGCCGAAGACCTCGAATCCGGCGTTCATCAGCGCCTCCGAGATCGGCACGCCGTCTCCGCAGCCGAGATCGAGAATCGTCGAGCCCGCGGCGAGGGGCTCAGCCCATTCCGTCACGTCGCGCACACCGACCTCACGGCGTCTGGCCGACACGTGGCGCTGGAAGACGCCGTCGTAATGGTTCTGGGTCCCAGCCATCAAGATTCGTCCACGCTGAGCGTATCGCGCGAGCCACCCGGTGACAAGGCAGGCCGTTGTAGCCGAGGAGTGACTGACACGTGTCGCTCACGGAAGCCGCTAGTAGAGCGCGTGAAATCGCGGCGGACGAAAGGCGCGATGGGGCAGCTGACGTCCATGATAAAAATCGCACTAGGAAGAAACACGATGGCGACACCCAAGAAGATTTCCAGCGCGAAGGCTCTTCATCGCAAGGCAGCCTCTCGCAAGATGGGTGCATCGATCGCGAGGATTACCCGTGGAGCGACCGCAACCGGCAGCGGTGTCGTTCGATTCCGCGCGTCGCGCGTCCTTGATTCACTACGTTCGTCGGCTCCCGGGCGCTCGTCATCCAGACTCCGCACCTCTCGGTGAGCACCTGAATGCCACGGCGGCGCGATTCTGGGTTGAGCCACAACTTCGCCAGAACTCGTGCCGGCACGAGTTCCAGCGTAGGGGCTCCGTACGCCGGTGGCGTCTCTCGGACGCGCGGCGTATCCCCGAGGCCGAAATCTCGCTTCGCCTGATGCGCGTTGTGGGCGCGACAGAGCAAGCGCAGATTCTCGACCGATGCTTCACCACCCACAGCAAAAGGCACCGTGTGGTGAAACTCGAGAAAGCCCCGTGCCGCACATCGTCGCCCGCTTTGGCTCACAAACGTGCATTGCCCCCCATCGCGCTGCCACACCGCACGCTGGACGGCCACCGGAATGTGGCGCGATCGCAGCGATGGCGCGCACGCGTTCGAGGGCGTGCGCGCGGCTTCGTCCCGCACGGGCGCCCCTGCGCTTGCCGCCGGTCGCTCCGCCGCGCCCCGCTTCGCTTTGGTCAGTTGCGTGAGCAGCGCGGTCAACGCGCGGTCATAAATCGCGGCGGGATCGCCGTCAGGCACGACGTGGCGCAGCAGGTCTTGCACCTGACGGAGCTTCGCGTAGGTCTCAGCTCCAACCGTAAACGACACTTTGTAGCGCGCAGGCGCAAGCGGCGTCACCACCGCGGCCGGTGGTGTCGGCGTGGAACCAACCGGCGGCGGCGCGGGCCTCGCCTGGGGCTGGTCGACCGGTGGCGATGCGGCTGCCGGCGTGGCCGGGGCTTGGGGCGCCTCCGCGGAAGCGCCGGTGCCCGGTGCAGCACCCGCGCTCTGCCGAGGAGGCGCCGCCGCCGGGAGCTTCCGCACCGAGGGTGGCACATCCGGCTGCGGGTGCAGCCCGGCGATGATGTGCTCGACGTCGCGCTTACTGCGGTGACGGGCCTCCGCTAACAGCGTCACGTGATTGGCCTCCGTCAGATGCGGCGCGAGCAGGCGCACCGAGGTCAGCGTGACGCTGCCGGCGGCGAGTTGCTCGAGGATCACCGGAAAGCGTTGGGCGGCACGGGCCGCCGTGATGCGGTCGTAGGCCGCATGCTCCGACAGGCGCAGCGAGTCCGTGCAGTAGCCGAAGAGCGATGAGAAGCCTTCCGTCAGATACAAGCGGCGCCGGTCGAGCTCAATGAGGGAGGCGATGAGGCGCGTGGTCGCGTCGCGTTCACCGGCAGCGAGGCACGTGACCTCGCGGAGGAGATCCCGATCGGAGAGCTGATCAAACGTGGAGCATTGGGTCATCATAGCCCATTATACGGAGCCACTTTTCGACCCTCATGGCGGTCCGTGGCGTGCGCAACGCCGCCCGATCCACCGTTTTCTCCGCCCTCACTGACGACGACCGCCTGTCGGTCACGCAACGGCCCACAAGAGGCTATTCTCAGACGGTCCCGACTCGCGCGCGACGCACCTCACCAACGCTGTCAAGCTCTTTTTGAGGTCACACCGATTTCTGCAGGCGCCGCGCGGTGTCAATCTCCGCAACGATGAGATCCTCGCTGAGTGGTCGAGCCGATTGCACAACCATCCCGTCCGGGTCAACGATCTCGGACGATCCGTAGGACACCAACTCGTCGGTCCGACCAGCGACGTCGGCGCGGATGACCTACATGCTGCTCTCGACCGCCCCTGCGATGTCGACGTTTCTCGTCTGCGCGACCAGCTCCGCGCCAGCTGAGCACGACGGAGCGCAACGCCTCTCATATCGTCTATCGTCACCCGGGGGGACTTTGCCTATTAGGCAATCGACAGTCTCTAGGCAGAGGTGCGGAATACAGGATGCTTAAGTGCGGATTGGGTTTTAGGTAAGCACTCGTTGGCTACTTAACCGCGGCAAAGGCAATCGCCGGAGGAGAGCCCGTATGTGTCACCTGTGTCTTGTGCGCCCAAGACTCTGGGCGAAGCTACTCGTCGCGCTGCTGGGTGTTCACGGAGGCGTCTTTGCCAACATCGGCGTGGCGCCAGCCTCGTTCTTTGGCGAAACCGTCGGCCAGCGGCCCGACGTTTGGTGGCCGGTGAGCATGCAGGCCACCGCGTTGCCGGTTGGGACCTGCTGCGCGACACACCGGGCGATCGCGACAAAGTGACGTGGCTGCACGGACGAGCGTCGGTATTGGACGGGTTTTCGCCGTGGACCGTGGCCATGGTTCACAGAATCCCATTGGCATGTCTCTAGCAACCGCGAAACTCTACCCCTCGATGAACACGCGCTGGGTGTACAACTGGCGATCGAGTACGTGGTTGTCGGCGAGCTTACCGGGTTCGAGGCTGCCGACTTCCGCCTCGATGCCGATGAGCCGGGCCGGGGTCAGACTCGCCAGTAGCCGCCGTGTCTTTCAAGACGCGGCCGGGGCTTGCAGATGCTGCGCTGGCTCTGTTGAGCTTGACCCTTCCGGCAGTTTCATAGGCCGTCAGGGCGTCCTCTAGCAGCCGCTCGCGTGCCCTCCTGGCCCTGGTGACGAGTGCGTTCAGCCCCTGCTCGAGCTCCGCCTGAAGACGCTCGTTTGCTGTGTCCAGGGGTACGGGCTGATGGGCTTGGGGAACCTCGTTGCGCCGCGAAGCAGGCCGAATCGGACGCCGAGGGCAAGGGATCCGGTGTCCGCACAATCCTATTGTCCGTTAGTAACGGACATGGCATAATAGCGGACATGACGCGGCCGGATCCGCCAGCGCTCGCTCCCTATCTCGACCGGCTTCGCGAGGTGCCCTTCGTGCGCGACGTCGCGCTGGCCACGCCGCCGGCCCAGGGCACCCTTGGCCCGAACACCGTCCTGAAGCTCAAGACTCCACGCCGGACGTTCCCACTCGCCGTGGACCTCAAGCGCACCTTCCTGGATCGCGCTTTGACGAATGCCATCATCGCTGAGCATGGTGCACGGTTGCGGAACCGCGGGCTGCCGCTGCTGCTCCTGGCGCGTTACATCCCGCGTCCCACTGGAGAGCGCTTGGCGGAGGCTGGCGTAAACTTCGTCGATCAGCCTGGCAACATCCATCTCGCGCTCGGCGACGATCATCACGTCCTGCTGCTCGGTCGTCGCGCGCCCACGACTGAGACGACAGCTCGTCGGCCTGGTCCAGCGCTCGTAAAGCTCCACTTCGTGCTGCTCGTGGAATCGGAGGCCATGACCCGGCCCGTTCGGGAGCTCGCGGATGAAGCTGGTATCGGGAAGACGGCAGCTGCGACGGGCCTGCAGCGTCTCGCGAGGCTCGGTGTGCTCGGCCGCAATCAGGCGAGTGCCTATCGCCTTGTCGACCGGCGGCGGCTTGCGGATGATTTCCTGCGAGGGTACGCGGAGGTGCTGGCGCCACATCTCGAGGTCGGCCGTTTCCGCGCGCCAGAGCGGGATCCCGAAGCCTTCCTGCAGCGACTTGCGGGGACGGCAGCCAAGATGCATGTGAGCTGGGCGGTGAGCGGCACGCCGGCCGCGTACCTGCTGAATCGCTTCTATCGCGGAAACGATCTGCCCGTATTCGTTGAGGGGTCTACACAGACCTTACAGCGGGCCCTGCGACTGGTGCCCGAGCGAGAGGGACCCATCACCCTCTTCCGCGCCTTTGGCCGTCGCTGGTTGTGGCAGGTCATCGCTGGTGTGCCAGTCGCCCATCCGTGGCTGGTGTATGCGGAGCTGGTGCGCCAAGGTGAACCACGCGCTCTCGAAGCTGCCGAGCTCACGAGGGACCAGTATCTCACCTCATGACACCCCTGCTTCCGGAGCAAGCCGATGCACTACGCGCACTCCAACGCGTGTGCGACGAGCTCGGGATTGATGTCGTGGTCATCGGCGCGATCGCGCTCCGGGTTTGGATTCTCCACGAGTACCGCGTGACGGAAGACATCGATGTGGCGGTGGCGCTCGACCTCGATGAGCTCCAGGTGCTCACTGTGCGCTTGGCATTCCTCGGCTGGCGTCCAGATCAGCGGTGGGAGCCGCGATGGCACTCACCACACGGCGCCCGTGTGGACCTCTTGCCGATCGGCCTGCGCGCGCGGCAGAAGCGGCAGGTCGTGTGGCCGCGCGCTGAGACCACGATGCGCGTCCTGGGGTACGAGCATGTATTCCAGGATGCAACCGTCCACGAGCTGGAGCCTGGTCTCCGGATGCGGGTTCCTCCGTTGCCTGTGTTGGCACTCTTGAAGATCGTCGCGTATGTGGATGAGCCAGCGACACGTCAGAAGGATCTTGAGGACATCTTGGTAATCATCGATACGTATGAGGAGGACACCGAGCGACGGTTCAGCGATGAGGTGTTGGACGCGGGCATTCAGTACGATGAGGCGGGCGCCTTCTTGCTCGGGCGAGATCTCCAGGCTCGGTGCACATCCGCGTATGAAGCGGACGTCGTTCGGCGGTTTCTCGGCCGGGTCAGCGACCCAGACTTCCAACTGCCGGCCCACGTGGCCCGTCGACGCGTAAGCGACGAGGAAGGCGCAGAGAGCATGCTCGGCCGACAGCTTGCAGCCCTTGCGCGTGGCTTTGGGTGACGACGAACCGACAGACTGCCTCCGGAAGATCCGCAGCACGCGAAGAGCGATAGCAGCTCTATCGTGCCGGGACAACATTATGCGAGTGGATCTGTCGGTCACGCGCCGCCAAGAACTCATTATGCAAGGGCAGTCGCAGTTTCAGTACAAGGTCTATCCGGAGTATGGACATGAAGTCATCGTGTTCGATGTCTTCAGGGTGTCTTTGTCTCACCATCTTAGGGACGGCATCGAGTGGATCAGGAAGACCGCGGACCATGAGCAGCGTGACGCCGTCGAGGCTGCTCACTTTGTGGGTGCTTTCGGGGAGCGACACGGCCTACTTTTACATCGGCCTGACGTTCGGGATCCCCCTGGCGCATCTGGCCGCCGTTCAGTGACTGGCGAGCACCCCCCAAGGTTCAGTTTCTTGTCGCCGTGGTCCGCTGAATCCGAACCGAACCAAGCCCACGCACACCGGTGCGCGCAGACGGAGCGTGCGATACTGCAAGAATGTCGTCTCGACCGACGTCATCCATTGCTTGGAACATTTGCGGCGGTCACGTGGTCGGCGCCAGCGACCACTGGGCTGCAAGTTCGCAACCGTTGAAATGAAGATTCAGCAACAGATACTGCAGTTGCTGTCGCAGGCGACGCCTGAGCGCATGTATTGCCACCGCGCGCTGAATCAAGACACGATTCTCGATCCCAAGGCGTACCAGAACTTCACAGGACCGGGCACATTCGTAGACACGGCCGGGACGGTTCGTTTGGTCAGCGAGCCCGCGGAAATGCTGCAGCGTCTGTATGCTGCAGCGGGACTGGAAGAACGAGCGGCATTTGCGCCGACATTGATCGCCAACGTGACCGAAGTGAACGCACGGGTCGCTGCGAGAACGTTGATCGCAATCGGTGACGTCGCCGCTCTATGTGGAGTCAGGAGCACCGACCGTAGGAGCATCGAACTGTGGCGTGGCGCAATCCATGCACTGAGGTTCGAATCGACACTGGTTTCAGACAGTGATCTGGACGTGCTTGAGCATCACAGCAGGCTGCTGGACAGGTGGGCCTCGGCAGATGCCTACGAGCGACTGAAGGCACGCACGGCGGGTGACTCTCGGCTGCCCACCGGCGTTGGCATTCGGCCAACGCGAGACCATCCTGGCCCGTGGGAGGTGCGAACAGATCTGCACGGAATAGCGGGCGAACTCCGTTCTGTCATTGCCCGCGTCCGGTACCTAAGGCTCGCCCACAAGCTTCGCACGGGGCAGAACCCAGCTCTCGATGCGGATCGGCAAGTGCTGCTTTCGCGGCTTCACTCGCTCGGCTTTTCCAACGCGTTGATTTCAGCCTGTGGAGAAATTGAGTCTCGAATCAGCACAGCTCGCACCGACATCGACGTCAAGAGTGTCATGGATCTCGTCAGGACGTTCCTGGAGGAGGTGGTGGAGGAGGCCAGCCGGAAGATCGAACATAAGGTCGGGAGCCCTGCGCCGAGCGGCGCGAAGATGAGCCACTACACTCCGTATCGACAGTACCTTGAGAACGGCGGAATAATTGGCCCGGAGGAAAGCGAACTCCTTCAGAAACTGTACAACTTCCTCTCCAACCAAGGTGCTCACAGGCTTGGAACGGCACCGGAACAGCTGCGCGTAGCGTACGCCACGGTCATTGAATGGTGTATGTTGGTGGTTGGACGCATTCAAGCATATCTGAGGGTCTGAGATTAGCCGACTTCAAGATCGAGGAAGGTCGAGTACGCTTCGTCACAGTCGCCTCGACGGCAGCTGAGTGCATCGGCACTTGGGCCCACAACCCCAGCATCAGGCATACGCGCCCGTTGGGCTCCGCTCCCGCGGAGTCGAGTAGCCAGAGCATTGGCCTCGTCGAGAGGATGGCGACGCACGAGACCGCGGCGTTGAAGTCAGCGGGCACGCCGAGGGCGCGCATGTTCAGGGGAACGATACGGAGAGCGTCCCTCACATGGCGAAACGCAGTACATCGAGCGCTCGGGCGTGTTCGCGGTTGGCGCGATGTACCGCCAGCGTGGCGTCACGCGGGACTTTGAGCAAACGGCGCCCTCGTATTCGAGGGCTCCCGACCAGCGCAGTGGGGACGCGCGCTGTCCGATCGCCGAATGTTCGCCGTTACGGTCGAGCGGTACTTTCGGCTGACGACGAACAGTGGTCGATCGCTTGCAAGCGCGAATGAGCGGCCCCAGGGTCGCCGGCGTAGCGTTGGCGAAGTGCGACCATATGTGCGAGCCTGCTTGGTCAGTCCTTGACCGTGAGAGTCGTCGTAAGAGGCGGACGCACGTGTCCCCTCCAAACGCTGGCACTGAGTCGCAGCCATGATGAGTCTGACTGAACTACACGACGACGCGACAAGACGCTTCAACGAGCGGGGGACCAGCCCTTCTCGGAGCCGCTGGACGCTAGTCGGTATTAGACGGGTATTTGCCGTGGACCGTGGCCGTGGTTCACAGAATCCCATTGGCATGTCTCTAGTGTCCTGTCCGCGTGATTCGTCACATCAGTCCCGGGCGGGACATCCCGGCTCGCGGCGTTGCTCGTCGGTCACCTACGGCCTGTATGCTCCCTCCTCGCGCCTTGCGAGCCGGGTGCCGCGCTCCGGGACTGATGCAACGAATCACGCGGACAGGATACTAGCAACCGCGAAACTCTACCCCCTCGATGAACACGCGCTGTGTGTACAACTGGCGATCGAGTACTTGGATGTCGGCGAGCTTACCGGGTTCGAGGCTGCCGACTTCCGACTGGATGCCGATGAGCCGAGCCGGCGTCAGACTCGCCATGCGTATGGCTTGCACGAGACCAGCCGCTGTGTCGCGGACCATCGTGCGCACCATGTGATCCATCCCGCAGACCGTGCTCGCTAGGCCGCCCGCCAGGCAACGGCCGACCGTTCCGTCGCTGATAAACGGCTCGCCCGTATCGTGAGGGCCGAGCATATACTCGCCTTCGGGCATGTCCACGGCTCGATTCGAGTCGGTAATCAGGATCAAGCGATCGGGTCCAAGCATCCCGTAGGTGTACTCGAGGAGATCGGGTCCGAGGTGTTGGCCGTCGGCGATGACTTCGGTGCTCATGCCGGGTGTGGCGACGACGAACTCGGCCATGCTCGCCTGCATCGGTACGCCGAGGCGCTCGCGAATGGATGTGGTCGTGCTCATCGCGCACCAGAAGTGATCGACGTGACGCAAGCCGGCGTTGTAGGCGCGCTGCATCTCCGTCCAGCTCGCGTTCGAATGCCCGCATGTACATAGGCAGCCTCGCCGGCTGGCTTCACGGTAAAACGCTTCGGCTCCGGGCAGCTCCGCGGCACAGGTGGCGACCCTAATGATGCCCCGTTCGAGCGCGGGCAGGTACTCATCAGGATCGGGGTCGCGTTCGTAGCCGTGCGGGTGAGCCCCGACCTTATCGGACGCGAAGTAAGGTCCGTAGAAGTGAACACCGGCAACCCGGGCGTGCTTGCCGGGATGCCAGTCACGGCGAACGTTCTCGCAGGCGTCGAGCATGGCGACAATCTGTTGCCTTGTGCCCGTCGTGGTCGTCGGCAGGATGCTGGTGGTTCCGTGGTGTGTGTGCCCGCGAATGGCCAGTTCAACCGCCTGCGGTGTGCCGTCCATAAAATCGGCACCAAGCGCGCCGTGCACATGCTGATCAACAAAACCGGGAGCGATGAACCCGCCACCCGCATCGATGATCTCCGCATCATCCGGCAACGGGAAACTGCCTGTGGCCACGATACGACCATTGCGGCACAGTACCGCCGCATCATCAAGCAATCGATCGGGCAGCACCAGCGTGCCACCGCGAAGTACGAGCGTGCTTGCCTCAGGCATTTGACTTCCTGTTGGCGATGTTCCTCTCCGGGAACGCCAACCTCAAGGCTGCAGCCGTTCCATTTCCCTCTTGATATCACCGAGGGCCAAAGAGTTGGCCTCGGCATAGTCCACGATGACGCCGCTCAGCTTCTGCATCCATCCCTCCAGATTGATGCTTTCCTCGGGAGCGAGCATAAAAGTAAGGTCCGGGCGGCGATCCGCCCAGTGATCCTTCACGTCATCCATGGTATGAACGAATGCTTGACCCTGGAGTGAGCGGCCTTTCGGATAGCGGCTCTTCTCGTAGGTGGCCTTCAGGCGTTCGAAGGTATTCTGACGCTCGCGTGCGATCGTGGCCGCGCGGGTATAAGCGGACATCAGCGATTCGACGGCCTCTTGAGGTCGAGCCGATCCGGCCGATTCCGTTGCTTCGGCTAGCCGCTGCTCAATATCCTGCATCCCGAGAATGAGCTCTGCGTGATGGTGGCTGAACGCAACGAGAGCGCTCATGACCTCCAGGTTGTAGCGATTCCGATCAGCACGGAGCATGTTCTCCTGGATTTTCAGCTGCAGGGCGGGCGCTTTGTCGGCGAGCGTCCGCGCCTCCTCGAGCCACGGCTGGTACCTGCCCACGTAGACGGGCGCGAAATCCAGGCCCGAGGGATGCGGCAGAGCCGGTTGTGGTAAGGTCAGGTCCCTGCGCGTGATGGGGCGCTTGCCGTCAGAGTTGCCGTAGCCCAGACCACGGACCCTGGAGGGCACGCGGTCCCACGAGGCCTCGAAGAATCGCGCCTGCTCCTGGAGTCCCATGTAGATCTCCACCATGTCCCGGACCCGAGGTCCGTAGTAGGTCTGCATGAATTCCGCGACATGCTGCGCGACCGACGGGGTTCCTGCGCTCCAGGCCCACTGCGCCACGGCCGACCACCCCAGCCAGAATGTCTCGTTGTGCAGGCCAGCATCGTCCCAGGCCGCGCCATAGACGCCGATGGGATTCCCTTCCCGGGCGTCGAAGGAGATCGTCTCGAAGGCCTGCGTGAGCCTCCCAGATCGTCCATTGCCGTCCAGGTGATTCGGAAACAGATATTCGCTGCCCTGCATCGAGACATACGCGAGCTGCCGCATGCCGGCCTTGCGCTGCTCCTCGATGTACCTCTGTCGCGCAGCGAGGGACATCAGCGGCGGCATGTAGTTGTTCCCCAGGATGGCGTCGATGATGTCGGGCGGTAACTGCGAGACGTGCTCCGGTATAAGCGGATACTCCAGCCAGACGAGCATCCGCCGCCCCTTGGGTTGCAGGAACCGGTGAGCTTTCTGAACGAACTCAGCCCAGGCCAGACTGCGGTTTTCGCGATTGTAGGGGCGCTCGCACTTTCCACAAATGCCAGCGTAGTACACCTCGTCGGTGGACGCATGAAAGTACTCCACTCCTCGTGTGGCATCGACCAGATCCTGATACATGTCAAAGATCAGGTCGTAGGTCCGCTCATCACACAAGCAGGCCTGGTAGTTGCTCCCATCCGAGCGCTGCTGGGGAGTGGGAACAACCGAGTAGCCCTGCAGGAAGAGCGGTGTCGAGTGTTCACCGCCGGCCCCAACGGTTCCCCCAGGCAACAGCGCAGCCAGGACGACCAGTAGCGATTGAGGTGTCGGAAAGCTCATGGAGTCCTACAATTTCAAATCCGCAAACCTTCGGGTGAAGCCCCGCGTCAGGTAGACGAGATACAGGAAACCTAAAATCATCCATGCCGCACCCACCTTCAGGGTAAAGGCTGAAAGGTGAATCCAGATGAACAGACAAACACTGAATCCAGACAGTGGCAAAAGAAGATGCAGGGCAATATGTGTTCCACCTCGGTTGCCGAGCTTGAAGAAGTAGTGACTGATCACGGAGACATTGACCAGCATGAAGCCGATAAATGCTCCGAAGTTCACGAGCTCAGCGACCTCGGCGAATTGGAGGACGACAGCACCGGCCAATTGAAGGACGCCCATGAGGAGGATACTGTGGACCGGGGTCCCAAGCTTTGGGTGGATATGTCCAAAGATCCGATAAGGCAGGAGCCGGTCCCGGCCCATCCCGGCCAGAAGACGGGAGGCGCTGGCCTGTCCAGTAATGGCACTGGCGAATCCGCCCACCACCAAGACGAACGAGATGAAATAAAAGAGACTTTGTCCTCCGACCAGACGGCCGATGTCCATGAAAGCCGTTTCCACCGGTTCGAAGGTGGTGTAGTCCGGCCAGACCATTTGTGCCAGGTAACTTTGCAGAACAAAGAGACCGCCGGCCATGAAGCAGACAAGCACGGTGGCCCTCCAGATATCCCGTTTCGGATCCTTCGCATCCTCAGATAACGTCGTGACACCGTCGAAGCCGATGTACGAGAGCACAGCGATCGAGGTCGCCCCCATAACCTCGTTGAAATCAAACGTAGGCGGATTGTAAAAGGGTTTGAACGACAACAGAGCTCCTGCGCCGGTGCCGGCTAGCAATGCTCGAATGGCCATGAGGATGAACCAGACCAGAGACGCTCCCATGATTGCATTGAGTACGTAATTGGCCCGCGACGTCACTCGAATCCCGCGCAGGTTGATGCCCGTGATGGCGGCGGCGGAGGAAAGGACCCAAACGAAATACGGTAGCTGCGGAAGGATCTTGTTCAGAGTCAGGCTCACAAAAATCACACTGAGCAGCGGAATCAGGATGTAATCCAGAATCATTCCCCAACCGGCGAAGAAGCCGATCACGGGAGACAAGGCCTTGCTAGAGTAGGTGTATGTCGACCCGGCTTCCGGAAATGCCCTCGCCATTTGACCGTAACTGACGGCCGTAAAGCTCATCGCCACCATGGCCATCAGGTAAACCAGGGGGAGATGACCTTCGGATTTGACCGTGGCAATACCGAACATGGCATACGGTGCCGTGGGGCCGATGAAGGCAAGGCCAAACCAGATCAGATCCCAAAGCGACAGAATCCGCTTGAACTCTTCTCCTTTTTCGGTTTCGATTGTAGACGTCTTCCTCATGCCAACTGCCGGGGGCGGGACTGCCGGGACAGTCCGGTGATGTTCTGGGAGGCCTAATATTCTGGGATGCTCCACCGACTGTCAAGAGACTCTATGGACTCGATGACCAGTCTCGATCAGTCGCTTCACAAGCACATCGACGCCCGCTCCTCCCGGTTAGTCGAGATCCTGCGCGATCTCGTCCGTCTGCCATCCGAGAACAGAGCGCCACGAGGGAACGAGGCCGACTGCCAGCAGTATGTCGCGGCCTTGCGGATACCTTCGCGGTTCGACCGGAGGTTGACTACCCGATCCGCTGGCTACCGGCATCGGCCATCGACACCTCCGAACCGCTGGTCACCGAGCTCAAAGCCATCGCGACGTCGATACTCGGAGAAGAGCCGCGAGTCGAGGGCATCGAGAGCCCGTGCGACATGTACGTATTCCACGAGCTCGGCATGCCCGCCGTTCTCTGGGGCGCCAGCGGCGGCAATACGCACAGCGCCGACGAATACGTCGAGATCGATTCCCTCGTACAGGCAGCCAAGGCGCTTCTGAGGCTTATCTGCAGGTGGTGTGAGGTCATGCCTTAGCGCAAGGAGAGCTCTTGACGTTTCGCTGATCCATGGCTGCTCCCATCGATGAACGCACCATCACAGATAGGTCAAGAGCCACTGATAGCTTCGGAGTTCCGCGATTGGTGGCACGCTGTGGCCCTGCTCGTGATTCAGCAGCCCTACGCGGCGCGGCCGACCATACAGGCTATACACAGGCAGCGCCGCTTCGATGAAAGGACAGCTCTGCTCGCCGTCGGCTCCGTTACCGCCGACCAACAGAAATGGTCGCGGTGCGACCAGCGCCAAGAGCTCGTGATGCTCGTGGCCGAATTCGCCGATGGCCTCGCTCAGGTACCACGGCGCCTCCCAGTTGGAAAAGCGTGTGCCGATGCCGCCTTCACTGCTGACGGCCACGCGCACGCGCCGGTCGAAGGCCGCTAGATAGAGCGCCTCCTTCCCGCCGAGCGAGTGCCCTATCGTACCGAGTCGCTTCGGATCGACCTCGCCCAAGCTCGCGAGCACGTCCAGGCCGCGGGACGCATCGAAGAGCATCTTCGCCATGCCCTTCGAGCCAGGATGCCGCGCCTTGAAGCGTTGGACCTGCTCCTGATACGTGCGCTCGCCCTTGTTATGCCACAGAAAGTTCTCTGGGCTGAACGTGACAAAACCGAGCTGTGCCAGCTTCAGGCCGAAGGCCTTTTCCGGAACACCTTGTATGCCTGCCGGCTGACGAATTGTGTGATCCACCGTTGAATGGAGCGCCAACACGCCGGGCCGCGGCTCGTCGATGTCCTGCGGCTTGATCAGATACCCTCGCACGACGATGCCCGGCTCACCCTCGTACTCGACGAGCTGCCGTACCACGGCCGTGGGGCGATCCTCTTCCAGCACCTTGAGCGCGGCCCGCCTGGGATTGGGCTCCAACGATCCAAGAAAGTCGAGCCACCGTTCGCGGATCGTGGCGCGCTTCTCCTTCCATGCCGACAGCGACTGGATCGGCTGGCCCTGCGCGTCGATCAGCAGCGGGGCAAGAGCCAGCGTATCAGCGGATGGCGGGTTGTCGTACCGCTGAACCTCAGCCAGCCAGGGTACGTCCTGGCCTGGCTTGACGCCCTCGTTGGTTCTGACACCGTAGGCCCAGCCCCCCCCGGAAACCACCGCAATCGACGAGAGGATAAACTAGCGCCGTAATATGGCTTCACCGACGTCGAGAGCCATCATTCTTCCGATCCTTCTGGGGACGACGGCGGCGGAGCGGCTCCGAGATTGACCACAAGCTGGGGTAAGCCTTGCTGCAGCTTGGATGCGGCCTCTTCCGTCACGCGGGTCTGCCACAAATAGAGAGATTGCAAGTTGGGCAGCTCGGCCAAATACTTCAGGCCCTTGTCCGTGACGGGCGTTCCGTAGAGGTTCAGGTGCTCGAGAAACTTCAGGCTTCCCAGCTTAGAAAGATCCTCATCCGTGATGTTCGTGCCTTGCAAATACAAGCGGCTGAGGTGCGGCATTTCCGCTAACAGTGGTAAGACTCCTCTGTCCAGCCGTGAATAGGCGAGGTCCAGCCACGCAATCTGCGGGAAGAGCGGCCGCATCTGCTCGACGTCTGCAGGCCGAACCGGATTCTTGCGGCGCGAGACATTCGCCTCGAGCAGAGGTAACCCCTCTGCAATAACGCGCAGCTCGATGCCGAGCTTCTTCTGCACGCGGTCTACGACGGCGGGGTCTGGAGCAGCAATCTCCAGGGCGTAGACGCCTCTCTTGCGCTCCTCAGGCGGACCGGAAAGACGATTCAAGACGGTCTGCACCGGTGGCGGAACGCTCGCCGTTTCAGCAACGGTTCTCTCAAAGGACGCCCCTTCGGCAATCCACCAGCGAATGATCTCCGTCTCTGCCACCAACAGCGGTTCTTCCCCATCCGGAGGCATGCGCTCCTTGTCGTATAAGGGAAGGGTAGTGCGCCGGACGATCTCACTCTGATCCGGTTTTCCGGCGACAACCAAGCGCCCCGACTCTCCTCCGTGGCCAATGCCTTCGGCACTGTCCAAGCGTAGGCTCCCCTGTTGTTTGCTTTCACCATGGCATGTGACGCACCGTCGTTGAAGAACTGGTTCAACGAGGTCCTTGAAGATCACCGCGGAATCGAGATCCACGATCTGAACAGCGCTTCCGCCAGTCGCTGAGATTCCCATCATGCTTCTCAGCACCGGGGGCATGTGGCGGCTGAAATATCCGGTTCCATGAGAGAGGCTTGCACCCAGGTGGGCGGCGGTCGCGACGCCCACCACGGTGATCGTCAGAACAGCGAGATAGGCTCTCTCGATTGCCTTCGAGCCCCTTCGTTCCAGCTTCGCAGAAGCATCTCTGAGCACGAGGGCAGCCACGGCGCCCGCCGTCACGCTGAGTCCCAGCCACTTGTGCCAGCTGAGAAGGCGGTCCTGATAGCCACCCTGAAGAGAAAACAGGAAGCCCGCTCCAGCCGCAAGAACAGCACTCCCGGCTGCCACGAACAAGATCAACGTCGCAGCACGTTGAAGCGCCCTCGAGTCATCAAGAAACCGAGAAGCGACTTCGGCCGCCAGCGTGAGAAGCAGGAGGGCAATCGGAAAGTGAATCAGGAGGACGTGAAAGCTGCCGAGAAACAGCAGCCACTGCGGTGGCTCACTCCGGTCGACGATTACAAGACCGGCGAACAAGGCGAAGAGCCCAAGCACCACAGCTATCGAGCTCTTGCTGTTCAATTTCTGCAAAGGAGGCGTGTCGGGCGTCTCTCGTCCGCCGGTTGAGTGAGGCCGTGGAGGCATCACGCAACAAGGTCGTGGACAACCTTGCCGTGCACGTCGGTGAGGCGGAGACGACGCCCACTGGTCCGAAACGTTAGGCGTTCGTGGTCGATCCCTAACAGGTGGAGCAGGGTGGCCTGCAGATCATGGACGTGCACCGGGTTGCTCACAATGTTGTAGCCGTATTCGTCGGTCTCCCCGTACACGAGACCGCTCTTGACGCCCCCGCCCGCCATCCAGATGGTGAAGCACCGGGGATGGTGGTCGCGACCATAGTTATTTTTCGTGAGCTCGCCCTGACAGTAATTCGTGCGCCCGAACTCGCCACCCCAGATCACCAGCGTATCCTCGAGCAGGCCGCGCTGTTTCAAATCCATGACCAGCGCTGCGGAAGGCTGGTCGACGTCGCGGGACTGTCCGCGGATCTCCTTCGGCAGATCGCCATGCTGGTCCCAGCCCACATGGTAGAGCTGAACGAAGCGGACACCGCGCTCGGCCAGGCGGCGCGCCAGGAGGCAGTTGGCGGCGTACGTACCTGGAACGCGGGACTCGGGTCCGTACATGTCATAGATATGATCGGGCTCTCCCTCCACATCCAGCGCATCTGGAACCGAGGTCTGCATGCGGAACGCCAACTCGTATTGCGCGACCCGAGTCCGGAGCTCGGGATCTTCTTCCTCCTTGTAGGCGATCTCGTGTATCTTCCCCAACGCATCAAGCACACGACGCCGACTGCGCTCATCGACACCATCCGGGTTGTTGAGGTAAACCACCGGGTCTTTACTAGACCGGAACTGGACACCTTGATGGAGAGAGGGCAGAAAGCCGCTCTCCCACAGCCGTGAGTACAGCGGCTGTGCATTCTTGCGGCCGCTGCCGCGCGAGAGCAAGACACAAAAGGTTGGCAGGTTGTGATTCAGGCTGCCCAAACCGTAGCTAAGCCAGGAGCCGAAACACGGCCGACCCGGCTGCTGTGAGCCCGTCTGGAAAAACGTGAGGGCGGGGTCATGGTTGATCGCCTCCGTATGCATGCTCCTGACAAAGCACAAGTCATTGACGATGTCGGCGGTATAGGGCATCAGCTCACTGACCCAGGCCCCACTCTGACCGTACTGCGCGAACTCGAACTGTGCACCTGTCACAGGGAAGGACTTTTGCGCGGCCGTCATGCCGGTCACGCGCTGCCCCTGCCGGACGGAGTCTGGAAGCTCCTCTCCGTTCCGCTCTTGCAGCAATGGCTTGTGGTCGAAGGTCTCGAGCTGTGACGGAGCGCCGCTCTGAAACAGATAAATGACGCGCTTGGCGCGAGGCGGAAAATGTGGTGCCGGCAGCACGCCTGCCAAACTCGCGCCGCCCGGCGCTCCGTCACTCGCCTGGCCCGCCATCACCAGGTTCAGGGGATCGAGAAGGGAGGCGAGTCCTACTGTGCCGAGCCCGAGGCTCGTCTTCGTAAGGAAATGGCGACGGCTAACATTTCTGTTAACGCATCCACAATAGTCCGACATATCTTCGTCTCCCTTACCCTTAGCGCTTCGTGACCGTTTGATCCAAGCTCATGATCGCATTCGCGACGATGGCGTAGGAGGCGTGCTCGACCGCATCGAGGGAACTGTCCCTGGGATACTCGCCGACCTGTAGCAGGGCTCTGGCACGTTCCGGCTCCCGCGAATACGCGTCCAGCTCCGAAGCGAAGATCGCTGTCAGGTGCTTCAGCACCTGATCCTTCGGACGATAACCGGTCAGCTGGCGATAGGCAAAGGTGATCCGGTTTTCCGGCGTATCACCACCCTCCTTGATCATCCGTTCGGCGAGCACCCGCGCCGCTTCCACGAACTGCGGATCGTTCATGAGCACGAACGCTTGAAGCGGCGTGCTCGTGCTCTGGCGGAGGACCGTGCAGAAGTCGCGGGTCGGTGCATCAAACGTGGCCATGGAAGGGTGTGGAGAGGTACGCCGCCAGAACGTATACATACTGCGGCGGTAGAGCTTGTCGCCATGATCCTGCTCATAGGTTGTGAGAACGTCGCTGAACGTATTCTTTTCTTCCCACAGGCCCTCAGGCTGATACGGCTTCACGCTGGGCCCCCCGATGCGCTCGACCAGAAGGCCACTGGACGCCAGGGCATTGTCGCGGATGAGCTCGGCTGGAAGCCGATGGCTCGGCCCGCGCGCCAGCAGCTGGTTGTCCGGATCCTTTTGGCGCTCTTTCAGCGTGGCGCGCGAGGACTGCCGATACGTGGCGCTCATAACTATGAGCTTCTGCATGTCCTTGACATTCCACCCTGAGTCGATGAATTCACGAGCCAGCCAGTCCAGCAGCTCAGGATGCGTGGGCAGCTCGCCCTGGTTCCCGAAGTCTCCGGGCGTTCCCACGATGCCACGGCCGAAGTAGTGCTGCCAGAAGCGATTGACCGTCACACGGGCTGTCAGTGGGTTGTCCTGACTCACCAACCAGCGGGCGAGCCCCAGTCGGTTACCTGGCAGTGACTTATCGAAAGCGAGCACGGCAGCAGGCACGCCGGGGCCTACCTTCTCGCCCGGAGCGTCATACACGCCGCGCTCGAGGACGTGCGTGGCGCGCGGCTCCGGCAGATCGTCCATCACCATCACGCCCTCCAGGGCGTCCATGCGGCTGAACTTGGCGCGGCGGTAGGTCTCCAGCTTGTCCCGAAGAGCGCGGTATTTCGGGTCCTGATGTTCCAGGTAGTGATCGAGGAGCGCATGCTGACGGGCACCCCCACCATCCGACCGAGCCTCCGAGACCGATAGCTCCCCCGCCAGAACAGCTACCTCGAGCTCACTCAAGCGGCGCTCGTAAATACGCAGCTCGTCCATCAGAGAAAAGCCTTCACTAATCTCGAACGCATACTGGGGATAGCCGCCGATTCTGAGTTCCTTCGGGGCAATCCGAATTGACCGGCTCAACTGGTCGAAATCCACGGTCACGGCAGCAGGCTTTCCGTTGAGGTAGAGTTTCAATCCCTTGGCCCGGCTCGAGCCGTCGTACGTTACGGCGAGATGGGTCCAGCGCTCGTCTGGCAGAGCCTGCCGCGCCGTCACCTGCACGAGGTCGGCCGGCAGCTTGCGCACCAGCCGGACCGACGGCCGTCCCTCTTTCACATGGATGTCGTAGCCGTAATAACCCTCGTTCTTCCCGGCCAGGTTGGAGAGCAGCGTGAGCTCGTATCCGGGCTCGGATGGGTTCACCCAGAAGCCAATCGAGAAGCGATCGGCACGGTCGAAGGCGGCGATCTCGCCGAGATCTGCTTTGTCGTAAGCCGTGAACTTAAAGGCTTGGGACATCTTGCCTGGTACAATCTCAGGCTCTCCGACTGCCTTGCCACGCGGCTGCGAAGCCTGGGCGTTGATGATGTGATCGTCTGGCATCTCGTCCAGGGGGTAATGAGCAAGCAGGCCTTGGGAAAGGTCGAGCGGCGCCAACTCGATGTCATCTCGCATGCCGCCGGTCACTTCCGCCTCGCGCGCTTCTAGCTGCTGCTCGTACCGCGTGATGTCCTCCTCCAAGCGCGCGAGATCGGCCGTGACCTCATCGTCCGCGAGCAAGACCTGTGGTCCGGAATTGCCGTCCTTCTGGACCAGGCCGTCCTCGTTGACGCTGTTGAAGAAGGCGAACATCCGGTAGTACTCCTTCTGGGAGATCGCATCGTACTTGTGATCGTGGCAGCGGGCGCACTGCAGCGTCAGACCTAGAAAAGCTGTTCCCGTCAGGTCAGTACGCTCCGCCGCATATTCGACCCGATACTCTTCCGGTACGATGCCTCCTTCCGAATTGAGCCGCGCGTTGCGGTAAAAGGCAGTCGCCAGCCGCTGTTCCTGAGTCGCATCCGGCAGCAGGTCGCCGGCCACCTGCCAGGTCACGAATTCGTCGAACGGCATGTTCTCGTTGAAGGCTTGGATCACCCAATCTCGCCACGGCCACATCTGTCGGTAGCCGTCCTGCGAGTAACCGTGCGAGTCAGCGTACCGGGCGAGGTCGAGCCAGGGCATCGCCATACTCTCCCCGTAGTGGGTCGAGGCCAACAAGCGGTCCACAACCTTCTCGTACGCGTTCGCCGAGCGGTCGGCCAGGAAGGCGTCGATCTCCTCGATCGTGGGCGGGAGGCCGGTTAGATCCATGGTGACGCGACGCAGCAAGCGCTCCTTGTCGGCTTCAGGACTCGGCTTTAGGCCTTCCCTCTCCAACCGCGCCAGCGCAAAGTGGTCGATCTCGTTACGGACCCACTTCTGGTGCCCGACGTCCGGTAAGGCCGGCCGCTCGGGCGGGATGAAGGCCCAGTGGGGCTTGTATCCCGCTCCCTGCTCGATCCAGCGTGCCAGAACAGCGATTTCCTCCGGGGTCAGCGTCAGATTGCTGTCTGCCTGTGGCATGCGTTGATCCGGATCACTTGAGATGATCCGCGACCAGAGCTCGCTCTTCGACAGTTTGCCCGGCACGATGGCGCGCTTGTCCGGCGACTCCGGGAGCTCTCCTTTGGCCACGTCCTCCAGGTCGAGCCGCAGTCCTGCCTCGCGCTGACCCTGGTCGGGCCCGTGGCAGGCGAAGCACTTATCTGACAGGATGGGACGCACGTGCCAGTTGAAGTCGATCGTCTCGGGTAGGCGAGCCTCGGCCTCGACCACCTCGGGGGGCTTCTGAACACCACATCCGACCTGTGCCCACAAGACTGCGAGACAGACAGTCGTGGGCCATCTCAGGTCGTTCTTTCGCGGGGTAGACATTCTTCAAAAACCAATGCGCAAACCGAATCGAATAATGCGCTCCCCCTGAGCGCTCGTGATCTCAGAATAACCGCCCAGTGCTTCGACCGTGCCGTCGGGATTCAGTGTCATATTACTCACGTTGGTGCCTGGATTTCCAAACTGGGGCGTGTTGGTGAGATTGAAAACCTCCGTGCGAAACTGGATGTTAACATTTTGGCTCATCTGAAAGTTGCGAAACAAGCCAAAATCCCAGCTGGCTACGCCGGGTCCACGTAGAATGTTGAAACCGGCCGTACCGAAGCGCGGCTCGTTGATCGGAGCGAAGGCCAGCGGGTCAAAATAGGGCTGGCCGGGGCCCACCCCGCCCAGGATCTCCACCTCGGGCTTTACTTGATCGGCCCGCTGCGAGCTCTCGGGAGCGTTCAGGGACGCCGCCGAGGCGGTAACACCGAAGGGCGTTCCACTATAAAAACTGAGGATGCCGTTCACCTGCCAGCCGCTGACCAGCGCGTTGGTGAAGCGCCCAGCGCTCGCAAGCCAGCGTCGTCCCCTGCCGAAGGGAAGCTCGAGGATGTGGTTGATTTGCAGATTGTGGGTGCGGTCGAAGCCGCTCACAGCGCGGTTCAAGTGGTAAAACTCAGGAATATTGATACGCAATGTATTGTCGCTGTTATCAAGGCCACTGCTGGCGATGGACTTACCCCAGGTATACGCGACATCCAGAGAAAAGCCGTCACTGAACCGGCGCTGAAGGCGGGCCTGCAAGGAATCATAGTGGGTGCCCCCAATGGGCGTGACCAGCCGTGCACGGGCCGTACGGCCAAATTGTTGAAAGAGCTGCTGCCCGGCCTGCCCCGTCCCGATGGGGGCCCAGTTCAGTTCCCGTAGTCCTATCTGACGAACCTGGCGCGTGGCCACGTATCCCACTTCGCCGACAAAGTCCCACTTCAACCTCTTTTGCAGGGTTAGATTCCACGACTGGACATAGCCCCGATCGAATTTAGTGTCGATAGTGGAAGCTCCAATGTCCGGTGGAATATCGATAACTCCGTCGCCAAATCCGGGTGTGGGAATCGATGGAATACCGTCAGCCAATCGGCCCACAGGCGTCCATGAGTTGGGACCATCATTGGCCAATTCCACGATGGAAGGATAGTTATGGAGAAACGGTCGGGAAAGGGGATAGGGGTCGTTGGTGATTCCATAACCGGCCCGGACGACCCACGTATCGCTGGGCCGATAGGCGATGCCCGCGCGCGGGGCAAAGAGTGTCTTGCTCATCTTCACGCCTAGGTTTCTGGGGACTGCGCCAAAACCACCCACCAACACTTGGTTCGTCTCCCAATCATAGCGCTCCACGCCACGATCGCCCCGTGTGGGCATGGGGAAGTACTCCCATCGGGTCCCATAGGATATGGTGAGCTTCCGGTTGACCTGCCAGCGGTCGCGGACATAAAAACTGTAGCTCCAATTGCGGGTCCGGTACGGAACCTCCGTCACGATAGTCTTGCCCACGGTGTTCGGGAGTCCCAGCAGGAAGCTGGCGAAGCCGTTGACCTGGGAGGTGGAGGGGCTCAGCAGGCGGCATCCTCCTTTGCCGTCCGGTTGTGCGCACAGCTGGGTCGGCCCCGTTGCAAAACTGAATCTCCCGCGCGGGCCGGTGCTGCGCCCTCCAATCCCTGCCAGTTCCGGCTCGGCAAAGTGGTTCATGTGCTGGTTATAGAGATCGAGACCCCAGCGTAGCTCATGAGTCCGCGATGTCCATGTGAAGTTGGCCACGTACTGGTACTGATCGTTATTACGGGTATAGGGCATGAACGCTTCAGTGACACCTAAAGGACTGTAGCCGGGGATATCGAAGCGGGGCCACCCGCCCTGCCATGGCTCCGGCCCGTTGGTGCCCGGTATATTCAGAAACTCGAGGCCAATGTTCTCCCCGTACCCAACATTGCGGGAATCCGTGATGAAGCGGACAAATCCAAAATTGGCGTCGGCAACGAACGTGGGACTAAAGATGTAGGTGGCCCCAACGGAAACGTTGTAGGTATTCCCCCCGCCGGTGCCAGAGTTGCCGCCCCCGCCTCCGAACGACGTGAGGGCGTCACCGACGAGCTCCTCGCCAAACAACGTGGGCTGGACGTTACTGTAATCGAGCACGCTGAAGCGACCAAAGAGGTTCAGGCTGGCCGTGGCATTCCAGTCGACTTTGGTGTCAAGGGTCGCGCGATCAAAAGTCGAGGCCCCAGACGCAAAGTAATTGTTCGCGTCCGGAAAGCTGCCGTCCGGATTGGGAAGGTTGGGCAACGGCACCTGAGAGATGATCTTTTGGACGATCGGATCCTTGCGGGCATCCGGAATGCTATTGCTGGGGAAAGGCGTTCGATCAGAACCGTCCGGATTCCCGGTCAGCGGATCGTAGATGACGGTGTCGGAGCTGGAGAAATCGCCGTTGCGGATCGCGTCGGTCGGCACCGAGCCGATAAGGCTTGCGTTTCGGCCGTCATGGGTCCCTTCATAGCTGACGAAAAAGAAACCCTTGTTCAGCTTGATGGGTCCACCCAGGGCCCCGCCCCATTGATTGAATATGAACTTACCCTTTTCTCTATCCGTCGGGAAAAAGAAGTTCCGGGCCCGCAGATGCTGATTGTGATGGTAGCCAAAGGTGGCCCCATGAAATTCGTTGGTTCCACTCTTCAACTGCACATTGATGGCGGCTCCGCCGGCCAGACCCTGTTCAGCATCAAAGCTGTTGGTGACGATGTTGACGCTTTGAATCGCCTCCAGGGATGGAACATAGGCGGTAATGTGGGGCAACCATGGATCGGCCGAGGTGGCGCCGTCGATCCGGGTGTTATTGATGCTGGAGCTGACGCCGTTGACTCCAAAACGCAGCGAGCGAGACGGGTTGGTTTGGATGGAGTGCACTTCCTCAGGCGGGTTCAAGCCCGGAAGAGTCTTCATCAGGTGTTGATAGTTCCTTCCCAGAGGGACGGGTAAGTTCACGAGCTTTACAGCGGAAACCTCACCTCGCACCTCCGCCCGATCCGTCTGCAGGAGGGGCGTGTCAGCGGCCACCACGACTGTCTCAGTCAGGTCAGCCACGCCCAGCGTCGCGTCGACACGCGCCACCGAGTTGAGCTCGACCGGCACGCCGTCGCGCTCGAACGTTTCGAATCCGGCGAGGGCCACCCGGATGGTGTAGGTGCCCGTGGGCACGGTGGAGAACGTGAAGCTCCCCGTATTGTCGGTCACCTCCTCGCGAGTCACGTTCCGTTCCTTGTGTGTGATTGTGACCGTGGCGCCCGGCACCCCCCGGCGGGTGTCGTCGGTCACGTTTCCCACGATGGACCCGTAGAGCACCTGGGCATGTACGGGTACAGGAGCCGCCACGACGAGCGCCACGGCAGACCAGCTCACGGCGCACCACATGGAACGCGCAGTGCAAAAGACTCGCATGTGCATGTCCATCTCGCTTAAATTGCGACCCCTCCGGGGTGCCGTCACAACGCAAAGCGGTCTGTCAATGGCAAAATCCGGCCTAGTGTACCGTACCAGTGGTGCGAGTGTCGAGCACAATGCCATGACAGTGCAGTGCCACGACAGTCTAGGGCGTTCCGCCGACGCGTCAAAGAGAAAAGAAATCAGAAGATATCGATAGATCCCAAAAGCGGAGTGTCTTCCTTTGGGCGGGTGACCGGCAAGGGCCACTGCCTAGGCCGCTTCGCTCTTAGGCGACAAAACGTGCCGCTTTTCGGGCTCGTCTCGTCCTGATTCATCCCCGGCGGGTATGGTGGCCGCTGGCGGGCCATGCGCCTCCTTATCAATCGAAATAATATGAAGGCAGTAATAGCTGCTAAAACAGCTTAAGCACGCTCGATCCCTACCTTATTGACAAGCAAAAAAACAGCAACTAGACAGTATATGACACCCTTTTGAAGTTTGTGAGAAATTGCCTGCGGAAAGCCTCTGGGCTTCGATCTGGCGGCGAGGTGGAGGAAGAATGCAACCTTTGAAAAGCCTGCGAACACGGCTGGCCATTGCCTTAAGTGGTCGTTGTAAGGAGGGAGATTCGATGCGGCGCGTACGGCACACGTGGAAGAGCTTGAGCGTCTGCGCCTCGATGCCCTTGGCGGCATCGATCACCATGACGACGCTGTCGACTGCAAGCAGCGTCCGATAGGTGTCTTCGCTGAAGTCCTGGTGGCTGAGCAGAAGCTTCCTTAACGTTTTGAATCACACTCAGTTGGAACCCGTCGCGTACGCATTTCTGTAACTTTCTTGCGCACTTACATAAACCGCGAGTGTTGACGCGAATATGCGTCGCGCGTAGTACTGAAGGTCTTCCTTTCCTTGTTCCGGGAGGGCGTCAATGGACGCGTTGTTGGGCATGTGCGTGTCTTGAACGACCGTGTGCGCTGCCACCGAGGTCTCACGGCCACACGCCGCGCTCTGAAAGAGGACGCCTCGAACGGGCCAGCCCGTCGGATGGTCGCACCGCGGACACTGTGTTTGGGAGGAAACGATGGGAACAAGATTTGGCTCTGCACGCTTGCTTGTTTCGTGTGTGTTTTCTCTAACTGCCTGCCTGACCACGCCATCTGTCGTATTCGCCCAGGACCGAGGCGCGATCACCGGCATGGTCACCGACGCCACCGGCGGAGTGCTGCCTGGGGTCGACGTAACGGCCAGAAATATCGCGACTGGCTTGGTGCAGAGCACCGTTACCGGAGACGACGGCACCTACGACATCCCCTACCTGCCTGTGGGAAACTACACGGTGACCGCGGAAATACCCAGCTTTCGTACCGCGGCGGCACCTAACGTCACCGTAAACGTGGGTGCCACAGCTCGGTTAGACTTCCGATTGGAGGTGGGTGAGATCACGGAAGTCGTCGAGGTCGCTCCTGCGACGCCCCTGCTTCAAACCGAGCGCACCGACCTCGGTATGACGTTCGATTCTCAGAAGATCCTGCAACTTCCACTCTCTCTCACTGGCGGACTGCGGAATAATCTGGAGTTCGTTGCTCTCGTTCCGGGCGTGATCGCCACTCCAGGGGACAATGCGAGCTTGCGGATCGGAGGTGGTCTTTCAACAGGGCACAGCATGCTCCTCGACGGCGCAGAAGCCGCGAGTGAACGACGAAATGACCCCGGGTTTCAGTCTGTCAGCACAGAGGCAATCGGCGAATTTCGGGTGATGACCAGCAATTATTCAGCCGAGTACGGCCGGACAGCAAATGGCATCATTAATTTCACCACGAAATCTGGCACCAATGACTTGCACGGCTCGCTGTTCGAGTTTTTCCGGGACGACGCGTTCAACGCCAGGGGCTTCTTCAACGAGGAGACGCCTGTATTGCGACAGCATATCTATGGCGGAAGCATAGGAGGTCCGGTCTCTATCCCGAAAGTCTTGAATGGCCGTGATAGAGCATTCTTCTTTTTCGCTCTTGAACGTTCCCACCATCGCGCTGGAGCCCCTTCGGGCTTGGTCTCTCTACCTCCCCTGGCCATGCGGGAGGGCGACTTTCGTGAATGGAAGGACGCCGCCGGCAATATCATCCCTATTTACGATCCCGCCACAACCGGCATCGAGGGCGGTGCGGTTGTACGCGATCAGTTTAGCTGCCAAGGCCAGCTCAACGTCATCTGCCCAGACCGCATCGATCCTGTAGCGCAATTCCTGAACAACCTATTGCCTCCACCCGAGCTTTCAGACCTTCTCAACAACACTCGAGCGGTGGGTAACCCCGGTTCCAATCAGGACGTCTATTCGATCAAGGGCGACTACGTCTTTTCCGCAAACAATCGCGTGAACGGTCTTTTCAGCCGACAAGCTTTTGATTCGCCTGACCCGATAGGGCCGATTCCGGGTCCCCTGGGGGACAATTTCAAGTCTTTTGGCGTGACGCGATTCTATCGAATCAGTCACGATTCCGTCCTCCGCCCGAACCTCGTCAATCACTTTACTTTCGGCTGGAACAAGCGGGAGATCGGCGAAGAACACCCCCAACGCCTGACCGAGGACCAACGAAGCGTGATCCAACTGAAGGGGGCAACCGGAGACCCGACAGCGCCCTCTGTCTACATTTTAGGGGACGGCTACCCGAGATTGAACTTCTGGGTGAACACCGCCTCTCCCAGCCGCACCCTCAGCATCAACGAGCAACTCTCCTGGACCAAGGGACGGCATGGCTTCAAGTTTGGGTTTACGTATCTCCGCCAGGATTATCGGCGCATCGACTGTAACGGCTGCGCGGGCGAGGCCGGCTTCAGCAGGGCTGTCACGGGCTTGCCTGCGGCTTCCGGTGTGACGGGATCGTCATATGCCTCTTTTCTCCTCGGTCTGCCGAGCTCCGGCTTTTACAATTTTGGGGGCGATTTCAGTTTTGGACAGCCCTATTACGCCTGGTATGTCCAGGACGATTTTCGGGTGACTCCGAGACTGACCCTCAATCTCGGACTGCGGTACGAAATCCCGGTGCCGAAGAGCGAGAAGGATGGCCAGAATTCCAACCTTTGCCTCACCTGTCCCAATCCAGCCGCCGGGGGCATTCCGGGCGCAATGGAGTTCGCAGGAGAAGGAGCTGGCCGGACGGGCCAAGAGCGCTTCACGGATACCCGCTACAACGCTTGGGGCCCGCGCATGGGCATTGCCTATCGCATGCTGGACGACACGGTCATCCGCGCCGGCGGTGGGATCTTCTACGTGCCGATGCGGGAAGGAGGCAATGCCGATCGCGGCGTGCAAGGCTTTGGAGGGAACTTCCAAGTCGCGTCGCCCGATGGCATCTCTCCTGCCTTCACATTGGACAAGGGATTTCCTTCCGCCGAGAAGCCCCCGCTCATAGACCCAGGACTGAACCTCTTTGGCTCACCGTACTATCAAGCGCCCGAGGCTGGGCGAGCGCCCTACATGGGTGACTGGAATCTTACCGTCGAACAGGGCCTCGGCGCCAACACGGTTATCAGAGCAAGCTACCAGGGTAATGCGGGAGTAAAGCTCTTCGCGAATCGAGAGCTTCTCAATCAGGTTGACCCCCGGTTTCTGTCCCTTGGCGAGCTACTCTTCCTGCCCATCGGCTCCGAGGCAGCCCGTGACGCAGGAATTCCGCTGCCGTGGTCCGACTTTCCCCTGGACCGTAGCGTCGGTCAAGCGTTGCGACCGTTTCCGCAGTATACCGGCATCGACCGCATCATCGATGCGGACGTCACCGGGCACAGCACCTATCATGCTCTCACTGTCAGTGCAGAACGTCGCTTTGCAGACGGTCTGTCGTTTCTGACCTCTTACACTTTCGGGAAACTGATCTCCAACGTGCAGGGAGAGAATCCAGCGTTGGGCGGCTTCCTCGCCAACGGCGATGTGGGCACTCAGAACGACTATGACCGTCGCGCAGACAAGGCCGTGAGCAACCAAGACGTGCCGCATCGTCTCGTCATCAGTTACGTCTATGAGCTACCAATTGGAAGAGGGAAGAAATATCTGGCCGATGCAGGGCTCGTGGCTGACACTATCCTGGGAGGATGGCGAATCAGCGGAGTCCACACCTACCAATCAGGTTATCCGCTGCGCGTACTGTCGAATCAGAACCCTGGCATTTTCAGCGGGACCATTCGTGCCAACCTCGAGCCCGACGTCCCGCTCAAGAACCCATCCTGGGACGGAGATCCGAGTGCGGCGCCTTACATCAACCCGGAAGCGTTCTCCCGCCCCCCCAACTTCACGTTTGGGAACAGCGCTGCCAATCTCGATCATTTGAGAAGTCCAGCCTTGTTCAACGAAGATATTGCCCTGTCAAAAGATGTCGCTCTGCCGGGAGAGGACGCGCGCGTCGAATTCAGGGCTTCCTTCTTCAATATCTTCAACCGTACCCAATTTGGTGGAATCGTCAATCAGGTGGAGAGCGCGGACTTCGGCCAGGTGACCTCGCAGGCGAACCATTCGAGAGAGGTACAACTGGCTCTGAGACTCATATTCTAGGTAGGGCCGCCTCGCCGAGGCGTCCGTTGCGGATTCTCAAGGGTCTGATGGTCTGGTCACTGATTCTCGCCATCGTGCTCGGCGGCCAGGTTGATGAAGCTGCCCTCGCACGCGAGGCCGCCGCCGCCATGGAATCCGGTGAGTACGCGGCGGCGGAAGAACACTACCGGGCCTTGGCGGCGCTGGTTCCTGATACACCAGAAATCTATACCAATCTCGGCTTGAGCCGCTTCCTTCAGAAGAAGTACGATGAGGCGATTGAGGCCTTCGAACAGGGACTGAAACGAAGACCGGCCATGGCCAACGCATGGCTGTTTCTGGGTATCTCTCAGTTCAACCAAAATCGGCCCGCCCAAGCCGTCCCTCCCCTCCAGAAGTATGCGTCCATTCGACCTGACGATAAGGAGGGTCATTACTATCTGGGGCTGTCTCTAATGGCACGTGGCCGATACGAGGCAGCGGAAAAGTCGCTTGCTGTAGCGAAACAGCTCGATCCAAGAAATCTGGATGTCTTATACCATCTGGCACAGAGCTATCTCAAACGGGCCGAGGCGAAACAGGGAAGTGTCGCTGAGCTCTCGGAAGCGTATCAGTCGGTGGTGAGACAAATCGCGGCCATCGATCCTGAGTCGTACCGGATACGGCAGCTAAGGGCAGGCTATTACGCGGTCATGAAGGAGCCTTCCAAGGCCATTGCGGAGCTGGAAGCCATAGTGAAAGACAATCCTCGAGTCCACGGCGTCCAGTACACTTTGGGCTGCCTCTACATGGAGTCGTTCGAATATGACCAGGCGATGACCGCCTTTGAGGCGGAACTGAAGCTCGACTCGCCATACCCCAGAACCTATCTCCAGATGGGACATGTCTATTTGGCGCAGAATAAAGCCACAGAAGCCTTACCCCTCCTGGAAAAAGCTGTGCGCGAGGAGCCCGAGAATGGCCAACCCTGGGTAGAACGGGGTCGCGCGCACAGGATGATGGGACAGCACGAGACGGCGGCGGCTGCGTTTGAAGAGGCCATCAAGCTGGGAGAGCGAACGGCCGCGGTCTACTATCAGCTCGGCGTGGAGTATCGCCAGTTGGGAAAGCGCGATTTAGCTCTCGAGGCGATGAAGACCGCCAAGACGCTGCGTAAGGCAGCACGGGCGCCGGAGACCGAGACGTCACAAGCGACAGAGGAACGCGAGAAAGCAGACGTCGTTTCCGCGGAGAGCTTGCTGGAGAAAGGACAGCGGGCGTTCGACATGCGTACCTATGAGGAGGCGCTCAATTTGTTCGAGCAGGCGAGTCACCATTCCTCTCGCTGCGATATTCATTTTTACATTGGTCTAGCTCGTTATCGTCTGGGCCGTACGGATCCAGCTATCGTTGCGTTTCAAAGCGCTTTGGCCTGCGACGGCTCGCTGGCCGATGCCCAGGTGGCACTCGGAGACGCCTATCTGCAAAGAGGGGATGAGAACCGGTCGCTCGCTGCTTATGAGGCTGTTCTTAGGGCCCAACCGGATCATCGCCTGGCCCTCAGAGCGGCGGCGGCGCTGTACCTGAAACACGAGCTTCACGAAAAGACAGTGCCGGTGCTCGAGCGCTTGGTTGAGTTGGAGCCGAAGGATGTTCAGGTTCAGGCTGATCTTGCAGCCGCATATGCAGCCACGGGAAGAATGCAGGAGGCAGAGCACACATTTAGAGGAGTGCTCAAAGTGGACCCGAATCATGCTTCTGCACTGGTTGGCCTCGGTAATGTCTACCTGCACACATCCCGCGAACACGACGCGATCCCCTTCCTGAAGAGAGCGGCTGCGCTCGCTCGCAGCGCGTATGAGCCCTACTATCTGCTCGGTGTTGCCCACAACCGACTGGGCGAATATGGCGAAGCGGCTACCGCCTTGGAAGAGGCGCGGCGCCTGAATCCAACCCAACCAGCCATCTACTACCAGCTTGGTCAGACGTATCGGCGCCTTGATCGGAAAGACGAGCAGAAGAAAGCGCTTGCCGAGTTCGGCAGATTGAAGTCCCAAGAGGACCGACTTGTGGATGACAAGCGCACCGCCGCCCGATTGGTAGAGCAAGCCCGCTCTCTGGTGGACTCCGGGAAGCTTCAAGAAGCTATTGAACTGCTCGAGCAGGCTCAGCAATCTGATGCGGAATCGGATCGCATCCTCTTCCGGTTGGCCAGTCTCTACTATGACGTCGACCGATTCGATTCGGCTCGCGAACATGTCGACAAGGCGATCGCAATTGCGCCTTCGGAATGGCGATATCACTACCTGCTGGGACTTATTGAGATGGAGAGCGACGAGCCCACGAGAGCACTTGAGAGCTTCGAGACCGTCCTTGAGCTCAATGCCAATGCGGCTGAAGCCTACCAGCAGATTGGACACTTGGCGATAAAGCAACGAAATCTGCAGCGAGCCATCGACAGCTTCAAACGAGCCGTCGATCTCGACCCTGAGAACGCACGGTTTCATTTCGACCTTTCTGGTGCCTATCGGGAAGCCGGACACCGTGAGCTTGCCGAGAGGGAGAAGCTGGAATTCGAGCGGCTCTCGAGAATCCCATGAAGGACAGACTCTCGCGACGTGACTTCCTGCAAGCAAGCTCGGCTTCGGCCGGTTTCATCTGGGCCGGTGCGACATCGCCTTCGTTATTGTCAGCCGAGATCCTGGACGCCAACGACCGAATCAATGTCGGCGTCATCGGCGTCGGCGGCATCGGGTCGCACCATATCCGGCTGATGTTGGAACACATACAACAAGAAAACACCAGGCTGGTAGCGATTAGCGATGTGTACAGGAGGCGATTGACGCGCACGCTGGCTATGTCTCGCGGTGAGGCCTACGAGGACGGCGAGGGAGGCCTTATTCCGGCTGACTCTTCGCGCAAAGGTAGCCTGACGGATAGCGATGCCTACATGGACTATCGCCGGCTCTTGGAGCGCAAGGATGTAGATGCGGTCTTCATCTGCACGCCCGACCACTGGCACGCGAAAATGGCCATTGATTCGCTCGAGGCCGGCAAACATGTGTATCTTGAAAAGCCAATGACGCTCACCATCGAGCAAGCTATTGCCGTGCGCGATGCGGTACGGGGAACCCAGAAGGTCCTCCAGGTGGGACCGCAAGGTACCTCCGACGACTTGTACCGGAAGGCTCAAGCCGCCATTCGCGAAGGCCGGATCGGAAAAGTCAACTTTGCTCAGGCTGGAGGAGGGAGCAATCCGCGCGAGCACATTTACGACGCGTGGTTCAAAATTGATCCCAGTGCTGGCCCGCACGGCTCCGGGGATGATTACATCGATTGGGACATGTGGTTAGGTCACCGGTTCGGCCTGGCTCCCAAGATCCCTTTCAATCCTGAGCATGTCTTCCGCTTCCGCAAGTATTGGCCTTACAGCGGTGGGCAGGTCAGCGATCTGCTCTACCATTCCCTGGCGCCGTTGCTGTTGGCTATTGTGGGGCCGAACGGCGCTTACCCTCGGCGTGCCGCCGGAGCGGGAGGGCAATATGTCTTCAAGGACGACCGCGACATCCCCGATGTGTGTGTCGTCGCCTTGGACTATCTGGACGACTACACGATTCTCCTCGTGAACAACTTCGGGAACGCTGCCAAGATCCCTTCGCTGATTTGTGGGAGACACGGCACGATCGAGCTGGGCGATGAAATCAGGCTGCGGGTCGCGGGTGACTTCGCGGAAGAATTCAAGGAAAAGAATCACGGGTATACCGAAGTCACCATGCAACGCGAGCCCTACGAAGACTCCAACAACGCGGAGGGCATATACAATGCGCACCGCATGAACTTCTTCAACGCCATCCGTGGGCTGGAGGCGCCACACTGCAACGCAGAGCTCGGTGCAGCCACGATGGTCGGCATCAAAATGGCCGTCGATTCTTACCGACTCAAGAAGCCCCTTCTCTGGGACTCGGCCCGGGAAAAGGTGGTAGGTTGAGAGGAAAGCCTCCCGTAGTTGCTTGCTTGTGTCAATCGGTGTGTGGGAATCCATCACAAGGTGAGGTGAATCATGAGAAAGAAGCTCATGATGGTAGTCATCCTGGCAAGCGTGTGTGGGTTGCCAACTTATTCGACGTCCGCTGAGTGGGTGCAGCTGTTCAATGGAACAGACATGACAGGCTGGCAACACGTGGGAGAGGGCAGTTTCGTTGTGGAAGATGGTGCCCTTAAGGGCATAGAAGGGATGGGCCTGCTTTGGTACACGAGGCAGACGTTCGGGAACTGTGTGATTCGGGTCGTTTACAAAGGCGAGAACGACGATTCTAATTCCGGGCTTTACATCCGCATCCCAGAAAGGCCGACGGAGCCGATGATGCCGGTAAGGCGTGGCCACGAAATCCAAATCGCTGGCGACCACACAGGTGAGCTTTTCGGATTTACGAAGGCCACCATAGAGCGGTCCAAGCCCGAAGGAGGGTGGAATCTTCTGGAAGTCACCATCGATGGCCCGCGGACGGTTGTCAAGCTAAACAGGGTCCTCGTCACCGACTACACGGAAGGATCCTCCAAGCCGTTTATTGACTGGGTGGGCGACGTGGTCCGTCCGAATGAAGGCTATATCGGTGTTCAGAATCATGAACCGACCTCGGTTTATTTCAGAGAGATTGCGGTGAAGCCACTGGAAAAGTAGACGAGTGTCCCGCTCGGCAGGCCGAGGCGTGACATGGTGGTCTGCCGGAGCGACGGCCGGTGATATCGTCGATTCATGCCGCGTGCCAAGCGCCGGGTCGCGCTCATCTATGACGCGCGGCTCGTGTACGACGTCAAGGTCATGACCGGCGTGGCCGCGTACCTGCAGGAGCGGGGGCATTACAGCGTCTATGTCGAAGAGAACGCGCTGAAGGATCAGCGGCTCCCCGATCTCCGGTCGTGGAAGGGAGACGGGATCATCGCGGATTTCGACGATCCGGCCGTCGCGCGCCTCGTCGGACAGTCTCGGTTGCCCACGGTGGGGTTCGGCGGTGGCTATGGTTGGTACGTGGAGGGCTCCTCCACGCCGTACTTCTTCACGAACAACCAGGCGATCGCGACCCTTGCCATCGACCATCTGCTCGAGCGCGGCTTCAAGCACTTCGCCTATTGCGGCTACGCGCGCACCCCGATCAATGGCTGGTCTGAGGAGCGCGAGCACGCTTTCGTGAAGCTCGTGACGAAGCGACGCTGCTCCTGCGCGGTGTTTCACGGACACCACAAATCGACCCGACAATGGGCGGCGGTGCAACAGGCCCTGGGCGAATGGTTGCGCAGGCTGCCGAAGCCGGTGGGTGTGATGGCCGCGAATGACAACCGCGGCCGCCAGGTGCTCGAAGCCTGTCGCGCCTACGACCTGAACGTGCCAAACGAGGTCACCGTGATCGGCGTCGACAACGACGAGCTCTTGTGTCAATTGAGCAGTCCCCCGCTGAGCAGCATCGAACAGGGCGCCCGGCGATTGGGCTACGCGGCCGCCGCGTTGCTCGATAGCCTGATGCGGGGACGCAAGCCGCAGCAGTGCCGCGTGATCATCGACCCCGTCGGCGTGGTCACCCGACAGTCGACCGATGTGTTGGCCGTCGAGGATTCAGACGTCGCGCGGGCGCTCGCGTACATTCGTGAGCACGCCTGCGACGGGATCAAGGTGCCGCGTGTGGTGAGCGCCGTGGGGATCTCGCGATCCGGACTGGAAAAGCGCTTCGCGTCCGTCTTGGGGAATACGATCCGCACCGCGATTCGACGGACGCAGCTGGAACGCGCCAGGCGACTGGTCTCCGAGACCGACATGCCACTGAAGCAGGTTGCCGCTGAAACGGGATTCAAGTCGGTGCAGCATCTGACGACCGTCTTTGCGCACGCCTTCGCCAAGACCCCGGCCAGGTATCGTCAGACGACGACGCGGTGACAGGGGGTTTTTCAGCGTCCCCCTAACGCACAACGAGCTGGAGGAGATCCGATGGGTGCGTTCACGTCATGGCTGGATTTTAAGCTGGGCTTCCGGATGCTGGTCCGGTACCTGCGCGGCATGATCAGCGCGACTCGCGGGTTCTCAGTCACCACGATTCTCCTCAGTGCGCCGTCGCCTCCTATGATGCGGCGATTGAGGGTAGCCTGTCTACTCGGTTCTAAGCACTACGTTCGGGTCCAGCCGCGACGCCCGCCACGCGGGCAGCCAGCATGCGACGGCCGCCACCAGCGTGATCGTCATCATCACGGCCACCAGCGTTGTGGGATCCGTCGGCTGGACGCCGAACAGCAGTGACGCAATCAGCCGGGTCAGCCCAAACGCGCCTGCGAGTCCCACGACGACGCCGATGATGGTGAGCTGGAGGCCCTGCTTCATCACCAGCGCGAGCACGCTGGAACGCGCCGCTCCGAGCGCGAGGCGGATGCCGATCTCACGCCGGCGCTCCGTGACCATGTAGGAGAGCACACCGTAGGTGCCGATGGCGGCCAGCAGGAGAGCCAGCGCCGCAAACGCACCAAGCAACTGCGCCAAGAGCCTCGGCCGGCGAATCGATTCCGCGAACACCGCGTCCATGTCCCGGAGCCGCACGATGGGGACCGCGGGGTCCACGTCTCGGACGGCGCGCTCGAGCGTGTGTGACAGCGCGGCTGGCGGCAGGCTCGTTCTGAGCGCCACGTCCATCGTGGGCGGGGTGAGCGCGCGCCAGGGGCTTGCAGTACCGTCGATGCGCGGCGTGGGCTGCTCGGCGAACAAGTAGAGCTCGGTTCCTGTCTCCCGATCGACGCCGCCCTCCTTGACGTCCTTGGCCACGCCGATCACCGTGTGCCAGGGGTTCTCGCCCGTGCCGATCGACGCAGACAAGTCCGGCCGCAGCCGCCGCCCAATCGGGTTCCGCCCCTTCCAGAGCCGGTTCGCCAGTGTTTCATTGACCACGACCACCCTGCGTTGCGAGGCCGTGTCGGTCGGTTCGAAGCCGCGGCCAGCGACGATCGGAATGCCCATCGTCTCGAAATAGTCGGACATGACGAACTGGTAGTAGTCGACGATTTCGACCGGTTCTCCGCTTGCAGCCGTGTCGTCCTCGATGCGGGTGTCGTATCCCTGGACGAGGCGATTCAGCGGCAGATTGGACATGGCGGTCGCCGCCTGCACGCCCGGTGCGGCGCGAAGCCTGTCGAGCAGGCGTTGATACGCTTGCGCGCGCCCGCCGGGATATGACGTGCCCCGTGGCAACGTCATCGAGAACGTGACCAGGCGCGACCGATCGAATCCCGCATCGACGCTCCTGAGGTTATAGACCGTGCGGAGCAGCAAACCCGCGCCAATGACAAGCATCACCGCCAACGCGACTTCGGCCATCACGAGCGCACGGCGGAGGTGATGGCGACCGCCGCCACTGGCACCGCGGTCCCCGCCCTCCTTGAGCGCCGTGACGAGGCCAGTCACCCGCCGGTGCGCGACGGGTGCAAGCCCGAAGAGCACGCCCGTTCCCATGGACACGCCGAGCGCAAAGAGCAGGACGGGCACGTCGAGGGCGACCTCGTTCGTGCGGGGCAGGCTGGTTGGATAGGCGCGGACGAGCGCCTGCACAGCCGCGCGGGCGAGCCACAGGCCCAGCACGCCACCTGTGACGGACAACAGCACGCCTTCGGTCATCGTCTGTCGGAGCAGCCGGCCGCGACTGGCGCCAAGCGCCGCGCGCACCGCAAATTCACGACGCCGTGACTCGGCGCGAGCCATGATGAGGTTCGCGAGATTCGCGCAGGCGATCAGCAGGACGAAGCCGACGGCGGCCTGCAAGACCCAGATCGCGCGGCTGGCATCTCCCACAATCGCGTCCTGCAGCGGCTGCATCCGGAGGGTGTGGTCTTCCGCGCGCGAGGGATGCTTCGTGGGGACATGGTCCGTCGTGCCGACACGCTCGCCCCAGTTCCCGAGGAATGCGTTCAGCTCCGTCTGGGCCGCCTGCGGCGTCACGCCCTCTTTCAGTCGTCCAATGACATGGAGGACATGGGCGTCGCGCATCTGACGAACGATCGGGTGGGTCTCGAGGGGCAACCAGATTTCGGTACGGTTGTCCATGAGGTCCACGCCCGGCGGCATGATGCCAATGATCTCGTGGGGCCGGCCACCGACGTCCACGGTCTGTCCAACGAGCGGTTGTCCGCCAAAGGCGGATTGCCACAACTCGTGCGAGAGGATCGCGATCGGCGGCCCCCCCTTGCCATCGCTCACGTCGGTTTCTCCCGGGGCGAAGAACCGTCCGTGCGCCGGCTGAACCCCGAGCGCTTTGAGCAGGTGCTCCGCAACCGTTACCGAACGCACGCGCAGCGGCCGATCGGCGGCGGTGAGGTTCACTTCACCGATCCCGATTGGGTCGGCGCCGGATCCGGGGGCGGTGGTCGTGAACGCCCCAACCTCCGCAAAGGACCGGTTCATCTCGCGGAATTCCATGTACTCCGGGTACGACACCCTGAACGCGGTGATCCCGAGCCGAGGAAATTGCGTGGTCAGATACATCAACTGCTCGGGTTTGGGATATTCGAGAGGCCGAAGGATCACGCCGTTCACGATCGAGAAGATGGCGGTATTTGCGCCGACCCCCAGGGCCAGTGTCAGCAGGGCAACGGCCGTAAACGCGGGGCTGCGTCGCAGCGTGCGCAGCCCATGGCGCACGTCGCGCGCCAGGTCGTCGAGCCATCGGAGGCCTCGCTGGTCGCGCAGCGCGTCCATCGCCTGCGAGACGCCTCCCTCCCGGTGAATCCATTCGCGAAGGATGCGCATGTGATCTCCTCGTGTCACGTCTCGCCGTGCAGCCTACATGACAACGTCAAATGTTCACCGCTTCGGCGGAGCGATGAAATCGATCACCTGACGGTCGTTCCGTCGATAGACGCTGAAGTCCCTGCGGTCGACGGTGAGCACCTGTGATCGTGTGTGCGACTCGCTCATGACGACGATCGATGCATCGGCCAGGTCCATTTGCCGATAACGCGCCATCAGCGTACGGATGCGTGGCCAGTGCGTCCATATGTCGAAGTCGAGGCGAAGCGCTTCGCGTTCGAGCAGTTGGAACAGCGGATCGACCTCCACGTCGTCTTCGCGCAAGAAGTACACGGCTTCAGTGAGGACGGGTTCGCAGGTGAGCATCGGCGGACGCACATGTTTCATCACCGCGACCGCCCAGGCGTGATGCGCGTCATTGCGATTGAGATAGGCAACGAGTGGGCCGGTGTCGCAGATCGTGATCACGATCGCCTAAACCTGCGCCGTGCGTTTGTCGCCGCCCTCCGCCCGCCGGCAAGGCTACCTGCCAGGTCGGAGGTCATCGCGTAGACCGATCGACTGCTTCGATCGAGCGGAGCCTCCACGCGCTCGCGAACGAGCGCGGCGACACTCCGTCCGGTCTCTCGCGACTGGCGCTTGAGTCGCCGCAGGGTTGTTTCCGGGAGCTTGATCGTGATGCCCTTCATGACGCCCATGCTGGTAGGGTAACTCAATCATGACAGAAGGGCAACACCTAAGGATCTCGGTAGACTGTCTACTCTGATAAGCGTAATAGCTCTTCCGCCGGACGAACCAGATCGGGAACCGGCTCGTCCTCTCCACGCTCGTGCTGGGATGCTGGCCCGCCTCACTCCTGCCGCAGCACGCGGGCAGGGTCCATCCGCATCGCGCGCAGCGCGGGAATCGCGCACGCCACGGTGGCGACCATCCCGAGCACCAAGATCGCGGCGAGGTAGGCGGTCGTATCGGTCGGTGGCACTTCGAAGAGCAGTGACGTGAGGAAACGGCTCAGCGCGAAAGCCCCGATGACGCCCAGGATGAGGCCGACCGTCGCCACGGACAGCCCCTGACGCAGAATCATGCCGAGCACGCGTCCGCGCTCGGCACCCAATGCCATCCGGATGCCGATTTCCTGACGTCTCTCAGCGACGGCGTACGACATCACGCCATACGTGCCAACGGCCGCCAGCGCCAGTGCGACCGCGGCGAAGATACCGAGCAGCAACGTGAGGAAGCGCGGCTCGGCCACCGAGGTGCTCACCACATGCTCGAGTGTACCGGGATCCCCGAGCGGCAGACTTGAATCGAGCGCCGCGAGCTCCTGGCGCACCGCCGGCAGGAGACCGAGCGGAGGCGAAGCAGTGCGGAGCACCACGTTCATGGCACGCGGAATGTTGAATGCCGCGGCCTGCGGGATGTGGAAGTACATCTCGGTGCCGGTCTGTTCCTCGAGCCCACCCTGCTTCACGTCCTTGACGATGCCGACGACCGTGAACCACGGCGCGTCGGAGTACGGCCGGATCCGTCGTCCCGTTGGGTTTTGATCCGGATAGAAGACACGTGCGAAGGTCTCATTGATGAGCAGTACCGGCGCTGCCTCGCCACCATCCGCAGGACTGAAGGCGCGGCCCTCGACCAGCGGAATGCGCATGGTCTCGAGATAGTCGGTTGTGACGTTCTGCCAGTAGTCCACGTTCGGGATCGCCATGTCGGTATCAGGCTGGTAGTGATAGCCCTCGAGCTCCATGTTGTTCGCGTTCACGTCACGGCGCGGCGGCAGCCCGCTCATGACGGCGACATGGGTGACGGCCGGCAGCCCGCGAAGCCGATCACGCAGACGATCGTAGAACGCGACCTGAGACGCGCCATCTGGATAGCTTGCCTCCGGCAGGAACAACCGAAACGTGAGCAGGTTCTTCGGGTCGAACCCGGGATCCACCCGCAAGAGCGCAGAGAAGCTGCGCAGCATCAGCGCCGCCCCGACGAGGAGCACGACGGCCAGCGCGACCTCGGAGACCACCAACAGCCGACGCGCGCGCAGCCGAGCTGAGCCGGCAGTCGCGCGCTGGCCACCCTCGCGCAGCGACATCCCTACGACCCGCTCGGAAAGATTCATGAGAGGAGCCAAGCCGAACAAGATGCCAGTGATCACCGACACTGCGGCCGTGAAGGCCAGGACGTTGCCGTCCACACCGATCTCACCGAGGCGCGGGATGCTGTCACCGCTCGTGGCGAGCAGCACGCGGAGCCCCGCCCACGCCAGCAGCACGCCGAGGACTCCGCCGACGGCGGCGAGCAGAAGGCTCTCGAGTAGAAACGGTCGCAGCAGGCGCCAGCGTCCGGCGCCGAGCGCAGCACGAACCGCGATCTCCTTCTGGCGCGACTCTGCACGCACGAGCAGGAGATTGCCGACGTTGGCGCAGGCGATGAGCAACACGAACCCAACGGCGCCCAATAGTAAGAGCAACGCAGGCCGGACGCTGCCAACCATCTCATCCTGCAGGCCGTGCGCAATCAACGCGTGGTTGTCCGGGTGCGGGGCGTGCGACCCGCCGAACTCCTCCTGCCACCGCCCCATGAGCGAGCCGAGCTCGGTCCTGACACGCTCGAGGGTTACACCGTCGCGCATGCGCGCGATCACGTTCAGAAAATGGTTGCTTCGGTTCTCCTCCCGATTCGCCGGGTCGAGTGCCACTGGCGTCCAGACCTGGACACCCGCATCGTCGATATCGAAGCCCGGCGGCATGACGCCGACCATCTCCCGTGTCAGCCCGTTGACTTGAATGGTCCGTCCGACGATGCTCGGGTCGCCCCCGAGCACGGTGCGCCACAACTCGTCGGAGACGACGGTGACGGAGGGGCCTCCGGGCAGATCCTCTGCTTCGGTAAACGTGCGCCCCAGCTGAGCCCGCACGCCGAGCGTGGTGAAGACGTCAGCGGTCGCGGACGCCGAGGTGACACGCACCGGGCGGTCGACCCCACCAACGCTCGCGAGGCCGGTGCGATAGCCGCCGATGTTCTCAAACGACCGGTTCCAGTCGCGCAGCTCGAGAAACTCGGGCGCCGAGATCCAGAAGCGGTCGAACCCGAGCGAGGGGAACTGGCTGGCCACCGACACGAGTCGGCTGGACTCGGGGTACGGCAGCGGCCGCAGGAGGACGCCGTTGATGACGCTGAAGATCGCTGTGTTCGCGCCGATCCCCAGGGCCAGGGTCAGGACGGCCACGGCGGTGAAGCCGGGGCTGCGTCGCAAGGCACCGAGCGCGTAGCGGAGATCTGCGAAGATTCCTGACATATCCCTCCCGTCACGGTCGCCGCGTCATCCGCTACGTTTTACCACGGTCGCCGTCGATCAACGCTTCCGCAGTTCTAGCGGGCCGCGACCTTCGGCCGCGCCCCCCGACGCTCACTCGACGCACCGAAACTTGACTCAAAGAGTCAAGTTTTCGCTGCCTCAAGGGTTCTAGCGGGCCGCGACCGTCGGCCGCGCCCCGACGCGGAGGTCGAGCGGCTGGTGCGCGCGTCGCGCCGGGTCGATCGGCTGACTGAAGCCCGGGAAACCGCGTGGCGACACGCGCAGCGGCACCTCGAGACCTGGGTGGATGAGGACGGGATGGTGGTGATCCGCGGCCGGCTCACCCCGGAGCTCGGGGCGGTGGTGCACCGGGCGCTCGAGGCGGCGGCCGATCGGCTCTTCCGAGAAACCGCGGGCGTACCAAACGACGACGGCACGGTGGAGGTCACCGCGGGCCAATGTCGCGCGGATGCCCTTGGCGTCCTGGCCGAAAGCGCGCTGGCCAGTGACCTGGATCGCGGGACCGCGGGCGATCGGTACCAAGTGGTGATTCATGTCGACGAGGACACGCTGAAGGAGAGCGCCGGCGACGCAGCCGAGCCCGACACGGGACAGGCGATCCTGGAGGCCGCGGACGGCGCGTACCTTTCTGCGGAAACGTGACGGCGGATCGCCTGCGACGCGTCGACCGTGGTGATGCGGCATGCGCGAGACGGCACCGTGCTCGATGTCGGCCGGAAGCGGCGGACGATCCCGCCGGCGATCCGCCGGGCGCTCACCGCGCGCGATCGCCGCTGCCGCTTTCCGGGCTGCACCGCGCGACATTGCGAGGCACACCACGTTCAGCATTGGTCGGAGGGCGGCGCGACGCGGCTCACCAATCTCGCCTTACTCTGCAAACGGCATCATCGGGCCGTGCATGAAGAGGGCTTCACGCTCACCCTGGGCGCCGATGGGACGGTCGGCGTCTGTCGGCCGGATGGCGCGACTGAACAACGCTCCACGCGAGCCCCGGCACGCCATGATCGCTCTCGAGGATCACCGTCGGGGCGGCTTTACCCGAACAATGCAGGTTCAATCTTCTGCCTCCCACATCGACCGATCGGCCGATGTGCGGGAACCGCTGTGCATCCGTCCGTGCGCCGATCTGCTCGTAAACGACGCCCGTGAGGGCGAGCAGCGCGACGGCGACTGCAGTCAAACGGGCCAGCCGGAACGATCCGCGAATGACGTGGCCAAGAATCATCCCTGGGCCTTGCGGTTTCTGTCCGGAGGATCAGCATGAGAGCTGCGAGGAGAGCGGGAGGCAGCAGTCTACTCTGACAAGCGTGCTCCGCCGCTAACGTGCTCACACGACGCGGCTTCAGATCCACGTTCCCGCGACCTCTCCCCGCAACGTCGTCGTGTTCGCAGCGCGCAACGCGTCGCGCAATTCCGCGACCGATCGAAACGGCTGGTTGCGAATCTCTCTCGCTGCGATCTCAATCGGAATCTTCGCCCCGCCAAACGCGTCCGGTGTTACGACGACGCGCGTGCCGGAGCATTGGACCGTCCACTCCCCGAACCGTTGTTCGTCGGTCGAGCCGGTGCAGAAGGCGAGCGAGATCAAATCGCCGAGACGAACGAACGGGTAATCGGCCACGAGATCGTCGAGCGGCATCCCGCTCGCGCGCAGCATGGCGTGCCGCGCCGCTTCCATCTCGGCGAAGAACGGCCTCCACTCGGCCGCGGATCGAAATCGGTCGTACACCGTGAGTGCATGCTGCGCGACCAGTGCCGCAGCCCATGGATCAGCCACGAGTCGCGCGACGGCGCGTGGCCACACCCCGTGGCGCACGCTGAGCGGCGCGCTGACGAAATCGACAACGTTGCCGGTCTTGGGATTCACGGTTGGCGCTGCGTCTTCCTCTGCCCACCCGTTGTCGTGCTCGGCAATTGCGTGGAGAATCGCGTCCCGCCGCGGCCGAGCCGCAAGCTGGACGCAGTGCTCCATGATCCGCCGCGCGAGATGCGCGTGATCGGGCTGAGTCATCAGCTGGACGCGGTCACGAACAGGACGGACGATCACTTCGCAACACCTGTGATAGGGAATTGTGGGATCAGGCTGTAACCCTCGCTGGCTCGTACGTGCCGGGGTAGAGTCTAGCGGCAATGGATAAGCGGTTCCAGGCATTGATCGCCGCGACGGCCAGGGTGAGGTCGGCCAGTTCCTTCTCGCCAAAGTGGGCGCGCACCTCGTCGTAGACGGCGTCGGGAACATGCCCATCGGCAACGAGCGTCACCGCTTCGGCCCATGCCACGGCCGCTCGCTCGCGCGCGCTGTAGTACGGGCACTCGCGCCATGCATCGAGCGAATATAGCCGCTGCTCGTTCTCACCTGCGGCACGGAGGTCCTTCCAGTGCATGTCCAGACAGTAGGCGCATCCGTTGATCTGCCTGATCGGGCGGGTGCTCATCTCGCAGAGTACGTGTGTCGCAGTGGAAGAACCCGGTTATCCCCAGGCGCGGCGGCTGTTTCGAAGCCTTGGTGCGTCCGTGGTTGGCGTGCCCGTGGACGACGAGGGGCTGAATGTGGATGCGATTCCCGGGAATGCGCGTCTTGTGTACGTCACGCCTTCTCACCAGTTTCCGCTTGGCACCGCGATGTCGCTCCAACGGCGGACCGCGCTTCTCGCGTGGGCCGAGCGGCGCGGCGCTGTTGTCATCGAGGACGATTACGACAGTGAATTCCGCTTCGAGGGCCGTCCCCTCGACCCGATTCAAAGCTTGGATCGCACTGGTCGGGTGATATACGTCGGCTCGTTCTCGAAGGTCCTGCTGCCAACCTTGAGGCTTGGGTTTCTCGTCGCGCCGGTGTCCCTCCAGCCTGCACTGCTCGCCGCCAAGCAGCTCACCGACTGGCACGGCGAGTGGGCCACCCAGGCGGCCCTCGCGCGGTTCATCGACCAGGGACTCCTGGCGCGGCACATCCGCAGGGTGGCGCGGGAATATGCGAACCGTTACGCACAGATCGCTGACTCGCTCGAACATCGTTTCGGCGGTTGGTTACGCTCGATCCCTGCCGCCGCAGGGCTGCACGTGGCAGCCGACGTGAGACCGGGTACGTCGGTGGACGTCGCGCGGGCGGTGCGTCGTGCGGAAGCGCGTGGCGTCAGGGTGGGCACACTTTCGGATTTCTACGCTGGGACCCCGGTCCGGGCCGGACTCGTCATCGGGTTTGGCGCGATTCCGACCTTGCGGATCGACGAAGGCATGAGACGACTCGCGGCGAGTTTCGGCCACCGCACCAACGCCTGAGCGGCAGGCGCGCTCGCGCTCTTGCGTGCGACGCAGTGGGGGCTTTGAACATTCGTTGCGACCAGATCGACGAAAATACACGCAACGGGTGTTCCGTTCACTTCCGCGAAGACCGGTCTAATTGTGAAGGTTGCCGCCTACCACGGACGCCGTGATCTGAGGAACGTGAATGCCTGAAACAGACTCGCTCCAGATTGACCAGATTCCTGCGCGGTTTCGGCCGGCCGTGCTCCGCATTCAGCAATTGCATGCAGTTGAGCGGTATCAGGCTGCCTACATCTTCGGGTCGGTTGCGCGTGGTGAGGCCACAGCGGCGAGCGATCTCGATGTCCATGTGGTGGTCGATGACCAGAACCCGTGCGCCAGCATCAATCATCCGATCATCAACGGCGTGAAGCTGGACCTGACGTTTCTCTCGTATGAGCAACTTGTCACTCGGACCGAGCGCGAGATCGACAAAGGGGAGCGCGTCCCGATGGTAGCGGAATCGATGATCGTCTTCGACAAAACCGGCGAGCTCACATGCCTGCGCGCGTCTGCGCAACACGCCTGTCCGAAACCATGCACGGCTCGGAGTATCGAGCGATTCAGTTCCTCATGTTTCACCTCAACGACAAAGCGGAACGGTTGCTGACCACTGACCCGTTTGGGGCCTTGCTGGTCATGCACACCAGTGTGAGCGACCTGGTAAACACGCACTATCGGATTCAGCGTCGGTGGCGACTCAGCAGCAAACGCGTACTCGCCGATCTACGCGGTTGGCATCCCGCCCTGGCGGTCTTGGTGGAGCGCTTTGTCTGTGCAGCAGATGTACAGCCAAAATTTGCGATCTGGACGGAGATCATCGACTACGTGATGGCTCCCCTTGGTGGCCGGCAACCGATTGCGGACATGAACTGTGGGTGCGTGGTGTGTCACCACGATCTTGCGATGCTTGCGGGCCACGAGTCTACTGGACTCTGGTGTTGAGCGGATCGCTCGTGGACAACACTCGGCCCACGGACATCGGCCCGCGATCGACGTCAATGACGGGCGTCAAGGACGACACTGTCGTCGTGCGCGCAGTGACGGAATCCAAAGTGCACCGTAGTACCATCCCCTTCGGAGACATGCGATATTGCACCGAGCTCATCCACACGCGTTGTGCCCGTGGTCGGGTTCATCGTGTTCACAGGAGGTTCTGAGATGACTTTCCGCCGCTTGCCGTTTGTTGTCCTCCTGCCGGCCGCCGTACTGTGCGCGTTCTTTGTTGGTCGCCAGAGCTCGTCTGTCCCACTCGCTGCAGCCGCCGGTCTCCCAGACCTCGGCCGCGCGCACTTCTCCGGCTGGCACGCGGGACGCGGGCTCGTGGTCGTGCCGAGCGAGTTCACTCCGGAGGAGACCGCGGAGCGACTCGAGCTGGCCGCGACCGAGGGCGGCGCCAACGTGGTTGCCGACATCGACCACGCCGCCGCAGCGGCGGGGGCCGGGCTCGAGCTGCGGCCCACGCGCGTGCTCCTCATCGGCAACCCAAACGCCGGGACGCCGCTCATGGTGGCCAGTCAGATCACCGGCATCGATCTGCCGCTGAAGTTCGTGATCTACGAGGACGCCCAAGGCCGAGTGCTGCTGGCCTACAACAGCGCCTGGTACCTAAGGCGCCGGCACCGTATTCGTGGTGAGGACGAGCTGCTTCGCATGATCGAGGCCAACCAGCGCGCGCTGGCCGCGGCGGCGACCCAAAGCTGACTCGAGGGTTGGACCTCGGGTTCATCGGGGATGAGTTGGACGGCCACCGCGTGACCGTATTCATGACGGAACACACGTTCGATCTCAGAGGTCGGGAGGGCCGGCATGCCAGGTATCAGCAGTGCTCGCCGTCCTCATGGAGCGGCCGAACTTCGATTGGGAGGGTGATCGCCCTGGCAAGCTTCCGGCCCCATTCGAGCGCGGCGTCGAGATCAGGCGCCTTGATGACCGTAAATCCACCGATGTGCTCTTTGCCCTCAACGTACGGGCCGTCGGTCGTGAGCACGTCGTCGTCCTTCAGTCGCACCACGGTCGCTGTGCTCGGAGCGTGCAGTCCCCCGGCGAAAACCCACGCGCCGGCGGCCTTGAGCTCCTCGCGCAAGGCATTGACGTCTCGCATGATCGGCTCCAGGATCTCCGGCGGAGGAGGATCTCCGTCGGGCTGATAAATACTGAGCAGGTACTGCTTCATCTGGTGTTCCTCCTCGACGTTACGGCCGGCACCGTGCCGGCTTCTCACCCTCTATATACGAACGGTTTCCGTCCCGATCGACATGGGACAGCGTCTGGCTGCGCCTCCCGGAGCATCTAGGCGTAGCTCAGCTGTTCATCCCAGTCGCTTGGCCGCCCCTCAGGTGTGAGGTCGAACAGGTTCCAGACCGGCTCGAGAGTGCCCACGTGACGGGGATCTTGTCCAGGGTCGGTCGGCGCATAGAGAAGCTCGGAGCCCCAGAAGTGACGGATCACTCCGCCGTCGCGGTGAAACACATTCAGCATTGGCCTTTGCGCTCCTTCCGCGGTCTCGCCGAGGTAGTCACGGTTGTAGGTGTTGCCAGCGGAGGATAGCAGCCGCAACCGTCGCCATCCACGCTCCTTGGCGAAGGTGAGGATGCGCGGCAGGGGCGACTTCGCGACGACGGCGAGGTTGATGTGCTGGCTCGCGTGCTGCACGGCGCCGTCGAGCTGATCGAGCAGGGCGACGCACGATGGGCAGGGACCCTCCTCGAGCTTCAGGGCCGCCGTCTGTCCGCTCGCGGGCCCCGGCCGGTCGTCGCCGGCGTCCCGCGGGAACATGAAGCTGTAGATGACGAGCGAGCTCCTGCCAGGCGCGAACAGCTCCGACAACCTCACGTTGGTTGCGGTGCCGTCCGCTCCATTACCCTGGAACACGTAGTCGTCCGGGACCGTCCCACCAAGCGGCAGCTGACGTCTCGCGGCGGCCACCGCCTCGGTCGCGCGGCGCAGCTCAATCTCGTGCGCCAATAGCCGGTCGCGCGCCGCTCGGTACTCCGCTGACTCTCCTGGAAACCGAACGCTCATCGGATTCTCCTCCCTTTCTCACTACCTTTCCGCACTTGTGTATTATGACGCTCTAACAACGAGACAAGGAGGCAGAAGCCGACAATGCACAGCTCGCGGGCGTTTGTCGTTTCGATGTGCCTGTTCGCGTTGTCGACGAGCTGCGGTGCGCGAGAACCGCCAAAGCCCAACGTAGTCCTGATCCTGGCCGACGATCAGGGCTGGGGCGACCTGAGCGTACACGGGAACAAGAATCTGTCAACGCCGTACATCGACTCGCTCGCCCGTGACGGCGCCATGTTTGCGCGCTTCTACGTGGCGCCAGTCTGCTCGCCGACTCGCGCCGAGCTCTTGACCGGCCGGTATCATCCGCGGGGAGGCGTCTACTCCACGGGCGCCGGCGGCGAGCGCCTCGATCTCGACGAGCACACGATCGCCGAGACCTTTCGCGCGGCCGGCTATGCCACGGGCGCCTTCGGGAAGTGGCACAACGGCAGTCAGCATCCGTATCACCCGAACGCGCGCGGGTTCGACGAATACTACGGAGTGCCTTCAGGTCACTGGGCGCATTACTTCGACGCGGTGATGCACCACAACAGCGACATCGTTCGCGGCAAGGGGTTCATCGTTGATGACGTGACCGACCATGCCATCGAGTTCATGGCGCAGAATAAGCAGCAGCCGTTCTTCTGCTACGTGCCCTACAACACGCCGCATTCGCCGATGCAGGTCCCGGAACGCTTCTATAAGAAGTTTGCCAATACACAACTCAGGATGCGGCACAGAGGTCCGGAGAAAGAGGATGTGCCTCATACCCTGGCGGCGCTCGCCATGGTCGAAAACATCGACTGGAATGTCGGTCGTATCCTCGCGGCGCTCGATGAGCACGATCTCTCGCAGAATACGATCGTGATCTACCTCAGCGACAACGGTCCAAACGGCTGGCGGTGGAATGGTGGCATGAAGGGGCGCAAGGGTGCTCTCGACGAAGGTGGCGTGCGTGTTCCGGCGTTCTTTCGTTGGCCAGGTGTGATTCCGACAGGTCTCGAAATTGAGCAGATCGCGGCTGCCATCGATATTCTCCCAACGCTTGCCGAGATGGCCCAGATCCCAATTGCCGCCGAGAAGCCCTTGGATGGTCTGAGCCTGGCGCCGCTCCTACGCGGTGAAGCGGGCGACTGGCCGAACCGGGAGATCTACACGTTTTGGCGCGGTCGGGTCAGCGTCCGGACGCAACAATACCGACTCGATGCCGAAGGGCAACTGTTCGACATCGCCGCCGATCCCGGACAGCGCACGAATATCGCCAACGAGCACGCGGGTCCAGCCGCACATCTGCGAAGGCTGGCGGACGAGAAGGCTGCAGAAGTCCTGGAAGATCAAGGGCGTGCAGAGGACGATCGGCCCTTCACGGCGGGCTATTCGCGCATGACATGGCTGCCGGCCGGAGAGGCCAAGACGTCTGGCGGTGTGGAGCGCAGCAACCGCTTCCCTAATAGCTCCTACCTCACGAACTGGACGAACGAAGATGGGGCGATTACGTGGGACATCGAAGTGGGGCAGGCCGGCACGTATACGGCCGAGATTTACTACGCCTGCGCCGAAAACGACGTAGGTTCACTGATCGAGCTGAGTTTCTTGGGTAACCATGTTGAGACACGCATCTCGGAGGCGCACGATCCCCCGCTGATTGGAGCCGAGCATGACCGTGTCCTCCGTCAGGAGTCCTACACCAAGGACTTCCGGCCGCTTTCGATCGGTTCCATTCAGCTCTCGAAGGGCCGTGGGCCGCTGAAGTTGCAAGCGCTGAAGATTCCTGGGCAGCACGCGCTCGAGGTGTCGGCCGTCACCTTGACTCGCGTGGAGTAGCTAACGGCAGAACGGGCGCGCCGTCCAAGACTGGAGGATGATTCGCCGTGCGCCGGGCACTGCAGGCATTGTAGCCATTCTGGCGCTGGAGGCACGGGACGTGGAGCGTGTACTGAAGGACATCCGCTACGCCATTTGCAGCCTGTCTCGTAGCTCTGCATTTTCGCTGGCCGCCGTGCTGTCGCTTGCCCTGGGGATCGGGACGAGCGTGGCCCTGTTCAGCGTCGTGAACATCTTGTTCTTCGAGCCGCTGCCCGTCCGGGACGCGGACCATCTGGTCGCGCTGACCTTGGGCACCCAGAAGCGTGGGCAAGGGCAGTGGCTGCCCTTGCGGGCCGGCGGGGTGTTCTCCTATCCCATGTTCGAACGCATCCGCACGGAGCGCGTGCTGTCCGAGGTTTTCGGCTTCACGTCGACACGAGGCGCTGTCGAGTTTGGCGATGAGCCCGAGCGGTTGCAGATCCTGGAGGTGACAGATAACTACTACGAGGCGCTCGGCATCTCCGCGGCCGCCGGACGGCTCATCGGGCGCGAGCACGCGCAACCCGCCAACGCCGCGGTTGTTGTCCTGAGTCATCGTTTTTGGCAGCAGCACTTCGGTGGTCAGGCGAACGCCATCGGCCAGGTCGTCCGCGTGGAGGGACTGCCTATGACAGTCATTGGCGTCGAGCCGGGGTGGTTTGAAGGCCTTCAGGCAGGCCGCGCGCCTGACATCATCGTGCCTGTTGCGGCCGAGCCGCTCTTGAGACCCACCTGGGAGCGGCTCAACGACCGCGGAACCGTCTGGCTGCGTGTCTTCGCCTATCCGAAACCGGGCATGCCGCTGGAGGAGGCACGAGCTGGGCTGCAGGCAATCTCGCCGGCTGTCATGCTGGACGTCGTGCCTGCGTCCTATCCCGCCCACATCCGGCAGGCGTTCCTGACGGAGCGGCTGGGCGCGGAGCCCGCGTCGACTGGTGTCTCGGACCTACGGGAACGATTTGCTTCGCCGCTGGCGACGGTCATCATCATGGTAGCGATCCTGCTGGCTATCGCGATGGCGAACGTGGCGAACCTCTTTGTGAGCCGAGCGCTGGCGCGCCGCCAGGAGAGCGCCATCCGTCTCGCTGTTGGCGCATCCCCGCGTCACATCGTCCAGCACTTCGTCATCGAGAGTCTCTTGCTGGCCACCGTTGCGACGCTGCTCGGTGTCGTTGTCGCTTACTGGGTCGTTGAGGCACTCGTCGCACTGATGTCGGTGCCGGACGCGCCGATTCGCATCCACTTCGCGCTGGATGGCCGCGTGCTCGCGTTTGCCGTGGGCCTCGCGATGGCGGCCGCGTTGATACTGGGGTTCGCGGCCGCCTCGCGCGTGCGCAGCGCCAGCCTCTCGGCGAACCTTCAGGAAGGCAGCCGCGCCGGATCCCGATCGCGGCTGCGCACGTACATCGTCGGTGTTCAGGTGGCTCTATCCACGCTGCTCCTGGTTTGCGCCGGCCTCTTCGTACGCACGCTGCTCAATCTTCGGAACGTCGACGTCGGTTTCTCACCGCACGCCCTCATCCTTGCTCGCCTGGATCCCCAACGGACGGGACTAGAGGGGGCGCGACTGGCCGACATGTACTGGCAGCTCGTATCGCGGGTCGGGCACGTGCCCGGCGTGCGATCCGCGAGCCTGTGCACGCACAGTCCGCTCGGCGGCGATCGATGGAACGACCGCGTAACGGTGGACGGGACCTCGGGCTCGACGAGCGCACTCGTCCTGTTCTCCAGCGTTGGCCCGCGGTACTTCTCGACGCTCGGCACCAGCTTCGTGCTCGGGCGCGATTTCAGCGAGCGCGATTCCTCCACGGCGCCGGCCGTCGCGATCGTGAACGAGGTGTTCACGCGAACGTTCTTCGGCACACGACATCCCGTCGGTCGCGCCATCCGTGTCGGTGAATCATCCAGTGCGCAGAGCTACGAGGTGATCGGTGTGGTCAAGGATGCGAAGTTCCAGAATCTGCGCGAGGAAGGTTCACCCATGGTCTATCTTCCTTTCCTGCAGCGCGGACCGATGCTCTCGGGCGAGATGACGCTCGTCGTTCGCGCGGAGTCTGACGTCAGTGCGACGGCTAGCGTGCTGGGTCGCATGTTGCGCGACAACACCTCGAACGTGGCCTTTCATATGCAGACGATGTCGGCGCATGTGGATTCGTCGCTGACACGTGAGAGGCTGCTGGCCAGCCTTGCCACGGCGTTCGGTGTGATGGCTGTGGTGCTCGCGGGCGTCGGCCTCTACGGCATCATCACGCATGCGGTGGTCAGCCGCACGTCCGAGATCGGCTTACACATGGCGCTCGGTGCGACGTCCGGGCGCGTCGTGTGGACGCTCGTGCGAGGTTTACTCGTCTTCATCGGCAGCGCCGTGCTGATCGGCAGTGCGGCGGCGGTCATGCTTGCAGGCTCGATGCGGTCGCTGCTGTTCGACGTCAGGCCCGCCGATCCGATGACGCTCGTGAGCGTGGCTGGCTTCATCATCCTGATCGCGATCGTGGCTGGTGTCATTCCGGCGAGACGCGCAACTCGCATCGATCCCGCCGTCGCGTTGAGACATCCGTAACCACGCGCTCCGTTGGTCTCGTTCACTTGTGATGGTCATTGGGGAACGTGGGTGATGCATAGTTATCTGAGTGGAGTGCGAGCCGCTAGTCTGGCGGCCCTCGCGTACGCAGCGGCATTCTTCGCGGGAGGGCTATTCTTCGTCCTTGAGGCCGGTCGGTCGTGGCCCGGCCTCCTGGTATACACCGTTGGGTCAGGCCTCGTCGTGTTTGTCTCGGCCGCTGTGATTCAAGTGCCGGTGTTGACTGCCCTCGGTCGTCGTATGAGCCCGTCGGCGGCGTCGGCAGTCGGTGCCGCCCTGGCCGTCGTGCCATTCGCGATTCTGGTCTTGGTGCTCCGGGACGGTAGCGACCCAAGAAGCGTCAGCGGGTTTCTTCAGTATTGGCGACGAGTACCGGGAGAGTTCTTCTTCACCTTCGCTCCGATGTCGGCGGCAGGAGCAATACTCGGCTGGCTTATCGGCTCGGGATCCCGCGCCACCAGCTGACGTCGACGCGGATACCGTGCCGGTCTTCTTCCTCCTTCCTCTTGACAACCATGATGAGCGACCGCTGGTTGGAGGGAACAGATAACCGCTCATCCTAAGCTAGCTTTGCTTGCCGCTTGGGTAGTCTCTCTTGCGATTATGGGAGCTTGGGGCACGGCGTACGGCCAACGCTCCCATGACACGGACAGGATGCCCTCAGGCAACGGCTCAGGCGTCCTCTCGCCTAGCGACATTGGATTTCGGATCGAGCGCACGACAGGAGACGCGATTGTCGGTCAACTGCTCGTACGGGTCGACGGAGAGTGGAAGGAGGTCGCGTTCTCACCCAGGATCACGCGCGCTAGGTAGTGGAGCCCTTTCTCAGGATCATCGTTGACGCTTGCGCCGCTCGCGTCGGACGCTAACGATCTTGGTGTTCTCGTTTCATAAGTTCGGCAACATACGCTGCTATGCGATCTCAGGCAGCGAAGGCCGCGGATACCCGTTTCCGATGTTCTCTTCCGCGCTACGTCGCGACCGACGTTCCCGCGGAAACGTCACCCCCTAGGGCCACGTCCGTCGGACGATCTCGTAGGACGTCGATCGTCCAACCCACGTCGAGCCGCTCGCCGTACCACTCCGGCGTGGCCGTGTGGGGACCGATCTGGATGTCCGCGGCGGCGAGACGCGCGGTGACCGGCGCCAGCGGATCCTGGATGTTGTCGCCATCGTTGTCCCAGCGCGGGACTGGCGGCGAGGCCGGCAGCGGCCGACCGTCGGGTCGGCACGCCGCCACCGTTCCATCCGGGCCTCGCGTGAGCGCGAAGCCTTCGTCGTGTACCGCTCGATGGTGCCGTTTGCAGAGCAAGACGAGATTGGTCAGCCGCGTCGCCCCGCCGTCCACCCAATGCTGAACATGGTGGGCCTCGCAGTGCCGCGCCGTACAGCCGGGAAACCGGCAATGGCGGTCGCGGGCGGCGAGCGCCCGGCGGATCGCCGGCGGAATCGTCCGCCGCTTCCGCCCGACATCGAGCACCGCGCCGTCTGGCGCATGCCGCATCACCACGGTCGACGCGTCGCAGGCGATGCGTCGCAACGTTTCAGCGGAAACGTACGTCCCATCCACATCTTCCAACACCGCCTGGCCGGCGTCCGATGTGACCACCTCCTCAGTGGCCGGTCCGGCGTTTGCCTTCAGCGTGTCCTCGTCGACGTGGACCACCACCTGATACCGATCGCCCGACGTCCCGGGATCCAAGTCACTGGCTAGTGCGCTCTCGGCGAGGAGGCCGAGCGCGTCAGCGCGGCGTTGAGCGGGTGTAACTTCGACCGTGCCGTCGTCACGGGGGGCGGCAACACTTTCGCGGAACAGCCGATCGCTCGCTGCCTCGAGCGCCCGTTGTACCACGGCCCCGAGCTCCGGCGTGAGCCGGCCGCGGATCACCAGCATCCCGTCCTCATCCACCCAGGTCGCGAGATGCCGGTGCGCGTGTCGCCGCGCCGTCTCCCGAGCGGCAGCCAGCCGATCGACGCGCCGCCAGGCGCGCACCAGCCGCTCCACGTGTGCGGCCGTGCCGCTGCGCGCCGCGTCCACGAGCCGTGTCTCACTCTCGGGTGTGGCGACGCGCGACAGCGCGCGGACCTTTGAATACGAGAGCTCGCCCCGCTGCATCGCGGCACTGATCAGGGGCAGCGTTGTCAGGGCACGCGCCACGCGGACCTTCTCGCGCGCCGCGCCGAGGTCAAGGCCGGTTCGCCAACTGAGCCAGTGCGCGCAGGAGAGACAGCTGCCGTCGTTCCAGCCGGCGCGCTCATCGAACTGCCGGATCAGGACCAGCAGCTCGTAGGTTGCCGCCTGAATGCGAGCCGACAGCTCGGCGATCGCATCGCCCAGTTGTTCCATGTCCTCCTCCGACGGAGGGGTCGGGCCGTCAGCGAGCAACGCAGGGATCGAGGTGTCGGGGGCTGGTTCTAGAAGTGCTGGAGTCGACATGAACCATGATAACCCCCTGTATTTTCAACCGCTTGTACGCCTCTAGGTACCACTGAATCGGTTCGAGGGTCTCCGCGACCTTCATTGGGCCATCGACTGTCGCCACAAGGGCCGAATACGCCTTCAGAAGGCATCCAGACGCTGGGTCCCAATTGCGTAGCACTCGTCGAAAAAATCCTGTCAAGCAAAAAATGGGGTCCGGGCCGTTGCGCATGTTGCTGACGGCCAATTCACTACGTGCGCGGCGATCAAAGGAGTTCCCAACCCCAATCAATCCCGAAATCTCGAACAAGAGCTGAAGACAAAAGCCGCGTTCGTAAAGGCTCTTGCTGACTCGTTCGCCTTTTGCGACGATGCGTTCGCGTCTTTGACTGATGCCAATGCCGTGGAGTTTGTCAAGCAGGGCCAGGGGAGGTCGCGAGGGCCGCCGCGCTCGTTGGGCTCCTCGCTCATGGCGCCGAGATGTACGGCATCAGCACGGTCTATCTGCGCGCGAAGAACCTAGTCCCGCCGTCGAGCGAGCAATAGACTCGCGAGGGAGGTGTCGAGGGTAGAGTGGGTTATGTCAACACAAGCAAACATAAGCGTGCTCGAGCAAGCGAGAGGACGCTGGAACTGCGGCGACCTCGACGGCTACCTCCGCCTCTACAGCGCGGATGCGGTGCTCCACGGGTACGCCAACGTGCCGCCAGGGCTCCGCGGTATCCGACAGTTCTACGAAGGTTTCTGGTCAGCATTTCCTGGGTCACAAATTATCTTCGAGGATGTCTTTGCCGCTGGCGACAGGGTGGCGTGTCGCTTTGTCATCAAGGCGAAGCAATTGGGTGAGTTTCAGGGCTTACCGGCTACAGGGAAATCGGTCCATCTACCAGGACTCACCATTCTGAGGTTCGCCGAGGGCCGATGCGTGGAACGGTGGAGTCAAGTTGACGCGGCCAGCCTACTCGACGCCTCCGAGACACGTTCGTAGGCTACGAGCTGGCCGGACGACACTCGACGACATACCGGCCCGATGGCTGTCGTTCGGCCGCGTGTGCAGTGCGGGCACGAGTAAGTCCCTTCTCATCATGAGCAGTGACGTCAATCGACAAGAGCACTCAACTCGTAACATGCTCGACGGTCTGAGGCAGGGCCTCGTTAGAACTCGTACCAGCACGAGTTCGGCATGGGGCTCGCGTGGTCTCATGTGCCCAGGCGGCGCACGACCTCGGCTGCACCACGCCTGTAGACGGTCAGGCATACGAGCTCGCCGCTCGGATCGAGCACTTGCCAGTATCGCGTGCCCCGGTATCGCTTGATGAGGTAACGCCGCTCGCTCTGTTCCATAAGCGCAACGGTTCCGGCCATGCGTTCAGTAGCCATTCCTTTCCTCCAATCGCCTTGACCCTCGCCGCGTGGCGCCCACTATCTCGCGGTCCTCGCACGGCTGCACGCCGAGGTCAGTCTGGCGGCCGCGGGTCGCGAGATGAACGACATCCAAGCGCAGATCGAACGAGAGAACCCAGACTATCGTGATTGGCGGGCGTCGGTTGTGCCGCTCGTCGACGAAGTGCTGAAGTCCACCCGCGCGTCGGTCACGCTCCTCGCAGCGGCCGTCGGCTTCCTGCTGTTGCTCGCGTGCGCCAATGTTGCCAATCTCCTGTTGGCGCGCGGGGTGGGGCGGCGGCGCGAGCTCGGCGTGCGCGCGGCGCTCGGCGCGCGCCAAGGACGTCTGGCCGCCCAGATGCTGACCGAATCGCTCGTGTTGGCGCTCCTGGGCTGCGCGGCTGGGATCCTCCTGGCGTTGCTGCTTGTCCGACTGATCGTCACGCATGGACCGCCGACTGTACCCGGCCTCCAAGAGACAACGATCGATCTCAGGGTTCTCGGCTTCGCAATCGTGGCGTCCGTGCTCGCCGCAGTGCTGACGGGTGTGGCGCCGGCGCTTAGCGCAATGAGGGCCCGGGTGAACGCCTGGCTCACCGAGCGCGGTGCGGCACCGGCGGCTGGTGGCTTGCGTGTGCAGCAGGCGCTCGCGGTTGGGCAGGTGGCGCTGGCTGTCGCCGTGCTCGTCACGGCCGGCCTGCTGATCGAGAGCTTCAGGAACTTGTCGCGCGTCGATCCAGGGTTCCGTCCGGAGCATGTGGTGACGGCCAAGACCTACCTCCCGGACACACGCTATTCCGGCGAGGCCGAACGCGTTGCCTTCACAGATCGCTTCCTGCGGGAGGCTCGTGCCTTGCCGGGGCTGACGGCGGTTGGCATGGGTGACGGCGTGCCACTCGGAGACCGGCGACAGGGTGGTCCCATTTGGCCAGTAGACCGACCCAGGCCGGATGAGCTCCCGAATGCGAATGTGGCATGGGTCACCGACGGGTACTTCGAATCGCTTCGGATGCAGGTCCTGCGAGGCCGCACGTTTACGCCAGACGACGGTCCCGACGCCCCAGACGTCATGGTGATCAATCGTCGTCTTGCGCGGATGCTCTTCCGCGACGACGATCCCATCGGCCGGCGCGTGGAAGCTGGCAATCCCGGCGGCGTGTTCGACATCGTCGGCGTCGTGAGTGACGATCGGAACATCGGCATCGACACCGAGCCCACGCCAACCTGCTTCGTGTCGCTTCGACAGCGGCCGCGCTTCAGCGAACTGGCGGTGTTGGCCCGCACGGATGGTGCCGCCGAGGCCGCACTCTCCAGTGTCCGCGGCGTCGTGCGCCAGCTCGATCCCGAGCTGCCGTTCTTTGAAACGCAGACGATGGAGCAGGTGGTATCCGTGTCGCTGGCGACCCCTCGGTCGCTGGCGTGGCTGCTCTCCGGGTTCGCGCTGTCGGGACTGTTGCTCGCGGGCATTGGCGTGTTCGGTGTGCTGAGCCACGCGGTCGGTCAGCGGACACAGGAAATTGGCGTGCGTGTGGCCATTGGTGCCAGCCCGGGACGCATCCTCACCATGGTGCTCGGCCAAGGTCTCGCGCAGATAGGCGCTGGTCTCGTGATTGGCTTTGCGGGAGCCGCGGCACTTTCGCAGCTCCTTGCCGGTCTCCTGTTCGGTGTCAGATCGTTCAGCACGGTGACGTATGTCGCGGTTGCCATGCTCCTTGCACTGATCAGCATGGCGGCCTGCCTCGCACCAGCGCGACGCGCGATGAGGATCGATCCGGCAACGGCCGTCCGGACCGAATAGGCGACATTTTCGCCGAAGCGCGAAGCGCGAAGGCGAATGGGGGTGCTGTGGCTCAGAGCTCGACTGATGTGATCCAAGGAACGCTCGACATGCTGATCTTGAAGACGTTGAGCCTCGAGCCCATGCACGGGTTCGGCGTCTCGCGGCGGATCGAGCAGGTGAGCCGGGGTGTGTTCAAGGTGAATCCGGGATCCCTGTTGCTGGCCTTTCGCCGCCTCGAGCGCGAAGGCGTGGTCGCCGGCGAATGGCGCGTGACCGAGAACAATCGCCGCGCGAAGTTTTATCGTCTGACCGGCCGGGGCCGCCGGAAGTTGGAGGGCGCGAATCGCGATTGGGAACGGCGTGTTGCGGCTATCGCGCGTTTAATGCAGGCGTGAGCGGACTGCAGGAGCGTCTCACCAAGTCGGTCTCGCACCCGCCCGGCGAACTCCGCGACCGCGGCCGCATCACGGGGCGTTAGGCCGCTCATAGTCATGACTGCTCATGATAGCGCAACCGCCGCGCGTCATGCCCCGCCAGAACGCGTGGAGCGGCTCATTCCGCTGTAGGCGCGCAGCCAGGCTACACTCGAGACCTCGCCATGCCCGCATCCACGTCTACTTGCTGACCCGGGAGGAATTCGAGGCGTGGCACCATCGGATAAGGACGGGACCATCACCGTGCGGAGCGCCCTTTTTCTTTCGCAGCCTGTCGCGTAGGTATGGTCGCCTCTGGCGAGCAATGAGGAGGTCCGGTGAGCTACTTTCGTCGATGGTGGTCTGAACGCTTTGGTGCTGCCGAAGAGTCCAAGGAACCCTCGCACCAGGCCGACGAGGCGGAAGCGCAACCATCGGTACCGGGCATCCGCATCGAGGTCAGCGGCGACAGCGCAATGGCCACTGTTGACCTGGACGAATTCGGACCCGAAGCGCAGCCGTTGATCATGGAGGAAATGGTCCAGCAGTCCGGACTACCGATTTTCAAAGGCACCGTCGAGCACGGTTATGCGATGCGTGCGGTGGATTCCCACCTACGGTGCCCGCGCTGCGAGGCGGAGACACGGCAGCAGATAGCGCATTTTATCTACGCCACTGACATCGCCCCGCGCGTCATGTTGGCCCCGGCTGGTTACTTCTGCACCGCCTGCCCAACCGTCATCGTCGACGAGAATCTCATTGCGGTCGGGTTGAAAGAGGGCTATAACTTTCGCGCCGTGGTCGGCGTGGATTACGCTGGAGAAAGGGAGCCCGACTTGTTCAGGACGTGGAATGGTCATGAGCCCATGTACATCCTCGACGAAGAGGGCCAGGTGATGGATTTGGTAACAGGCGACCAACGCCATTCCAAGGGTCGCGCGCATCGGAGGCTCGCAGGTCGGCACTCGACCGTCAGCAAACGGCGTCGAAAGATGGCCCAACAGTCTCGCCAACGTAATAGGCGATGAGCGAGGAGCACTATGACCACCGAGATCCGCCAGACCAGCGTCACTGCCGTCATCAGTTTGGTGTTCGGCATTGCCTGCTGGGTCCTGCTGCCGCTCGTCGGCGCGATCGTCGCGGTCGTGACTGGTCACGTCGCGCGCAGCGAGATCCGACGCGCGCCCGACCGCCTCGAAGGCGACGGTCTCGCCCTGGCCGGGCTCATCCTCGGCTGGGGACACCTGGTCCTGGCCGTCGCTGTGCTCCTGTTCGTGTTCCTCTTCCTCGGTGGCATCGCCTTCTTCACCGCGCTCGTCCACCACTGAACGGCGGTCCGCGGCCAGCGGCACGGAAGATCCGCTCGGGCCCCTCGACGTCGCCGGTCGTTGGCGGCATGATCAGCACCATGCGTCAGAGTTACCCCGTGCTCGCCGTGGGGCTGTGTGCGGCCGTCCTTGGTGTCTCCGCCTGTAGGCCTGCCCCGGAGGAGGCGATCGAGCCGCAGGAGGTGATCGATCGGGCGCTGCGCCTGGATCTAGACGGCCAGCACGACGAAGCCGTTGCGCTGTATCGGAAGGTTCTCGAGCGCACGCCGGAGTCCTTCGATGCGCACTACGGCATCGCGCGTGCCCTGGACCTGTCGGGTCGGTACGACGAGGCGCGTCGGCACTTCGCGCGGGCGATCGCGCTGGCGTCGGACGGTGCCAAGGACCAGGCGCTGCGCATGATGGGGGTGTCTCGCACGTTCGTCCGTGACGCAACAGGCGCCGCGACCTATTTTCGGCAGGTCTTCGATCGTCGCGTGGCGGCCGGCGATGTTGGCGGCGCTGCGGAGGTGGCGAACGAGCTCGGTCGCGTCTATCTCGAGCTTGGCAACCCGGCCCGCGCATACCAGTGGTATCGAACCGGATACGAGATGGCTGCGCGTGAGCCCGACCGGCCGGCTGCATTGATCGAACTGGTGGAGTTGCGCTGGGCGCACGCGCAGGCGCGTATCGCGGTCCGTCGAGGAGACGCGTCAGAGGCGCAGCAACAAGCGGCAGTCGTCAAGGCCTTGCTCGACAAGGGCAGTAACCCGGACCAGCGGATCCACTATCCGTATCTGCGTGGGTATATCAACTTTCATTTGCAGGATTATGAGGGCGCGATCGCCGAGCTCCAGCAGGCGGATCAGGAGGATCCGTTCATCCTGCTGCTGCTCGCCCAGGCGTTCGAGCACTCGGGGAAGACCGATCGCGCCCGCGACTACTACCGCCGCGTGCTCGCGTCGAGCTCCCACGCCGTGACGAATGCGCTTGCGCGCCCGGTGGCGCGTCAGAAGCTCGGGCAGGACGACTGAACAGGTTCTAGCGCCAGTGCCTCAGGAGCACGACGAACGTGAGATAGTGCGTCACGAGCAAGGCAGGTACCCAGAACGCGGGAATCCAGTACGCCGGCCCCATGTAGCGTTCTGCTTCGAAGATCGTGGCGAGCGTGATGGCTGCCGCGAGATCTACCGTGCCCTCGATGTTGAACACCCACACGAGAGTCTTGGCGCTTCTACGATTTGCGGCCACCGCAGGAATGGCCACCAGCGCGAACACCGCCGCAAGCAGGTCCCCGAGAGCGGCGGGATAGGTGAATTGCTGCGGAATGCCCAGGTAGGTCGCTCCAGGCGTGAGAAACATCAGTCCCAAGTGGCGGAAGCCGTGTAGCAGCAAAAATCGGCAGCAGCACGGCGCGCGGCCCGAGCGCATCGAGCCTCGGCACGACGTACAGTCTTGCAGCGATCCAGAAGACCAGTGTGCTGAGCAGCAGATTGACGGTCAAGATGTTCATTGCAGTTTCGCCCCCTGTTTCGCCGAGCTCCAGAAGTCGCACGCCTGGCGATCCCTGGTAGGCTTCATGGCATTCTGACGCGGCGCTCACAGCATTCTGACGATCCTCTTGCAGCCACGCCACCGCAGGCCTCCCAGGGCGCCGTACGATGGCCCAACACTGGGAGGCGACAATGCGCAGACATCTCGTGTGGCTTGGCTCCTTGGCGCTCGCGACCGCCCTACTCGTGGCCGTCGACGGCGCTTGTGCCCAGCCAGCCACGCCAAGCCAACAACCAACGGATGGACAACCTGCGCAGGCGTTCGAGGCGTTGACAACGACCGGCGAACGCGTGTCATTGGCCACGCTGCGCGGCAAGGCGGTACTGCTCAACTTTTGGTCGCCTACGTGACCGATCTGTGTGGGGGAGTTGCCCCTGCTCAAACGGATTCGTACCGACTTTGAAGACGAAGGCCTCGTCCTCGTCAACGTCTCCGTCGATCGCAACTGCGATCGGACGCGCAAGATGATTGCCGACCGCAGCCTTGACTGGCCTCAGGTGTGTGACGGCGGCGGTTTCGAGGGTGAGCTCGCGCGCGCCTTCAGCGTGGACGGCACGCCCACCCAATACGTCCTCAACCGCGAGGGGCGCATCGTCAGCAAGGTGACCGCCCGGCTGCTGCGCACGGCTGTCGCCACGGCCTTGGCCGGCGCGTCCGGCAGCCGTGTTCCGAGCGACGTGCTCCGCGAGGAGTCTCGACGCGACCGCTGGCAGCGGCCCGACGACGTCCTCACCGCGCTCGGCGCGAAGGAGGGCGCAGCCATCGCGGACATCGGTGCGGGCCGTGGGTATTTCACCGCGCGCATCGCCGACGCGGTAGGGTCGGCCGGACGCGTCTACGCCGTCGAAATCGATCCACGGGAGATCGAGCGGCTGACCGCGCGGGCCACAGCCGAGCGGCGCCCGAATGTCAGCGTGATCGCGGGCAAGCCGGATGACCCGCGCCTTCCGGAGGGTGCGCTCGACGCCGTCCTCATCGTGAACGCATATCACGAGATTGAGCACTACACCGCGATGCTCGAGCATCTCCACCGGTCGCTCAAACCCGGAGGCCGGCTGGTGATCGAGGAGCACGTGGCAGACTCGCGGCGCGCCGCCGCGCGCGAGGAGCAGGTGCGAAGCCACGAGATTGCCCCGGCCCTCGTCGAGCGCGAGCTGCGCGCGGCCGGATTCGATCAGATCGAGCGGCGCGAGCCCTTTACCCGCAACGAGGAGGGCGACGCGCGCTGGCTGATCGTCGCGCGCCGGCCCGCGGAAGCCAAATGAAACGTATAGCAGGTTGCGGTGAGTCAGCGTGAGGAGGATCACATGCGGCGTTCCATCGTTGTCGTGCTCGTGGCGTGTCTCGTGCCGGTTTTGGTGAGTGGCCAATCCCGGCGGCCCTTGACACCAGACGACCTCTTCGAGCTCGAAGCGCTGGGTGATGTCGCGATCTCGCCCGACGGCGAGTGGCTGGCCTACGTGTTGAAGCGACGGAAAGCGGAGGCGCGGCATCACAAGCTCGATTTTCTCGACGGCAACGATCGTGGAGACGTGTGGTTGGTGTCGACGCGGAACGGCTCGCCTCGCAACCTGACCGACGGCGCCGTGGACGGCAGCGGTTACTGGGCACCCGTGTGGTCGCCCGATGGGCAGCGCCTGGCGATGCTGTCGACCAAGGGCAACAACGTGTTCCTCTGGGTGTGGGAACGTGCCAGCGGTCGACTGTCGCAAATGACCGACCGAGCGGTCGATGGGGCGTCGTGCGAATGGACGTCGAATCACGAGATCGTCTGTCCCGTCCTGCCGGCCGGCGAGAAGCCCACGCGCATGACCGTGGAGGTTCAAGCGGCCGAAACGGCCATGACAGAGTGGCCCAAGGCCTGGGCAGGACGGGAAGCCACGGCGAGCGTCATCGAGAGCGGCGTGCCGGCGAGCTTCGACAAGCGACCACAGGGGGATCTCCTCGTCATCGACTGTTTGGACCCGCCGCTCGACCCGGATACGGTTGCGTCGAGCTCGCTGGTGACGGGCTTCTTCCGCGAGCTGCAGGTGTCACCTGATCGTGCGCACGTGGCCTTCCTGAAACAGGTTGACATCATCCAGCCCGATCCGGCGCGATTGCTGACGCATGCCATCGAGGGCCGGTACCAGGTCGGCGTCGTGTCGGTCGAGACCGACACCTTGCATCCTGGTCTAGACCGGGTGGCGCGCGCCTATCCGGGCTCCTTTCGCTGGTCTCCCGATGCATCGGCGCTCGCGATCGTAGGCCACGAGGACCGATCACCCGATGCGCCTGCAGCCGTCTTCCGCTACCGCATCGCCAGCGAGTCGCTCGAGCGGTTGACGGGCAATGATCTCGAAGTGGTCGCCCCGTCCGGGTACATGGGGCCCTCGGCCACGCTCCAGTGGACAGCAACGAACCACCTGCTGGTGTTCGCGAAGCCGAAGGAGCAGACCAGCTCGGGGTCTGGCGAGGCGACCGACGCGTCTCTCGAGCCAACGTCGCGGTCGGAGAAGGATTCGACGAAGTCGCGACGCGATTGGTACCTTGTGGAAAGCCCCGGGCGTCAGCGCAACCTCACGTCCGAGGTGAAGACACCGCCGACCGAGCTTCTGGCCGAAGCTGGTGGCCGGACGTTCGTGGGTCTGGCCGAAGGCGACATCTTGCGGATCCGCGCGAGCGTGGGGCCTGTCACGAATCTGACCGATCAGTTCGAGCCCAAGATCTCCGCGATCGTCTGGCCCAGCGGATCGGGGGCGGCCTCGCGCGAGGTCTCGCAGCTCATCGTCTTGGCGCGACGCGACCCAGACAAGAATGACAAGAAGGGTGATGCCGGTCGCACGTCCGCGCCGTTGGAGCCGGACACGCTGTATCGGCTGGATCTGCGATCGAATCGGATCACGGCCATGAAGGTTCCTTCCCCCGAAGCGACGTTGGCCGGCTTCGACCCAGACCATGACGTCGCGGCGATGACCGCCGTTGATCGCACGGGCACGTATTTGTGGACATCGCGTGCCTCGCTGACCGAGACCACGCCCATCGTGGAGACCAACGTGCGCCTGCGTGAGGTCGCTGAAGGGGAGGTCAGGCAGATTGCCTATCGCAGCCTCGATGGACAGGATCTGAAAGCCTGGATTCTGCTCCCGCCTGGCTACACGGACACCGAGCGCTATCCGCTCGTGACCTGGGTGTATGCCGGATCGATGGCCGGAGACAAGCCGAGCTCCCTCGCGCGCATCAACAATGGCTTGGGCCTCAACCTGCAGTTGCTCGCCGCGCACGGCTACGCGGTCCTGTTGCCCAGCATGCCGCTCGAGCCCGAAGGCTCGCCTTCCGATCCGTACATGGAGCTCACAAAGGGCGTGCTACCCGCGGTGGACAAGGCGATCGAGCTGGGCATCGCGGATCCGGACAAGCTCGGCGTCATGGGGCAAAGCTTTGGTGGGTTCAGCACCTACGGTCTGATCACACAGACCCGCCGCTTCAAGGCTGCCGTGTCCCTGGCGGGTCTCTCGGACCTCGCGGCGCTCTACGGGCAGTTCGATGTACGCTTTCGGTACGAGCAGTATCCGCACGAGCCGTTGTTTCGCATGTCGCTCGCCGAATCCGGGCAGACGCGCATGGGCAACCCCCCGTGGAAGGATCTCGGCCGCTATGTTCGCAATAGCCCGCTCACCTACGTCGATCGCGTGACGACGCCGTTGATGATTATTCAAGGCGATATGGACTACGTCGCGATCCAGCAGGGCGAGCAGATCTTCACCGCGCTGTATCGCCAGAACAAGCGCGGGACCTTTGTCCGCTACTGGGGTGAGGGCCACGTCGTCGAATCTCCGGCGAATATCCGCGACATGTGGCAGCGGATCTACGCGTGGTTCGATCAGTTCTTTGTGAACGACGAGTAGAGACCTCCGTGGACCATAGTGTCATGTAGACCACACGATCCCGGCAGGTAAGGGCCACCGTTTCCCGAGAAGGGGCATCGCTATGAGTGAGCCGAACCGTCCTGCACGCCACGCTCTTTTCCCATGGCGCTGGCACAGCGTCGTCGGCGGGCGGAGAGCGCGGCCTGCGTTCGTCTTGCTGCTGCTCGGCGGCGCACTCGCGCTTAGCGGCGTGCTTGCCTACGAGGCTCAACACGCCGCACGCTCGCATCGGACAGCGGCGGAGGCCGTGTTACGCGATTACGTCTCCTTTGCAAGTTGGGAGTTTGCGCGGCTGGCGCGCCGTGACCTCGAATCGGCGCTCTCCGGAACGATCGCACCGGTGCTCTGTGCTGCCGCTGACGACCTGGCTCTCGAGGAGTCCACGATTCGCGCGGCGGTTGCCCGCGCTTCTGCCGAGTGTGACTGCGGAGTGTTCGCCGCGGCGCACGGATTCTTCCGGTTGGACGCTCGCGCGGATCGGCTGGCTGTGGCGGGCGCCACCCGACCCGAGGAGGCGCGCGGCTGGCTGGCCGCCATTCGACGGGCGGACACGACGGGGCCGGGAAAGGAGCACGCGCTGTTCCTCGTGCCCCTCGACGATGGCGTGCGTGTCGTCGGGGCCTTGGTGCGAAAGGACCGCGGCGGTCAAGGCGCCGTGCACGAGGTTGTCGGATTCGAGGCCGACACGGCGGCGGTCGCGCCCGTCTTCGAGCGCATCCTCGAACGCGAGCCGCTGCTGCCGCCGTCGCTGACCGGAGACGTTGTCGACAACTCCATGATCGCAGTGCAGATGACAGACGCCGGCGGCCGAGAGCTCTATCGCTCGCCGGAAAGCACCACCTCGGAGCTCGCGGCCACAGGCACGCTCGGCACCGAGCTCGGGGGTCTTCGCTATCACCTCAGCCTGCGGCCGGATGCCGCCGATCGGCTCGTCATTGGCGGCTTGCCGGCTTCGCGTATGCCGTTCCTCGCTGGGCTCGTGCTACTGGCGGTCGGGCTGGTCGTGGCCGCAGGATTTCAGCTCCGGCGTGAGTTCGAGCTGGCGCGGCTCCGATCGGAGTTCGTCTCCAACGTCTCGCACGAGCTCCGGACACCACTCGCGCAGATCCGGATGTTCACCGAAACGCTGCGGCTCGGCCGCGTGCGATCGGATGCGGAGCGCACGCGATCCCTGGAGATCGTCGAGCGCGAGGCGCGCCGGCTCGGGCAGCTCGTCGAGAACGTCCTGCGATTCTCGCACGCCGCCGTGCCGAGCGCTCGGCTCACGCGGGAGGCGATACCCCTCGGGCGCCTGACAGCCGAGGTGGTCGAAGGCTTCGCCCCACTGGCGCTGCCACACCGCACGCGGTTCGAGACACGGCTAGACGACTCGGTCGTCGCGTCTGTCGATCCGGGCGCGTTCCGGCAGATGCTACTCAATCTTCTCGACAATGCGGTCAAGTACGGGCCGGTGGATCAGACCGTTGTCGTCACGGTCATGGCGTGCGGAGACCATGTGCGCCTGCTGGTCGAGGATCAGGGCCCCGGTGTGTCCGAGGAAGACCGAGACCGGATCTGGGAGCCATTCCGGCGTGCACGCGGCAAGGCCGAATCGGTTCCTGGCACTGGCATCGGGCTCGCCGTCGTGCGCCAGCTCGTCGACCTTCATGGCGGCCGGGTGTGGGTGGAGCCTCGGCCAGGCCGCGGGGCAAGGTTCGCCGTCGAGCTGCCGGGCACGTTGCGCATGGCGACTGCCGATCGGAGTGAGACCAACAGCGTGCCGGACCTTGCCGCTCGTCCTGCCGGCGACTGGAAGGCGTCTGCATGATGAAGATCCTCGTGATCGAGGACAACGAAGATCTCGCCTTCGGACTGCGGAACAACCTCGAGATCGAAGGCTACGACGTGCACGTCGTCGGCGATGGCGCGGCTGGGCTCGCGCGCGTGCGGGAGAGCACGCCGGATCTCGTGGTGCTCGACCTGATGCTGCCCGGGCTCGACGGCTACCGCGTCCTGCGCGCCATGCGGAGCGAGGGTCTCGCAATGCCGGTGCTGATCCTCACGGCACGCGGCGAGGAGGCCGACAAAGTGCTCGGCTTCCGGCTCGGTGCAGACGACTACGTCACGAAGCCGTTCGGCGTTCTGGAGGTGCTCGCCCGCGTCGCCGCCCTCCTTCGGCGCGCGGCTCCTGCGGCCGTGGCCTCACTTCCCGACAGCGTCGCTGGTAGCCTGCGCTACGGCGAGGTGGAGGTTGACGTGACCACGCGGAGCGTTCGGCGCGCCGGCCGCCCGGTTGCGCTGACCCCAATGGAGTTCGATCTGCTGGTGGCCCTGCTGCGGCGGCGCGGTGCCGTCGTGTCGCGTCTGGATCTGTTGCGAGAAGTTTGGGGACACGACGCGGCCGTCCTGACCCGGACCGTCGACACTCACGTCGGCGAGCTGCGCCGCAAGCTCGAAGCCGCTCCTGCTGCACCCCGACACATCCTCACCGTGCGCAAGGTTGGCTACCGGCTCGACCTGGCAGGGGTCGAACAGCCCGAAGAACACACCGCGTGAAGGCTTGCACCCTACACACCTATGTAGCTCCCTCGAGCGGCGCTCGCTGCTAGACTTCTGGCGCCGTCGACGCCGATTGTTCGGCCATGCGCCTTTAGACGTTTGTTGTTGGCGGGAGGGACTTTCATGCGATTCCGCGAATTTTGGCTGGCGTCGGCTTGTGTGGGTGCGTTGACGCTCACCGTGGCCGCGACGGCGCACGCTCAGGACCCGAGCCACAAGCACTACACCGAGCCGGCCAACGAGGCTGAACAGGCCGCGCCGGGTGGTCAACTGGCACCGCGGCTCCAGAACCTTGGCGCGCACACGTTTCCGGTGACCACGAAATCGAAGGAGGCTCAACACTTCATCAATCAGGGCGTGAACCTCTCTTACGGCTTCAATCACGCCGAGGCCGGCCGCGCGTTCCGCGAGGCCGCGCGTCTGGACCCGACGTGCGCGATGGCGTACTGGGGTCAAGCACTGGTGCTCGGGCCGAACATCAACGCGCCGATGGACCCTGAGGCGGAGCCGGAGGCGTACAAGCTGGCGAAGAAAGCCGTGGAGCTGAAGGCACATGCCTCCCCGCGAGAGGAGGCCTACATCGACGCGCTGGCCGAACGCTACTCCGGAAACCCGGACGATCGCGTGGCACGTGATCGAGCGTACGCGGACGCGATGCACGATCTCGTGAAGCGCTATCCCGACGATCTCGATGCGGCCGCCTTGTACGCCGAGGCGGTGATGGACCTCCGGCCTTGGGGCTATTGGATGCCGGACGGCACGCCCCACGAAGGCACAGCCGACGTGGTCGCGCTCGTCGAATCCGTCATCGAGCGCAACCCGAATCACCCGGGCGCCGTCCATCTCTACGTTCATCTCATCGAGCCGACTGACCAACCCGAGCGTGCGGAAGCCGCGGCAGATCGCCTCCAGACGCTGATGCCAGCCGCCGGCCACATGGTCCATATGCCGTCACATATCTATCAGCGCGTGGGTCGCTACGCGGACGCTGCGCGGAGCAACGAGCTGGCGGTGGCGGCCGACGAGGACTACATCGCACAGTGCCGGGCCCAGGGGCTCTATCCAATGGGCTACTATCCGCACAACATCCACTTCCTCTGGTTCGCTGCCACCATGGATGGGCGCGGCCAGCTTGCCATTGAGTCGGCGCGCAAGACGGCATCCAAGGCGTCGGACGAAGCCGTGGCAGAGCTGCCGCTGCTGGCGGGCTTCCGGACGGTTCCTTACTATGCGCTAACCCGCTTCGGCCACTGGGATGAGATGCTGAAGGAGCCGGCGCCGCCGAAAGAGAACCTGTTCCTGACAGGCGTGTGGCACTACGCGCGAGGGCTTGCGCTCATTGCGAAGGCGCAATTGGCAGAGGCCGAACAGGAGCTGGCCGAGGTCGAGCGGATCGCAGCCGACAAGAGCCTCGACTACACGTTGTTCTCGCCGAACACCGCGGCGGCGATCCTCGCCATTGCGCCGGAGGTGCTCGGCGGCGAGCTTGCCGCGGCGGGCAAAGACTACGACACGGCCGTCGCGCGTCTCACGTACGCCGTGCGGCTCGAAGACGGTCTCGTCTACACCGAACCCTCGGAGTGGCACTATCCGACGCGCCATGCGCTCGGAGCCGTTCTGCTCGAGGCGGGCCGTACCCGTGAAGCCGAGACGGTCTACTGGGAAGATCTCAAGCGCAACCCCGAGAACGGCTGGGCGCTCTACGGCCTCGCGCAGGCACTTCGCGCGCAGGAGAAGAAGGATCAGGCGGCGCTCATCGAGCAACGGTTCGAGCAGGCATGGGCGCGCGCCGACGTGAAGTTGACCGCGTCACGAATGCGCTGAAGGAGGGGCATCGGCTATGCTGAACGTCCGATGCCTGCCGAACGTCGCGACGCGCCTGTGACTCGACCGCGTGCCGGGCGGTGGTGCGACCGCGTTCCGCCGCGCCACTATGCGCTCGCCTCCGCCGCCATCATCGTAGGCGCCGCGCTGACGCTCGTCGCGATGGGACAGGTGCCCATCTGCGAGTGCGGGTACGTGAAGCTCTGGCACGGCGTCGTCCTGAGCTCGGAGAACTCGCAACACCTCTCAGACTGGTACAGCTTTTCCCACAGCATCCACGGCTTCGCGTTTTACGGGATCCTGTGGCTTCTTGGGCGACGCTGGCCGCTGGGCCTAAGACTCGTGACTGCGAGTCTGCTCGAGGTGTCGTGGGAGATCTTCGAGAACACTGACTTCGTGATCAACCGCTATCGCGAGGTGACAATCTCGCTGGACTACTATGGCGACAGCGTCCTCAACTCGGTGTCTGACGTGCTGGCGATGGTCGTCGGGTTCGTTGCCGCGGCCCGGTTGCCGCTCTGGCTCGTGTTCGCGCTGACGGTGGGACTCGAAGCGATCACTGCCTACGTCATCCGCGACAATCTCACGCTCAACATCCTCATGCTGCTCTATCCGCTCGACTTCATTCGGCAGTGGCAGATGGGAGGCTGATTGCCAGGGTCATGATGTGGAAGCGACTGATCTACACGGTGTTCGCGATGGCCAATGTCGATCCGTTTGACACGGTGCGTGTAGGTGCGTAGACTGCTGCTTTCCTCCCCGGGTCCTCCCCGTTGTTTGACCACCGTCTCCGTTACGGAGAGGAGGTAGACATGCGTGAGCTCCTTGATATGGAGGCATCGCCCCTCACTCGACGGACGCTGCTCCGGAGCGCAGCGGGCACCCTTGCCGCTGCGGGCGCGGCCACCACGCTCGCCTGGCCGCGTGACGCCAGCGGCAACGGCAACCATCACCATCACGGCCCCGTCCCGCTGCCGGCGCCGATTCCTGGTGGGCTCCCGGTCGGTCCAACAGGGATCATCCACGTTTTCCTGCCTGGGCCACCCACGGTCACCCTGCCCTTCACTGGGTCGGTCTTGCAGGGGCTCGACGTCGAGCCGAGCACAATCACGAACTTCCGCGGCGCCACGGCGCTGGCGTTTCTCTTGGGCACAGCAACCGGCAGTGACGGGAACGAGTACAACCTCGAAGTCGACATCCGTGCCTTCGAGGGCACCTACATTGCCGGGGACGGTTCGACGAACCGAGCCGCCTTCGCGCTGATATGAGTCGACCTCTTCGAGCCCGGTTCGGGCTCGCAGGTTCACGACTTCAACGGCGGTGTTCCCCTCAACGAGCTCTTCTGGACAGTCGAGCTTCCGAAGCGTGCAGTGACCTTCAGTCGCAGGGGGAGGTTTGCCTTCCTCCGTGCGCGGGACGTTCCAGTCGTCGACAGCTTCCAGATCTTCGGCCCCAATGTCATTCCATCGTTGGTGAGCTTCGACGTGCGGTGGGAGGCTATCGAGCCGCCAATGGAGCTGGGCCAAGGCTCGGCAGTCTCGCCAACCGACCCAGCGGCCTTCCTTGGCAGCTTCGCGGCTGCGAGGGCGGTCGGCTCATTCTCGGGCTCGGAGATTGGGTTCACCTTCGCATCGAACCCCGGCGCGAGCTCAGATCTCGGCTACGCAGAGCTCGGGACCGAGCGAAACGGCGCATTTCTCTGAGCGCACGCGCGCCACGCGCACAGTACGTAGCGAGGAGTCTTTAGACCCCTCGCGCCTTTTAGACCCTCGCTCCGTACTATGGCCTAAGGACTCCCGAATCCTAACCCTCCCGGAGCACGCGAGCAGGATCGATGCGTGCACGTCACGACGCATCTCCTTGGGCCGCTTGGAGAATCAACCCAACCGCCTCGGTCAACCGGTGCCAGCTCGCCGTCTCGCTCTCGAGGTGAGCACGGCCCTTCCGAGTGAGGCGGTAGAATTTCGCCTCGCGCCCCGTATCGGACAGCTTCCAATCAGCCGCCAAGTAGCCACGGTTCTCCAGCCGGTGCAGGGCAGGGTAGAGCGACCCTTGCTGCACCTGGACGACATCACGCGAGATCTGTTGCAGGCGTTGGGCGATGGCGTAGCCGTGAAGCGGTCCCAGCGTGACGACCTTGAGAATGAGCAGGTCCAGTGTCCCCTGGGGCAGGTCTGTTCGTGATGGGCTCATGATGCCTCCGACTTCGACATATAACCTAGAAGCGAGGCAAAGATCAAGCGATAAGGTGGTTCGTCTCAGGGATTTCGGTTCTATCACCGCCGCGCGTGTGGGGCGGTGCCGCGAGTAGCGAGGGGTCTTTAGACCCCTCGCGCGCGCTACGTACGGAACGCTGAAGTGAACAGCAGTGAGGTATGGCGTGTTTCGTCCTCAGCCGCGTTCGGGTGCATGAAACTGGCGCAAGCGGCTCACAATCCGTGCCGTCGTGAGAGAATCGAAGTCCCGACCGTAGGTGCGGAGGAAGATCTCAGCCTTGAGCTGCGCAGGAGTCAGGGTTCCCCTCTCGTCGCGAATGCCGGCACACATCAACGTGCGCGAGGTGCTGAACATTTCACAGCCCATGAGAAAACGTTCCGTGTCCGACCGCTGCATCATCAAGCGGTGATGCACCTCCGCCGCCGATGGCAATGTGTCCAAGCGATTGGTCATCGTTGCCGCACCCGTTTCAGGAGCTGAGCCACCGTCAATTCGGCAGCCCACTGGTCGAGATAAGCCCAATCGATGTGGCGCCCGGACGCAACGAGATTGGTCACGTCGTCTAATTGAAGCGCCGACTCTCCCTTCTTCGCCCAGAGTAGCTTGGACAGGACGAGGTCCTCGATTGCCACGATCCACACCGGCACATCGTCCAGTGTAATGCGCTGACGTCGCCCAAACTCCGTTCGCCGATAGGCGTCGTCTTGCTGCACGATGATATCCACCTTGACCACAAGCTCGAAGTGGATGAGATTAAAGAGCGCTCGTCGACGAATTGCTGCACGCATCGCCTCTTCATCGCAGTAGAAGTCTGCCTTGAACAGCGTGAGCATGCGGTCGACATCGGTCAACTGGAGCGCGACCACGAGATCGATGTCGCGTGTCATGCGTGGCTCACCGTAGTAGTTCATCGCGAGCGAGCCACTGAGCATGTAAGGAATGTTTGCAGTCTCCAGGCGACTGCTCACCAGACCCAGCACGCGAAGCTGGTCAGTCACGCAGAGATTATAGTTCCGACGCGCGGGTGGGACCTTGGCAGGGAGGCGCCGATCGTGCGAACAGGGTTCGAGGGAAGTCGTGTTGGCCGGCCAGCGATGCCGTTCGAGCTCCCGGACGCCACGGGGCACGTGCATCGCCTCACGGACTACGAGGGTCTGTGGCTACTGCTCGTGTTCCATCGGCATCTCGGTTGACTGCCCTGCCGCAGGCACTTGCTGCAGTTGCAGCAACACGAGCAGACCTTCAATGACCTGGCGACGCGAATCGCGGTGGTGACGTTCGAGACCACACCATTCGCGCGCGCGTACGTGGACGACATGAAGATTTCATGGCCTCTCCTCATCGACAGCGATCGCACGCTGTACCACGCTTACGGCATGCACCGCGCGCGCCTGTGGGATCTGTGGGGGCCCGGCACGTGGTGGGCCTACGCGAAGGAGCTGGCCCGCGGCAAGCTGCCCGGACGCCCGCATGCGGACACGAGCCAGCTCGGTGGTGATGTGCTCATCGACCCGTCCGGCATCGTCCGATTCCACTACGTCGGCGTCGGACCCGCAGACCGTCCATCGATCACCGCAATCCTCACTGCGCATCGTGAAAGATGATGCCGAGCGTCTGCCGGTGGCCAGAGCGCACGCGGCTGACTCCATGGCGCATGGTGACGCGATACCGTCCGCGGGTGCCTTGGACCGGTCGATGATGGACGGCAAAGATCACGCCGTCCCCCTGCCCGATCGGCACGACTTCGGCGCGCGACTGCATGCGCGGCCGCTGCTCGGTGAGCACGAGCTCGCCGCCCGTGAAGTCGTGCCCTGGCACCGACAGCAGGAAGGCAACCTGTAGCGGGAAGACGTGCTCTCCATAGAGATCTTGATGCAGGCAGTTGTAATCGCCCTCGCCATACTGCAGGAGGAGCGGCGTCGGCTTGGTCTGGCCAGCCCGATGACATCGATCGATGAACGTCGCGTGGTCGTCCGGATACCGAATGTCGACACCCAGTTGGTCGTTCCATCGGTTGGCGATGGCGGCCAACGGTGGATAGAATGCGCGACGCAGATCCGCCACCAGATCCGGCAAGGGCGACGCGAAGTATTTGTACTCGCCCCGCCCGAAGCCGTGGCGCGCCATCACGATTCGACTGCGGAACCGCGCCTCCTCGGCGTAGAGCTCTGCCAATCCCGTGCACTCTGCCGTTGTGAGCAACGAGCTCGCAATCGCGCAGCCGTGCACATCGAGCTCCGCGGTGAGGCGGGGCCAGTCGAGCGCCGCGACGCGCGCGGGCACCGTGACGCGTGCGACACGATCGGCGTGCCCATGAAGGCTGCCACGCGTCATGACGCTGCCTCCCGCTCGAGGAGCCGCCGCTTGCGCTCGAGCCCCCAGCGGTAACCCGAGAGCGTTCCGTCGTTCCGCACGACCCGGTGGCAGGGAATGGCAACAGCGATGGCGTTCGACGCGCATGCCTGGCCTACGGCCCGCACGGCGTTCGGCGCACCGATACGCTCTGCGATGTCGGAGTAGGTCGCCGTCGTTCCGGCAGGAATCTCGCGCAGCGCCCGCCAGACGCGATGCTGGAAGACGGTGCCGCGCACGTCTAGGGGCAGGTCGAGGCCGTCCGCCGGCGCTTCCACGAAGCCGACGACCTTGGCCACGAGCTGTTCGAAGTCGGAGTCGGCGCCAATCAGCTCCGCGTTGGAGAAACGGTCCTGCAGGTCGCGAAGCAGGGCATCAGGGTCGTCGCCGAACATGATGGCGCAAACCCCTTTGTCGGTAGCAGCAACCAGGATGGATCCAAGCGAGCACTCCGCCACCGCGAATCGAATCGTTGCGCCATGGCCGCCCGACCGGAATCGTGTCGGCGTCATACCCAGCGCCGCAGAGGAGGCGCTGTAGAACTGGCTGCTGGAGTTGAATCCGGCATCGTAGATCGCGGTGGTCACCGTCTCGCTCTGGGACAACGTCGTCCGGACTCGCTCGGCCCGGTGCGCGGCCCCATACGCGCGTGGTGTCACGCCGGTGAGCGCCTTGAACACGCGATGAAAGTGGAAGCGGCTCATGCCCACGGACTCGGCAAGCGCCTCGAGGCGCGGCATGTCGGCGGCTGTCTCGATCACCTGGCACGCCTTCGCCACGGCCGCAGCATGTTGCGTGGCGAGGGAAGCTCCATTCGGCCGGCACCGGCGGCATGGACGGAAACCGGCGCGTTCGGCCTCTTCGGCTGTCGCATGGAACCGGACGTGTTCGCACTTCGGCCGCCGCGCCGCGCAGGACGGCCGGCAATAGATGCCTGTCGTCTGGACCGAGTAATAGAAGCGCTCGTCTGCTTGCCAATCACGCCGCACGACCGCCGCCCAGCGATCCTCATCGCTCACAAAGCCCGACACGCTCGCATCTTCCTTCCTGGCCATGATCATCATGATCGCACTCCTCGTGGTCTTCGGGCACGCTCCTGGCCCGCCCTTGACAGATATTGAACGAGGACACCTCGACTGGCACTCCGACTCTTGCTTTCAAACTTTTTGATGTAATGTTTGTCCGCACAGATGCCTCGGAGTGTGGAACTTCGCCTCCGGTCTCACCGTCAGAGTCTTATATATCGCCATAACAGGGGGTGCGCCGTGCATCGACTCGTCGTCGGAACCATTGCGATTGCCGCGGTCGCCTCAGCGTTGGTCGTCCAGCCAACGGCTTCGTCACCGGTCTCAGATGACGCGAACCGACTCGAGCGCCCGTTCGCCCCGGGTGGTCGCATCACGATGAACCTCTCCGCGGGCGACTACACGATTGAAGGATCGAGCGACGCCCGTATTCGGTTGCAATGGGAGACGAGAGATCCCGAGGACGCGCGCGATGTGAAGGTGCAAGCAAACGTCGAGGGCACGGACGCTCAGATCAAGACCGACGGCCCCTCGAACGGCTTCCGCGTCACCATCGAGATTCCGGCGCGCTCCGACGTGTCCGTACGGCTCAGTGCGGGCGATCTCACCCTCCGCGATGTCGAGGGTCATAAAGACATCTCCGCGTGGGCCGGCGACCTGAAGATCGGCATTGGTCGCGCCGCTGATTATCGTCGCGTTGATGCGTCGGTGACGGCGGGTGATCTCCAGGCAGCACCGTTCAAGGTATCGAAGGGCGGCCTCTTCCGATCCTTTACGTGGGAGGGAAGCGGGCGCTATGACCTGCGAGCACGCCTCACGGCCGGCGACCTGACCTTGAGAGCATTCGAAGAACCCTTCTGATCCGCGTATCGCATATTCACGAGACAGCGTTAGGATTCGGACGAGTCCTCAGTTGGTCGACAGCTGCGCTCGAGCCTTTTCCACATCCCGGTGGAACACGAAGAGCGGGTCCGCGTTCTCGGCTCGCGTGGTGAAGTTCCAGGTGCGGCCACCCTCCTGTTCCACTCGTAAGGTCTTGTCGAGATAGTCCACACGAAAGGTGCCTAGTTGGCCCCATGGAAAGGAAAACGCATGGTCGCCCTGGGAGGGCTCATATCTCAAGCCCTTGACGGAGGCAGCGAGACGTCCTTCACAGGAGCCAAACGCGTGCTTGTGAACAACATCGACCGCGTCGTCAAGCGTGACCTGTTTTAGCTCGATATCGACGCTCGTCGTCTCGTCGCCAATCTCGATCGTGCGCACGACCGCGTCGTAGCCGTCCGCGACCACGTTCAATTGATGTGTTCCCGGCGTGACGTTCCGTGTCACGAGCGGCGTCTTCCCGAGGAACTTGCGGTTGATGAAAACCATCGCGCCGGCGACGTCACTGTCGACGCGCAGCTCCGGCGACGGCGGCTCGACAGCGGGCGGCGGCGGACTCGTAGGCGTCGGTGAATCGCGCGGGCGCGCCGAAGCTGGCGGCCTCGCGGGGCGAGATGTCGCAGCGTCTGGCACACCGTCATCTGTGGTGGGGCGACTCGGTGCCGACGGGGCGGCGGTCGGAGCGGTATGGTCGTCGGTAACCCGATTCAGATACCAGGCCAGCCCACCGCTGAGAACGAGCGCCACGAGCCCAACCGCCGCGAGCGACCCGCGGACGCGAGGAGTCTGCGATTGACCGAGCATAGAAGTACGGTAGCGTACTCGTCCATCACTTCGGGAGCGGCACACGGATGCGCGCGCGCCAGCTCATCGGACGAGTCTACGGAGGAAACATGATTGCGCGACTGTGGTGCGCCGCTCGGCGTGCGGGGACCCAGGCCGCGAGACACGCCGCAAGACCAAGTGTGACGGCAACAGCCGCGAATGTCAGCGGATGGCTCCTGGCGTGCATCCGCCGAGGTATCCGAGTTGCCGCGAGATACCGATGGCAGCCTGCTTCACCTGATCGGCAAGTGTGTCGCAATTCTCCGTGTCGATTCGCCTGGTGCTGCCGGTCACGCTGACGGCCGCCACCACACTGCCGTCCCAGTTGAAAACCGGTGCCCCAATACATCTCCCCCCGATCTCTTCCTCCTCATCGTCCAGCGCATAACCGAGCCGCCGTGTTCTCACCAGCTCTTCCTTCAGTCGCGCGAGAGACACGATCGTATTCTCGTTGTGGCGGAGCAGGCCCTTGTTTCGAATGATCTGGTCTACGTCTCCCTCTGGCAGAGACGCGATCAGGCACTTTCCGAGGCTCGTACAATGGACGTCCATCCGTTTTCCTACCCACGTTGCCACCCGGTGGACGCCTGGAAGGTCCACCTTCGCGATGAGCGCCACCTCGCCACGGTCGAGAATGGCCATGTGAACGGTAAGCCCTGTGTTGGCCACGAGGGCTCGCAACAGAGGGGCCGCCCGTTCCCGCAAGACGATGCCATCGATCGCCATGTTGGCGATGCTCACGAGCTTCAATCCGCTCATGTAACGACCGGTGGCCTCATCGCGTTGCAGATATCCGTGCCGCTCGAACGTGAGCAGCAGGCAGTGCACCGAGCTCTTCGGGAAATCGAGGCTGCGCGCTAGTTGAGAAAAGGTCAGCCCACTCTTCGAGCTGGCGACGAGCTCGAGGATCGCGAGCGCGCGTTCCAGTGCTGGCACGGACGGCGTTCTCGAAGCTGGCGCCGCTCGCACGCGGGTCGAGCGGATCTGGTGAGCGTTTGGCACAGAGGCATGGTCGGCCGGGCGGGTCGCCTCCCTACCGGTGAGTGAGAACCGTTCTCGCATTGTGAAAGACCCTTCCGCCCGCTCGACGGACGATCGCGGGCGCCTCATTTCTTCCAGTGTATGGGATTATGACGGACCCGAGGCGTGGCTCCAATTGACACTGACGCCGCCGCGCTCCAGAATGCCGACGCGCCTATGAATCGACTCAGCCACAAGGCGGCCATCGTCACTGGAGCGGCCCATGGGATAGGCCGTGCTATCAGCGAGCTGTTCGCCGAAGAGGGCGCTAGCGTGCTGCTCGTGGATATCGACGTCGACGCCGGCGAAGGAGCCGCGGCGGCCATTCGGCAGCGCGGTGGAGATGGAGCGTTCTGTCGAGCCGATGTGTCCTCGGTCGAGGATGTGGTGAGCGCGGTGAGCGTGGCCTTCGAGAAGTGGGGTCACATCGACGTGCTGTGCAACAATGCCGCGTATCTCGGAGAGTTCCATGCCGTCCTGGAATCGACCCCGGAGGAATGGAGCAAGTGCATTGAGGTCTCTTTACTCGGCACGCACCATTTCACCAAGGCGGTGTTACCTCACATGATCGCCCGCAAGCTGGGATCGATCGTGATCGTCGCCTCGGTTCAAGCGATGGTCGGCTGCGCCTCGTCGGTGGCTTACACGGCAATCAAGGCGAGTCTCCTCGGCTACGTGCTGAGCGCCGCGTACGACTACGGCCCATACAACGTGCGCGTGAACGCGCTCTGCCCAGGGGCAATTCAGACGCGCATCTCGCCCAAGCCTGGCGAGCCGCACTACGAGTGGCAGTGCGGCCAGACGATGCTTGGCCGCGTTGGCCGACCTCGTGAAGTCGCGCACGGCGCGGTATTTCTTGCCTCTGACGATGCGTCTTACATCACCGGTGCCGTGCTTCCGGTTGACGGCGGCTGGACGGCCAAGTGACGAATACAGGCGACTAGGGTGGTGTCAGTGCGTTGAGCTCGTCTACGCCAATGCCAATCGGCGGCGCGAAATCTCGGCCGGTCGCATAGCGCAGTAGCCGGTCGAACAGATAGATAGCCTCGGGATACGCCTCGTCCAGGTGCTCGCGGAGACGGAGGGTTGTCACCATTAGGCGACCCTCTCCGATCCGCGCTTCGAAGATGTATCCCACACGCGACAGATCCTTGGACTTGCTCAGAAAACCCGTCGTGGTGCGGGTGCCGCCCACGATCGGCTGAAAGTCCTTCGGCCACTCATCGAGGGGGAACGGGACTCCACCGTCCAGCAGGTTGTAGAACTGGAGGTCGCAGAAGCCGTCGTGCGGGAAGCCGTCGAGAGCAGGATGGTTGTGTACCATGGTGCCCTGCGCGCCCCCTGCCTCCGGAAAGAACCCGGCTTCAGCGCGCGGCTGCACCTGGCCGCGGTCAGCCAGCAGCCACACGCGTCCACCAGAGCGGAGAAATCGGACGGCCGCATCGTCCAACACGGAGGTAATCCACAGGCCATCGGCGCCACCACGGGGGGCCTCCGGTCGCACGAACGGGTAGAGCCTGGCGATGCCTGCCCATTTGACGGTCGAGTAGACTGACGTGTCTGGATGCCGCAGCAAGGCGCTGCGCGGAAACGCCCAGAACGCCCACCGGTTGGTGTGTTTGCCATTTACGGTCACGACCAACTCCAGTCTCTGCGCCTCCTTACCAGGCACCGGACCGATCGTGATCTGCGAGACCCCTTGCACCGATCCCATGGGGACGCTGACGCGGAGGTTCTCCTCATGGGCGATGAGTTGTTCGTTCGCCAGCAGCTTCCACGAGAGTCGCGCATCACGCAGATCATCGGAGCCGTAGTTCGAGATGCTCACCGCGATATTCTTGGTGACGTCACTCCAGAGCGTCCGGTCATGGACGTCGGCGTCGATCAGCGGAAGGACCGGGCTGTTGATCTCCTGCCCGTCCCTCGGTGAAATGCCTTTGGGCCGCCAAAAGTAATCGAACCAGCCCTCTTCCCACGAGTCACCCTCGCCGGTCCCGCCTGGGAAGTCCACGATGAGCCAGTAGTGATACCCCGTGATGTCTCCCCGCCGCCGGACCCTCTCTATTTGCGCTTTGCGACCGAGGTGCTGGAGGCGCTGTGAGTGCCGAACGTAGAGTGGGTACTGCGCGGCCAAGCCGTTCTCCTCCACCCACTGCTTCTTCGCCTCCAGCCAGGTGGGCAGCAGTACACCGGTGAGCTCGTCGATGAGCGAGATGTCTGGCAGCGAGCAGTAGTAGCCGCCAAACTCATGCTTCACGGTCGGTAGGTCGGGCAGGCCTTCGCCGAAGTGGCTCACCATATCGGTCGGTCGCACCACGTGCCCATCGTTGGAGAGCACGAGCCCATCGGGATGCAGCGCCTTGGCAAGGTGGTAGAAATCGGCCACGGTCTCGAGAAGGCGCTCCCGCTCGTCCTCGGTCGCCAGCCAGCTCAGATTGAGCTCGTTGCCAAAGGCGATGGAGAGCAGCGAGGGTCGATTGCGGTAGGTGCGGAGAACGCGCTCGAGCTCACCTCGCAAGAGGTCTTGATGTGGCAAGAAGTATTGCGTGTAAGCGACCGGAAGCTCTGCCATCACCAACATGCCGGCTTCGTCGGCCGCGTGGAAGAAGGCTTCGGCGGGTGTCATCGAATGATACCGGACCGCATTGAACCCGAAGCTCCGCGCCAGCCGCAAGCGCTTCAGGTAGGTCTCGCGCGACGCTGGAGGGAAGCCCGTGAGCACTTCGATGTTGTCGTCGCCGTAGCCGCGTAGATAGAGCGGCTTGCCGTTCAGCAACAGCACATTGCCGCGCGTCGTCACCTGCCGCACGCCGAAGCGCTCCTCCACGCGGTCGTATTCGCGGTCGCTGTGCCACAGCGCGATGGTCGCGTTGTAAAGGTGGGGATGTTCGGGCGACCAGAGCCGGGCGTTGGGAATCGATAGTGCGAGCTCGACCTCGGTGTCTCCGCCCGGTTGCACCCGCAGTGCTGCGCTACCCTCGGAGTCGGGCGAGACCGATACGCGGATCTCGGCAGGATACGCCTGTGTCGCCTGGCTGCGAACCGTGATCAGGAACTTCGTAATCTTGCTGTCCACGTCGGAGCGGATGTAGACATCCTCGATCCACGTCGGCTCGGTGGCCTGCAGCTCCACGCTACCGTAGATGCCGCCCCAGTTGCCGATGTAGTTCAGCATTCCCGTGAGGCGACTCGGCTCCTGCTCCCGCGGGGACTCTGTGGGTGCCGATCCAGGATTGGAGACCCTAATCGCAATCACGTTGTCCGAGTCGGGTCGTACGTGGTTGGTGACGTCGAACCAGAACGGCGTACTGAAGCCGCGATGCTCCCCGATCCTCGCACCGTTGAAAAAGAGGGTGGTCTCGCGATGGGCGCCGCCGATGCGCAGCCTCACGACCTTCTGTTTCCACTCCGCCGGGAGCGCAACGGTCCGCCGGTACCACGCGGTGCCCGCATAGTCGTGCCGCAGGCTCCCCGACCTCGTCCCGAATCCCTGCGCCTGCCAGGCGCCGGGCACCTCGATTGAGTCGTCGAACGGGGTTGCCGTCGCATGCCACCTCTGGACCTCCCCTTCATTTCGGGGGTCCAGCCGGAATTCCCACGTGCCGTTCAGATCGAGCCGCGTCCGCTGGGCGTGGCACACGGTGGGCACGAGGGCTGCGATCACGACGATGAACGCTGTCCGCAGCAGCATGGTTACTTGTACCCACCTCGCAGGATCGTCGCAAGGCGAGGCGTCGCAGGTGCGCGCCGTTCCTCCTATTAGCTGGAAACAAAGCGCGGTGCCAGCGGCCTCGTCCTCGAACATATCGAGTGCGCATGAGAAGATCCCAGCCGGGTCAAACGATGAAGAAACGCGTCATGAAGGTGCTTCTGTGTTGTGCGATTGTGCTGCTGATTTCCATACCAGCCACCGCCGAGACAGGCTCACTGCAGGTGCGGATTTCGTGGGGTCATGTCGCCTCGCAGGCGTCGCCGTACGCCGTCAGGTTGATCACCGAATCGCCCGGCGTCGAAGCTCAGGATGTCCGGCCGCACCTGCTCGAATCAGGTGAGGGCCTACAGGATGGCGCGTGGCACACGCAGGCTGGAGGCGGCGACGTCGATGGCATTCGCTTCAGCCTCCTCTATCCCAGCGAGCCTGTGGACACGATTCAAGACCTTCATGTCCTCTGGGCAGACCTCATCTCGGCAAGCGATGCCGACACGGCTCGCCGCCTCGCCCGCGACCCCGCGTTTCGCCCTGACTCGCCCAAGCTCACAATCCAGATGGATTCCGACGGAACACGAGGCTTCACCGTCAGCGTGGATCAACTCCTGGCCGAGGAGACGCTGTGGATTCCTTCACTAGACGTCTATGTGGCCGCGGGCGATCGGGCCGTGGCCTTCGCCGAGCATCTGAAGTCGCTCGAGCCATTGAAGGGGAAGCGCATTCTGGACCGCGTTCGGCGGGCTCCGGAAGCGAGCTACGAGCAATATACGGCACGCTGGGAGGACATGGGACATCCCGGCTTCACCTACCCCGAGCAGGTCGGCCCAGGACATATCGTCGGGCTCACGTGGGATAGCGCCATTGCCAAGTTCGGCATCGACCGTGCGGCGGGTGTCTGGAACGACTCGGGTAACCCGGACCACTTTCAGTTCTGGTTTGCGTTCGGCGACTTGGGGCGTGGCGTCGCCGATACATGGAAAGAACAGCGTCTAAGCGATGGCCTGCCCGTGATGACGACCGTCTTCGAGGAAGACGGGTTGCGGTACGAGGTGGAGCAGTTCGCCTACCCGCTGAACGGCGCGCCCGCGGAGCGTCGCGGCGATATCCCGATGGTCCTGCTCCAAAAAGTGACGGTGACGGAGCTCCGAGGAGAGGCCCGTACGATCCCACTCTCTATGAGCCACCGCCGAGAGCTCCCTCCTTACCTCGACTCGACGATCATCGTGGACCGACAGGACGCTGCGTTCCTCTTCCGCGAGCGAGGTCGCAGGAGCGTGCTGTTCTCCATCGAGGGCGTCAGCGGCCGTCCAGTCTGGAGCAGCACCCACGACTACCAACAAGAGCAGAAGCGGATCGACGCCACGCTCTTTCTCGACCTGCCCGCACGGGGAGCCCGCGACTTCGTGGTCAAGTTGCCCTCGGCCGTGGTGACCGCAGATGAGGCCGCGGCGCTGACCGCCATCGACTATGCGCGCGCACGGGAGGCGACGCTCCAGTTCTGGTCTGAGTACGTCGGTCGGGGCGCGCAGTTTCGGGTGCCAGAAAAGACGGTGAACGACCTGTTCCGGGCCAATCTCTGGCACGCTCTCCGTCTACCGCGCCGACATGGCGGTCAGGAGCCAGACGCGGCGATCGACCTTCCCTATTCGAACTTCGCTTATAGCCAGAGCGGCACGCCATGGCCTGTCAACCACGCGGTGTACGTCGACTACATGCTCTACGACTTACGCGGTTACCACGCCATATCAGCCGAGGAGCTCGAGGCGCAGCTTCGCAACAACCAGGAGCAGGACGGCCATGTGAGTGGCTTTGCCAACTGGTTGGTCTATACGCCTGCCATGCTCTACGCCGTCGCTCAGAACTACTTGCTCTCCGGCGATCGCGCGGCGTTCGAACGGCTGTTGCCCTCCAGCCTCAAGGCGATGGACTGGTGTCTTTCCCAGATCGAACGTGCCTCAGGCGGAGACGGGCCCGCCCGCGGGCTGGTCAGGGGACCACTGAACGATGGAACCGGCGACGGGATCTGGGCCTTCAACCAGGCCTATCTCTTCGCTGGGCTCGACCTGTTGGGACGAGCGCTCCAGGAGCACGGCCACTCGCGTGCCACCGAGGCGTTGGCAGGGGCGCGCGCGATGCACACGGCTATCGAACGTGGCTTCCAGGCCGCAAGCGTGCGATCACCGATCGTGCAGCTGCGAGACGGCACCTGGATGCCGTATGTGCCTGCCGAGGCGCTGACCTATGGCCGCCTGCTGACCGAGTGGTATCCCACCGATGTGGACACGGGCGCGGTTCACCTCCTGCGGTTGAAAGCGCTTGCCGCGCAGGGCATCTTGGCAGACTCGCTGCTCAACGATCACGAGGACAACCTGTTCTACAAAGGGTGGGGAATGGCCAACGAGCCTATCTACAATCAGCAGGCGACCGCCTACCTTTTGCGTGACGAGCCCGAGGCCGCGATTCGTGCGTTCTACAGCTACATCGCCAGCGCGTTTAGCCACTCGGTGCTGGAACCGGTGGAGCATCGCTGGACTCACCCTCAGTACTTTGGGCCGCCCAGCACCGACGGCGCCTGGTTCGAGCTGTACCGCAACATGCTCGTTCACGAGCGTGACGAGGGCGCGCTTCTCTTCGGACAGGCAACGCCGCGCGCGTGGCTGCAGGACGGCCAGCAGATCGAGGTGGAACGTGCGCCAACCTACTACGGGCCAGTATCGATGACCATCGAGAGCCACGTAGAGGCCGGAGAGATTCGCGCCGACGTGCAGATGCCCTCCCGCAGCCAACCGAAGACGCTCCTTGTTCGGCTCCGTCATCCCGACGGGCAGCGCATGCGCGCTGTCACCGTGAATGGTGAGCGCTGGTCTGACTTCGATCCGCAACAGGAATGGGTACGCGTGTCCGACCCGGACCGACCGCGCTACGCGATCGTCGCTCGGTACTAGTGGCCAAAGACGGCGCGGCCAAAGCCGCGCCCTACTTCGTTTCCAATAGGTAGGAAACGGACCGCTAAAGCAGCCGGCAGTCGATTGACCCTCAGTTGACCAGTGCCAACAATGCGAGATACGGCAGAGATTTGGTAAGGAGGCTGTTCCAATGATGGCACGGGGTCTCTTGTTCGGACTCGTTCTCCTGCTGCTCCCCGGAGGGTCGCGACTCTTCGCACAGATGGGATCCGAGGGGGCATTCTTGGGAGTCGTCCACGACTCGACAGGCGGCGTCATCCCCGGGGCGGATATCACGCTTGTCAATTTAGATACCGGCCTTACCAAGAGCACGACGAGCGATAGCGCCGGGAATTTCGAGGTCCTGGCATTGCCGCCCGGTCCTTACTCGATCTCGGTCTCCCTGCAGGGCTTCAAGACCTGGTGGGTCGAGAGGACGGTGCTGACCGTTGGCGAGCGCCGCAGGTTATCGCCGCAGTTGGAGGTTGGTGAGCTCAGCGAGCAGGTCTCGGTCGAGCGGACCGTCGAGCTGATGCAAACCGACAAGAGCTCGGTGGAGGTCGTGGTCCAGGAGCGGCAGCTCCGTGAGCTGCCGCTGGCAGGCCGCAATCCGGTGCAGCTCGTCAAGCTCGCTCCGGGCATGCGCTTCCTGGGCCAAGGCAACGTTGAGCGCATCTCGACCGTGCAGGGGCATGGCGTACGCGACGATCAGACCGAGTTCCAGTTGGACGGCCTGAACGCGAACGCGGGCATGGACGAAGGCGGTATGGCGATTCCGAACGTGGATACCATCGCCGAGTTCAACGTACAGACGTCTAGCTTCAGTGCCGAGCACGGGCGCATGCCGCTGCAGGTGGTGATGGTGACCAAGTCGGGGACCAACGAATTTCACGGCACGGGGTGGGAGTTTCTGCGCGACGACAAGTTGGACGCGCGCAATGCCTTCGCGACGAGCAAGCCCGAGCTACGGCGTAACCAATTCGGCTTCACGGTGGGCGGGCCGGTGCTCCAAAATCGGATGTTCTTCTTCGGCAGCTTCGAGGGGACCCGAGAACGGCGAGAGGCGATCTACAACAGCACGGTCGTGCAGCCGGAAATGCTCGCTGGCGATTTCTCCTCGCTGCCGACCAGCATCGTCGATCCGCTGACCGGTCAGCCGTTTCCGAACAACCGGATTCCGGAGTCTCGCATCTCCTCCGCCTCTCGGTTTTTCGATCCCCACATCCTCATGCCAAACACGCCCGAGGGGCGGTTCCGAGCAGTGGCGCCGAGGCCGGAGGATACCTATGAGTACACGTCGCGCGTGGATTACCAGTTGACGGGCAGCCAGCGAATTTATGGCCGTTGGGTGGCGGTCGACGTGACGCGGCAAACGCCCGGATACCGGCCCGAAGTGACCGAGGACCGGACGATCCTCCAACACAACGTGGGCGTGAACTACAACTACGCCCTGAGCTCCACCACGCTTCTCACGGCAGGTGTCGGCTATCTCTGGTCGGACAACAACTGGACGGCGCCGCTCGTGGGCACCGAGAACTTGGTGTCGCAGGCTGGGATTCAAGGCATCCCAAGCGAGGGCCGCGAGACGTCCATCGGGTTGCCGAACGTCGACCTCACCGGGTATCAAGGGTTCTCGCTGCCCTGGGGCGTGCCAGGCCGGCTTTGGATGTGGGCGGGGAATGCGAAGATTGGAATGAACTTGATCCGAGGGGCACACTCCATCAGCTTTGGCTATGAGCTCAACGACCGCTCGACGTACGCGCAGCACGCGTCGCATTCAGGTCGCGGCACGTTCGACTTCAACGGCCAGTACACAGGCGACGCGTTTGCCGATTACCTGTTGGGCTTCGTGTCTTCCACACGGAGGAATTTCCCGGCCGCGAAGTTCGGCATGTCGCACTCGCCGTATTCAGGGACGTACATACAGGATTTCTGGCGCATCCATCCGAGCGTGACGCTGAACCTGGGGCTGCGGTTCGACTACTGGCATGAGAAGGAGGCCTATCGGGGCCAAGCCGCCACGTTTGTTCCCGAGCTCGGCAAGGTGGTCGCTGGTGAGGACCGAAACGGGCAGGTCGACCTCGGCGCGCAGCCAGTGGCGCCGTTTCTGGCCGAGGCTATCAAGGACCTCTGGATTCCCGCGTCCGAGGCTGGCCTCCCGCGCGCTTTGTTCAAGGCTAGTGGCCAATTTGCGCCCCGTTTGGGGCTGACGTGGCGGCCCTTGCGCGAGAGCGACCTCGTGTTGAGGCTGGGCTACGGCGTGTTCATGAGCAGCTATAAAGGCAACCACACGGCCTCCTCGGGCGCCTTGCCGTACCGCGGCATCGAGGAACAGACGCTGAGCAGCACGTCGCCGCGTTCCTGGGAGGCCGTATGGCCCGCGGACCCGCGCGACTTCGTTCAACCGTCGATTACCGAATCGCCGGCGTGGGACAACGATCTAACGAAGACACACGAATGGAACCTCTCGGTCCAGCAGGGTCTCCCGTTTCGATCGGCGATCACGGTGTCTTACGTGGGGGCGAGGGTGCTGGGACAGTTGGTAACGAGCCCGTACAACGAGGTGCCCCCCGGTCGCTATGACGACATTGCGGCGGCGCGCCCGTGGCCGGCGTTCGGCACCTTGAATATCTTGGAGGACGCGGGAGAGTCGTGGTTCAACGGGCTGCAAGTCAAGTTGGAGCGCCGGTTTGGCGACGGCCTCGCATACAACTTGTCGTATTCGTTCTCCAAGCACATCGCCGACAAGGCCCCGGCGAGCAACTGGGGCGTCCTGACGCCGTTTGCCCCCGCGGGCTACGAGCGCGGCCGGGCGCAGTCCGATCGTACGCACATACTCACGTTCGACTCGATTTACGAGTTGCCGTTCGGCTCCGGGCGTCGATACATGGACAGCGCGCATCCGCTGATCAATGGCCTATTGGGCGGCTGGCAACTCACCGGTATCTATCAGTTCACGTCGGGTGCTCCGCTCACCTTCTTCGTGCCGGGTGCCACGCTGGGCAATGGGTGGGACACGCGGCCGAACCTGGTGGGCAACCCGAGTGTCTCGAATCCGAGCGCCGCCCTCTGGTTCGATCCCGCGGCGCTCGAGGCGCCGTCGCCGTTCCAGTTTGGCGACTCGGGGGTGGGCATCCTAGACGGGCCCGGCTTCCATTCGCTCGACCTGGGGTTCATCAAGAACTTCTCGGTGTCGGGCGGTCGATATCTGCAATTCCGCTGGGAGATGTTCAACGCGCTCAACCATGTGAACCTGGGCAATCCGGATACCACGTTCGGGCTCTCCACCACCGGGCAGATCTTCTCTTCGAGTGCAGCACGCGAGATGCAGGTTGGGCTGAAGTTTATCTTCTAAGTCCAGGAGTGAAGCACAGCAACGTTCGACGAGATGAAGCGACGAGACCTGCTCCGCGGAGGCCTGGCTGCGGCGGCCGTCGCCGTCGGGCTCGACGCACGTGCCGGCCCGGCCGCCGTGACCATCCCCTCGGTCCGAGGGCCGGTACGCGCCGACGACCTCGGTGTCACGCTGCCGCACGAGCATCCAGCTTGTGGCTGGGATTGGCGACGCGTCGCGTACCCGGGGCCGCCGGCTGATGCGCTGACCGAAGAGCAGCGGCGGGAGCAGGAGGGCAGTGTGCTCGCCTTCTGGGACTTGCTCGGCGCCAAGTTGAAGCAGAATGGCGTGGGGAGCATCCTCGATGCGCGGAGCGAGCATTCTGGCCGCGCGGTCGATCTCCTCCAGGTCATTTCTCGGCGCACGGGCCTGAACATCATGTGTGTGACCGGCTACTATGTGCGGTCACAGCGTCCTCGGGACTTCGTCTCGCGCGGGCTCGAGGCCGCGAGGGACCACATGATCAAGGAGCTCGTCGACGGCATCGGCAACACTGGCGTGCGGGCTGCGGCCATCAAGCTCGCCGTTGGCGGCCGTCCGAAAGACGACTCCGACGATCTCATGCTCAACGCGGGCGCGCTTGCCCAGAAGGCGACCTCGTGCGCGATTACCACGCACGCGACCACGCCGGAGAGCCGGGGTCATTTGATCGATGTCCTGGAGCAGCGTGGAGCAGACCTGTCGCGGGTCGCCATCGGTCACGCCGACGCGAACGGATCGGCCCAGGAGAGCCAGCAATTGTTGCAACGCGCCGGCTACGTCCTCTACACCATTTGGGGCATCACGAACCCCAAGCTTATCGGTTCGCGCACACCTGTTCTCTCGGATCATTCCGCTCGTCTCGTCCGCAGCCTGCTCGACCGCGGCCTGGTGAAGCAGATCATGTTCTCCATCGACTTCTCCGTGTATCAGCACCAGGGCGGCATCGTTCTTCGCCTCTACGACATCCCCGAGCGGACATCGAACTTCATGTTTACGTTCGTGCTGCCGCAGCTCCGAAGGCTCGGCATTTCGGAAGACGAGATCCGTCAGATGATGGTCGAGAACCCTCGTCGGCATCTGTGCGGGACCTGATGCCATGACGAGGTGTCGGTCGCTGTCGCTCGGACTCCTGGCCATCATGTTGGTCGCCGCGAGCTGTGCCGTGGACACACGTGACGAAGCACCTGAGGAACGGAGTGCCGCTAGCACGGGGTCCGAATCGGCCGCTCGTCAGGACCCCAACGACCCGCGCGTGTTGAAGCTTGCCAGCGAAGTGGGTGACAAAGGATGGATTGTTTACAGCGCGCGCACGGCCAAGGGCGACTGGGACCTCTTTCTCATGAGGCCGGACGGTTCGGCGCGACGCCCGCTTACCGAGACCAGTGAGTACAGCGAAGGAGGTGCCAGGTTCTCGCCGAGCGGTCGGAAGTTGCTCTACTACCGCATACCCACGGGCGTTGCGGTCGACAACAACGAGTACGGGCGCTTCGACCTCGTCGTTGCCAATGCGGACGGCAGCCATCCCGTGGCCTACGGCAAAGACTACAACTGGGCTTCTTGGGGCCCCAACGATGATCAGCTCGCCCGCCTGACCAAGGCAGGCATCGAGATCGTGGAGCTGTCGAGCAAGCGCACCATTCGCACGCTAGAGAAGCAAGGCATGTTCCACCAGCTCTTCTGGTCGCCAGACGGCCAGTGGTTTACGGGAACAGCGAACGGCCTGGGTGAGCATTGGGCCATCGCGCGCATGAATGCAACGACCGGCGAGTTGAGTGGCGTGAGCGATCCTCGGTGCTTCAACTGCACGTCGGATTGGTTCCCTGACTCGCAACGCATCATTTACTCGAAAGGCATTCCGTGCACGGGTGAGTGGGCTCAACTCTGGATGACCCATGAGAGCGAATCAGAGAGTCGTCTCGTCTATGCCGAGCCGGCCCGCCATATTTATGGAGGCGCATTTTCACCAGACGGCCACTATGTGCTCTTCACCCGGTCACGACGCGACCTGGGCCGCGTCGACGAATCACACACGACGATGGGGCTGATGCGATTTCAAGATGCGCCAATCATTCGCGGGGACGATGGTCCCTTACGGAAGGCGTTTCCGAATGCCACGGACGGCCCAGTCTTGGATCTCTCGGTTGGCTGGGAGCCACACTGGACGTACGCCGACATCGGAGCAAACAGGTGAAGGTTGGGTCCGCGCGCGGCCGACCGTTCGGTGTTGTGCTCGTATTGCTGGTGGTCGTCGTGGCGTCGTGCAAGAGGACGCCGGCCACCGGAATCGACCAGCATGTGACGAACCTGGGCAGCATCGAGGTAACCGCTCGGCTCCTCGAGATACCGGGCGAGTTTCCCTCTAATGAGCTCTACAACTATGCGTTTATTCTGAAGTACCGCGTTCTCGTGGTTCATCGAGGGGAGATCAAGGAAGAAGACATCCTCGTTGGGCAGTACAATCCTCGAAAGCCTCGATCCGACGCCGAGGACGACTTTTCGGGCACGGTGGGAGGAGATCTCACGCGCTTCAGGGCGGGTGACGTCCATCGTCTGGCGTTGGCGGCGCCGCTCGATGAGTATTGGATGGGCGGCATTATCGACAAGTACTTTGACCAGAAGGGCGTCCGTTATTGGGCGTTCTGGACCAACAGGGTGGACAAGTAGCCCGTTATGCGGCTCGTTAGAACTTTGTAACACGTCCCACACGCTTGTCTTTATTTGTTCCAATGGGCAGGAAAAGCAGCGCCCTGGTCGCTTGGGGTCCGTTGACGGCCGACCGGTCGCGGCCAACAATCCGAGGCTAAGGTGAACGTCGGTCAAATATACATGCTCCTGGCGCTATTGAGCTTTAGCCTGCTCGGCGTCTTCCACAAGCTGGCCGACGTGAAGCAGTGCCGACCGAGCGCCGTCAACGCCCTGCTCTATACGTGGTCGCTGGTGTTCGTCGCGGTGCTCGTCCTGTTCACGAAGCAGACGGCACCTACCGCGCCCCAGGCCGTCGTTTCGATCGCGCTGCCATTCGGGATCTGTGCGTCGGTGGCCATCCTCGCCTTTCAAGCCGGCATCCGGCATGGCAACATCGCCACGAGCTGGCTGGCCATCAATCTCTCCGCGGGCATCCCGACGGTGGCGTCGATCGTGGTCTATGGTGAGCCCGTGGTCCCGGGAAAGGCAGTCGCCTTGGCACTCATCCCGATCTCGATGTTTTTGTTGTGGACGGACAAGAAGCACGAGGCGCGGCGGACCGCGGCAGCCGGCCCGCAGGCGGACACCCTCGTCGTGCCACGCGAGAGTGGGTCGTGAAACGAGATCCCGGCGTATGGTTGCGGCTCATGCTGGTCGCGTTCGTGACGAACGGGGCGGGCCCCTTCGGCCTGAAGGTGCTCAGCGAACGGGGCTTGGCCCAAGCCTATCAATCCCAGTATTTGTTTTACTGGTATCTGGGTGGCTTCCTCTTCGCCCTCCTCGCGCTCTTGGGGCGGGGCGGCCGTGTGTATGGCCGGGAGGTGTGGCTCGGAGCGGCGATGGGTGCATGCAGCCTGTCGGGCCAGGCGCTGACCGGCATGGCCCTCTCCCATGGCATCCCGGGTCACATCGTGTTCCCGCTGACCACGGGGGGCTCGTTGTTCCTGGTGGCGCTGGCGGGAATCGTGCTGTTCAAGGAGCGCGTGGGCTCCTATGGAATCGCGGGCATCGCCTTGGGCATCGTGGCGCTGGTTGCGCTGAGCGTCGGATGAGCACCTGAGATGTTCGTGACCCACAGAGAGTGAGCCAGGAAGGAGGGCTCGCAGTTGTCGCACGGAAATACAGGCGCGGCGAGCGACATGCGTGTCGCGCAGTCCGACATCGACCTGTTCAGGCACCTGGAGAACAACCTGTACACGGCGGTGGTCTCCGATGCGCTGGATGAGCTCGGTTTCTGGGACCGCGCGATGGCAGATCATCTCCGCCCGCTCGTCCCTTCCGTGCGGTTTGCCGGGTGGGCGCGGACGATCTCCTGCATGGATGTGCATCACGTGGACGGCGATCCGTATGCCATTGAGATCGAGGCGGTGGACAGCATCCTTCCCGGCGAAGTGGTCGTCGTATCGACCGGCGGGTCGAGGCGGAATGCCCCGTGGGGAGAGCTGCTCTCGACGGCGGCCATGGCCCGTGGGGCCCGTGGTGCCATCATCGATGGCTTGGTGCGGGACGTCACGCGCATTCAACGGCTCGGCTTCCCCGTCTTTGCTGCCGGTATCAAGCCGGTCGATTCCAAAGGGCGCGGCCTGGTCATGGCCTACAACGTGCCGGTCGAGTGCGGGGCGGTGCTCGTTTCCCCACGCGACCTGATATTCGCCGATTTCGACGGCGTGCTGGCTATTCCAGCCGCCGCGATCGAGCCGGCCATTCGGCTGGCGACCGAGAAAGCCTTGCGCGAGAACCAGAGTCGCGACGAGCTGCGAAAGGGCGCGTACCTGCGCGACGTCTACAAGAAGTACGGTGTTCTCTAACTGGCTGCTGAAAAGTTGCGATGATCGTCGACGTCCATACGCACGTGTGGGAGCGAGGGAAACACCTCGGAGAGGAGTTCCTGCGCGATGCCCAGGTGGCTGCGGGTGACAGCTATCGTGACATCGCCGTCGATCTGGACGAGCACTGGGAGGCCATGCAGGCGGTCGATCGCGCTGTGGTGCTCGGCTTCCGCGCTCGCCACGTTGGCGTGCTGGTGCCCAACGAGTACGTCGCCGACTACGTGCGCCAGCATCCGGAGAAGCTCATCGGCTTCTGCTCGGTGGATCCCCAGGATGACGACGCGGTCGAGCAGCTGGAACACGCCGTGCGGAGCCTGGGGCTTCGAGGGTTGAAGGTGGGCCCCATTTATCAAAACGTCCATCCCTCCGATCCGCGGTTCATGCGGCTGCTGACGAGGGCCGAAGCGCTCGACGTGCCGGTGCTCATCCACCAGGGCGCCACCTTCTGCGCGAACGTATCGCTGGAGCTGGCCAACCCGGTGCTGCTCCAATCGATCGCCTTGGCGCTGCCCCGACTCCGTATGGTCATTGCTCATCTTGGCCACCCGTGGATTGCCGAGACACTGGTGCTGATCAGGAAGCATCGCAATCTCTACAGCGACATCTCGGCCCTTTACTACCGGCCATGGCAGTTCTACAACGCGCTCGTGGCGGCTCGCGAGTACGGCGTGTTGGATCGCCTGCTCTTCGGGTCCGATTATCCGTTCACCACGCCGGCGTCGAGCATGGAGGCGCTGCGCCGCGTGAACGAGGTGGTCGAAGGCACGAATCTGCCCCGTATCCCTGAAGGCAAGCTCGAGGAGCTCATCCACCGCGATACGCTCGCTCTCCTTGGCCTCGATGCGTGCTGAGTGAGCGCACAGCATGTTGGGGGCCCGGCGTGGCGCCCGCTACGCGATCCGGTATCGCTCGATCGTCTCCTCGTTGACGTCGACGCCGAGACCAGGGCCGCAGGGGACGGGGAGGAAGCCGTCCACCAGCCGGAGCGGCTCACGAACCAGCTCGCGGCTGAGCGGCCCTTGCGACGTGTTGAACTCGACGAACACCGCCCGCCGTTGAAACGCGTTGAGGTGAAGCGACGCGGCTGTGAGCAAGTCCGATGACCAGGAATGCGGGACGACCAGCGCATTGGCGGTTTCCGCCATGTGGACGATCTTACGGGCCGCCGTGAAGCCTCCGCAACGTGTGAGGTCCGGCTGCAGCACATCGACCTTTGCTCGCTCGATGAGCTGCCGAAAGCCCCACTCGGTCGCCTCTTGCTCGCCACAGGCGATGAGCGTGTCGACGCGTTCCGCGACCTGCCGGTAGCCGTCGTAATCTTCTGGGTGCAGCAACTCCTCGATGAAGTACGGTCGGTATGGTTCGAGGGCGCGCACGACCTGGATAGCCTGTTTGGGCGTTCGCTCGACGAACCAGCCCGTGTCGACGAGAAGATCTCGGCCCGGCCCCAGTTCCTCACGCGCCGCTTCGACGAGACGGACATCCTGCGCCGGGTCGTTGCCAAACACGCCCCAGCCGAACTTGACGGCCGTGAAGCCTTGATCGATGTAGCCCTTGGCGGCGTCACGCATGGCCTGCGGTGTCGGCCTGAACAGCGTGCTCGCATACGCGCGCACCCGATCGCGCCACTTGGCGCCGAGCAGGACATGAATGGGTTGGCCGTAGCACTTGCCGATGATGTCCCAGAGCGCGATGTCGATCGCGGAGATGGCCTGCATGGCCACGCCGCGCCGACCATAGTAGATGCTGCCACGGTACATCTTGTACCAGAGGCGTTCCACTTCGAGCGGGTTCTCGCCGATGAGCAGCGACGCGAGGCCGTCGAAGCATTCCATACCTGCCTCACTCCAGGCCGGCGCCTCCACTGCAGCCTTCGCCACGGGCGCAGCGGTCTCCACATCCGAATAGCCCGTCAGCCCGGCATCCGTCGATACCTTCACGAGCCCCATATACGTCGGCCCGGGTGGCTCCTCGGCAGCGTCCGGACTCCGGTAGAGGCCAGGCGACTTCAGAACGAAGACTTCGACGTTCGTGATGTTCATGTGCTCACCGGTACGTCCTCGGCAATCACGTACAGAGTAGAGCCTTGCCGGCAGGCAGCCGCAAAGTGCAAAGCGATCACCACGCCCCGACGATGTGCCCGGACTTCCAGCGGCGCCGAGGCGTGATCAGAGAAATCGTGCAGCCGTCCGAGCAGCTCGCCTTCGGAAACGTCGCTGCCAGGTTCGACCGTCGATTCCCAGATGCCGGTCCGCGGGCAAGGGACGTAGTCGGCCAGTTCCAGCGCCTGCACGAGACGCGGCGGCGACGTGCGGTTCGCGTCGATCTTGCTGACGTTCCCGGTCAGCATCCCATAGTGGCACAGCACGTTTCGAACACCCTCATACGCGTGCCTGACTCCTGCGCACCTGGCTCCTTCGGCGAACCCGAGCTCGCCGCCAACCGCGACCTTCCCGTCGTCTTCAGCTTCGTCGGTGAGCAGCCCTGACGCCATCTGGCGCGAGTAGATGAAGACGAACGGCGTGTCGAAGAGGCGCGCGACGAGGAGAGTCTCCTGATGTCGCACGGGATCGCGGATAGCGTGGAGCGAGGTGCACAACGGGAACGCCGCCTCACGACCGCCCGCGTGCAGGTCGATGACGAGACGTACGTGCGGAAAGACCCGAGTCTTCACGAAGTGCGCGATTCGGAAGGACAGGCTCCCGCGGACGTCGCCTGGAAAGGCGCGGTTCATGTTGACGCCATCTTCCGGAGAGGCGCGTGCATGGCTCGCGCAGGCACTTTCGCTCAACTGCGGCATGAGGATCACTCGCCCCTGCATCTCATCAGGATTCAGATCGTGACACAGGCGTTTCACGGCGATCTGTCCCTCGTATTCGTTGCCGTGAGTGCCACCAAAAATCGCGACCCCCGTTCCTGGGTCAGCCGGACGTCTGCCGTTGATGACGGTCATCGGGACGAGTGAATAGCCCCATCTCGAATCAAGATGAAACGCGAGACGGTAGTGGTGCTTTCCCGGTCGCTCGAACGCGATGCGATCCGGCTCGATCGCCTGTGTAGGCATGACGGCTTGACGTTGCCTCGGTCAGCACGCAGCGACATCCGCTGACATGGGCCGCGCCCACGATCAGCGCGTCCCAGAGGCTAAACTTGTAGCGTTACACGAGATTCGTGTCAACGTGCTGGCTATGCGGTCTCGTCTTTCACGTCGAATTCCTTGATCCGGACCGTAAGGTCGGTTCCACGGCGACGAATAGCCAAAGCCATTCGGTAGCGCGGGCTGGGCTCGAACTGCACAAACTGCCACGTGGATGTGTCATCGTCGATCGGCGGCGCAAATTCAATCGTCGGCCGCCGGTTTCTGTGGAGGTGCATCGAGAAGCGGTCGAGCGGCAAGGACAGGCCCATCCCGCGAGCTTTGATGTAGGCTTCCTTGAGGGTCCAATAATCAAAGAATCGGGATCTCTGTTCTGTCGGTGGCAGGGCCTCCAGCGCCCTGACTTCCGCCGTGGAGAAGAACCGGCGCACGTCCAGGTCGGAATGTGCCCGCGCCAGCTCCTCAACGTCGATGCCAACCTCGCGTCCGCTCGTGATCGCGATGGCGACCAGGCCGTTCGTATGCGAGACGTTGAATTCGAGTCCTGCGGTGGCCGATCCCCAGTAGTGAAGGGAGGGTTTACCGTATCGATTCATCACAAATACACATTCCTCTGGTCTGATTCGAGCGTATCGGGACAAGAGCGTGCGCAGGAGGCCGCGCGTGACCAGGAACTGATATCGATCCTTTGGGAAGATGAAACGGTCACGGCGCACGCGTTCCTCAGTCGACATCATGTTGGCGTACCGCTCAAGGACTTGTGGATCTGTGACGCGATCGGTGAACAGGTACCAGACATGGACAGCATCCAGCGGGAGATCAAACAACGATGCTTCAACTGAAAGGGGGTTATCCATGTTCGCATCGCCTACACATGAGAGCCTGATGTCACAGACAATTCGGGCCGCGAGCCGCCGATCGAACGTGCGGGCCATGCTGACGGAACGGGCCGAGGGCCGCTCCCAGCGACGAACGCCTCTTGCGGGTGGCCTGCCGCCGGGAGGATGCGTGAACGGACTGCCCGCGACGATGCGCCCCTTGCGCCGCGCGCCGTTGGACACCGGGCGTCGGTCGGCCAGGCCGGCATTCACCCAGGACATGCCTCGTGATGTTCGCTAGGCGCACGCGCCCTCGCGAGTGAGCGTCGGCGGACGCGGCCCGCAGGGCTGCGGTCCGCGAGAACTCGTGCCGGCACGAGTTCCTCCAGGATGACGCCGTACGGCGGGGCCACTTCCCGCACGCGCAGCGCGTTCGATGGCCCGAAGTCTCGTGCCGCCTGCTGCTGGTTGTGCGCGCGACACAACAAGCGCACATTGTCGACCGAGGTCTCACCGCCGAGGGCAAAGGGCACCGTGTGATGAAACTCGAGCCAGCCTCGCGCGGGGCAGCGCCGCCCGCGCCGACTCACAAACGTACACTGGCCGCGGTCGCGCTGCCACACGGCGCGCTGGACCGCCACGGGAATCCGGCGCGACCCCGGCGGCAGGCCGGGCCTCGGTCGGCCTTCGGCCCCCGCTGTCGCCCTGGCTCACATAGGCCGTGTGCAGGTCACGCAACGGCTCACCAGAAGCCGTTCTCAGGCGGTCCCGGCTCACGAGCCGCTCACCCACAAAAAGGTGTCAAGCGTTCTTGGGGGTGCCGATGGAACAGTCGAGCGGCTCGCGATATTATCGAATAACTTAGCAATCGACGCGTGGAACCTGGGAGATGTTTTCTTACCCGTACGAGCGGAGTGATAGCTCAATCGTGCATCTTCGTTTGGACTACGGCACAGACGGTCTCGAAGTGGACCTTCCGGGTGAGCGCGTCACCGTCATCCAGCCGGTCACCCGCCCGGCCGTGCCTGAGCCGGTCGGTGCCCTGGTGGCCGCGATTCGCGCACCCGTGGCAGGACCACGCCTGGCGGAGCTGGCCCGCCCCGGGCGCACCGTCGCGATCTCGGTTTGCGACATCACGCGAGCCCAACCGCGCCGCGAGATGCTCAGCGCGCTGCTACAGCAGATGCCGGACATTCGTCCCGACGACGTCACGATTCTGATCGCCACCGGCACACATCGAGCCAACAGCGACGCCGAGCTCGAGCAGATGCTCGGCCGAGACTTGCTCAACCGATACCGGGTCATCAATCACGACAGCCGGAGGGACTCAACGCTCGAACCGGCCGGGCGAACCACCACGGGGGTTTCCGTGTTCCTCAATCGTCTCTGGCTCGCGGCCGACGTGCGGATCACGACCGGGTTCGTCGAGCCGCACTTCTTTGCCGGCTTCAGCGGGGGCCCCAAGATGGTGGCGCCTGGGCTCGCGGGGCTGGAGACGGTGATGACGCTCCACGACGCTGCGCGCATCGCGCATCCCAACGCGACGTGGGGCATCACCGAGGGCAACCCCATTCACGACGACGTTCGGAAGATTGCGAGGATGACGGCGGTCCATTTCGCGGTGGACGTCACGCTCAACCGCGAACAGCAGATCACGGAGGTCTTCGCGGGCGAGCTGTTCGAAGAGCACCGTCGTGCTTGCGACGTGGCAAAGCGCGCCGCCATGCGCGAGGTGGCCACGGCATTTGACGTGGTCCTCACGACCAATTCCGGGTACCCACTGGACCAGAACCTGTACCAGGCTGTGAAAGGGATGTCCGCGGCCGCCAGGGTCGTCAAGCCAGGCGGCACTATCGTTTGCGCGGCCGAGTGCCGCGATGGATTGCCCGCCCACGGCTCGTACAAGCGCGTGCTGGCGTCTCGACCCACGGCCGCGCAGCTGCTCGACATGATCAAGGCACCGGGTTACGCCGTACCCGACCAGTGGCAGGTGCAGATCCAGGCGCAGATCCAAATAAAAGCGCGCGTGCTCGTCAAGACCGACGGCCTCTCGCCCGATGATGTGCGGGCGGCGCACCTCCAGCCGGTCGACGATGTTGAAACGGCGGTGCGTGACGCGCTGAGAGCCGCAGGGCCGCGGGCGACGTTGTGCGTTCTTCCCCAGGGTCCCCAGACGATTCCGTATCTGGCAGAAGAATCAGGGCGCTGATACGCGTTCTTGGTCGTCGCGCCTGGCCAGCCGGGCGCCGCGTCGCCCTCGTCCCTGACAGCGAATGCACATCTAGAGAGGGCGAGCAGCGCTGCGAGGCCAACGGAGATTCGAGCGGATCTCTTCGGCCAGGCCGTGGAGCTTTGTCACGAGCGACGGGATCGCGGTGATTGGAATCTCGTCAATCGAGTTCGAAATACTCAGCGCGGCAGGTAAGCCTCAGCGACGCGTCGAGACGGACGTTTGATCCGGCGTGTAATTCGTGCAATATACCTCCGTGCCCGCCGCGCCAGTCACAGCAATCCGAGCCTTTGATCGCTGGCGCTGGGTGGTGCCACTTCTCGTCGGCGGCGCGGTCTGGCTGCTGCCGCACAGCGGGTTCGCGCCGGGGAGCTGGGGACTCCTGGCGCTGTTCGCAACCACCGTGTGTGCGCTGATCACACGCCCGCTCCCGTCCGGCGCGGTCGTCCTCCTCTCGGTTACGGCTTCGAATCTGCTCGGTCTCGTCTCGATTCAGGACGCGCTCTCGGGCTTTGCCAATGTCACGGTCTGGCTCATTGTCGCGGCCTTCCTGTTCGCGCGGGGAATCACCCAGACACGGCTTGGCGAGCGTATCGCATACCACACCATTGGCCGCTTCGGCGGCACACCGCTCCGTCTCGGCTACTCCATTGTCCTGGCGGATCTCGCGATGGCGCCGATAACGCCTTCGAACACCGCACGCGCCGGAGGCGTCCTGTTTCCCATTACGTTGAGCGTCGCACGCGCGTTCGGCTCGGAGCCGGGCCCGACGGCCTCCCGAATGGGCGCGTTTCTGATGAAGACGCTCTATCAGGGAGATCTCGTCGTCTCGGCCATGTTCTTGACCGCAACGGCCCCCAACCCTCTCGTCGCGGAGCTCGCGCGACAGATCGCTGGAACGGAGCTCTCTTGGACGATGTGGGCCGTGGCCGCGTTGGTACCGGGCATCGTGGCCCTCATCGTCGTGCCGCTCGTCGTGTATCGCTTGTGCCCACCGACGTTGCGCGACACGCGGCCGGCGCAGCAACTCGCCGCCGAGCGGTTGCGTGTGATGGGGCCCATGGGGCGCAACGAGCGAGTCATGCTGATGGTCTTCTCGGTGGTGCTCCTGCTCTGGCTGTCTGCGGCGTGGCACGATGCATCGCCGACGGCCGTGGCATACCTCGGGCTGGCGTTGCTGCTCGTCACACGCGTGCTCGACTGGCAGGATGTGCTCGCGGAGAAGGGCGCGTGGGATGCGTTGGTGTGGTTTGGTGGCCTCATCATGCTTGCGGGACAGTTGGGCAAGGCCGGTTTGCCGAAGGCGTTCGCCACCGCGTCGGCTGGACTCGTGGGCGCGTGGCCATGGTGGGCAGCGCTTGCCGCGTTGCTCGTTCTGTATCTGTACTCGCATTATGCGTTCGCGAGTCTCGTGGCGCACGCCACGGCGATGTTTCCGGCATTCTTTGCCGTTGCTCTCGGCCTCGGTGCGCCGCCGCATCTGGCTGCGCTGAGCCTCGGGTTCTTCTCGAGCCTCAACGCCGCCATCACACACTATGGCACCGGACCGGCGCCCATCGTGTTCGGCGCGGGCTATCTAACGCAAGGCCAGTGGTGGCGGATTGGATTCGTGCTCTCGCTCGTGCACCTGGCGATCTGGCTGCCGGTCGGCTTCGCGTGGTGGAAAGTCATTGGCCTGTGGTGATGTCGACATGAACGGTTATCGGATTGCGGCGATTCCAGGGGACGGTATCGGTAGGGAAGTGATCCAGGCGGCGATCCGGGTGCTCGACGCCGCGGGCGAGCGCCATCAGGTGCGCTTTGCCTGGGAGCTCTTCCCCTGGGGCTCTGAGTACTACTTCGAGCATGGTCGCATGATGCCGGCGGATGCCCTCGATCAACTGCGGCCCTTCGACGCGATCTTCTTCGGCGCGGTGGGCGATCCGCGCCTGCAGGACAACGTCACGCTGAACGGTCTGTTACTGCCGATCCGTCGGGGGTTCGACCAGTACGCGTGCGTACGGCCGGCGCAGCTCTATGCTGGCGTGCGCGGGCCGCTCGCCGGGAAGCGGCCCGGCGAGATCGACTTCGTCGTCGTGCGTGAGAACACGGAAGGAGAGTACGCGCAGATTGGAGGCGTGCTGCATTTGGGAGGCCCACACGAGGTGGCCGTGCAGTCGGCGCTGTTCACGCGTCACGGGACCGAGCGCATCATCCGCTTCGGGTTCGACCTGGCGCGGCGCCGAAACAAGAAGCGGCTCCTCACATCGGTCACGAAGTCGAACGCGCAAGGCTTCAGTATGGCGTTCTGGGATCGTGTCTTCGCCGAAATCGCATGCGACTATCCGGACGTGCGCACCGAGTCGCTGCTCGTGGACGCCGCGTGCATGGACCTCGTTCGTCGGCCCGAGAGCTTCGACGTCCTCGTGGCATCGAATCTCTTCGGTGACATCCTCACAGACCTGAGCGCGGCCATCACAGGTAGCCTCGGCCTGGCGCCGAGCGCGAACCTGAACCCGCCGAGGACGTTCCCCTCGATGTTCGAGCCCGTGCACGGCTCCGCGCCTGACATCGTCGGCCGTGGCATTGCCAATCCGATGGCAACGATGCTCGCAGGCGCGCAGATGCTGGACTTCCTGGGAGAGCCCGCGGCCGCCGCGCTGGTGGAAAGCGCCGTCGTGGGCGTGCTGGCGGATCAGCGTGTCCTCACGCCGGATCTCGGCGGCACGTCGACGACCGAAGCGGTCACGGACGCTGTCGTTGCACGGGTGCGCGAGCTACAGACGTAACAATGGCTACGCGCAATGCTCTTCATTCAAGAGGGTAGGGCGGGGCTTCCGCCTTCGCGCTTCGCGCTTCGGCGGACCGCCGTAGCCTTGGCGGAGGCGGTTAGCCCCGCCGGTCCCTACGGGACCGTCTGAGCGGCGCCTTCCCGTACGAGGAACGCCTCGACTTCCTCGAGCGTGCGCGGCACGGCGGCAGAGAGGCAGACGAGGCCCGAGTCGGTGAGCAGGAACGAGTCTTCGACGCGAATGCCGATGCCCTCGTACTTCTCGAAGGTAGGGGCTACCTTCTCCTTGAACCGGCGGTTCTCTGGTGTATCTGGCAACGCGTCGAGCGCCCCCTGACGGATGTAAACACCAGGCTCCATGACGAATGCCATGCCCGGCTCGAGCGGACGCCGTAGGTCACCGACATCGTGAACGTCCATGCCGATCCAGTGCACCGTGCCATGTGTGGCCCACCGGCGGAACTGATCGCCCTTCGCGTCGGTGATTAGGCCGAGCTCCAGGAGCCCTACCTTTAGCACTTGCGACATCGCGTCGCGAACGTCATCCACGGTCTTGGCGGCGGCGGCAGCCCGGCGTCCGGCATCCTGCGCCTCGACCACGAGACGGTAGAGGTCCTTCTGTGGGTCGGTGAAGCGGCCGGAGACCGGATACGTCCGCGTGATGTCGCCGGTGAGCCCCTGATAGTTGGCCGCGGCATCGACCAGCAGGAGATCGCCGGCCTCCATGCGGCGGCTGGCCTCCGTGTAGTGCAGGATCAGCGCGTTCGGGCCGCTACCGACGATTGAGGGATACCCCCAGCTCATCGCGCCGCGGTCCATGTACACGTGCTCGATCGCCGCGCGCACCTGATATTCGTACTTGCCGGGCGCGGCGGCGCGCATGCCCGCCATGTGCGCCTCGCTCGAGATCTCGACGCTCGTGCGCAGCACGCTCTGCTCGTACGGCGTCTTCACCTGGCGCAACGCCCAAACGATGGGCTGCGCGTCCACGAAGGTGACGTTGAGGAAGCGTTCGCGTAGGTCGCGCGCGAAGATGTACGGCTTCGTCAGGGGCGCCGAAGGCGCTGGGCGCGGCCCGAGCTTCAACGCCACCTTGGCCCGTCCCGCGGCCACGGCCTCCGAGAACGCCGTGTACTCGGATGCGCCGTCCGCGCCCGTGACGCCATACGGCTTCTGGTTCATCATCGCCGTGAGAAAGGGCTCGAATTCCGAGAGGTGGTGCACGGCGTTGACGCCGCTCGCGGCGTGCGCCTCCGCCTTGGTCAGCAGATGTCCCTCCCAGTGCTCGCGTCGGGCGTTTGGCTCGTGGATGAAGAGGATGGATTTCTTCGTGCGGTTGCCGGGCATCAGCACCAGCATCGTGCCTTCCTGTTCGATGCCCGTCAGGTACAGGAGGTCGCTGTCCTGCCGATACTCGTAGTCCACGTCGTGCGAGTAGACCTGCGTCGGGGCGCTCCAGAGGATCAGCATCGTATTTGCGTCGAGCTGGCTCATGACGCGCGCGCGCCGTTGGACGAGGTCGTCCTGTAGCGACCCCGCCTCCACGGGCGTCATCGTCGTCACAATCACGAGCAGCGCCGCGATTGCGCTGGTCGCCAGCGGCCTACGTGTCATGACACGACGTGTTCGCACGATCACTCCTGCAGGTGCCACCGACATGTCCGTCGCGATCTCCGACCGAACCTTCACCGTGATGGAGGGCGTCCAAGCGCCGCTTCTTCGCTCCGGATCGCGAGGATGAGAAGCCGGTTCATCTCGAGCGCTGCGATCGTGGCTCGTCCGCTGGCCGTGAGGCCCACAAGCCGCACGCCTTCCCAGCGGAAGTGCTGCTTCCAGTCATCTTGACGCGGATGAAAGAGCGGGGTGTCTTCTCCTGTCTGCGGATCGACCGCGGTCCGTCGGGCGGCCTTGCGTAGGGAGCACGAGACACAAGCCAAGGCAAGGTTCTCAGCGGAGGTCGGTCCCCCGACCCCTCGAGGAATCACGTGGTCAACGTGAAACGCTGCCTCTTGGCCCTCCTGTGAGAGACCGCAGTATTCGCATCGGTCTCTGGCCCGTTCGATAACCAGCCGACGCAGACGTGCCGGGATTCCCCGGATCACCCCTTGGCTGCCCGTGCGATGCGCCGGGCGCGGAGTCGGAGCAAAGACAGTAGCTCGGCGAGATCGACGAGCCCCTCTGCCTCCCGCCGCTCATCGGCACTGAGGTCATCTCCGCGGTCTTGGCGGTCCAAGAGATTCTGGAGCCGCTGGTTTACTCCGAATGGCAGGTGAAGTGCCTCCAGGGATTCTGGCAACTCCACCTCAATGAGCATCGGCTCAGCCATCGTACACCTCGCGCCGTGTCATCGGATACGGACGCTCCTATTGTAACTCTCGAAAGCGAAGGGCGAGCGCGGGGCATTGGCCCTTGTCACTTCCTGGCTCCGGACAAGCCGTTGCATTGACTTGCACGATGCGCAAAAGTAAGATTTGCCTGGAAAACACACATTTCATTCAAGAAAGCAGAGGCGTTTTCCCAGAGGAGAACACCTTCGATGCAGAAGCATATTACTGTGATCTCGCGTCGCCGTCTTCTGGGCGTTTTGGGCACCGCCGCGTTGGCCGGCAACGTCTGGGACCGGTCCACGGCTGCCGAGGAGATATCCTATATCGACGTCCATACCCACCCTGGGCCCTTCTGGCACGAACAAGGTATCAAGGAGCTTACGCTCGATGACTTCCTGAGGTGGATGGACCGCAATAATGTTGAACGGTCATGCGTTTTGGCTCATGTTTCTCCTGAAGGCAGGGTCATCCCCATTCCGCCCGTGGACACTCTTCGCGCGGCACGCCGGCACCCCGACCGGCTGATTCCCTTCACCAGCGTCGATCCGCGAGCCGATTTCGGGAAGGTTCAAGATTTGGTGGGGATGCTGAAGTGGTACGAGGACCAGGGGGCCAAAGGTTTCGGCGAGCACAAGCCGGGCCTGCCCATCGACCATCCGCTCTGCTTTCGTGTTTACGAGGCGTGTGAGATGGTTGGCCTGCCACTGCTTCTTCACATGGACGGCAGGTGCAATACCGACTCCCCGGGGTTGCCAGGGCTTCGCCGCGTGCTCCAGAATTTCCCGACGCTGAACCTGATCGCCCACGGGCCGCTCTGGTGGGCGTCCATCTCGGCGTCCGTCGCTTCGGACGCTTACCCGAAAGGCAAGGTCGCCCCGGGAGGAGCGGTGGACACCCTCATGGATGCGTTCCCGAACCTATACGCTGATCTCTCTGCCGGTTCCGGGGCCAACGGTATCTCTCGGGACCGGAAGTTCGGACGCGACTTTCTCATCCGTCGAGCGGACAAGCTGATGTTCGGAAGCGACTACCTGCGGCCGAACCAGGTTGTCTCGCAGTTCGAGCTGCTCCCCTCGTTCGAACTGCCCGTGGACGTCCGCCGGAAGATCTACCGGGATAACGCCATCCGACTACTGAAACTGTAGCTTAGTACATCGGCTCATAGGTTCGGCAACGTATTCTGCTCAATGATTGATCGTACCCATCAGGTCGTAGACCTGTTGAATGACACGTTCCTCCGTGTTCGAGGCCCAAGGCCCGGGATGCCGACGTAGGTTCGCTGAATAACCTTCATACCCCCCTTCGACAATCACGCGCTTGCTGCCGAGGTAACCGAAACCATCGTTGGAATAGCCGGCAACCCAGACGGCCGCAGGACCCGATTTCAACTCCCGCTTGAGCCGCAATGAATATTCCACCGTTGTCTCGCCACCAATTGCGACCATCGTTAAGTCGGCTCCGAACTGAACCACCTGAACCGGACATGGATAGCTTGCGTCAAGTGTTCCGGCCTGATGCTCCTTGAGCAACGTCTCGGCTCGCCGCGCTTCGCCGCTATCTCGTGACCCGGCTCGACGCTCTAAATCCGCACGGCTGATCTCGGCATATTCGAGCTCAGCATACCCGAGTGCGCTTCGCAACGGGCCGTGCACGGCGCGCTGTATGGTGACTTGCATTGCCGCCTCGACGGCGTTGGCGAGAGCTCGACCGTGTTGCGCAGACTGTTCGAGCGAGGCATGTCGCGGATATGGATTTTGATCCCCACCCGCTCCCATCAGAAACAGAGCGACGGCACCAGGATGCTCCTCTTCCAAGTAAGCCTGCGCGTATCCCGCATAGTCCCCGTTGATTGTGTAGAATCCCGTGACCGTGTTATGACAGGCGTAGCCAAAGAGCACGGCCGTCAAATTTCCATCCGAATCTGTTACTCGCAGGACTGGCACATCGTGATCGACGGGTCCATCGGGGTTAGGGCTATTTCGGATCTCATGTCCGACGCGCAAGCGCCGATTCATGGCAAAGCCCGCGCGCGCACGAGTGAAACTGAGATCAGCAGGACGGCTGCGAGAAAGCGCCTCACCAATCACCTGAACGATCTTATCCTCGAGCACTCGTTGGTAGGAGTCCGCCTTTTTCGCATGAATCGGATCATCAACTCCACGGCTCTCGGGAGCAGGCCCCGAATGCGTATGGGAGGCGTTGAGCAGGAGGGATTCGGGCGCTAGCTCGTACTGCTCGTGCACCCGCTGTTCCACAGCGTCTCGGAGTTGCCGTGGGACACGGATCAGATCCAAAGTCACAATGACCATTCGTCCATTCGTATTGTCGTCGATGGCCAACGCTTTGGCATGAATTCGTTGCGCCACTCCTTCGCTCGGTTTATCGCGCTTCGAATAGCCAGCCATCCAAACCGGCCCGTCGGGAGTAATGTCGATAGCTGCGGCGCCGGCTTTCCAGGAAGGCGCATTCTGTCCGTTGACGTCCTGCCCGGTCACGACCAAGGCCAACCACGCAACGCCCGCGAACAAGCAAATGTGACCAATCCTCTTCATGGAGTGTGACCGTCGAAGCTTAGTGGCCCGGTGCATAAATCCCCTCAGGCGATGTCTTGAAACCGTCTCATCGTGCGCGACGTTTCCGGTTCAAATCCGCTCATTTCCGAAGCTCCGCAAGCGAGACTTCTGCGCCGTTCCGTTCCTTGCTCAATTGGGCGGCCGTCATGAACTCAAACACTTCGATAGTTTGAGCCACGTCAACCGGCGGGCGGCCGGTCTGGAAGAACTCGGCAATCGCCTGCACAAGCCCGTCATAACCCCCGGAATCGGAGCTGTCGGTCGTTCCGTTCTCCCCCCATACTCGGATCAGGGGCTGTCGCTCGTCGGCCTTCAGCGTCCCATGGTAGACACCGACCCGGCCGTCGTTCCATTTGCAGGTGGTGACGTCGGCATTGCCCTCGCTCTTCCGCGACACGCTGACGCAACCGGTCCCCATCACGGCATAGAGAGCTTCGACGCCGTGAATCCCGTAGAAGAACAGGTCAGGGTGAAACTCCAGCGTGTTCAAGGCATAGGTGGCTTGAACCTTGGTCACCTTTCCTACGCCCGGGTCATCCCGCAGTCGGGGAATATCAGAATGAAATCGAGACGAGGACGCACTGAACAACGGCGTGCCCGTTTGTTTGGAGAGCTCTACGATCCGGTGCACGTCGGCCAGGCTAGCGGCCAGCGGCTTATCGATGAATAGGCGTTTGCCGGCCTTGAGGGCGGGGGTAGCCTGAGCCAAGTGCGGCCGGCCGTCGACGCTCATCAACAGCACGACGTCCACCTTCGCCAGCAGTGCGTCGATGCTCTCGACGATCTCGACGCCGTGCTCGTCCTGGATGGTTTTGGCGAAGCGCTCGACGCGGTTGGCGCTGGTCGGCAGATCGCGACTCCCTCCCTTGAACGCGGCCACGACCTTGATCTTCCACTCCGGGTGCGATCGGAAGATTTTGGTGAACGCCGGCACGTGGGAGGTATCGGTGCCGATGATGCCCGCGCGAAGATCGTTGGTTGCCCAGTGGGGCGACTCTGCGGTCAAGTCCTGGCTGAGCGGTCGAACGGTGGCTGGCATGGCGCCGTTGGCGACGACCAGCGTGAGAACGATCAGCAATCGCATTTGGCTCATCGATCACCCCGAGCGCGATGGTCGCGCACTTCGTAAGCGCATGAAGGTGCGTACCCCGCTTTCAGCGCTGCAATCGGTTGCGCAATCGGTCCAATTCCTCGTTCGTCCAGGCTTCGATCCGAGTCGCTTCCTCCTTGCGCACCGCACCGACCTCCTCGGGAGACACGGGAGACGCCTGGTGCCCCCATGCTCGGCGGATGTAGCTCAGAACGCCAGCCATCTGGGTGTCGCCTATCGTGCCGACCGGCGGCATCGCGGGATAGCCAGGCGTCCCCTCCTTCCCGAACAGCGCGATTCGAATGAGGAGGCCTTTGGGACCGAGCACGTAGTCGGACTTTACCAACGGCGGCCCCCGTCCTTCCAAGCCCTGGCCGTCGGCTTGGTGGCACGCGGCACACACGAGATAGCTCACTTTCCCGGTCGCCACCAGCTTCTCTTCCGCCGGTGTCAGCGCCGCGGTGTCCTCCGTCGCAGCCGGCCGACGCCGAATCTCCTCCAGCCGCGACACCATCCGCGCCGCCATGGCCCTGACCCGCTGGTCTTCCGAGCGGACCAGCGGCTCCAATCGCTCCGGCGCGATGCCGCTGGCCAGCGACGTTTGCCCGGGCCGGTCCGACGGGAACAGCGCGCGCTCCACGCCCTCGGCCAAAGCCTGACGCACCCAGCCGGGATGATCCTCCGCGCCGCCCGCCAAGGCAATTACCCGGTCGGCTGCCTTGCCTTCGCTGCTCCGAACGATGACGGCGCCCAACGCCGCCAGCAGTTTCTCGCCATGAAAGCGGCCAGCCGTCCCCAGGCCCTGTTGCAGCACCCCCTCCAGCAAGGCCGCCTCCCGTCCCCCCGTGCCGGTGAGCACGGCGTCTACCAGGAAGGGGTGATCGCTGCGGCGCAGCAGGTCGAACCAGATCTGTTCCTGCCGCGGGCTGCGCGCCTCGCCCAGCGACAGCGCCAACTGGATCTGCACGCGGGGCTCGGGATCGCTGGCGATGGCGCTCAGACGATCCCACAAGGCCGCCGACGCGCGGTCCATGAGCCCCTCGGCCACTCGAATCGCGGCTGCGCGAACGCTGGAGTCGGCATCGGCCAAGGCGCGGACGACCACCGCTTCGTCCGCCAGGCCCAGCCCCTCCAATGTCCACAAGGCGTGCAGGCGGGTCTGGGCCTGCGGATGGCTGAAGGCCATGTCACGTAGAGCCTCGGCCGCAGACTGGTCGCCCCGTTCCACCAGGACTTGCTGGGCCGTGTCACGCCACCACCCGGACGGATGCGCCAGGTCGCTCACCAGACCGTCGGTCGCAGCCTCCGACATGGGCCGCGTCGGGTTCAGTGGACCGCGCTCGTCGACCACGCGATAAATGCGCCCCAGTCCCCACAGCGGCTCGTTCAGGTCGCGCTCCAGGATCTGGTCGCGGAGAAACGTCGTGATGAAGTTGTAGCCCTCGATGATGCCGCGGTAGTAGTCGACCACGTACAGCGCCCCGTCGGGGCTGTTCGCGAGAAAGACCGGACGGAACCGCTCATCGGTGGACCGCAGGAACTCCGTGCCCTGGTAGGCATTGACCGCTTCGATCACACCGTTCTGCTCCAAGAGCAGGCTGCGCTTCACCAAATGGGCGGCGGGCTCGGGGATGAAGGCGTTGCCGTAATAGTGAGACGGAAAGTTGTTGCCGCGATAGATGACGGACGCGGAGGCGGCCGTAAATTCTGCCAGCGTGCCGTCAGACCGCAGAAAATCCTGGCGATAGCCTCGGTTCACGCCGGGTGTTGGACGAATCGGCCAGACGCGTTGGTCTTTGGCCACCTGGATGTTCACCCCGGCAAACTGCGCAAAGGCCGGGTTACGCGCCGCATAGTGGGGAGAAAACAGATCGCCGCGTAGTTGGTCGCTGTTCAACGTATAGAACAGGCGTCCCTCGTCGTCCTGGGTAATGCCCCACTGCCCCCGAAGCGGCACGGTCCGCCGCTCCCACGTGCCGTTGCTGTGCCGCAGCATCGCGGCATACATCGTGTTGTGGATCCAGTTGTCTCGGCCCCACAACAACCCGTTCGCGCTGGACTCGGCGTCGACCGGATCGCCAAAATCGTCGGCGATTAGCTTCCGTTCATCGGCGCGCCCGTCGCCATCGGTATCCCGGCAGAGCCACAACTGTGGCGGATCGCCCACGAGCACGCCCCCTGCGGCAAAGCCCACCGCGCGCGGCAGTCGCAACCCGTCGAGGAAAACGACGCGTCGGTCCATGCGACCGTCGCCGTTCGCGTCGTCCAATCGGACCACCTTGCCGTCGGGCACGACTGGCTTCTTCTCGCCTTCAGGCAGATACACGGGAAGCGCGTCGACGATCTCGCGGTTGTAGCCGGGCATCTCAACGACCCAGAGGCGCCCGTCCGGGTCGAAGGCGATGGCCACAGGATCCGTCACCAGGGGCTCGGCGGCGACTAGCTCAATGCGAAAGCCCGGAGGCAGCGCCATGGTGGCAACGGCGCGCTCCGGAGACACGACTGGGGCCCGTGGAATCACCCATGCGTCCGAGGGCGGGCGTTGCTGTTCGTTGGGTTGATCACCCACCTGCGCCCACAGCCACGGCCCGAGCAAGAACCAAGCCAGGATCACACTTAGCGCGCGCATCAGGATCCAAGCGGTCTCAACGAGCGAGCGTCAAAACGCGAAGCGCACCCCTAATCGCATGACGCGTTCGCCGGAGGCACTCGTCACCTCCGAGAAGCCATTCAAGTCTTGAATGGAGCCATCAGGGTTGAGGCTGAGATTCGAGACGTTCGCGCCCGGGTTACTGAAGTGCGCCGTATTGAGGACGTTGAACGCCTCGAAGCGCAGCTCCAGCGTGCGCCGACCGCCAAAGCTCATCACGCGGAACACGCCAAGGTCCCAGTTGCCGTAGCCCGGCCCGCGCATCGAGTTGAAGCCAGCGTTGCCGAAGCGTGCCTCGGTGACCGGCGCAAAGGCCAGCGGGTCAAACCACGCGTTGCCCTCGCCGATCCCCTTGAGGATCTCCACCTCGGGCTTCACCTGGTCAGCCATTTGTGTGCTGCCGGGCGCATCGAGCGACGTGCCAGACGCGCTGATGCTGAACGGCGTCCCGCTGTAAAAGCTGATGGCATGGTTCACCTGCCAGCCACCGACGAGCGCCGAGAGCATGCCTCCCTCGTTCAGCCAGCGGCGCCCCTTGCCAAAGGGGAGCTCCATGATGCCGAGGATGTGCAACGCGTGCGTCCGGTCAAAGCCCGACAGCGCCCGGTTGAGATGGTAGAACTCCGGGATGTTGATGCGTGGGGTGCCATCGCTGTTGTCATTGCCGGCAATCCCCATGGAGCGAGACCACGTGTAGTTCGCTTGCAGCTGGAACCCGTTGGCGAAGCGCCGCTCCAGCCGTGACTGCAGCGCGTGGTAGTTGCTGTTGCCGACCGGGGCCACGATCTGCGTCTGGGCGTCGCGCCCGAACGCCTCGAAAAGTTGCCGGCCCTCCTGGCCGCCGCCGATCGGCGACCAGTTCAGCTCATGGTAGCCCAGTTGGTCGACTTGGCGCGTGCCGACATAGCCGACCTCCCCCACGAAGCCCCACCCGAGCTCGCGCTGGAGGGTCACGTTCCACGACTCGACGTAGCCACGGTCGAACTCCAGCGGCAAGGTCGTCACCGAGAAGTCGCCCGGCACCGGAATGATCCCGTCGCCTAGGTCTGGAACCGGGACTTCGGGGATGCCCTCCTCGAGCCGGCTGGCGAACGAGTACGCATTTGGCGCTTGCACGACCAGGATGAGTTGCACCGGATAGTTCCTACCCATCGGCCGTATGAGCGCGAACGGGTCGTTCGTGATGCCATACCCGGCGCGCACGACCGTCTGCTCGGTGGGCCGCCACGCCATGCCCAGCCGCGGCGCGAACAACGTCTTGCTCTCCGTGACGCCGAGATCCAGCGGCACCGATCCGACGCCACCGATTTCCATCATGTTGGTCTCGGGGTTGTAGCGCTCGAGGCCGCGGTCCGCGCGGCGTGGGACGGGAAAGTACTCCCAGCGTGTGCCCAACGAGAGCGTGAGCGTGGGGCCCACCCGCCACTGATCGCGGATGTACGCGCTGTATTGCCAGGTTCGGGCCGTGTAAGGCCTGTCCTCCACCTGGTGAACGCGCCCGGTCTCGGTCGGCAAGCCGAGGAGGAACGTCGCCCAGGAATTGAAGTTGTTGCCCGACGGGCCGTCCAAGATCTGCGTCGGTCCGGTTCCGAACTCGAACCCGCCGTGATAGCCGCCGATGGCCCCTCGTTGCTCCGGCTGGAAACTGCTGACGCCCTGGTGGTACAGGTCGCTGCCGAAGCGGAGGCTGTGGCTGCCCTTGTTCCAGGTCGCGTTGAGCACGTACTGGATCTGATCGTTGTCCCGGTAGTAGGGCATCGCACGATCGGTCGTTCCATAGCCCGTGTAGCTCGAAATGTTGAAGTGTGGCATGCCGCCCTCGAAGAACCGAGTGCCGTTCGTGCCCGGCAGTCCCAGCACGTCACGCCCCACGTTGACGCCGATGTTCGACATCTCGCTGGTGGGGTTCAGTCGCACCCACCCCACGTTGGCGTCGATCACCAGATTCGGCGTGGCCGTGTAGGTGGCGCCCCCCGACACGTTGTAGGTCTTGCCCGATCCGATGCCGGGGTTCCCACCGGCGAGGGGCGGTCCCTGGAGCTCGTCGCCGAACAGGGTCGGGTTCTCGACGTCGAAGTCGAGGAGGCTGTACCGGATAAACGTGTTCAGCCGGCTCGTGGCGTTCCAGGTGAACTTGCTGTCGAGCGTCCACCGGTCGAAGGTATACGGGGCCTGCACGAAATAGTTGTCGGTCTCGGCCATCGTCCCGGCGGCAAGCGGCAGGTTCGGGAGCGGGATGCGTTCAATAAACCACTGGGCGGTGGAGTCAATCCGCTCGGGCGAAATCTGGTTGTTGGGGAACGGCGTGCGCCCGGATCCGTCGGGGTGGCCGGTGAGCGCGTCATAGATGGCCGTGGGCGAGGCCGACAGGTCGCCGCGCCGCAGCGCCTCGGTCGGTACGGACCCAATGGAGTTGACCATCTGGCGGTCGAGCGTATGCTCGTAGCTCGCGAAGAAGAACAGCTTGTCCCGAACGAACGGCCCACCGAGCGTGCCGCCAAACTGGTTGTAGGAGAAGTCGCCCTTATCGGTGCCCGGGGGCGCGAAGTAATCGCGCGCCCGCAGGTTCTCGTTATGGTGATACTCGAAGGCGGAGCCCTGGAGCTGGTTCGTCCCGCTCTTGATCTGCACGTTGATGGCCGAGCCGCCGGCGAGCCCCTGCTCGGCGTCAAAGCTGTTGGTGACGACATTCACGGTCTCGAGCGACTCGAGGGCCGGCACGTAGGCCGCGATGTGTGGCATCACGACGTACGTCGTCGTCACACCGTCGATCCGTGTGTTGTTCGAGCTATAGCTGGCGCCGTTGACGTTGAAGGCCAGCGCGCGCGAGGGGTTGGAGGGTACCGAGTGCGGCTCAGTTGGCGGCGCGAAGCCCGGCTGGTACTTAAACAGCTGCTGGTAGTTCCGGCCGAGCGGCACGGGGAGGTTCTGCAGCTCCCTTGTCGTGATTTCGGACCGCACTTCCGCACGATCCGTCTGTAGCATCGGTGTGTCGCCGGCCACCATGACCGTCTCGGCCACCGCGCCGACGCCGAGCGTCGCATTGACACGCGCCACCGAGTTGAGGGTGACCCGCACATTGTCACGCTCGAATGTCTGAAATCCGGTGAGAGCCACCCGGATTCTGTAGGTGCCCGTCGGCACGGTGGAGAAGGTGTAGCGTCCCGTGTCGCCGGTTACCTCCTCGCGCGTCAGGGTACGCTCCTGGTGCGTGATGGTGACGGTGGCGCCTGGGACGGCCGCACCGCTGGAATCCGTGACGTTGCCGACAATAGACCCGTAGAGCACTTGGGCTCGCGCGGGTGACAGGTTCGCCCCAACAAGCGCCACGGCAACCAGCGCACAGCCCATCAAACGTCCGCTACACCTACTACTGCCAGAGAATCGCGTGTACATGGCCACCCCCCTCACGATCGCCGTCGACTCCGTGTAGGGCCGCGAGCAGGATGAGCGGTCGCTGTCGACGACCGCTGGGGCAACGCATGTCCGAGGCAGCCCACCTCGGCAGCTCGTGGCTCCTCGCTTCGCCAAATATTCTCGTCGCCTGATCTTCATTCCTAGACATCTTCTAAGGCCGAAGTCGTGAGAGATGAAGCAAGTTTTCTGATGGAGCGGCCTTAGAAGCTGTCTTAGGCGCGGCCGCCGTCGGCGGCCGCGCATCTAGTAGCGAAGATCCGCCCCACCGTGGTTCGCCTACGCTCGGCGGTTTGAGGCGGAGCTTCGCTACTAGGCCATGAGATCATAACTCTCACATCGATCCGGTGTGGCAGGAGCATAGATCTAACGTCACCTCATGTCAACAAATACGGTTTAAAAATCGTTTCAACGCTTGTTCCAGCGTCTCACAACGGCTCAGTGAGGTCAGACAACATGAATAGATCTGCTTAGGTCATGACCAACAACAGCCGCTGCGTCGGATAGCTGTGCGGCGGGACGCGAACGCCGCTGGCGTCTGCGCCAGGTGTCGGGTTCTCTTGTAGCTCTGTTCGGAGCGCGCTAGGAGATGGCAGTCGTGGGGATGCGGATCTCGGCGAGTACCAAAACGATCACTTGACGGTGACGGCGATCATGTCAAGCGTGCTGCCTTTTCCGTTCCGCCCGGTCCCGCGCACGGAGAGCTTCGAGGCCGCGGGCGGGCGCTGGGGATCATAGAGCGTGGGACGGATTGCGTTGATCTCCTCATCCGCCGAACTGTCGGAAACGTAGTAAGTGGCTTTGACCAGATGGCGCATATCGCTGCCCGCCTCCTTCATCAGGCTCTGCAACTTGGCAAACATCTCGCGCACCTGGTCGACTGGGTCCTTCGACGTGCCATAGAGGCCGGAGGTAAAGACCGGGTGGCCATCGTTGACGCGCGCCACGCGGCTGAAACGTGCGGAGACCGGCTCCACATACTCGACGCGCTCGCCGCTGTTGCCGGGGCGGGCGGTTGTGGCGATGAGCTCGATCTCAACCCGTGCCGAGTCCTGGCGCCATTCCGTCACCACCTGCGGAGGTACTCGCTCACCTTCAAAGAAGTCGGCCAGCATCTGCTCCAACCGCTCTGTCTGGCTCATGTCGCCGAGGAAGCTCTTGACCTGCACCACGTCGTCGAAGGTGAGGCCCACGCCTTCGAGGTCGGCACGCAGCTGCGCCATGGTTTCAGGGACCGCGGCCTCGAAATCGCCCGAGGCGCTGCGGCCGGACACGATCACAAAGGGCCCTTCCGGCTGGATGGCGACATGCGAGGCCCGCTCGGTGCGCCGGGGAAGCGCGCCGACGGCCAGCCGCACTGGCGGGCCAGGGTCGGGGCGCCAACTGGTGGCCGCGATCGCATCCATGGACACCAGCACCCGGGGTCGTGGCATCTCCGTCTCGACAACGGTCAGGGCCGGGGCTGTTTTCCCGCGAAGCCGTTGCCGGAGCAGCCGATCGATCAGCGGCGTCACCGATGCATCGGCCACGTAGATGTGCAGACGTACAAGACTGTCCAGATCGGTGCGTGCGACCCGCAGGGCCGATTCGATGTTGGCCAAGGCGCGTATGGCTTGCGCCTGAGCGTCGCCCTCGCCCTGCAGCCGTCCCGTGCTGTCCTCGGGAAACATCATGGCCGTATGAACCAGGGCTCCTTCTTCGACCACGACTGCGTGGGCAGCGCCGCTCGCGGGATCCGAGCCGATCGACCGCAGGCGCACGCCGGCGGCTGACAGAGAGGAGGTCATGATCAACGGAAGCAGCAAGGCAGCGAACAACAAGCAACGGGAGACGAAGCGTGGGCTCTTCATGAGCTGAGGTCCTAAAGCGTATCCGTATTCTAGCGGACCGCGGCCAGGGCCGCGCTCCGCGACGCTCACTTGCGAGCCCCGAAACTTGACTCAAATGCGTCAAGTTTCGGGTTCTCAAGGGTTCTAGGCCAATATTAAGCGTAACGAACACGACAGTTCAATCATCATCAGAGAGCCTCGTTCTTCCTGGTCAGACCACGTGCGATTGCGACGGGAAGAACAGCGTGCACACGGCCCGACGTTTCTCTTGGAAATGTCTGTCGTTGCAGGGTCCTTGAACAGTCTATTGACCTAACGCAGGCCGCTTCGTATGATCCTGCAGACTGAGGTCGTGGGCCAAGTGTTATGAGATCTAGACGTGAGAGCGGAGGAAAGATCAGGCCACGCGAAGGCTTGGCGATGGAGCTGGTCGTCGCTCACGTGCGCGATTTGATCCTCCGGGGTGAGCTCCAGCGAGGCGGCCGCTTACCTCCGGAGCGCGAGCTGGTCCAGGGACTCGGGGTCAGCCGGACGAGTGTGCGTGCCGGGCTGCAAGTGCTCGTCACGAAAGGCGTGCTCGTCACGAGGCATGGCACGGGCACGTTCGTCGCCGACGGTCCGCCGGTACTCGACAGCGAACCGCTCAGTTTCTTGGCGGCGCTGCATGGCTTCTCTCGCCGCGAGATGTTCGAGGCGCGACAGACGCTCGAAGTCAGCGTGGCGGGGATGGCGGCAGAGCGTGCGAACGGCGACGACCTCGCGGCGATCTCTGATGAGGTGACGGGAATGTTCGCCTCTTCGGATAACCCGCAAGCGCTTCTCGCCCACGACATCCGCTTCCATCGCGCGGTGGCCGTTGCGTCCGGCAACCCAATTCTCGCGTCGCTCGTCGAGATGGTTTCCTCCATCTTCTACAAGCTGCGTCGGCGCACCGCCACCCAAGCGCGCGATTTGCGGCCGATCGCAGAAACGCACCGGCAGATCTATCAGGCGATCCGCGAGCGCGATCGGGCGCGCGCGGAGCGTCTCATGTGTGAGCACCTACTCGTCGCAGAGCAGGACCAGGAGGTCGTCGCGGCGCTGGCTGTAGCGGGAGACGTCGACGAACCGGATCCACCCGCCTCGGACACGCCGGCACCGGACCGGCCCGCACTGGACCAAGCGCCCGCGGTCTCAGTCGATCGGGAGGTTGATACACATCATGGCTGACGATCCCAACTCCGGCATGGACCGCCGGCGCTTTATTCAGAGCACCGGGGCCGGCCTGGCAACGGCGCTTGCTGCACCGAAGCTTCACGCCGAGACGGATTCGCAAACGGCCACGTCCCGGCAACCTTCGCTCATTCGCCAGGAGAATCAACGAGAGGGCGCACGCGACTGGCAACTGACGAGGATTCATATCGATAGTCGGTCTGGCTACCGCTCTCCGCGCATCGAAGGATACTGTTCACGTCAGTCGGTACAAGTCGGTGATCGTCTCGATGTCATGGTGAGTACCCGGCCGGCCGCACCCTTTCAAATCGAGATCTTTCGCACCGGTTATTACAGTGCGCGGGGCGCGCGCCTGATGTCTGTGCTCGGCCCGTTTCAGGGGCGTGAGCAGCCTGATCCCCCGATCGGAGAGCAACGTCTGCGGGAGTGCCGCTGGGAGGCGAGTGCGACTGTTCCAATCCCCGCCGACTGGCCGAGTGGCGTCTATCTTGGGCGATTATCGACCCTCCCCCCTAAGGGCAACCAGCCGTACTGGCAGAGTTATGTCATTTTCATTGTGCGCGACGACCGACCGGCTGACATTCTGTTCCAATGCAGCGACAACACCTGGCTGGCATACAATCGTTGGCCCAACAGATTTTCGCTCTACGACGACGGGTCCGAGAGTGAGTGGTCCTCGCCGCATAGTGTTAAGGTCAGTTTCGACCGACCATACGGGAAGTACCGGCAGATCTACGACAATCCGCAGTCAGTCGGCTCGGGAGAGTACCTCTGTTTCGAGTTCCCATTGGCCTACTGGCTCGAACAACAAGGCTACGATGTCACCTATTGTTCGAACAGCGACATGCTGAGTCCGGAACGCGGTCAGAAGTGCAAAGCATTTCTGAGTGTCGGACACGACGAATATTGGGACCTCCGACAATACGAGAGTGTGAAATCCATGATCGACAGCGGCGTGGACGCGCTGTTTCTGTCCGGGAATGCCGTCTGCTGGGTCTCACCATTTCTTGCCGCTGCCGACGGTCGGCCAAATCGAATCATTCACCGCGCCGGCCCGTATGGTGGCGCTGCCAAACAACGACATGAGCGCCTGGACGGCGGTTACCCGATGACCGGTCCGGATGAAGGGCTGCTGATGGGCGTGCGTAATGTTGAACCGGTGAACGGTGGTGGCGATTGGATCATCACCCGACCGGACCATTGGATGTTCGAAGGGACGGGTATCAAACGGGGCGACTCGATTCCCGGTTTGGTCGGCTGGGAATATCACGGTAACCCGGCGGACATTCCCGGATTACAGGTCGTCGCCGAAGGTACGGCTTGGGTGGGCGGAACCAGACCGCAGCAGTGGGCCGCGTCGATCCACCCTGGACCCAAGAAGAATTTTGTCTTCAATGCGGCCACAATTTTCTGGGTGCAAGGGATGAGCAATCCACCTGGACACATGCTGCCATGGTCGCATGCCAGCCGACCGCATGGCGCGGATGAGCGGGTTCAGCGTATCACGGCAAATTTGCTTCAGCGGTCACTCGGCTAGTCCGAGGTAGGGCCGCTTCGCCGAGGCGGCCGGAAGCCTGAGGAGCCTCGCCACATTTCGTCGCCGGATTCCCTCTTTGACAGCTTCGCTGACGTCGAGAATCTCCATCTTGACGATAGCCGGATCCGGATAATGGAATGGCATCCCGCTTCCGAAAACCACGCGCTCAGGTCCTAGATTCTCGATGAGCTGCCCGACCTCGTTTTCCAGTTCGACCGTCAGCAGCGAAATATCGATCACGTAGTTGGCAGGCAGCCCATTGTTCGTTTGGCCCAGCGGCGAGCGCACGTATCCGGAGCCGTTCACGAGAATGAACCTCGAGTCGGGGCACGATTTCATCAGAGCTGCGATTTCTTCCTTGTCTACGTCCGGGATATCCACGAGCCAGCTCTGCTGCCGGCGATCTTCAACGCGCAACGGGATCGAAATCACCAAGCTGCGGTCTGACGCAGCGTTGACCAGCTCGATGCAGTCCGGGTCGGAAAGATCATAGTTGTGCCAGCGAGGATACAGGCGCAATCCCTTCGCGCCGAATTCCTCGTGGCAGATCTTCAGGTCATCGCGCCACCCGGCATAGGCAGGGTTGACAACGCCGAACGGGATGAAACGATCCCGATGACGTTGCACGTCGCTGGCGAGCTCTTCGTTGCCGGCCTGCGCGTTGCGGTAGGTAATCGCCGCCGCACTCGACACCACCGCTTGCTCGATGTTGCGGCTATCCATGAGCCGCAGCAGTTGGTCAGCGCGGTTGTGGCGCAACTGGCGGAACGCAAAATGACCCAGGTAGGCGTTCACGTCAATCATGCCGTTCCTCGGCGGCTGAGGAGCCCTTGCATATTCGTGCCGAGAATCTGATCCTTCTCAGCGGCGGCCAGGGTTACCGCGCGAATTTTGCCGATGCCTGCCGTCATCGACATGTCGCACCCGAACAGGATCCGGTCTGCGCCAAGCATTCTGGTCGCCATTTCGATCATGCCCTCGTCAATGACGGTGCCGCTGGTATCGAGGTAGACGCTGGCGCCATTTCTCAAGGCTTTGATGGTCCACTCCCAGTCTCCGCCGCCCCCGAGATGGCCACAAATGAGCATGGCCTCCGGATAGCGGTCAGCGAGCTCCACGAGGTGCCCACCGTCGCTCATGTGCGGTTGCGGCTGCGACAGCCATGTAGGGTGGCCAGCGTGGTGCAGAATGGGAACACGCAGCTTGATCGTCAATTCGACAACCGGCCACACCACCGGCTCGTTGGCGCGGTAGTCGTTGTACAACTTCACGCCGATAAAGCCGCGGTCCTCGATGCACCGGCGAATCTCGTCGAGCGCTTCACGCCCATAACCAGGATTGACGAAGCAATACCCGAGCACGCGTCCCGGGAAGCGGCGCATCCCCTCTGCCACCCACTGGTTGCACTCGCGGAACTGCTCGGCTGTGGCTGGCTTCACCGGCGTCAACAGCGAACAGCAAAGCTGGTCGATTCCCAGTTTGTCCGCGGCTTCAATCAGTTTGCGGTCGTCGTCTCGCCAGGAGGCGTGACTGCGGTGACGCAAGTGAGCATGGCAGTCGATGACCCTGGCGCGGGGCGTGCTGGAGGGAGGCCTTGTCCGAGCACCTGCCGCCTGTGTGACCAAGGCTCCGCCGAGCGTTGCCAGCAACGCACGGCGGGATATGACGGGATCGCTCATGGTCTCAACCCTTGCCCAGCTCTCCGCGATGAGCCCAGACCTTCTCGAACGCGGCCCCGTACTGATCGATCAGGTCGGCGCACTCGTCGTAGAAGAGGGGCAGGTTGAGACAGGTGTTGTTGACCCGCTCCGTGCCTGGAAGCGACTCTGGTAACACTGGCTTATGCTGCCACCACTTTTCTTCCTGGTAGAGCGCGAGCTTGTGCTGCTCGCGGTAGGGTGTGCCGGAGACGCGCACGCCTTCAGCCTGCAGCGCTTTGATCGCGTTTTCGCGCGAGAAGCCGGCTTTACCGGAATCGAAAAACAGGAGGTTGCGGGCGTAGTACGTGCGCTTCATATCGGGCCGGCAGTAAGGCGCCGAAATCCCGGGCAGCTCCTGCAGCCGCTCATTGAGAGCCCGAATCTGCCGTGCCACCAGAGCGCCGCGCGAATCCAGAACCCTGAGCTGCTGGCGCGCGAGGGCGGCAGCCAAAGGATGCATCCGGAGCTTGAGCCCCAGGCCAGTCCCCTCGTATTTCCGGTAGGGGCTGTCTTCGGAGAACGTCGGGGGATCCTCGTAATGCCCGAACGTCGATGCTCGCTCGAAGAGCTCGCGCGTCTGGTACATTCCCATTCCACCCTCGATCGTCGGCATGACCTTGCTGGTTTGAAAGCTCATGACGCCGATGTCTCCCCAGTTGCCAGCGGCTTTGCCTTGGAGGGAGGCGCCGGCTGCCTGCGCGGCGTCCTCGAGGACCAAGAGGCCTCGCTCCCCGGCGAACTTGCCGATCTCGTCCATGTCGCAGAGCAGTCCCCAGAAATGCACCGGCACCATCGCTCGAGTGCGCTTGGTGATGTGACGGGCTGCATACTCCAGGTCAAAGCAGGCAGAGCGGGGATCGATGTCGACGAAGACGGGCACGTACCCGAATAGCCTCATCGGCACGATGCTGGCGAAGAACGTATAGGAAGGCACCAAGATCTCGCTTCCGGGAGGGAGGTCAAGCGCGAAGAAGCCCGACGTGAGCGCGCTGGTGCCGTTCATGTGGGCCTTAACGAAAGGCGCCTTGGTGTAGGCCTGCCATTCTTCTTCGAAGATTGGGAGCTCCTCGTAAAACTCGTTGCTCTCGATCATCTCTATGAGCGCTTTCTTCTCCTCTGCCCCGTATCTCGGCCATCGAGTCAGCCAGTCGTGGCGGTCGCTCGGATAGGTGACGGCTTTCGATCCACCGGACAGCGCCAGCGTTTCGCGAGCCTGTGATGCGGTCGCCCGAACCGCCACGAGGGCGGCGGCGGCTGCGGCGCTCGCTTGGAGAAAATTTCGTCGTGTGCCGGTCGAAGAGCTTTCACTTCCCATAGCGCATCACCCTGACAGCCGTCACAACTGCCGCTCTGCTGAAGGCGATCAGAAGGTCAGACATGTGTCAGCTCTAGTCGATAGACGCAGTTTCTATATTGAAAATACTTTTTCGTCACGATACCATAGTGCCTCCTAGCTTGACAAGATTCTGCCCCTCCACGTGTCAAGGCGAAATAGAAATGTCCCCGTTCTTAGCGAAATAGAAATGTCCCCTGCCGTTCTTT
>WHTZ01000040.1:0-18595 GCA_009377495.1 Luteitalea sp.
AACATCCCGCGCACCGCTTTTTCCACGAGTCGCGTCGGCTGCGTCTGTCGTACGTCCTTGGCCCGTGACTCCACGAGCCCACCGGAGTACCCCGTGTGCCGCCGGTAGAGCTTGTCAGTCTCTTTGCGTCCGGTGAGCTTGACCCGCGCGGCGTTCAACACGACAACGTGATCACCAACATCGATGAACGGCGTGTAAGCCGGCTTGTGCTTGCCCTGCAATACCCTGGCCGCCAGCGTCGCGACGCGACCCAGCGACTGCCCTTCGGCGTCGATCACAAGCCATTGACGCTCCACGGCTGCGCCTGACGGAACAAACGTTCGCATGCGATCCCTTTCGGCCGCGAACGTGGGCGCGGCAAACAGAAAGCATACCTGTCTCCCGTAAACCTTGTCAAGGAACCAGATCCGGGCGCGTGCGTAACGGACATGGGGGTCACGACGGTCGCGAGCACGAGAAACAGGGGACGGCCCCCTGTCCTGGACTTGATCACGTAGCGAGGGGCCTTCAGGCCCTTCGTCGCGTTGAACCCCCCGATCCCGACCGCGGGTAGTGTGCGAATTCTGCAGCAGTCTGCCGCAAGACGCGATGCAGGACTTGCCGCCTCGATGCTCGTCTCCTGACATTCCGCGCGATTTATCAGCCACGTTCGCACGTTCGACGTCTGGCATCCAGCTTGCCCTTCAGAGCCGCCGGAGGGAGCCGTCATGTGGTGGCGCACCCGCCGGCAGGTCGTCGGCCTCGATATCGGGGCGTCGGCTGTCCGGCTGCTCGAGCTCAGACGAAGAGGCGGTGGCGTCAGTGTTCGCGCGTGTGGCAGCGCGCCGCTGCCAGACCACAGCATGGCCGAGGGGGACCTGGTCGATGAATCCGCGATCGTGGCCTGCCTGGAGCCGCTCGTCGCGACGCTGCCGCTCTCAACGCGGCGCGTGGCGATTGGCCTCGCTGGACGCGAGGTGTTCGTCACACGTCTGTTACTACCGCGGTTGACGAGACGCGAGTTGCGCGCGGCCATCCGCTGGGAAGCCCGGGCACACCTCCCGTTCGATGTGGATGAAGTGGCACTCGACTACCACGCCCTGACCGACGATGGGCGGGACGGGTCGCAGATGGTCGTCGTGCTCGCAGCCGCCCGCCTCACCACGATCGAGCGGTGGCGATCGCTCGTGGCGCGTGCGGGCCTCCGGCTGACGATCGTGGACGTCGTCCCGTTTGCGTTGCAGCGCGCCTGCGAGTGGTTGGGCGTCATTGCTGCCGACGAGGTCGTGCTGCTCGTGCACATAGGTGCACGCGCGACGGCGACCTGCCTCGTTCGTGGAGGCGACGCACTCTTCGTCCGCGATCTCGCGATCGGCGGTGAGGCATGGACGACCGAGCTAGCCCGCGAGGCGGGCTGCGCGCGTCCGGAGGCCGAGGCGCGCAAACAGACGCGTCCATTCGAGAACGGCTGCGCGTCAGGGCACACGAACTGGGCGGCCGCGCTGGCGGTTGCAACCGAGAGCTTCACCGCAGAGCTCGTCCGCACGCTGGTCTTCGCGCGCGAGCACGGCGGCATGCCCACACCGCAACGCGTCGTGCTCAGCGGCGGTGGTGCGCGACTGCACGGCCTGGATGCGGCCGTGGCGGCACGACTCAACTGCCCACTGGACGTCTTCGATCTTGCCGAGGCGCCTATCGTTGGCGCGCGCGCGGGGTCCGGCGGCGTGGGCGTGTCCGAGCTGGGGCCTGCCTGGGCGGTGGCCATGGGCCTGGCGTTGCGAGGTGTGTCGCGATGATTGACGTTGATCTCCTCGCGTGCGCTCGGCCAGAGCGCTCGGACGCGTGGGCGCGTGCCGCGAGGCGCGCTCGTGTGTACAGCACGTGGCTGATTGTGCCTGCGACAACCGCCGCCCTCTTCGGCGTCCAGCTCGCGCTCGGCCGCGAAGAGCGACGAGTCGACTCGGCACTGGCTCGCGCGCGCGTGGCCGCGTCACAGCGCGGCCGCACGGCGAGCCGCATCCGGTCTCTCGAGGATCAGGAGGCGCGGCTTCGCTCCGCCGAGGACGCGTTGAGCGCACTGCGTAGCCGGGCGCGACTGGGTACCACACCCGCGCTCCGTGTGCTGGGACACGCGGTGCCCGAGGACGTGTGGCTGGAGCGCCTGCACGTACGACGCGCGGAAATCACGATCCAGGGGCACGGTCGGCAGCTCTCGTCGCTCGTCGAGCTCGCCAACGGGCTCTCGGCGTTGGCGGTGTTCGATGGCCCCATCGAGCTTGTCGACGTGCGCCACACGAGCCCTACCTTCACCTTCACGCTACGCGGCACGTTGCGCGCGTTGTCGGCAAGCACGAGGAGCCCTGGCCGATGACGTCGTCCCTGTCGGCGGCCGGTCGCCGGTTGCTCGCGGCCATCGCGCTCAGCGCGGCCTTGGCAGTCGTGGGATGGCACGCCGTGCTTGGACCACGCGCCGTGCGGGTCTCGGAGAAGCGCGAGGCGCTCTCGGCACTCGAGGCGCGCGTGAGGGTCGACGGTCCTGCGCCTGGGCGGGCGGCCACGCTGAGTGACACGCTTCGTGTACGTCAGCGGCGGCTCGCACGGGCACGCGCACGCTGGGAATCGCCGTCGACCGTTACCGCATGGTTGGAGGCGGTTGCGGGCCTGGCGCGGACGCACGGCTTGCAGCTCCATGGCTTCAAGCCGATGCCCGGCACCGACGATACGAATCCCGCGTCGTGGCAGGCCACGTTCGACCTCGAAGGCGCGTACCAGCCACTACGCAGGTTTCTCGGAGCGCTCGAGGAGGATGCAAGCGTGGACGTCATGGAGCTCACGCTATCGGTTGCGGCGCGCGCGAGTGGACACACGCGGCTCCGCGCGTCATGTGTGCTTGCGCGCGTGCGCCTACCAGAGCGAGGTGCGTCGTGACAGGCGGCCTCGTGCTCGCGCTCGCCGTCATCGCCACGACCGTCGCCGCGCAAGGGAGGCCAGCACCGCCAACACCGCCTACCGCTGGCCGCGAGCGCGACCCGTTCGCGCCGCCCTCCGTGCCAACCAACGTGCGCTCTGCGTCTCCGCGCATGCGCGGCGCCGAGACGCGCCTTTCCGAGGTTGCGCTCGATGGAGTCGTGCTGACAGGCGCCGCGTGCACGGATGCGCGTCAAGCGGCCGTCATTCGCTCGCTGAGCGGCCGGGCCTGGGTGGTCGCGGCCGGCGATCGTCTGCGCGATGCGCGGGTCGCGCGCGTCACGTGCGACGCGGTGATGTTCGAACGGTCCGCGGGTGCGCGTGCGTCCCGCGAAGTCTGGAGATACCTCCGGCGACGGCTTGTCTCGCCGTAGCGCCGCGAAGACGGACTTATCTCGCCGTACCGCAGCGAAGGCGGAGAGGGGGCCAAATGACACGACCGATCCACGCGGTGGCGTTGACAGCTCTTCTCGTTGGTTGGTCCGGTGAAGGATGGCCGGTCGCGCAGGTACCACCTGAAACATCGATGCCGCGCTTGCCTCGCCCAAAAGAGGTGAAGGCGGCGCCCGCGGTCACCCTTGACTTCCAACAGGTCGATCTCCGGGCAGCGTTGCGCGCGCTCGCGGCGTTGGCTGATCTGAGCCTCGTGCTCGATCCGGGTATCGAGGGCTCGGTTGATGTGACGCTCCGCGACGTGGCGTGGGACCAGGCGCTCGACGTCATTCTGCGTGCCCACCGGCTTGGTGCCCAGCACGACGCGGGCGTCTTGCGCGTGGCACCTCTGGGTGTTCTGGCCAGCGAGGCGGCCGAGCGCCGCAAGCGTCTGGAGGAGCAACAACGTGAGCAGGCCCTTTCGCACAAGACATTCCGCACGATCACGCTCAGCTACGCGCGCGCACGCGCGCTCGCGTCCCTCGTCAAGAAGGCGGGCCTGACGCGCTTCGGTGAGGTCGAGATCGACGAGCCAACGAACACGTTGATTCTGACCGACCTGCCCGAGGGTCTCGATCGTGCCGCCAAGCTCATCGACGCGCTGGACATCGCACAGCCGCAAGTGGAGATTCAGGCACGCATCGTGCAAACAACGCGCGACTTCACGCGCGAGCTGGGTGTCCGGTTGGGGCTGTCGGCAGAAGCATCCACACGACTGGGCAACACGCTGCCCTTGGTATTCCCGAACAGTGCAGCGCTCACCGGCCGCTACGGCGTCGGCTCCGGCGAGGCCCGCGACCAAGCCCAGCTCTCACTTGGCTCGGTCGACGGGGCCTTGCGGCTCGATCTCGCACTGTCAGCGCTCGAGCAGATGGGCAAGGCGCGCGTGCTCTCCGCACCGCGCGTGACGACGCAAAACAACGTCGAGGCGGAGGTGCAGCAGGGGACGCAGATCCCGTATGTGACGCAGGCCACGCCGGTCGGCGGTCAGGCCGATGCCCCGATCCTTGCGGCGCTCCTGCCGCCGACCGTGCAGTTCAAGGATGCCTCGCTCAAGCTCAACGTCACACCGCAGATCACGGCAGCGGACACCATCGTGATGCGCGTCGAGCTCGAGCGCTCGGCGCCAGACTTTGCCAGCATCGTGCCCGGCAATCCGAATCCGCCCATTTCCACGTCCAAGGCTCTCGCCACGATTCAGGTCTCGGATGGGGCCACCGCGGTCATCGGTGGCGTGATGGTCCGCTCGGAAACCACCAGCCAGCGGCGCACCCCCGGGCTTCATCGCCTTCCGCTTCTCGGCTGGCTGTTTCGCGACCGGGTCAAGGATCACTCGGATCAAGAGCTGCTGCTGTTCATCACGCCGCGCATCTTACCGGGGACGGTCGATGGCGATTCATCGGCGCCCGACGACAAGGAGTAAACGCGATGGTTCGGCAACCTGCTAAGCGGGATCCCGAGGCTGAAGGACGCAGCAGACGCGCTGGGGTGGGAAAGGTCTGCACGATGGTGTGCGTGGTGCTGGCGGCGGCGTGCGACACAGCCGTTCGGTCCGGGGAGTCTGCCGTAGAGATCGTCGTCGACCGCCTAGAAGCGGCCCCAGCGGGAAGCACCACCTATACCACCGTGCTGGAATCCGATGTCCTCACCAGCGGAACACCGCACGCCGACCTCGGGCGTATCGTCCTACGCGCGCGCTTGCGCGACCCGGGATCCTCCGACGCACCAACCGCGCCCTCGGCGATGAACGTGGCGACGCTCACGCGGTATCGCGTCGCGTTCCGGCGTAGCGATGGACGCGGTGTGGAGGGGCGTGACGTGCCCTATGCGTTCGACGGATCGGTGACGGTCACCGTCGATGAGTCTGCGACGCCCATTGGGTTCACGCTCGTGCGTCCGCAGGCGAAGCTCGAGCCGCCGCTACGAACGCTGGTGGGCAGAGGCGGCGCGTCGGTGCTCTCGACGTTTGCTGACGTGTCGTTCTACGGCCGCGATGCCAGGGGCCGAACGGTGGCAGCCACAGCATCGATGACCGTTCATTTTGCCGATTGGGAAGAACCTTGACAGGGCTACCCAACCATCACGGCTCGAATGCGAAACGCACAATGCCAAGAACGAGACGGCCGGTTCGAGCTTGTGCCGAGGAGGATGAAATGCTGCTGCGGACGGGAATGCACAACGCACAAAGGAGCTGGCCGGTCGGCTGGTGGGCGACATGCTCATTCGTATCGTCAGCCATGCTGTCGATCTCGTGCGGCCTCGACGCGACGAGCCCGCCGCCTGTGACGGGTCCAGCCGAGCTCGGCCTGGCGCTTCGCGTGACCGCCAGTCCCGACGTGCTGCCCCGAGACGGCGTCTCGACCGCGCGTGTGATGGTAGAAGCGCGGAACGCGCGCAACCGCCCGATTGCCGGCCTGGGACTGAGGGCAGAGATGGTCGTTGACGGCGTCATCGCAGACGTCGGTCAGCTGTCCAGCAAGATGGCGGCGACCGACCCCGACGGTCGTGCCCATCTCACCTACACGGCGCCCCCTGGCAGCGAAGCCGACGATGTAGACGACGGGAAGGACATCGTCACGATCAGCGTGATGCCCATCGGAGACGACTACGCCAACGCGGTCGGGCGGGTCGCGCACATTCGGTTGGTGCCGCCAGGTGTGGTGCGGCCGCCGGCCGGCACGCCACACGTGGAGTTTACGGTTTCACCGACCACGCCTGAGGAGGGGGACCTCGTCCAGCTTGATGCGTCGGCATCGCGCGATTGCCCGGCCGACCCAACGTCCCCAGCGGACTGCACCTCTGCCGCCTCGCTCGAAACATTCGACTGGCTCTTTGGTGATGGAGCCAGCGGAACGGGCCCGCGCGTCACACATCACTATGCCAAGGCAGGCGGATACGTCATCACGCTCACTATTACGAACGACCGCGGCCGGTCAGCGTCGGCAACCCAGACCATCGAGGTTCAAAAGGCAGAGGAGGGCTAGGGGGAAGAGGGGAAAAGGGGAAAAGGGGAAAAGGGGAAAAGGGGAAAAGGGGGGAGAGTGAGCACCGCACCCATTCGTACCTTCAAGGATCTCATCGTGTGGCAGAAGGCCCGTGGGCTGGCCATCGAGGTGTACCGACTCGCTAGACTCCTTGGCCCTTGACCCCTTGACCCTTGACCCCTTTACCCCTTTACCCTTTACCCCTTTACCCCTTTACCCCTCTACCCCTCGTATGATGTGCCCGTGCCCTTTACTCGCTCGACCTATGAAGCCCGACTCTGCATCGTCCGAGCTGCGTTGGCGCGCCGCCAGATTGACGCCCTCGTCGTCACGCACCCTCCCAACGTACGGTACCTCACGGGTCTGGCCGCCTCGGCCGGCGCCGCATTGGTGACCGGCACTGACCTTTACTTGATCACGGACTTTCGATACGCTGCCGCGGTTGAGCGGCTGCTCGACGAGGCGGCGCTCCACGAGATCGTCACGCCGATGGTCGGAGAGCAACCGTTGGAGCAAGCAACCGCCTCGCTGGTGGCCGAGGGTCAGCTTGCGCGCGTCGGTGTCGAGGCGGCACATGTCACGTTGGAACAACACAACCGGCTGGCCGCACTCCAGCCAGGCGCGTCGCTCGTCCCGGTCAGCGGAGTCGTCGAAGCGGCGCGCGTGCGGAAGGACGATCGCGAGATCGCTATTTTTCGCGAGGCCGCGGCGCGCCTGTCGGACGTCGCCACCACGGTCCTGCGTGAGGTGGTGAAACCTGGTCGCACCGAGATGGAGATTGCGGCTGAGATTGACTGGCGGCTGCGCCGCGCCGGCTTCTCGCGACCGGCGTTCGACACCATCGTGGCGTCTGGTCCGAACAGCGCCCTGCCGCATGCGTACCCCACCGAGCGTACCCTCGCCGATGGTGAGGCGACGGTGCTGGACTTTGGCGGGGTGTACAACGGATACTGCGTGGACCTATCGCGGACGGTGTTGCTAGGCTCACCGTCGGCGGAGCTGCGACGTATGCACGAAGCCGTGTCCAAGGCGCAGCAAGCAGCGCTCGCGATTCTGCGCCCTGGCGTGGCGCCCGAGGAGGTCGACGCGGCTGCCCGCAAGAGCCTGGGCCGTGACGGCCTGGAGGAGGCCTTCGGTCACAGCACCGGTCACGGGCTGGGGCTCGAAGTGCATGAAGCGCCGCGCCTCGGGCGCCGACGACCCGACATGGAGCCCTCGGCACCTCTCGAAACGGGGATGGTGTGCACCGTCGAGCCAGGCGTTTACGTTGTTGGCGTCGGCGGCGTGCGTATCGAGGACGATGTGCTGGTGACGACCGACGGGTGTGAGTTGCTCACCCGCGTGGATCGCGCGTGGCGGGTGAGATGACCGACACCATGAACCTCGACGAGATCAAGCAGATTCTCGAGCTCGTGCGTGAGCATGAGCTCACGGAGTTCGAGCTCGAGCAGGGCGGTGTCAAGATCCGCATTCAGAAGCAAAGTGCGCAGACCACCATCATCTCCGGAAACCCGGGTGCGGCGGTCAACACGCCCCCCGTCGCGGCGCCCACGACCGAGCGGCTGCCCGCCGCGGGCGGCGCGCCCCTGACCTCGACGCCCGCCGAGGCAGCCGCAGGCGAGGAGCTCGCCATCATCACCTCGCCGATCGTGGGAACATTCTACCGTTCGGCCGCGCCTGGTGCGCCGTCGTTCGCCGATGTTGGGGACGTCGTCCGGAAGGGACAAGTGCTCTGCGTCATCGAAGCGATGAAGTTGATGAACGAGATTACCTCCGAGCACGAAGGTGAGCTTGTCGAAGTCTTCATCGACAACGGCCAGCCTGTGCAGTACGGCGAGCGCCTTTTTGCGATCCGACAGGTGTGACGTCCGGCGCGTATGTTCAAGAAGATCCTGATCGCCAACCGCGGTGAAGTGGCGCTCCGCGTCATCTGTGCCTGTCGCGAGCTCGGCGTCCAGACGGTGGCTGTGTATTCCGAAGCGGACGAGCACACGCTGCACGTCCGCTTTGCGGACGACGCGGTGTGCATTGGGCCTCCCCATAGCACGGAAAGCTATTTGAACGTTCCCGCGGTGATCAGCGCCGCCGAGATCACAGGGGCCGAAGCCATCCATCCGGGCTACGGGTTTCTCTCGGAGAGCGCCTACCTCGCCGAAGTGTGCGAAGCGTGTCACGTCAAGTTCATTGGCCCGACCCCCAACGTCATCCGGCTGATGGGTGACAAGGCGCGGGCACGGCGTGTGATGAAGAAGGCGGGTGTGCCGGTGCTGCCAGGGAGCGACGGGCCGGTCGACAGCGAGGAACAGGCGACGCGAGCTGCCAAGGATCTTGGCTACCCGGTGATGATCAAGGCGTCGGCCGGAGGCGGCGGGCGAGGCATGCGGGTGGTGCGCGACGCGTCCGAGCTCGGACGCGCCCTGCGGATGGCTCAACGCGAGGCACAGGCCGCGTTTGGCGTTGGTGACGTGTACGTCGAGAAGCTCGTTGAAACGCCGCGCCACATCGAGTTCCAGATCCTCGGCGACCACTACGGGAGCGTCGTACACGTTGGCGAGCGTGAGTGCTCTGTACAACGCCGTCACCAGAAGTTACTGGAGGAGGCGCCGTCCCTCGCGCTGACACCGAAGCAGCGGCGCCGGCTCGGCGCATTGGTGGTCGATGCTGCGCGGGCCGTGCAGTACACGAATGCCGGCACGTTCGAGTTCCTCATGGACCCGCAGGGGAACTTCTATTTCATCGAGGCAAACACCCGCCTGCAGGTCGAGCACGGTGTGACCGAGATCGTCACGGGCATCGACATCGTCAAGGAACAGATCCGGATCGCAAGCGGTGAGCGGTTGTCATTCAGGCAGGGCGACGTCACGTTTACCGGTCACGCGCTCGAGTGCCGCATCAACGCCGAGCATCCCCACGACTTCACGCCGAGCCCGGGCGTCATCCAAGTCTTCAGTGTGCCGGGATTTCCTGGCGTACGCCTGGATACCTTCGCACATGCCGAGTGTTCGGTGCCGCCCTACTACGACTCACTCGTCGCCAAGATCATCACCCACGGGCGCGACCGGCAGGAAGCGATTGAGCGGATGCGGCGCACGCTCGAGATGACCGTGATCGAGGGTATCCACACCACCGTGCCGCTGCACCTTCGCATCCTCAACGATCCAGACTTCGTGGACGGACGTGTGAGCACCGCGTTCATGGAACGGTTCCAGCCGCCGCCCAGCCAGGGCGGTACGCTGGCGGAGACGGCGTAACCCCATTGGACCTCGAGCACCTGCCGCCCCTCTACGCGATTGTCGATGTCGATGTGGCCCAGTCAGCGGGATACGGCGTGGCAGAGCTCGCCGAGCGCTACCTCGTGGGCGGCGCCCGCTGGCTGCAGCTCCGCGCCAAAGCCGCGGGCAGCCGCGAGTTGCTCGCGTGGATCGACGCGATTCAGGCACACGTCGCCACGAAGGATGCCTGTTTGATCATCAATGATCGCGTGGACGTGGCGCTCGTCAGTGGTGCCCGCGGTGTTCATGTCGGTCAGGATGACCTACCTGTCGAGGCAGTACGCCGTGTGCTTAGGCCAAGCGCTATCGTTGGCCTCTCGACGCACACGCCCGCGCAAGTGGACGCTGCCGTCCGGCTTCCCGTGTCTTACATCGCCGTTGGCCCGGTGTTCGCGACACGCACGAAAGACGCCGCCTACGACGCGGTGGGCTGCGAACTCGTGCGCTACGCGGCAGAACGCGCCAGGCCGCGGCCCGTCGTCGCCATTGGCGGCATCACGCTCGAGCGGGCGCCGGAGGTGCTGGCGGCTGGCGCGACTGCCGTGGCGATTATCAGCGATCTGCTGGTCGGTGCTGATCCAGAGGCGCGCACGCGAGCGTTCGTCGAGCGGCTGCCGACGTACCGTGCTCCTGACGGCACCGTCTAGCGCGGGAACGGCGCCCCTAAAGGGGCGCCCTCCCTAAGCATCGAGCGTGGCGGTAGGGCGCGGCTTTAGCCGCGCCGCGACGAGGTACAGTACAGCTCCAATCACCAGCGCCGCGGTGCCCACCTGCAACTGGAGCCGACTCGCCCCGTACAGGATGCCAATCGAGATCGCGAGCGCCACGGACGGAATCAGCGGGCCGAACGGAACGGTGAACGGCGCCGGGCCACGACGCCGCAGCGCGAGGACAGACGCGCACGTCCCGGCGTAAACCAGCAAGCGGCTGACGGCACTGGTGGCTGCGAGCGTCACGAAATCGGAGCCGAGCGCCAGGACCAGCGACACCAGACACGTGAAGACGACCGCGACGGCGGGCGTGCGGAACCGAGGATGGACGTAGCCGAACCCGCGGGGTAGATCACCCTGCTCCGCCAGCGCGAACAGGTTGCGCGATCCGGAGAGCGCCTGGCCCATGTTGTTGCCCGTCATCGACGCGACCGCGCCCGCCGTCATCAGCAGTGCTCCGGAGGCGCCGAGAAAGAGCAGCGCCGCATCGGCCAGCGGCGTCGTTGATGTGGCCAGACCCGGCAGCGTGCCGGACGCGACCACCTGCACCAGCGTCATCACCAGCGCGACGATCATGATTGTCATGACCATGGCAAACGGCACATCTCGCCGGGGATCGCGCGCTTCGCCAGCCGGCACGGGCACCACTTCGTAACCGCCGAACCCGAAGATGAGCAGCAGCGCCGATGCGGACATCTGCTCGAACGATGGAGCCACGCCCGTTCGCAACCCGTCCCAGGACACGAACGGCAGGCCAACCACGATGAAGATCAGCAGGGGCGTGATCTTGCCAATCGTCAGCGCGTTCACGGTCCACGCGCTCTGCCGAATGCCGCGAACATTGATGGCCATGATGGCGAAGACCACCGCCGCAATGAGCGTGATCCGCGAGCCACCGGCTCCGACCGCCGGCCAGTAGTAACCAAGGGCGTCGGCCAGGCCGTTGACAACCGCCGCCCAGCTTGTCACGCGAGTGACCCACAGCATCCACCCGACTTCGAAGCCGACGAACCGCCCGAATGCCGCGCGCGTGTAGAGATACGCCCCGCCGGTGCCGTCGAACCGGCTGCCGGCCTCCGCAAAGCAGAGGGCAATGAGCAGCGCGAGCCCTCCGACGAGCACCACGGCTGTCGTGCTCCAGCCGCCAACTTGGGCGGCGAGCGCCGCGGGGAGCAGAAACACGCCACTGCCGATCACTTGATTGACGCCGATGGCCGTGAGATCCCAGCGTCCGAGCGCGCGCTGTAGCGAAGGCAAGGCCCCGTTCATCTACTGAGCTCGATCTGTGTCGTACGCAGAATCTGCGCACGTGGGTGCCCTGTACATTGGCATTTTCTGTATCGCTCGGTGAACCGCAGGCAGTAGAAGCCTGACAATCTCAGGGCGAACGGTCAGGTACAGATCGTGCTCGTCCTGATGCGGGTCGCAGACGATGGTAGACTCGCGAAAGGGCTCGACGATGACCGACGAAACTGGGGAGATCACGGCGCGTCTCGAGACGGTTGCGAGCAAGGTGGACCGGCTGTCCGCCTCCGTGAACGGCATATCTGCATCGGTAGGTCAACTGTCGACGTCGGTCGACCGGCGCTTCGGTGAGGTGGGCGCCGCGATCGTCGAACAACGCCAGTATACGGAGTTTGCTTACTCGCAGCTCCGCAAGGAGATGCAGGCCGGATTCGCCCAGATGGATAGCCGGTTCACCCAGATGGATAGCCGGTTCGCCCAGATGGATAAGCGCTTCGCCCAGGTGGATAGCCGCTTCGACCGGATGGATAAGCGCTTCGACCGGATGGATAGCCGGTTCGCCCAGATGGATAAGCGCTTCGACGGGCTCGAGCGCAAGCTCGATGCGTTCATAGACAGCCAAGCGCCGCGGCGTTCTGCGGACGCGCCCGAACGGCGGGAGTAACACGGGGAGACTTGCAGGCGACTTCGCTCACCATGTCCCGGCTCCGCGCCGACACAAGAGCCGTTCACAAGCCGGATATCCAGCAAATCCTCACGCATACGGCCCGTGTGCTTCGAGCGACGACGACGATGCCATCGTCGAGACAAAAACGCAAACGGATTCACGGCAGTGCGGTCTCGAGCGACTGCCGCGTTAATTTAAGCGCGTCCGTCGTATCTGGCGCCGGTGGTCGGGTGAGAGACCCCGTACTCGCCGCGGTTCGCGAAGTAGTCCTGCGTGATCTTTCGAACCGTACCCAGCAACAGCAGCATTCCCATCAGGTTTGGAAAGGCCATGAAGCCGTTGAGCAGCGTCCCTACTGCCCACACCAGCTGCACCGAGACAACGGCACCGACCATGACGAGGATGGTGAAGAGCGCGCGGTAGAGGACGACCACCTTCGAGCCAAAGAGGAACTCGAAGCACTTCTCGCCGTAATAGCTCCATCCAATGAGCGTCGAGAACCCGAACAGGAACGAGCTGAGCGCGACGACGAGCGACGCGCCTGGAATGCTCGTGCTGAGCGCCGCGGCCGTGAGGTCGCCGCTCGCACCCTGATACGCCACGTCAGTCCAGAGCCCCGACGATAGGATGACGAACGCCGTCATCGAGCAGACGACGATGGTATCGGTGAAGACCTCGAAAACGCCGACGAGCCCTTGCTCGGCGGGATGTTTGACGTTTGCCACACCGTGGACAATGGGCGCGCTGCCGAGCCCCGCCTCGTTCGAGAGCACGCCGCGGCTGACGCCTGCCGCGATGGCCTGCGCGACCGATGCGCCGACGAACCCGCCGACAGCCGCCGTCGGCGTGAAGGCTTCAGAGAAAATCAGGCTGAAGACGTGCGGTAACTGGCCCACATTCAGGACAACGTAGATGAGCGCCGTCGAGACGTAGATGACGATCATCAGCGGCACGATACGCTCGGCCGTTGTGGCAATGCGCTTGAGGCCGCCGAGCAGCACCAGCCCAACGGCGGCCGTGATGAGGACACCGGGTACCCACGTGGGCACCTCCACGCCGGCGAGAGTCCTGGCAGCCTCGACGAAGGTGCGCGCCACGGTGTTCGATTGGGCCATGTTGCCGGTGCCAGCCAGGCACGTGACGGCTCCAAAAGCTGCGAAGAGGTAGGCGAACAGGCGCCCGAGGCCGGGGCTCGCGCTGCCGCGTAGGATGTAGTACATGGGGCCGCTCGCCAGCTCGCCCGTCTCGCGCGTTACCCGGTAGTGCACGGCGAGCACGGCCTCGGCGTACTTGGTGGCCATGCCGACCGCCGCGCAGGCCCACATCCAGAACACCGCGCCGGGTCCGCCGATCAGGATCGCGGTGGCAACGCCGCCGATGTTGCCGTTGCCCACCGTGGCCGCGAGCGCGGTCGACAGCGCCTGGAACGATGTGATCGTCTGCCCCGCATCAGCGTCCTTTCGCAAAAGACCGCCGAGCGCCATCCGGAAGGCAATCGGGAAGCGCCGGATCTGCACGAAGCCGGTCATCAGCGTCAGCAGCCCGCCGACAATGACGAGGACGAGCGGCATGGCAAATGGCTGCCAAACTCGGCTGTCGATGGCGAGAATGTGTTCGGTCAGTGTGGAGACGTCCATCCGTTGCTCCTGGCGCGCGTCGCGGTCTTAGCTGACCAGCGCGCGAATCGTGAAGAGGATGATCACGACAATCGCTACGGGGCACACGTAGCGCACGATTCTGCCCCAGAGACGGGGATACGGGAACCAGGCGTGCTCGGCGAGCAGCTCCGAGAGGGCGCCTTCCACGCGCCAGATGTAGCCGACGAAGATAGCGGTCAGGAGCCCGCCGATTGGCAGTGAGAAGTTGTTCCAGATCGTCGACATCAGCGTGAGAAAGTCGAGACCGAGACCGGGCAACTGCGTCAGGGCGCCCACCGCGCCGTTCGAGAGCGCCGAGGGCACCGCCAGCAGCGCGGTGGCGGCCGTGATTGTCAGCACCGCCTTGCGGCGCGACCACCGGTGCTCGTCGATCAGGTGGGCAACGGGAACTTCGAGTAGCGAGATCGCCGAGGTGAGGGCGGCCATGAAGAGCAGCAGGAAAAAGGTGGCGCCAAAAAGCTGCCCTCCCGGCAGCGTGGCAAAGAGTCGTGGCAGGACCTGGAAGATCAGGCCCGGTCCGCTGGCCGAGGGATCGAAGCCGGGAATCGAGAAGCCCGCAGGAAAGATGACAAAGCCGGCCAGGAGCGCGATGGTCGTATCCAGCGCGGCAATCCACAGCGCCGAAGAGCCGATGCTCTCGCGCTTCGAGAGGTAGCTGCCGTACGTGATCAGGGTGCCCATGCCCAGGCTCAGCGAGAAGAAGGCCTGGCCGAGAGCAGCGTTGAACACCCGGATATTGGTAAGGCGGCTGAAGTCGGGCTTGAGGTAGTAGGCGAGCCCATCGGCGGCCCCCGGCAACGTCACCGCGCGAATGGCCAGCAGCACGAGCAAGCCGAAGAGCAGAGGCATCAGCGCTCTGCTGGCGCGCTCGATGCCATTCCGCACGCCGCCCAAGATGATGGCCGCCGTCATCGCGAGCGTCACGATGGTGAGGAACAGGTTGAGCGGGGCGTTGGCCGCGAAGCGCCCGAAGAAGCTCTCGATGGCCTTGGGCGTGTCGCCGGCGGCGCCTACCGCCGCGAACCAGATGTAGGCAAGCGTCCATCCGGCAACCACCACATAGAAGGAGAGGATCCCGACGCCCGTGATGACGCCGAGCCCGCCAACGAGCCACCAGCGCGAGCCGGGACGAATGGCGTCGAAGGCGCCAACCGGCGCCCGCTGGCCGCGTCGGCCGATGGCGAATTCGCAGATCTGGATCGGGACGCAGATGAGAAAGACGCACACCAGGTAGATCAATACGAAGGCCGCGCCCCCGCCCTGACCCACCTGCGTCGGAAACCCCCAGATGTTACCCAGCCCGACAGCCGATCCGGCGGTTGCGAGGATGAACCCGAGCCGACCGCTCCACATGCCTCGATCGGATGACACTGCCATGTACGCTCCTGTCCACGACGTAAGGGGCTTCCCACCCCAGCGCCCTTCGACCGAAGGGAGGCGGAGAACTCGACCGTGGGCGGCGGCATTCTACGTGAATGTGACGTTTGTCCAAAGCGCAAATCGCATGCGGCCCGTGGTGTCGCCTTCCATCGTGTACAATGCCGCGGTTTCGCCGTCCGCCGGGCGCGTTTCCCTGCAGCGCTTCGATCATGACCGCACGCATTCTCGATGGAGCACGAGTCGCACGAGAGATTCGCGCCGAGCTCACGCCGCAGGTCGCAGCCTTTGCCGCACGAGGCGGTCGTCCTCCGGGCCTCGGCATCGTCCTGATAGGGGAGGATCCCGCCTCGCAGATCTACGTGCGCAGCAAGGCGCGCGCCGGTGGAGAGGTCGGGTTTTGGATCGACCTGCACGTGCTGCCGGCGTCGACGTCCTTGGCCGATGTGTTGGCGCTCGTGACGACGCTCAATCGGAGCGACCGGCATGACGGCATCCTCGTCCAATCGCCGTTGCCTCAAGCGATGGGGGAGGGCGCGACCCGCCAGGTCTTCGACACGATCGACCCAGCCAAGGACGTCGATGGCTTCAGTGCCGAGAGTGTTGGGCGCCTCGTGCAGAATCGGCCGGGACTACGTTCCTGCACGCCCGCGGGCATCATGGAGCTGCTCGACCGCTGCGGGATCGACCCCGCGGGACGGCATGCCGTGATCATTGGCCGCAGTGACATCGTTGGTAAGCCAATGGCCCTGATGCTGCTCCACCGGCATGCCACCGTCACGATCTGTCATTCCCGCACGCCGGACCTCGCCGACACGTGCGCGCGCGCAGACCTCTTGGTCGCCGCGATCGGGCGCGCCGGATTCGTCACGCGCGGCTTCGTCAAACCGGGTGCGACTGTCGTCGACGTGGGCATGAACCGACTCAGCGACGAGACGGAGGTCCGGCGGTTTTTTGGCGACGGCTCGCCGCGGATCGACGAGCGCGCGCGCAAGGGGTCGGTGCTCATTGGCGACGTTCACCCCGAGGTGGCCGAGGTGGCGGGCGCGCTCACGCCGGTGCCAGGGGGTGTCGGTCCGCTGACCGTGGCCATGCTGATGAAGAACACGCTCGCTGCGGCCGAGGCGCGAGCGGGACGAGGGACCTAGTTACGGGACACTAGGCCTGCGCTCCGGCCCGCAGCGCGTCGACCACGTCGGCGACTTGACGGTTGGTGGCTTCGCATGGGCCGTCCGTGTGAACGACGAAGTCAGCGCGCGCCGTCTTCTGGTCGATTGACCACTGTGTAGCGAGACGCAGCTCAGCTTCCGCTCGACTGAGATGGTCTCGCGTGATCAGCCGTGCGATCTGAACCTCGCGCGGGCACGAGGTCACCACGATGCGTTGGAAGTGGTGCTCGTGCCCGGTTTCGAAGAGGAGGGGGATGTCGGCAACCCCGAGCCGTGCGCCGCTTTCATCGAGGCGTGCGAACCACGCCTCGATGGCATGGTAGACCGCCGGGTGGATGATTCGTTCGAGATCGCGCCGTGCCTGGTCGTCGGTGAAGATCTGCTGGCCCAGACGACTCCGGTCGAGGGTGCCCTCGGGCGTCAGCACGTCCGGTCCGAATCGCTCGACGATGGCGGCGAGGCCGGACGTGCCGGGCGCGACGACCGTCCGTGCCAGGAGATCGGCGTCGATCGTTGGCACACCGTGCGCGCCGAACGCTTGGAGCACGTAGCTCTTGCCACTCGCAATGCCACCAGTGAGTGCGACGCGCAAAAGGGGAGACGATGCCATGAGCGGTGGACGCGCGCTACGTCGCGACCTCGTCGCGCTCCTTCGCGGGTGACAGTCGATCCTCGACGAACGAGTTCCACTCGTGACAGTGCGGGCAGCGCCAGAGCAGCTCGTCGCTGCGATACCGACAGCGCAGGCAGATGTGCGGGTCACGGTAGAACACAGCGTTCTGGCTCTGTTCCATGTAGCGTCTCACGCGGGCGCGATCGAGGTCGAGCTGCATGAGCGTCTCCCAGATCACTTGATGGACACTGAGCGCGTGAGGATTGTTGCGGAGCGCGCTTAGCAAGACGTCGAACGCGGCAGATGACGCACCGTGTGCGGCCAAGTGGCGGCCGAGCGCAACGCGCGCGCGCCAGTCCTGCGGCTGCGTCTGCATGAGCCGCCGGCAGAGTGCTTCGAATCGGTACGGGTCGCCCAGCGCGGTGTACGCCGCCGACAGCCGGTCGAAGGCGAGATACGCGCGGTCAGGCGCCGCGTCGATGAAGCGCTCCCATGTCGCGACCGCTGCGGCCACCTGACCGAGGCGGTGCTGCACGTCGCCGAGATGGAGGTACGGGGGGAGCACGCTTGGCGCCCGTTCGATGGCTCTCTCGAAGGAGCGAATCGCGGCCGTGGTGTCTTGTCGCTTCACCGCTTCGAGGCCGAGCTCATTCTCGAGAAACGCCTGGATTTCCTGATGGCGATCCTCGGCGCCGCGCACCTCTTCCTGTACCAAGTGTTGGCGGATGCGGTAAGCCTCGTCCCACTGGCGTTGATCCTCGTGCAGCCGTTGCAGATTGAGCAAAGCATGCTCGTTGCTGGGGTCGAGGCGTAGCACTTCGGCAAACGCTTCACGCGCCCGATCCACGAAACCGGCACGCCGGAAGTCGACGCCGAGGCAGAGCAGACCGTAGGTGTGTTCCAGCTTCGTGAGCCTGGGGCGCTGGAGCACCCGTTGGTGAATCTCAATCGCCCTGCCGACCTGCCCCTTCTCACGGTACAGGTTCCCGAGAATCATGTGAATCTCGGCCGCTTCGGCGTCCACGTGCGCGGCCTGGCCGAGCTCTTCAATCGCGTGATCGATCTGATTGTTGGCGAGAAAGTTGAGACCCTGGATGTAGTGCGGCGACTGGCGCGCCTTGCGCCGGTCGATCCAGCGTCCCTCGTGCAGCTTATAGCGCTCCCAGGCCTTGCCGGCTGCCAGACCCAGCAGGAGGGCGACCAAGGCGGACAGCAGCGGGACGTAGTCACCCATGAGAACCCTTGAGGCACCGAAAACGTGACTCCATGGGTCACGTGTCGGTGTATCGAGTGAGCGTCGCGGGGCGCGGCCCTGGCCGCACTCCGCTAGAACCCTTGAGAACCCGAAACTTGACGCATTTGAGTCAAGCTTCGGGGCTCGCAAGTGAGCGTCGGGGAGCGCGGCCCTGGCCGCGCTCCGCTAGAACCCTTGAGAACCCGAAACTTGACGCATTTGAGTCAAGCTTCGGGGCTCGCAAGTGAGCGTCGGGGAGCGCGGCCCTGGCCGCGCTCCGCTAGAACC
>WHTZ01000040.1:18690-57518 GCA_009377495.1 Luteitalea sp.
GAACATCTCGGTCCGCCAGAGGTCGTGCAAGTGCAGGACACCCTCGACCCGCTGATGATCGTCGATCACGACGAGCACGGTGATCTTCCGCTCTTCCAACAACTTTAGCGCTTCGACCGCAAGCATCGAGCCCCGAATGGTGATGGGCGACCGGGTCATGACGTCCGCTGCCATTCGGTCGAGGATGTCTGGCATGCGGGCCATGTGCCGTCGCAGATCGCCATCAGTGATGATGCCGGCCAAACGGCGGGCGCTGTCCAGCACGCAGACCATTCCCAGGCTCTTGCGCGAGATCTCGTACACGACATCGCGAATTGGCGTCTCCGGCACCACGTGCGGCACACGTTCGCCAGTGTGCATGAGACGTGCGACTCGCATCAGCCGTTTGGCCAACTGTCCACCGGGGTGCAGATTGGCAAAATCTTCCTCGCGAAATCCCCGCCGAACGAGCACGACCATGGCCAGCGCGTCGCCGAGCGCCAATGCCGCCGTCGTGCTCGCCGTGGGTGCCAAATTCATCGGACATGCCTCTTCATCTACGCCACAGTCGAGCGTCACGTCGGCTGACTGCCCAAGCGCCGAATCCGGCGATCCTGTGACGACGATGAATCGGGCACCCACGCGGCGGATGGTCTCGAGCAGCCGGACGACCTCATCGGTCTCACCGCTGTGCGACAGCGCCACCACCACGTCATCGACGCGAATCACACCGAGATCGCCATGAAAGGCCTCAGCGGCGTGCAAGAAGAACGCTGGTGTCCCCGTGCTGGCGAGCGTCGCCGCGATCTTGCGAGCGATGATCCCCGACTTTCCCATGCCCGTTACGATGATTCGGCCGCGGCAATCGAGAATGAGCTGCACCGCGCGCTCGAACTGCGAATTGAGGCGATCGACCAGGCGCAGAATGGCGTTCCCCTCGATGCGGAGGACGCGCGTGGCGAGCTCGAGGTCACTGGCGGCGGTCGAGTGTGGCATAGACGGATCTGGCTCGCTTCGCTCGCCTCTACCCCTTTGCCCCTTCGTCAAGCGCCCCCCGGATGCGGACCAACCGTGCGAGCAACGGATCGAGCCGTTCCAGAGGAAGCGCATTCTGTCCATCGCTTGGCGCCCGTGATGGCTCGTCGTGAACCTCGACGAAGATGCCGTCAACGCCGGCCGCGACGCCTGCGGACGCGAGCGGCTCGATGAACTCCGCTTCGCCCGTCGTGCTCCCGTCGCCCGCGCCGGGAAGCTGCAGACTGTGCGTGATGTCGAACACGACCGGCACACCGAGTGAGCGCAGCAGAGGAAAGGCGCGCATGTCGACGATGAGGTTGTGGTAGCCGAACGTCGCGCCCCGCTCCGTGACGAACACGCGAGTGTTGCCCTGCCCAGTGATCTTGGCCACCGCGTGTCGCATGTCGAGCGGCGCCAAGAACTGACCCTTCTTGACGTTGACCACGGCACCCGTCTTGGCGGCGGCGACCAGGAGGTCCGTTTGCCGGCACAGAAAGGCTGGGATCTGCAACACGTCCGCGACCTCGGACACGGGCTGTGCCTGCCACGGCTCGTGGATGTCGGTGAGCACGGGCACGCCGAGCTCCGTCTTGATGCGCCCAAGCACGCGGAGTCCCTCGTCGAGCCCTGGTCCCCGGAACGCGCCAAGAGACGTGCGATTCGCTTTGTCGAAGGACGCCTTGAAAATATACGGCGTGCCATGCGTTCGAGCAGCGGCGGCGACGGTGCGCGCAAGGGCGAGCGCGTGTCCCTCGCTTTCAATGACACACGGGCCAGCGATGAGCACGAGCGGAGCGCCTGCCCCCAGCCGCAGCGCGCCAACCTGCACAGGTTGCACCGCCGCCATTATAAAGGGGTCAGGGGTCAGGGATGAGGGGGTTCAGGGAAGAGGGACGAGTTGCTCAAGGATCAGGACTGATAGTGCACTGCGCGACGTACCTCCACCTCTGATCCCTCATCCCTGAGCCCTTCTGACCCCTGACCCCTGACCTCTGACCCCTGCTTGTGCCGATAGGCCGCTTCAATGAATCCCGCGAAGAGCGGGTGTGGCCGGCGTGGCTTCGACTTGAACTCGGGATGGAATTGGACAGCCACGAACCACGGGTGGTCCGGCAGCTCGATGATCTCCACGAACTTTCCGTCGAGCGAGCGACCCACGACCTGCAACCCGTGCTTGGTGAGCGTCTGCTCGTACAGGCAGTTGAACTCGTAGCGGTGTCGATGGCGTTCGTGAATCACGTCGGCACCGTAGAGGCGCTGCGCGAGCGAGCCTGGCTTGAGCTGGCAGGCATACGACCCCAGCCGCATCGTTCCACCGAGGTCGTCGACGCCGAGCAGGTCCCGCAGCTTGTAGATGACCGGCGTCGGTGTCTCGGGCGCACACTCGGTGGAGTCGGCGTCTCGGAGCCCGCAGACGTCGCGGGCGAACTCGACGGTGCCCCACTGAAACCCGTAGCAGATGCCGAAGTATGGAATGTTCCGCGTCCGCGCGACTTCGGCCGCCCGCATCATGCCACGCGTACCGCGGGCACCAAAGCCGCCCGGAACCAGGATGCCGTGCGCGTCGTTCAGCAGGGCGTCGCCATCCGGCGCCTCCAACGCTTCCGCCTCGATCCAGCGGATGTTGACTTTCAGCCGACTGCGGAACCCGCCGTGGGCGAGCGCCTCGTTAAGGCTCTTGTACGAGTCCTCGAGGCCGATGTACTTACCCACGACGTGAATGGTGATCTCATCTGTTGGATGTCGAACGCGGTCGACGAGGTCCTCCCACTCCGCCATGCGCCGCTCGGTTTGCCGCAGCCCGAGCCGCTTCAGCAGGATCCGATCCAGCCCCTCGGCCGCGAGCACCACGGGGACCTCGTACACGCTGGAGACGTCCTTGGCGGTGATCACGGCTTCTTCGTCCACGTCGCAGAAGAGGGCAATCTTGCGCTTGATTTCCAGTGGGAGGAGCCGGTCCGTGCGGCAGAGCAGGATGTCCGGCTGAATCCCGATGGACCGAAGATCCCGGACGCTATGCTGGGTGGGCTTCGTCTTCAATTCGCCCGCCGTCGGGACGTGCGGCACCAAGGTGAGGTGGATGTACAGCGTGTGCTCGCGCCCCACATCCTGCCTGAACTGCCGGATGGCCTCCAGGAAGGGCAAGCTCTCGATGTCACCCACCGTTCCGCCAATCTCCACGAGGACGAAGTCGACGCCTTCGGCCACGGCTTTGATGCAGTCCTTGATGGCGTTGGTGATATGGGGAATGACTTGAACGGTCGCACCCAGGTAGTCGCCCCGCCGTTCCTTCTGGATCACGGACAGGTAGACCTTGCCGGTCGTCCAGTTGTGGTTGCGCGTGGTCACCGTGCCTGTAAACCGCTCGTAGTGCCCTAGATCGAGGTCTGTCTCGGTGCCATCGTCCGTGACGTACACCTCGCCGTGCTGGTACGGGCTCATCGTGCCGGGGTCGACGTTGATATAGGGATCGAACTTCTGCAGCGTGACCTTGTAGCCGTGGCCTTCCAGCAGACACCCGATGGACGAGGCTGCCAATCCTTTACCGAGCGACGACACGACGCCGCCGGTAATGAAGATGTACTTCACGGGACGGGCCGGAGTGCTCCTAGCGGTACTCATAGTTGTCTGCTGCGTGGCGCGGCGCCGCCAAATGTCGTCGAGCTCGTTCCAGATCCTCCACGGTGTCCACACCCGTGGAATCCCACGCTGTCTCCACCGTACCAATCGAATAGCCGTGCTCCAACACACGCAACTGCTCGAGCGATTCCGCTTGCTCGAGCGGCGTCGGTGCCAGCGACGCAAGCGTCAGCAGGAACTCGCGCCGATAGACGTACACACCGACGTGCTTGAACCACCCAGCACAGTCGCTTGCCGGGCCGCGCCTGAACGGGATGAGCGCGCGGGAGAAGTAGAGCGCCCGACCGGCACGATCGACGACCACCTTCACGAGGTTCGGATCGGTCGGGTCTTCGTCTTCGGCAAACCGACACCGCAGCGTTGCCATCGGGAGGCTGGGGTCTGCCACACACGCAGCGACAGCCGCGTCGATCATCGCGCCCGTCATCAAGGGCTCATCACCCTGGACGTTGACGATCAGATCACACGCGAGTGATCGCGCGACCTCTGCGACACGATCCGTGCCGGTCTGATGCGCGGGAGACGTCAGGACCGCTTCGCCGCTGAGCGCGGTCATCGCACCGACGACTCGCGCGTCATCGGTCGCCACAATCACGCGGTCTACGGAGGTTGCTGTGGACGCGCGCTCGTAGACGTGCGCAATCATGGGCTTCCCATGAATGTCAGCAAGCGGCTTACCGGGGAGACGCGTCGAGTGATACCGGGCAGGAACGACAGCGGTGACCGTGGGGCGGGAATTCTCAGCGGGCCACGAGCGGCGCACGTCAAAGCATAGCACAAATATAGCGAACCCCTGCTACGATCGTCTCGGACGAGGCTCGATGAAGACCGGGATGGCGGTGGTCTTGTGCGGCGTTGCCGTGATGGCGGTTCTCTGGGCGGCTGCCGCACCGCGCGCGCCCTATCGGGTACCGGCGGTCGTTCACCCGACTCCCAAGACGGAGGCCGAGCGGATGGCCGACGAGGTGGGCGCGCAAGCCGAGCGGCTGCGTGCCTACCTTCGAACCGCCCCCGGGCCACGAGCGACCACGCGCAATCCTTTTCGGTTCGCTGACCCGCCGCGGCCTCGGGCCCCGCAGGGCGAGATCACGGCGGCGCCACCCCGAGCTGTGCGGGAGACCGCTCAACCTGCTGTGGCGCCACTCCGCTTGATTGGTGTGGCCGAGCGCGTGACAACCGATGGCGTGGAGCGCACCGCCATCATCTCGGGCGAAGGTCAACTGTTCATGGTCACGGCAGGCGATCGCGTGGCCGCTCACTACGTCGTCACTGCGGTTGGTGCAGATGCCGTCGAGCTGCGCGACACGGAAACGGCCGCGGTTCGGCGGTTGGGGTTGCCGTGAGAGAAGGTGCAAGGGGCCCTTGATCCTGAGACAGCCCTTGCACCTCGCACCTTGCCCCTTGTACCTTCACGCCTTGGTCACAGCCGCACGACCGTCGCTCGCCGGACCGCGGAGATCGCGCGAATCTCGGTCAGGACCGCGTCGGTCACCTCCGCCCCTGTTTGCTCATCCACCTTCACGACGCCTACCGCACCGGCTGACGTCCGACCCAACGCGAACGTGGCGATGTTGATGCCGTGCCGACCAAGTCGCGTGCCAACCTCTCCAATGACGCCCGGTCGGTCCTGGTTCTCGATCACGATGAGCGTGCCCTCGATCGGCGCTTCGACCTCGACGCCGTTGACCAGCGTGATGCGCGGGCTGCCGGGCTCGAAGATCGTGCCCTCCAGCCACTGCTCGGCCGTGCTGGTGTGCACCTTCACCGAGACGAGACTCGTGAAGTTGCGCGGGCGCGTGCTGCGGGTCTCGACCACTTCGACGCCGCGCTCGGCTGCGAGGGCACGAGCGTTCACGAGAGTCACCGTGCCCGCGCTGAGCACGTGCCGAAAGACTCCGACGAGAACCGAGCCGGTTACGAGCTCGCGAGGACCTTCGGCCAATTGACCGTAATAGCGGATTCCCACCGTCTGAATAGGACCGTGTGCCAACTGTGCTGCGCAGACACCGAGGCGCTCAGCCAGATACATCCAGGGTTGTAGCTTCGCGAATTCTTCGGCTGGCACCGACGGAAAGTTCACGGCATTGCGCACCACGCCGTGCAGCAAGTAGTCGCGCACGCCCGCCGCCACGTCGAGGCCGACGAGCTCTTGTGCTTCCGACGTGGACGCGGCAATGTGTGGCGTCGCCACGACGCGCGGGTGTGAGACGAGTGTCCACTCGGTTGGAGGCTCTTTCTCAAAGACGTCGAGACCCGCGCCCCCGAGATGTCCGGCTTCGAGCAGGTCGAGAAGTGCGGCTTCGTCGACCAGCTCACCTCGCGCTGTATTGATCAGGCAGGCACCGACTTTGCATCGCGCGAGCTGATCGCGACTGAACAACCGCCGTGTTTCGTCGGTCACCGGCACGTGCAGCGTGATGAAGTCCGCCTGCGCGCAGAGGTCATCCAACGCCAGCAGGTCGATGCCCATGTCAGCCGCAACGTGAGGCGGGATGAAGGGATCGTACGCCACGACGCGCATCCCGAAGACGCGGGCGCGGTGGGCAACTTCTTGGCCGATCCGGCCCAGGCCCACGACACCCAGTGTCTTGCCGCGGAGCTCAGCACCGAGCAACCGGTTTTTTTCCCAGCGCTGCTGCTTCATCGACCCGTCGGCGATCGGGACACGCCGCGCGAGCGCGAGCATGAGCGCGAAGGCGTGCTCGGCAACGCTCACACTGTTCGCGCCAGGGGCGTTCGTGACCATGATGCCGCGCGTGCTCGCGACCTCGAGATCGACGTTGTCGACCCCCGTGCCCGCCCGCGCGACGATCCGCAACGTTGGGGCTGCCTCTAGCAATTCGCGATCCACTTTGGTGGCGCTGCGCACGAGCAGCGCGTCGGTGTCCGCGAGCGCGGTGAGGAGCTCTGATCGCGGTCGACCCGCGAACGTTTCGACCGTCCAGGCGTCGGGTGCGCGCAGGAGGTCAACAGCGGAAGCAGGAAGATCGTCGGCGACAACAATTTTCATAATGTGGCAGTTAACGAAGCGTCGTCTCAGGGGAACGGCCGGTCACAAGAAACCGGCGCCGGCAGGTACGTTATCCGACCGCGCCAGTCGTTCGGACGCGTGGGACGGATACAGTATAATGGCGCGCGCTCGACGTGCACCACGTCGCTGTGATCGCACCAACGTGGTGCAAAGTGGAGAATCGTCGTAATTGGCCGGCAGATTCTGCGTACGGTGCGGGCGTTTTCAACAACCTTTTCCACAGTTTCTGTGAACATCTGGCAACGAGGTCGGGGGGACGTGACCTAAAAATGTCTCCGGCCCTTGCGTCGCGTATGCATCCTCAGCTCACACATCTGACACCGCCGCGAGACGGCACACCGATCACATTGAAGAACGGTCGGCTCACCGTGCCGGATCATCCCATCGTTCCGTACATTGAAGGAGACGGTACCGGACCGGACATTTGGCGCGCCAGCGTGCGCGTCTTCGACGCCGCGGTTGCCAAGGCCTACGGCGGCAAGCGTGCCTTCGTGTGGTTCGAAGTGCCCGCAGGCGAGACTGCCAAGGCGCAGTACCAGGAGTGGTTGCCCTCTGACACGATCGAGGCTGTCCGTTTCTACAAGGTTGCCATCAAGGGCCCGCTCACGACGCCCGTGGGTGGCGGCATACGCAGTCTCAACGTCACGCTTCGACAGGTGCTCGACCTGTTCGCCTGTGTACGGCCGGTGCGCCATGTCAAAGGGACGCCCACGCCGGTGACGCACCCCGAGTTGATGGATGTCGTGATCTTTCGCGAGAACACCGAGGACGTGTACGCGGGCATCGAATGGGCGAAGGGCACGCCGCAGGCGCTGCGGCTGATCGAGTTCCTCGAGCGCGAGATGGGCAAGCGCGTGCGACCCGATTCCGGGATAGGCATCAAGCCGATCTCGGAGACGGGCAGCAAGCGGCTCGTCCGAAAGGCGATCCAATACGCGATCGACAACAACCGGAAGACCGTGACCTTGGTGCACAAAGGGAACATCATGAAGTTCACCGAGGGCGCCTTCCGCGACTGGGGGTACGAGCTGGCGAAGGCGGAATTCCGCGACGCGATCGTCACCGAGGAAGAGGTCACCGCGGGGGCGAGCCGCGAAGGTAAGGTCCTCGTCAACGATCGGATTGCCGACAGCGTATTCCAACAAGTCCTCACGCGCACGGCCGATTACGACGTGTTCGCGACGCCGAACCTCAACGGTGACTACCTGTCGGACGCGTGCGCGGCGCAGGTCGGCGGCCTGGGGATGGCGCCAGGTGCCAACATGAGCGACGACATTGCCTTCTTCGAGGCGACGCACGGCACGGCACCCAAGTATGCGGGGAAGGACGTCATCAACCCGAGCAGTCTCCTCCTTTCTGGCGAGATGATGTTGAAGTACCTCGGGTGGAGCGAGGCCGCCCAGCTCATGACCACCGCGCTCGAGCGCACCATTCAGCAGAAGCGGGTCACCTACGATCTCGCGCGTCTGATGGAGGGTGCGACCGAGCTCAAGACGTCGCAGTTTGCCGACGCGATTATCGAGAACATGTCATGAATCGGAAAGTTACCGTCGTGGGTGGCGCCGGGAACGTGGGCGCTTCGGTTGCCCGGGTGCTTGCCACCAAGGGGCTTGCGGACGTCGTGGTGATCGACATTGCAGCGGACAAAGCCAAGGGCGTCGCGCTCGACATGTTCGAGGCGTGCCCGATAGACGGGTCCGACGCGCGGCTGGTCGGCGGCGGCGCAGACGACTATGCCCTGAGCGCGAGCTCCGATGTCGTGGTCATCACGTCTGGCGTGCCACGGAAGCCTGGCATGAGCCGTGATGATCTCCTCCAGGTCAATTACAAGATCATGCAGGACGTCACCGCGGCGGTGGTCGAGCACTCGCCGGGCTGCATCATCGTCCCGGTGGCGAACCCGCTGGACGCCATGTGCCAGGTCGTCTACCGTTTGAGCGGCTTTCCACGAGAGCGGGTCATTGGCATGGCGGGTGTCCTCGACTCCGCGCGCATGCGGACGTTCATCGCCATGGAGCTCGGCGTCTCGGTCGAAAACGTGCAGGCGTTCGTGTTGGGTGGGCACGGTGACACGATGGTGCCGCTGCCGCGCTATTCGACCGTCGCCGGCGTCCCCATCACCGAGCTGCTGCCACGGGATCGGGTCGATGCCATCTGCAAGCGCACGGCGGACGGTGGCGCAGAGATCACGAAGCTCGTCGGCACGAGCGCGTGGTATGCGCCCGGCGCGGCGGCGGCGGAGATGGTCGAGTGCATCCTCAAGGACAAGAAGAAGATCCATCCTTGCTCTGTATTCCTGCAGGGTGAATACGGCATCAACGATCTGTTCGTCGGCGTGCCGGTCAAGCTCGGCGCTCGGGGCCTCGAAGAAATCATCCAGATCACGCTCACCGACGAGGAGCGAGCCGCCCTCCAGAAGTCGGCGGATGCCGTTCGCGAGCTCGTCTCCGTGATTGGCGTGTAGGGCGCCCCTTTGTAGGGCGCCCCTTTAGGGGCGCCATCGTTAGGGGCACCATCGGCATCATGCGTAGTGTCTGAGGCGCGGCTAAAGCCGCGCCCTACCTGACTGGAGATCGGTCTCAACGGTCGAACCAACAGGCGCGGGCGTACTGGCGGTTCATTCTAGCGATCGTCGAGAGCTTGATCTCTTTCGGGCAGACGGCTTCGCACTCGCCCTCGTTCGAGCAACTGCCAAAGCCCGCCGTATCGGCCTGGTCGACCATGGCCACGACGCGCTTGTGCTGCTCGGGCTCACCATGTGGCAGAAGGTTGAGGTGCGTGATCTTGGCCGCCACGAAGAGCGCAGCCGACGCGTTCTTGCAAGCCGCGACACATGCGCCACAGCCGATACACTGCGCCGCGTCCATCGCGTTGTCCGCCACCGACTTGGGCACGGGAATGGCATGCGCGTCTGGCGCCGCGCCGACGTTCACGGAGATATATCCGCCAGCCTGAATGATCCGGTCGAACGCGCTGCGATCGACGACCAAGTCTTTGATGACCGGGAACGCTCGCGCGCGCCACGGCTCCACGGTGATCGTCGCGCCGTCCGTGAAGCGGCGCATGTAGAGCTGGCACACGGTCGTCCCGCGGTCCGGACCGTGTGCGACGCCGTCCACCAGGAACCCGCACGTCCCGCAGATGCCCTCCCGGCAGTCCGAGTCGAAGGCGATAGGGTCCTCGCCCTTCCGGATCAGCCCCTCGTTGATGACGTCGAGCATCTCCAGGAAGGACATATCCGGAGAGACGCCCTCGGCGGCGTACTCGACGAAGCGGCCACGCGCACTGGGGCCCGCTTGGCGCCAGACACGCAGCGTTACGGTCATCTTGGTCATGCGTCTGAACGTTCCCTCCCTCGCCCCTGACCCCTGACCCCTCTACTTGTAGCTTCGTTGGGTCGGCTTGACGAACTCGAACACCAACGGCTCGACGTGTCGGAGCGGCGCCCGACCGACGCCGGTGAACTCCCACGCGGCGACGTGCGCGAAGCGCTCGTCGTTGCGCACGGCCTCGCCGTCCGCTGTCTGAAACTCTTCCCGGAAATGCCCGCCGCACGATTCCCGACGCTCCAGCGCGTCGCGTGCCATCACCTCCGCGAACTCGAGATAGTCGGCGACACGCCCCGCGTACTCAAGATTCTTGTTCAGGTTGTTCGGCTTGCCCGGCACCCGCACGTCCTGCCAGAACTGCTCGTGGAGCTGCGGGATCGTCGTGAGCGCACGGCTCAGGCTCTCCGCGTTGCGCGTCATGCCCACGTCATCCCACAGCAGGCGGCCGAGCTCCCGGTGGAACTCGCGCGGCGTCTTCGAGCCTCGAACCGCGAGCACCCGATCGATGCGCGCCTGCACGGCGTGTTCAGCCTCGGTGAACGCCTCGTGGTCGGTGGTCACGGCCGGAACCGGCGCCGCCGCGAGGTAATTTGGGAGCGTGTACGGGATGACGAAATACCCGTCGGCTAGCCCTTGCATGAGCGCGCTCGCCCCGAGCCGGTTGGCGCCATGATCGGAGAAGTTGGCTTCACCAAGCACGTGAAGCCCCGGGATCGTGCTCATCAAGTTGTAGTCGACCCAGAGCCCGCCCATCGTGTAGTGCACGGCGGGATAGATGCGCATGGGCACGCGGTACGGGTTTTCGTCCGTGATCTTCTGATACATATCGAACAGATTCCCGTAGCGCTGGCGGATCACGTTGGCGCCCAGGCGCTCGATGGCGTCGGTGAAATCGAGGTAGACGGCGAGACCGGTCTCGCCGACACCGCGGCCCTCATCACACACGCCCTTGGCTGCCCGCGAGGCGACGTCGCGAGGCACGAGGTTGCCGAAGCTCGGGTAGCGCCGCTCGAGGTAATAGTCGCGGTCTCCTTCCGGAATCTGCTGCGGCGGGCGCGTGTCGCTCGGGTCCTTCGGCACCCACACGCGGCCATCGTTGCGCAGGCTCTCGCTCATCAGCGTCAGCTTGCTCTGGTGCTCGCCCGAGACGGGAATGCAGGTGGGGTGAATCTGCGTGAAGCACGGGTTGGCGAACACGGCACCGCGCTTGTGGCAACGCCAGGCCGCCGTCACGTTCGTGTTCACGGCATTCGTCGACAGATAGAATGCCGTTCCGTAGCCTCCGGTGCAGAGCAGCACCGCATCGGCGGCGTACGATTCGAGACGGCCCGTGACGAGGTCTCTCACCACGATTCCGCGCGCCCTGTCAGCGATGACCACCAGGTCGAGCATCTCGCGGTTGGGGAACAGCGTGACGCTACCGGCCTCGACCTGTCGCATCATCGACTGGTAGGCGCCGAGCAACAGTTGCTGGCCCGTCTGGCCGCGCGCGTAGAACGTGCGCGAGACCTGCGCGCCGCCGAACGAGCGGTTGTCCAACAGACCGCCATACTCGCGCGCGAACGGCACGCCTTGCGCGACACACTGGTCGATGATGTTCACGCTGACCTGCGCGAGGCGGTAGACGTTCGCCTCACGCGACCGGTAGTCACCGCCCTTGATGGTGTCGTAGAAGAGCCGATAGACGCTATCGCCGTCGTTACGATAGTTCTTGGCGGCGTTGATACCGCCCTGCGCGGCGATGCTGTGCGCCCGCCGCGGGCTGTCGTGGATGCAAAACGTGAGGACACGGTAACCCAGCTCCCCAAGCGAGGCTGAAGCCGAGGCGCCTGCCAGGCCCGTGCCGACGACAATCACCGTGAACTTGCGGCGGTTGGCCGGTGCCACGAGCTTCGACTCGAACTTGTGCCGGTCCCACTTGTCGGCGAGTGGCCCGCCCGGAATCCTTGATTCCAACTTCATAGCACGCGTGTCCCCGTCACCTCGTCCCTACGAAATATACCCAAATCGGGATTGCGGCGAACCCGGCCGCGATGAGCAGCGCCAACACGACACCACCCAGGCGAATCAACCGGTTGTACTGCGGATGCTCGATGCCGAGCGACTGGAACGCGCTCGCCAGCCCGTGCCGCAAGTGCAGACCGATGATCGTCATGCACAGCACGTAGAAACCCACCAAGCCGGGGTGGCTGAACTTTTCGAGCACCAGCCGGTGCAGATCACGATAGTGATGGGTCGGGTCCTCGTAGTAGGTGCCAAACTTGAACGTGATCAGGTGAAGGATCAGGAACCCAAAGATAATCGTCCCGCTCACAATCATCGTCGTCGATGCAAGCGACTTGCGGCTCGTGTGGCGCGCCCACCGCTTCATCGCATAGCCAACGGGCCGCGCGTGCCGGTTAGCGGTAAAGTTCACCACCGCCTTGACGACATGCAGCAAGAAGATGGCGGCCAGGCCAGCCTCGGCCACCAGAAGCAGCGGGTTCGAGACCAGCTTGTGACTGTAGCTGTTGAATGCCTCGGGGCCGACGAAGATGAGCAGGTTGCCTGCGAGATGGAGAATGAGGAACAGGAAGAACGCGAGCCCGGTCACGGCAATGAGGACCTTCGTCCCGACCGAGGACGACAGGAACTTCATCGGGCGCATCGGCATACCAAGAGGCACACTCCCGCACGTGCAGCTGGGCTCGCCCGCCGAAGCGCGAAGGCGGGGCAGATGTGACAGGGCAGGGAGAGAGTCAAGTGAGCGTGCAAGAGCAGACCTGCTCTTACCAACTCATCGTCGCCTCGCATTGTACTGGCAGGTCGCCGGCGGGCGCAACCGCGCCGGCGCACTTGGGTGCTTAACGGAAATGCGGGTCACGACGATCGCCAGAGCGATGGAGAAAAAGGGGACAGGCCCCTTTTTCGTCGGCGTTGGTTCTCGAAAAAGGGGCCTGTCCCCTTTTTCCGACCCTCCAGATCTCGCGACCCCCATTTCCGTTAAGCACCCGGCGCACTTGATTCCTGCGCACCTTCTGGCCATGATTAGCATCGTGAAAATTCATGAGTATCAGGCAAAGGTGATCCTGGCGCGGCACGGCGTGCCGGTGCCGCGCGGTGAGGTGGCATTCAGCTCCGCTGAAGCGGGCGCCATGGCACGACGCCTCGGCAAGATGCCCGTCGTGGTGAAAGCGCAGATTCATGCGGGCGGGCGCGGCAAGGCCGGCGGCGTCAAGGTCGTGAAGAGCGCTGAGGAGGCTGAGCAGGTTGCCAAGGCGCTGATCGGCAGCACACTCGTAACTCACCAGACGGGACCGCGAGGGCGCGAGGTGGGTCGGGTGCTCGTCGAGGAAGGCGTGCAGATTGTCACCGAGCTCTACCTGGGCCTGGTAGTGGACCGTGCCGCGGCGTGTCCCGTGATGATGATGAGCTCGGAAGGCGGCATGGAGATCGAAGAGGTCGCCGCGCGATCACCGGAGGCCATCAAGAAGGTGCTCGTCGATCCAGGTACCGGCTTGACCCCGTTCCAAGCACGCAAGCTCGCGTTTGGCGTGGGCCTGCCACCGGACCTCGTCGGGAAGGCCACGAAGCTGATGCTGGCGACGTACGCGACCTTTATCGCCTCTGACGCGTCAATGCTCGAGATCAATCCACTCATCGTGACGGCCACGGGTGACCTCCTTGCGCTCGACGCCAAGATGGCCTTCGATGACAACGCGCTCTTCCGGCACCAGGACATCCGCGAGATCCGCGACCTGGCGGAGGAGGATCCGCTCGAGATCGAAGCGTCGAAGTATTCGCTCAGCTATATTCGTCTCGACGGGAATATTGGCTGCATGGTGAACGGCGCCGGCCTCGCCATGGCGACGATGGATATCATCAAGCTGGCAGGGGGAGAGCCTGCGAATTTTCTCGACGTCGGCGGTGGCGCCAACGCCGAGCAGATCCGCAACGCATTCAAGATTCTCACGTCGGACGAACAGGTGAAGGCTGTGTTCATCAACATCTTCGGAGGAATTCTGCGCTGCGATGTGCTCGCCGAGGGAGTCATCGCGGCGGTCAAGGAGCTGGACGTCCACGTGCCCATCGTCATCCGAATGGAGGGCACGAACGTCGAGCAAGGCAAGGCCATGTTGCAAGGGAGCGGCCTCAACTTCGCGACCGCCGACACGATGGCGGACGCGGCGGAGCGGGTGGCCGAGCTGGCAGCCGCGCCTGCGCAGTGAACATTGACAGCATTGATAGGAATCCACAGCGTTTATGGCCGTTCTAATTGACAAAGAGACACGCCTTCTCGTCCAGGGTTTGACAGGGCGCGAGGGTACGTTTCACGCGAAGCAGTGCGCGGCGTACGGCACGACCGTCGTCGGCGGCGTGACACCGGGGAAAGGTGGCACCACCCACGAAGGCTGGCCCGTGTTCAACACGGTGGCGGACGCGGTGGCGGCGACGGGCGCCACTGCATCGATGATCTTCGTTCCGCCGGCGTTTGCGGCTGATGCCATCATGGAAGCAGCCGACGCCGGGCTGGGGCTGGTGGTCTGCATCACGGAAGGCATTCCGGTCATCGACGCGATGCGTGCGCTGCAGTTCATGAAGGGGCGAACGACCCGTCTCATTGGACCCAACTGTCCAGGTATCATCACGGCGGGCCAAGCCAAGGTGGGCATTATCCCGGGACACATCTGTCAGGAAGGCCGTGTCGGGATCGTCTCGCGGAGTGGCACGTTGACCTACGAAGCGATTCATCAGCTCACCACGCTTGGACTGGGTCAGACGACGTGTATCGGTATTGGCGGTGATCCATTGATTGGGACGACGTTCATCGACACGCTGGCGTTGTTTGACGCGGATCCGGACACCGAAGCTGTCGTCATGATCGGAGAGATTGGTGGCACGGCGGAAGAAGAAGCGGCGGCGTTCATCGAGACGTCGTGCTCGAAGCCGGTCGTGGGATTCATCGCCGGTCAGACGGCACCGCCCGGCCGGCGCATGGGTCACGCCGGTGCGATCATCGCCGGCGGCCAGGGGACGGCGTCCGAGAAGATGGCCGCGCTCAGCGCGGTGGGCGTGACGGTGGTCAAGAGCCCTGCCGACATCGGCCGCGCCGTCGCCGACCGCCTCGCGGCGTAAGAAAGACGTACTGGATAGGAGAAGGAGCCAATGAGCTCGGAGATCATTCCCGTCAAGGGAGACATCGCCGCCCGGGCGCACATCAAGTCGTTCGACGAGTATCAGCGCCTCTACAAGCGGTCGCTCGACGATCCGGAGGCGTTTTGGCGGGAGCAGGCCGAGGAGTACGTGGCCTGGTTTCACCCTCCGCACATGATCGCCGACAGCGACCTCAAAGAGGTCGACTTTGCGTGGTTCAGTGGCGGACGTTTGAACGCGTGCTTCAACTGTGTGGACCGCCACCTGCCGACACGTGGTGACAAGGTCGCGCTGCTGTGGGCAGGTGACGAGCCGGACCAGTATCGCGCCATCACCTATCGTGAGCTGAAGCACGAAGTTGCGCGCATCGCCAATGTGCTACTGGCGCATGGCGTCGGCCGCGGTGATCGCGTGGCCGTCTATCTGCCGATGATTCCGGAGCTCGCGTACACGATGCTGGCGTGTGCGCGCATTGGCGCGATCCATTCGGTCGTCTTCGCGGGCTTTTCTGCTGAGTCGCTGCGTGGCCGCATTCTCGATGCCGGCGCGAGCGTGGTCGTCACCGCCAACGAGGGGCTTCGCGGCGGGCGCCGCATCCCGTTGAAGCACACCACTGACAGCGCGATCGAGGGCGTGAGGGGCGTTGAGAAGGTTCTCGTCGTGCGGCGGACGGACGCCACCGTGTCCATGAAGCAGGGACGCGACTTCTGGCTCGAGGAGGAGGTGGCCAAGCAGCGCTCGACTTGCCCGGTCGAGTGGATGCACAGCGAGTCACCACTCTTCACGCTCTACACCTCTGGCTCGACCGGGCGGCCGAAGGGTGTGCTGCACACGACCGCTGGGTATCTCGTCTTTGCGGCGATGACCCACAAGCTCGTCTTCGACTATCGCGACGAAGACATCTACTGTTGCGCGGCGGATATCGGCTGGGTTACCGGCCACAGCTACATCGTCTACGGGCCGCTGTGCAACGGTGCGACAACCGTGATGTTCGAGTCGACGCCCGTGTATCCCGACCCAGGGCGTTACTGGCGGATGGTCGACGATCTCGAGATCAATATCTTCTACACGGCGCCGACCGCACTTCGCGCCATCATGCGCGAGGGTGACGCCTGGGTAAAAAAGTACAGTCGCCAGACGCTCCGAGTCCTCGGTACGGTGGGGGAGCCCATCAATCCCGAAGTCTGGAAGTGGTACCACGACGTCATCGGTGACGGGCGGTGCGCGGTCGTCGACACCTGGTGGCAGACCGAGACGGGTGGCATTCTCATCACACCGCTGCCCGGTGCAACGCCATGCAAGCCAGGATCAGCGACGTTTCCGTTCTTTGGCGTCGAGCCCGTGCTCGTGGACGACAGCGGCAACGAGCTCACCGGCAACGGCGTCTCGGGCAGCTTGTGCCTCAAGCGCTCGTGGCCGGGACAGGCGCGCACGCTCTACGGCGATCACGCGCGCTTCAAGGAGATGTATTTCAGTCGCTTCCCAGGACTGTATTTCACGGGCGATGGGTGCAAGCGCGATGCGGACGGCTACTACTGGATCACGGGGCGTATCGACGATGTGCTGAACGTGTCCGGGCACCGGCTGGGCACGGCGGAGATTGAAAGCGCACTCGTGGCGCACGCCGCCGTGGCGGAGGCAGCCGTCGTGGGGTTCCCGCACGACATCAAGGGTACCGGCATCTGCGCCTACGTCATTCTCACGCCAGAGTTCGAAGCGCAGAATCCCGGCGAGCTCGTGGGCGCGCTCAAAGAGCAAGTGCGACAGGCGATTGGGCCCATCGCCGCTCCGGATCGCATCATCGTCTCGCCCGGCCTGCCCAAGACGCGGTCCGGGAAGATCATGCGCCGGATTCTCCGCAAGCTCGCCGCCGGCGAGTCCGAGGACCTCGGCGACGTGACGACGCTGGCTGATCCCGGCGTGGTCGACAAGCTGGTCGAGGTCGCTGCTGGCGTGGGGAAGGCCTGACAAGGGCCAGGTGCGAGGTGAGAGGTGCGAGGGCTGTCTCAGGGATCAGGGATCAGGTTCTCAGGGCGGGTCGTAGCTCCTTCGGAGCGGACTCGCCCTGTGGGCCCGCGCCCGTTTAGGCAGCCCTGATACCTGAAGGCTGACACCTAGAGCCTAAGACAGCCCTGGCCCCTCGCACCTGGCACCTCGCACCTTCCCCTGTCACCCCGTCAATCGAAGTTGCTCACCCCCTGGAACCCCCGCACTCGACGATGTGACATCGTGAGGTCCAGGCATGCGGCCCTCTGCAAAATCTCACCGTGCTGACGCGCGGGCACACGTTGCGCCCGCACGTCCTGCTGCTCGGCGGTCCCAACACGTTCATCCGCGGTATGCGCGAGGCGTGGCAGCACAACATTCCCAAGGTCTGGAAGGAGCGCGGCGTCGCGATCCCCGACGGGGAAACACCCGAGACGCTGATCAAGACGCCGAAGAACGCGCAGTATTTCGCGGCGCTCGGCGCCGTCGAGTTCGGAAAGGACGAGGACGCCCACCTCGGGCGCTACGTCGGCACGGCCGGCCTCGAGCACTACATCACGGTGGGACGACTCGAAGAGAAAGCGGCGTCCGGCGGGCGCGGTCTGTCGACGTCGCTCGAAGAGCTGGCGGCGTTCGAGGAGCAGTACAAGCCGAAGCCGTTCACGCCTGCGACGTTCCAGCCCGGGGATGTCGTTCGCGGGTTCGTCGGTCTCGACGGCGGCTCCACGTCGACCAAGGCCGTGCTGCTTTCGACCGAGGGCGACATCCTGTGCAAGACGTACCAGCTCTCGAAGGGGAATCCGATTCAAGACACCATCGAGATGTTCGATGGGCTACGGGCGCAGGTCGAAGAGCAGGGCGCCACGCTCGACATCCTCGGTGTCGGCACGACTGGGTACGCGAAAGACATCTTGCGGGACGTGCTCAAAGCGGATGCGGCCATCGTCGAGACGGTCGCGCACACCGAATCAGCCGTCAAGCTCTACAACGACCCGCACGTCATCGTCGACGTGGGCGGCCAGGATATCAAGCTGATCGTGCTCACTGATGGGCGCGTCAAAGACTTTCGCCTCAACACCCAGTGCTCGGCAGGAAACGGGTACTTCCTGCAGTCGACGGCTGAATCGCTTGGCATCCCCCTCCGCGAGTATGCCGACCGCGCGTTCACGGCTGACGCGATGCCTATTTTTGGCTATGGCTGCGCGGTCTTCATGCAGTCGGACATCGTGAACTTCCAGCGACAGGGCTGGCAGCCCGAAGAGATCTTGGCCGGTCTGGCCGCCGTCTTGCCGAAGAACATCTTTCTGTACGTGGCCAGCATTCCGAATCTCGCCAAGCTCGGCGTGCGTTTCGTCTTGCAGGGCGGGACACAGCACAACCTCGCCGCCGTCAAGTCGGAGGTCGATTTCATTCGGTCGAACTTCCGCGGCGCCGACGTCGAGCCGGAGATCATCGTGCACGAGCACTGCGGCGAGTCGGGCGCTATTGGCGCAGGCGCCGAGGCGCTCCGTCTGTGGAAGAATGGTCGGCGCACATCCTTCATCGGCCTCGACGCCGTTCGAAAGATCAGCTACCGGACAACGCGGAACGAGGCCACGCGTTGCAACTTCTGTAAGAACAACTGCCTCCGAACGTTCATCGATATCAAGATGGCGGACGGGGCGGTCGCGCCCGCGCCACAGGCGGCGCCCGCCAAGTTGGCCTCGCGGCCGCCTCCGCGTCCGACTCACCCGTCATGCCGCGTCCGACGCGGTCGGACGGGAGCAAGTTCGTGTCGAAGGTGGCCAAGGCCGACGATGAGCGCCGCTTGATTATGGCGACGTGCGAGAAGGGGAGTGTCGAAGACGTCGGCAGCATGCGCAACATCAAGGCGGGGCTCGACTCGCTCAAGAAGGCGCATCCCAACTTCGTCGACATCGCCGCCAAGGAGGTCTTCAAGATCCGCAGTGCTGAGATCGTGGCGGATCCGATGCCGACCAGAGCGTGGACGCGAGCCGCGCGCGCGCGCATCGAGGCCATGAAGCGGCGGCCGGAGATTCGCATTGGCCTGCCGCGTGTGCTCAACATGTACGTGCACGCGCCGTTCTTCAACGGCTACTTCCAGAGTCTCGGCCTCAAGGGCGAGAATCTCGTCTATTCCGATTACACGAGCGGTGAGATGTACCGCGAGGGCGCCACGCGCGGCGCGATCGATCCGTGTTTCCCAGCGAAGATAGGGATCGCGCACGTTCACAACTTGCTGTACGTCAGGCACGCGAAGAAGAAGCTCGACTACATCTTCTTTCCGATGTGGGACACCGTCCACACGTCGCTCACGCACCTGCAGGGCTCGTACGCGTGTCCGACCGTTACCGTGACGGCGGACACCGCCAAAGCGGCGTTCACCAAAGAGACCGACGTCTTCAAGGAGCAGGGCATCACCTATCTGAACCCGATGCTCAACTTCGACAACCCAGCGCTGCTCGCGCATCAGATGTTCCAGGTGTGGCAGGCAGTGCTCGGTCTTTCCGAGGAGGAGAACGAGCGGGCTGTTCAGGTGGGCCTTCGGGACCTCGCCGCGTATGAGCGTGACATCTCCCGTCGTGCGCGCGAGGTGCTGGACCAACTCGAGCGGGAGGACCGAGTGGGCATCGTGTTGCTCGCACGCCCGTACCATCACGACCCAGGCCTGAACCACGAGATCCTGGACGAGTTCCAGAAGCTCGGATACCCCGTGTTTTCGCAGAGCACGCTCCCCAACGACGAGGACCTCCTCGAGCGGCTGTTCGGTGACGAGGTGCGTGGCGGTGTCATTCCGGACGCGCGCGCGATCACTGACGTGTGGAAGAACAGCTACTCCGCGAGCACGAACCACAAGGTGTGGGCTGCCAAGTTCACCGCTCGCCATCCCAACCTCGTCGCGCTGGAGCTATCCAGCTTCAAGTGCGGGCACGACGCGCCCATCTACACGGTCATCGAGTCGATCATCGAGAAGTCGGGCACACCGTACTTCTCGTTCAAGGACGTCGACGAGAACAAGCCGACCGGTTCCATCAAGATCCGGGTCGAGACGATTCACTACTTCCTCACCCGATATACGGAAGAGCTCCGGCGGAAGAAGCAGCAGACGACAACCGAGATCGACACAGAGCTTGCGGCGTACGAGCGCCAGCTCCGCGCCGATTTGCTCTATGAGCGAGAGCTTGCCGATCTCGCCGCCCGGCAAGCGGAAGCGGGTTTGAGCTTGGCGGGCAAGATGCTCCCCCTTGCCACCCTGTCAGAGGCCGAGCGCACCGCGGAGCGCGTGACCGCGTGACCTACATTTCGTACGTAGCGCGGGGCCTTCCGCCTTCGCGCTTCGCGCTTCGGCGGACTCGCCGTAGCCTTGGCGGAGGCGGTCAGGCCCCGCGTAGGGCGCGGCTTTAGCCGCGCCACTCCTTGGCCGCGCCACGCCTTGGGCCGCGCCACGCCTTTGCCCGCGCCGCGCCTACCAAGGCCACCCGGACTTCTCCCGGCGCCCTCGAGGGCCTGAATCTCGCGTGATATACTGGCCGAGATTGGGGTGTTAACGGGCGACGATAGAGGGAGTTACCCTGGAGAGCGTCGCGTTTACGGACACCCCGGACCGTAGAGGGTGTCATCGATGGCCACGGACCTGCAGGTGGCGCCGCACGCGGAGGTGCCGGCCAGCCAGCGCATCATCAACGACTTCAGCATTCAGGTTGCCACGGTCAACGGGTCAGGCAGTCAAACAGCGAACCTCGTGCTGCTCCGGTCCATCTTTCAGATGGGCGTGCCCGTCTCGGGTAAGAACCTCTTCCCGTCGAACATCGCCGGCCTGCCTACCTGGTACACGATTCGCGCGAGCCGCCACGGCTACATCGCGCGCAAGAAAGAGATCGACTTCCTCGTGGCCATGAACCCCGAGACGGCGCGCGAAGATGTCCTCGCGCTCGAGCCGGGTCGTGCCGTGGTCTACGATGAGCCCCTGAAGCTCAACGCGCTGCGCGACGACCTGGTGTTCTACCCCGTCCCGTTCGACAAGCTCGTTGTCGAGGTGACGCGGGACGCGAAGCTGCGCCGGCTCGTGCGCAACATGATTTACGACGGCGTGCTGGCTCGGCTGTTGAACATCGACCTGCAGGAGATGGAGCGCGCGCTCGGCAAGCAGCTCGCGCGCAAGGCCAAGGCGCTGGTGCTCAACAAGGGCGCGTTGGAGCTTGGCTTCAAGCACACGGACGAGCACCTCGAGAAGCGCGATCCCTTTTACCTCGAGCCCATGAACGAGACGGGTGGGATGGTGCTCATCGAGGGGAACGCCGCCGCGGCGCTTGGCTGCATGATGGCGGGTGTCACCATGGTGGCGTGGTACCCGATTACGCCTTCGTCTTCGCTGTGCGAGACGCTCATCGACTACCTGCGGAAGTACCGCATGGACAAGGAGACCGGCAAGGCGACCTTTGCCGTGATCCAAGCCGAAGACGAGATCGCCGCGCTGGGAATGGTCTTGGGCGCCGGATGGGCGGGCGCCCGCGCGATGACGTCCACATCCGGACCGGGCATCTCCCTGATGGCGGAGTTCTCCGGCCTCGCGTACTACGCCGAGATTCCCGCGGTCATTTTCGACATCCAGCGCGTGGGGCCGTCAACCGGCCTGCCCACACGCACGGCGCAGGGCGACGTGGCCTTTTGCGCCGCGCTCTCGCACGGGGATACGAAGCATCTCCTGATGCTACCCGCGACGGTCGAAGAGTGCTACACGATGGCCATGGACGCCTTCGACCTGGCGGAGCGCTTTCAGACGCCGGTGTTCGTGCTGAGCGATCTCGATCTCGGCATGAACAACTGGATGGCGCGCCCGTTCTCATATCCGGATCGACCAATTGACCGCGGCAAGGTGCTCACCGAGGAGACGCTCGCGCGAATCGGTGAGTGGGGGCGCTACAAAGACGTCGACGGCGACGGCATTCCGTATCGGACACTGCCCGGACAATGGGGACCCGGGTTCTTTACGCGTGGGTCGGGACACAACGCGAAGGCGCAGTACACCGAGCGTCCGGACGACTACACGCGTAACATGGACCGCCTCGCACGTAAGTTCGAGACGGCGCGGGGGCACGTGCCGAAGCCCGTCGTCGACATGCGTGACGGGGCAGCGATTGGGATCATCGCATACGGCTCGTCACACGTCGCCGTGGAGGAAAGTAGAGATCAGCTGGCCGCCGAGGCGAACGTGCAGACGTCGTACCTACGTCTCCGCGCGTTTCCGTTCACGCCGGAGCTGGGGACGTTCATCGACCGACACGACCGTGTCTACGTGGTGGAGCAGAATCGCGATGCGCAGATGGTGATGTTGATGCGACAGGAGCTCAGCGCGGCCCGCATTGCGAAGTTGCGAAGTGTCTTGCATTACAACGGGTTGCCCGTCGACGCCCGTTCCGTCACGGACGGCATCCTCGTCCAGGAGGGCCTCAAGGGTGAAGCGCAGCCTGAGACGCCGCGCGAAAACGTCGTCAGCATGGTCGGCGGCGAGTAAGGCGGCCCTTTAGGGCCGCCGTGAGGTGAGGTTCCAAGGTATGAGTAGCACGGCAGTAACCCCACCGCCCAAGAAGACAAACCGCATCGGCCTCGAGACACAGGTCTACCGCGGTAGCAAGACTACGCTGTGCGCCGGGTGTGGGCACAACGCGATCTCGGAGCGCATCATCGACGCGTTTTACGAGATGGGCGTGGATCCCCGCCGGGTGGCGAAGCTCTCGGGCATCGGCTGCTCGAGCAAGAGCCCCGCATACTTCCTCGGCTCGTCGCACGGGTTCAACGCGGTGCACGGCCGCATGCCATCCGTGGCTACCGGGGCGTTGCTTGCCAACCGGGATCTTCTGGGCATTGGCGTGAGCGGCGACGGCGACACGGGCGCGATTGGCATTGGCCAGTTCGTGCACTTGATGCGACGGAACCTCCCGCTCATCTATATCATCGAGGACAACGGCTGTTACGGCCTCACGAAGGGCCAATTCTCGCCGACGGCCGACGTGGGCTCGAAATTGAAGAACGGCGTGGTCAACGACTTGCCACCCATCGACACGTGTGCGCTCGCTATCGAGCTGGGCGCGACCTTTGTCGCCCGTTCGTTTTCGGGCGACAAGAAGCAGTTGCTCGCGATTCTCAAGGCGGCGATCGGTCACCGTGGGACCTGCATGATCGACGTCCTGTCACCCTGTGTGACCTTCAACGACCACGAAGGCTCGACCAAGAGCTACGCCTACGCGAAGGATCACGACGAACCGCTCGGCAGCTTCAACTTCGTGCCGTTCTTCGAGGACATCAGCGTGGAGTACGAGCCTGGTACGACGGTCGAGGTCACGCTCCATGACGGATCGCGCCTGCTGCTTCACAAAGTGGATGGAGGGTTCGATCCGACGAGCAAGATGGACGCGCTGCGTGTGCTCCACGAGAGCGCGGCGCGCGGCGAGTTCGCGACAGGTGTGCTCTACGTCGAGCCGAATAAGCCAGATTTCGTCACGGTGCTGAACGTCGTGGACGAGCCGTTGGCATCCTTGCCGCTGGAGAAGCTGCGCCCGCCAAAGGCCGCACTGGACGAGATCATGGCGTCCCTGACGTAAAGAAGGTGTCAGGGGTCAGGGGTCAGTAGGGATCAGGTATACAGGGATGAGGGCTGTCTCACGGGGTTCGCGCAGCAGCGCGTACTGTTCGAAGAAGCTACAATCAGGCCTGACCCCTGAAGCACTGATCCCTGATCCCTGAGACCGCCCTGACCCCTGACCCCTGACACCTGACCCCTGTCTTTGAGTTGACCCTTTCCCTATGCAGCGAACCTTAGCGATCATCAAGCCTGATGCCGTCGAACAGGGCGTCATCGGGAAGATCCTCGCGCGCATCGAGCAGGAAGGCTTTACGGTGTGCGCGATGCGCATGACCCAGCTCACGAAGCACGAAGCCGAGGGCTTCTACGCTGTCCACAAAGACAAGCCGTTCTTCGGCTCCCTCACCGATTTCATGTCCTGCGGCCCCTGTGTGCTGGTCGCGCTCGAGGCCCCAGACGCGATTCGCAAGTGGCGCGACGTGATGGGAGCCACTGATCCCGCCAGGGCACCCGCGGGCACGCTGCGCCAGGAATTCGGCGCGTCGATCGAGCGAAACGCCACGCATGGCTCGGACGCTCCCGAGACAGCCGCCTTCGAGCTGGGCTATTTTTTCCGAGGGTTGGAGCTCATCGATCGGTAAATGGGCAAGGCGTTGGTGCTGATTGGCCTGGCCGTCGCACTGCTCGGCCTGCTGCTGATGGTTGGTGTGCCGCTCGGCCGGTTACCCGGTGACATCGTCATCCGGCGGGGGAACGCCACGTTCTACATCCCGATTACGACGTGTGTACTCTTGAGTCTGCTCCTCACGCTGGTGCTGAGCCTGCTCCGGCGCTGACAAGAGGGAGGGTCGATGACGGTCAAAGCGGATCGGTGGATCAAGCGGATGGTGCTCGAGCAGGGGATGATCGAGCCGTTCGAGGAGCGCCAGGTGCGATCGGGCGTGGTGTCGTTCGGGTTGTCGTCCTACGGCTACGACATCCGTGTAGCCGACGAGTGGAAGATCTTCACGAACATCAACACCACGGTTATCGATCCGAAGAAATTCGACCCGCGCTCGTTCGTCGATACCAAGGCGGACGTCTGCATTATTCCGCCCAACTCCTTCGCGCTCGCGCGCACCGTCGAGTACTTTCGCATTCCGCGCGACGTCATTACCGTGTGCCTTGGCAAGTCCACCTATGCCCGGTGCGGGATCATCGTCAACGTGACCCCGTTCGAGCCGGAGTGGGAAGGAACGGCAACGCTCGAGATTTCGAACACGACCCCGCTTCCCGCCAAGATCTACGCAAACGAAGGCATCGCCCAAGTGCTCTTCTTTCAGAGTGACGAGCCCTGTGAGGTGTCGTACGGGGACAAGCAAGGCAAGTATCTCAAGCAACGCAACGTCACGCTGCCGCGGATCTGAAGGGGCCCGGTGCCAGGTGCGAGGGGCCAGGGCTGTCTCAGGTTTCAGGGATCAGTGCTTTAGGGGGTAAGGGCTGGGGAAAAGGGGACAGGCCCCTTTTTCCTCCCCTCGCCCCTGGCACCTGGTCCCTTCAAGAATCACCCAGTGTAGACGACCCGCCAGATACGACCTTTGACGGAATCAGCGATGTAGAGGGAGCCGTCCGGTCCAACGGCGAGGCCGGTCGGTCGATGGTTGGCGTCGCCAGCGCTCTGGATTTCGCTCTTGCCCATGAACCCTTCGGCAAAGACCTCGAACTTGGCCGTGGGCTTACCATCCTTCATTGGCACGAACGCGACGAGGTAGCCTGCCTGTGGGAGCGGCGCGCGGTTCCACGAGCCGTGGAACGCGACGAACGCGCCGTTGCGGTACTGATCGGGGAACTGGCTGTTGGTGTAGAAGAGCAGGTCATTCGGTCCCCAGTGTGCCGGAAACGGGACGAGCGGCGCCGGGTACTTGTCACACTCGCCGACCTCCTTGCCATCGCCGCCATACTCCGGTGCGAGCACGCGACGATTCTCGACGACATCGTAGAAGCAGTACGGCCAGCCGAAATCGCCGCCGTCCTCCAGGCGGTGAAACTCTTCAGACGTACGTTCGGCGTTCTGCTCGGCTGTGAAGAGCTTCGGCCAGAGCATATCCAGTGAGTCGCGCCCGTGTGGTACCGCGTAGACCGCCTTCACTTCCGGGTTCCACGAGAGCGCGAGCGCGTTGCGAAGCCCGGTTGAGTACCGGTGCCCATCCTCCTGCGTCTGCCCGCCACGGTCGGCGCTGAAACGCCAGACTCCGCCGGCCTCTTCGAGGAGCGCGCACGGACGCTCGCCGGGCACCTCCGGCGTGCGGTCCTTCGGCTGGCAGGCGTTCGAGGGCGCGCCGATATCGACGTACATGTTGGCGCTCTCGTCGAACGTGAACGACTTCGCCTCGTGTTGCTTGCGGTTCACGAGCCCCGACACGATCGTTTCGGCCTCGCCCGTGGGCGTGAGCTGGCCTTTGGGCAACCGGTACCGCATCACGGAGTCGTTCGTAGACACATATAGGTACTCGCCGTGCAAGCGGATGCCCGTGCCAAAGCCTTTGCCGAACCATTGTTGATCGTCGGCACGGCCGTCGCCGTCCGTATCACGCAGCGCGACGACCCCACCCTTCGCTTCGTCGGATTCTCTGAACCGAACGTAGATGTCACCCGTGGAGCTCACCGCGAGATAGCGCGCACGGCCAAGGTTGTCGGCCACAACGAGGGCACAGAAACCGTCGGGCAGTTTCAACCCGCCATTGTCGGGGTCGCACTTCGGCAGGCTGGTCGCGGGCGGGTCTTGGACACCGGTACGTGTCTCAACTGCGGCGGCCAGACGTCCATCACCGCCGAGCATGACCGCAAGTGCGACGCCGGCGCCGCCGTATAGAACCAGGCTCATCGAGCTCAGACGAACGTTCATCATTCCATTCTCCCTCATTCGAAAAAACGGGCCCTCGCCCCTTATCGCGCACTGCCCGCCGGCGATGCCTGCACCAGGAAGTGGAGCAGGTCGATTCGCGTCAGGATGCTGACCGGCTGCCGCTTGTCGTCGACCACGACGACCGCGTTGTATTTCCGCAGGCGCTCCTCGAGCGCGGAGAGCGGAGTCCGCAGGCCTACGACCGGCACGTTGCGGTTCATGCACTTGGACACCAGCGACTGGGCGTCTCCTTCACCTGAGCTCAGGAACGTCATGAGCTCCCCTTCCGACACGATACCCACGAGCACGCCACCTGATGACACGGGTAGCTGCGAGATACCTTGCTCGCGCATCGTGTCGATGACCGCACGCACCGTCTCGGTGTCTTCCGCCGCCACGAGGCTCGGCCGCGGCGATTCCAGCCGTTCGATGTCGCCCACCATCGCATCGGCTGATGGTGTGTGAAAGAACCCGCTGTCGCGCATCCACTTGTCGTCAACGAACTTGGTGAGGTAGTTTCGCACGCCGTCCGGAAGGATCACGACGCAGTTCTGCCCGGCGCGTAGCTCGGGCGCTCGTTGCAGGGCCGCATACAGCGCTGATCCGCTCGAGCCGCCGACCAGCAAGCCCTCCTCGCGAATGAGCCGGCGGGCCAGGAGGAACGACGGTCCATCGGTGGTCTTGACCCAGTCGTCGACCACACCGCGCTCGAGGACGTCGGGGATGAAGTCGTAGCCAATCCCCTCGACCTTATAGGCGCCGACCTCGCGACCGCCGGCCAGAATCGAGCCGACCGGGTCGGCACCGATGAGCCGACAGCTTGGACGACGCTCCTTGATATGCCGCGCGACACCTGTAATCGTCCCTCCCGTGCCCGCCCCAATCACGACCATGTCGACCTCACCGTCGAGGTCGTCGAGGATCTCCTGCGCGGTCGTCTCGTAGTGCACCCGCGGGTTGTTGGGATTGGAATACTGATCCAAGATATGCGCGTTGGGCAGCTGTGACTGTAAGCGTCGAGCGACGTTGAGATGGCTCTCGGGCGAGTCCCAGGCCGCCTCCGTGGGTGTGCGAATGATTTCCGCCCCCAGCGCCTCGAGCACGACTTGCTTTTCGCGGCTCATTTTTTCGGGCATCGTGATAATCACCCGGTACCCCTTCACCGCGGCCGCGAGCGCAATGCCGATGCCGGTGTTGCCGCTGGTCGGCTCGATGAGCGTGTCGCCAGGCTTGATGCGGCCCTCACGCTCCGCTGCGTCGACCATCGACCACCCGATGCGGTCCTTGAGCGACCCCCCAGGATTGAGAAACTCGCACTTGCCCCACAGCGTGCACGTGAGATGCGCGCCGACCCTGGTGAGCCGCACGAGCGGCGTCCGGCCGATGGCCTCGAGGATGCTGTCGAACCGCATGGAATAATCCTATCCCGACGACGCGTCATCGCGCGCCATACGCCACGAACTCCGGCGTGCTGGTCACCGGCGTCCCCAGCGGATCGAGAAGGCGCACGGTGTCTTCGTATCTCCGCTCCGTCACGACGACGGCGCCCTTCTGCAGCAGTGCCGCGAATCTGGCGGTCGTCTGCTCGTCATCACGCAACAGCCAGCCTTTGCGGTGGAGGCAGAACAAGATGTCCGGGCTGCGGTAATTGGCGAATGCTACCCGCTGCGATCGCTGCAGCAACGGCCGGAGTTGCTCGCAGATTCGAACCTTCGTCTGATCGACCTCATACCAAGAGTGAAAGCTCGCGCTGCGCGCGAACGTGCTCATTGCCGCAATCCACAGAATCGCCGCGCACGCGTAGGCCCGGCGATCGTCGGACCACTGTTTCGCGTCGCCGATCCTTCGAACCGCTTCTGTCAGGCCAAGCGCGCTGAGAACTGCGCCAATCGGCGCAATCGGCAGTTGATAGTAGTTGTGATGAAAATTGCCAAACGTGATCACGATGAGATAGGTCAGGAACGCGGCGACGCCGAGCGGCTCGGCCCAGCGCGCGCGCCGCGCGGCCACGACAAGGCCATAAAGGCCAAAGAGCAGGCCCACTGGACCGAGCAGGTCCTTGAAAAGCCGCGTGGCGATCTTCGAGTGGTAGCGCCACGACAGCAGCAGGTCCGCGTCGAACAGCTTGTTCGACAAACCGAACGTCAGGCCTGTCATCTCGTACAGCGAGTGCGCGTGGAGGAACCAGGTTGCCGAGGCCGCGACATTCGTGACCACCATGAGCCAGATTTCCCAACGCACGAGTGCCCGCGCGCCGTACTGCTCCACGAACAGTCCGAGGATCGGTCCCCACACGATGAGATACGTGGGCTTGACGACCGCAATCAACGTGGTGGTGATCAGGAGGGCGATGAGATACCGCGCGTTCTTCGCCAATAGGTAACACTGTGCGGCGCGCAGGCTGGCAATCGTCAAACAGGCCAGCAGCGCTTCGTTCATGAACGCCCGATCCATGAACAGCGTCAACGGCAAGCCGAGGCAGTAGATGTACAGACCTGCCAGGCCACACCACTGACCGTATCGCGCCTTGATGAAGCGATACAACATCAGCGCCGCGAACGGAAACAGCAACGTGTTCAGCAGCCGTCCCAAGTGTGTCGAAAAGCCAGCCACGCGGGCCAGCGTTGCGACGAGGAAGGCGTACAGCTCCAAGCCGGTCTCCACATAGCCGTGCGCGCGATCGCCGCGCACATCCACCTGCGGATAGAGCGGATTGAATCGCTCTTCACCGAAGTTACGCGCGATGGAGGCGGTGTCGGCCTGACGCCAGGAGTGAAAGTCGAACAGCGGCGACTGGAACGTCGCGGCACGGGCCATCAGCCCGACTGTGAGCAGGGCCACCACCAGGATCCGTTCCTGGGTTGGCGAAACGAAAAGCAATGTGTTCGAGCTCGTTTGAGGCAACGAGTTGATGAGCTAGGACTTCCCATGCCGCTTCCCGGAACCGCGAGAAGCACGCGTCATCGTAAACCATCCCGCGCCAATCGCAAATGGCGACCGGATTCGTTAGAGTGAAGAGACGGCATGGAGAACCTGTGGAGTGTCCCCCTCGTCATCGTGTTGGCTGGGGCATTGGTCGCGCAGCCGCAGCGCGAGTCGGACGCTGAGATTCGTCACGCCGAGCAGCAAATCGCGGCAGGCGATCTGAGGGGCGCACGCGAGTCTCTCACGCGTCTCGTTTCCGCCAGTCCGGGTGAGGTGCGCGTCAATTATCTTCTTGGCGTCATCGCCGAGCGAGAGAACCAGCTCGCGGACGCGGTCGAACAGTACCGCCGCGTTCTGAAGGCGGCCCCTGACATGGCGTTGGCGTGGGATCGGTTGGGCTTCGTGCTGGGCCGCGAGGGACAGACGGCCGAGGCAATCTCGCACTTCGAGAAAGCTGTGGCCCTCGAGCCGACGTTGTTCGACGCGCAGTATCACCTGGGCGCGACGAAGTGGTGGACGAAGGACTTCCAGGGTGCGTTGTCTCCATTGCGTGCCGCTGTTACCCTCGATCCAAAGCACGCGGAAGCGCGGTACTATCTGGGGCTGGCGCTCAAGGAGACGGGCGACCTGCAGTCGGCGCTCGAAGCGCTCGAGAAGGCTGCTGCGCTCGGTCCTGACCTCCCACCCGTGCAGTTGCACCTCGGCCTCGCCCGCGGCGAAGTGGGAGACATCGACGGCGCCATTGCGGCTATGCGACGTGCCGTCTTGCTCGACGCCACCAACGCGGAAGCGCAGCACGCGCTCGCGCTCGCGTTGGTTCAAAAGGGCGAATGGCGCGAAGCGGAGGAGCGTCTGACACGGTTGGTCGAGCAGGACGCGACCGATGCGGTGGCGCGCCTCAACCTTGGTTACTCACAGCTCCAACGCGGCAACCTGAGCGCCGCCGTCGCGACATTCGAGCAGCTCGTCGCGCGCGATCCGCGCAATGCCGAGGCGTTCTACAACTTGGGTATGGCGCTCAAACAGCAGGACAAGTTTCCTGAGGCCGAGCGTGCGCTTCGCCAGGCGAAGGCGCTCGACCCCCGCTTGCCAGAGGCTCCCTACACGCTAGGCGTCGTGCTCTGGCAGACGGGGCGACTCGAAGAGGCCGTGACCGAGTTCGACGAGGCGGTTGCGGTCGATCCGGAACTCACCGACGCGCACTACATGCGCGGCACAGTCCTGCGTCAGCTCGGGCGGCTCGACGAGGCCATTGCGGCGTTCCGGAAGTCGGCCGAGCTCAGACCGACCTCGGCCGAAACGTATCTAAGCCTTGGCCAGGCCCTGCGACAGAAGCGTGACGCCGCGGGCGCTGACGTGGCCTTCGCGGAGGCAGAGCGCCTCAACAAGCGCAAGGCGGACGCGCAGGCGTCGACATTTGCCGTGGGCGTCGGTCGTGAGAAGCTCAAACAGCAGGACATCGCGGCCGCCATCGCGCAATTTCGCGAGGCCATTCGCCTCGCGCCGGACAATCCGCAAGCCCACTACCAGCTTGCGCTGGTGCTCCGGCTGCGCGGCCAGGACCAAGAAGCGCGCAAGCATTTCGCGCAAGCGCGCCGGCTCGCCCCACATCTCAAGACCCCGGAGGATAGGCGATGACAGGGTGAGGGGTGACCTCGGGTAAGCTGTTGCGATGAAGGATCCGCGCTTTCCCATCGGGCGATTCGCCATGCCAGGCGACATGACGCCCGCTTTCAGGAACGCGTACATCGAGCAGATCGCGCAGGCGCCTGCGCGGCTGCGCGACGCGGTTGCGGGCCTCGCGGATGCGCAGCTCGACACGCCGTATCGCGAGCGTGGTTGGACTGTCCGGCAGCTCGTGCATCACGTGGCCGACAGCCACATGAACGCGTACGTTCGGTTTCGACTCGCCCTGACCGAGAGCGAGCCGACCATCAAGCCCTACGACCAAGAGCGGTGGGCGACGTTGGCCGATGCCGAGCTTCCGCTCGATGTATCGCTACAACTACTCGACGCGATGCACGCTCGGTGGGTGCACGTCATGCGCACCTTGGACGAGTCAGCCTTCAAGCGCGCATTCTTGCATCCGGAAGATGGTCGAATCACGTTGAATGAAGCGCTGGCGAGATATGCCTGGCACGGCCAGCATCACACGGCGCACGTGACCGCGCTGAGAAAGCGGATGGGTTGGTAAGAGCACGCCACGTTGGGGACCGCCGAAGTCGCCGCATGGCCGTGCGATGGCTCGCCGTCTTCAGTGTGTCGCTCGCGGCGTGGCTCCTGGTCACCGTCCATGGACACGCGCTCATGTTCCGTCACGGTGACGGGGCACTCGCAGCGGCGTCCGCGCTGTCGTTTGCGTTCACGAACACGGCTCGCGATGCCGGTCTGGATCAGCTCACGGTTTACGGCGGCCGCGAGACGAACAAGTATCTCCTTGAAACCACCGGCTCTGGTGTTGCGCTGGTCGATTACGATCAAGACGGCTGGCTCGACATCTTTCTCGTCAACGGCACGACGCTCGAAGGGTTCCCAAAGGGACAGGAGCCCACGGCGCACCTCTACCGAAACAAACGGGACGGCACATTCGAGGATGTGACCGACCGCGCCCGCCTCCGGCAAACCGGCTGGGGCCAAGCGGCGTGCGTCGGCGACTACGACCGAGACGACTGGGACGATCTGTTCGTGACCTACTGGGGCCAGAACCGGCTGTTTCGCAACCGCGGTGACGGCACATTCGAGGATGGCTCCAGGCGCGCGGGTCTGGAGACGGCGCGTCGTTGGGGCGCCGGCTGTGCGTTTCTGGACTACGACCGAGATGGTGACCTCGACCTCTTCGTCGCCAACTACATCGCGATGGAGTTGGAATCGACGCCAACGCCAGACTCCGGGTTGTGTCGCTACAAGGGCATCGCGGTGGCGTGTGGCCCGCCTGGCCTCACGGGCGGCAAGAATGTTTTGTACCGTAACAACGGGGATGGTACGTTCGAGGATGTGTCGGCTCGCTCCGGCGTCGAGCGCGCGAACGGAACGTATGGGCTTGGCGTCAGCACGCTCGATTTCAACGACGATGGGTGGGTCGATGTGTACGTGGCCAACGACTCGAACCCAAGCGCGCTGTATATCAATAACCGGGATGGCACGTTCACCGATGAGGGCGTGAAGTCGGGTTGCGCGTACAGTCAGGACGGCAAGCCCCAAGCAGGCATGGGCATTGCCATTGCCGACTTCGATCACAACGGGACGCTCGACATCTTCAAGACGAACTTCGCTGGCGATACCTCGACGTTGTACGTCAACCTCGATGGCCAGTTCTGCGAGGATCGCACCTACGCCGCGGGTATTGGCGTGAACACCCGTTATCTTGGCTGGGGTGTTGGGTTTCTCGACCTCGACCACGATGGCTGGAAGGATCTCTTCCTCGTCAACGGACACGTGTACCCGGAAGTGGCGCAGCTCGAGACCGAGGCGCAATACGAGCAACGGAAGATCGTGTACCGCAATCTCGCAAACGGTCGGTTCGAGGATATTACGAGCCGGCTCGGTGAGCCTGTGACAACGCCCACGGCTGGCCGCGGGGCGGCGTTCGGCGATCTCGACAACGACGGCGATATCGACGTCCTCGTCAACAACGTGCACGCCCGTCCGGATCTGTTCCGGCTGGACGTAAAGGTGCCGGCGGGCAGACGATGGGTGCTCATCGATCTGGTTGGCGCGAAGGGTAATCGACACGGCATTGGTGCGCGTGTTCGCGTCACCGCGGGTGGCATGACGCAGATCGATGAAGTGCGTGGCGGTGGAAGCTACTATGCCCAGAACGACTTTCGCGTGCATTTCGGCCTCGCTAGCGCGACCACGATCGAGCGGCTCGAGGTGCGGTGGCCGGACGGCCGTGAAGAGGTCTGGGCGAATCTGCCAACCAATGAAATTCTCGAGATCGAACAAGGCTCCGGACGGCGGCCCTAAAAAGCCGGCCAACGCGGGGCCTAAAGGCCCCGCGCTACGTACCCCCAAATTTCGTTTGTAGGGCGCCCCTTTAGGGGCGCCGGGCCCGCTAATAATGGCTCCGCCATGTCGAACACTCACCGTTGCTGCACGGTTGCTGCGGTCGTCGCGGTCCTGCTGAGCCCACTGTGCGTGCCGATGTTCGCGCAGACCGCGGCGCCGCCGGTGCCATCACCCCTCGAGGCCCTGCTCGCGGATGCGCGCGCCTTGATCGACGACGGCAAGGCGCGTGATGCCATCGCCCGTCTGCAGGCGGCTGGTGCGCCGGAGGATGCGCGGATCGATGCGCTCACTGGTGTGGCGTACTACCACGCCGACGAGTACGAGAGCGCCGTGAAGCTGCTTCGAGCCGTCCACCCAAGACTTGCGAAGGGCGCGGCGGAGCGTCGCGAAGCCGAGAAGGTTTTGGGCTTGTCCTTGCACCTGATGGGGCGCTATGCCGACGCGATTCCCTGGCTCGAGCGCGCGCGCGCGGAGAAGGGTGACACGCTCGAGCTCTCCCAAGTGCTGGCAGTCGCATACCTCCAGACACAGCAGCCCGATCAGGTGCGCGCGGTGCTCGCGCGCATCTTTGCCGTGCCAGCCGAATCTGCAACCGCATCCCTCTTCATGGCGCAGCTCATGATTCGCTTCGAGCACAACGAGGCGGCGGAGGAGGCGCTGAAGCAAGCCGTTGCGAAGGATCCGAAGCTGCCGCGAGCGCACTTCCTCCTCGGCCAGCTCGCGCTGTTCCGCGGTCGCTTCGACGACGCTGTTCGGTGGACCGAGAAGGAGCTGGAGCTCAACCCGTCCGATGCCATGGCGTTCTCACAGCTTGGTGACGCGTATGTGCACCTGGAGAAATGGGAGCTGGCGATCGCGGCGCTTCAGCGGTCGATCTGGATCAACCCTTACTACAGCGCGCCGTTCATCCTGCTGGGTCGCGCGTACATGCGGATGCAACAGCCGGCCGCGGCGGAGGGCATGTTGCGTCGTGCCGTCGAGTACGATCCGAACAACCGGCAGGCCCACTACGTGCTCGCCCGGGTCTTGCAGCAGCTGGGGAGAGCAGAGGACGCGAAGCGTGAGCTCGAGATCATGCGCAAGCTGCCACAGCGCAGGTAAGGGCGAGCTTGACTCAGGCATGTATCGTCCGTAGCATTAATGTCATCAACGTCACGTCTCAAAACCGCGGTCCTTGCCGGAGGTGTATATGTCCAGCGCGTCGATGCACTCCATCTGTTTGCTGGCCCTCCGTCGCCACGTTCCGACGTGGCTGGCCTGTGCGGCCATCGCCCTGAGTGTCGCCGATCGCGCGGCGGCGCAAGCCGTTTACGGAAGCATCAGCGGTACCGTGCGGGACGAGAGCGGTGCGCTCCTGCCCGGTGTGACCGTCACGATCACGAGCGTCGAGCGCAAGACCGTTGACGCCGTGGTCACCAGCGAGTCGGGCTTTTACGTGAAGGACCGCCTGGTGCCCGGTGTCTACGAGGTCAGGGCGGAGCTGCAAGGGTTCAAGAATGCGATGGTGCCGCGGGTCACGGTGAGCGTCGACACGCAGACGCCCGTGAGCTTCGCGCTGGAAGTGGGTGGCGTTACCGAGGAGGTGACGGTCACCGGCGGTGCGCCACTGCTGAAAGTGGATCGCGCCGATGTCGCCACGACGTTCGACACGCGCCAAGTGACGGACCTGCCGGTACTGGATCGCAACGCCACGAAGTTTCTCCTGCTCACCCCGGGCACGCAGCAACTGCAATGGCAGCACGCCGCGAGTGAGAACCCACAAGGGTCGACGCAGATCCAGGTGAACGGACAGCACTTCAGCCAGACGGGATTTCAGCTCGACGGCACCGACAATCGCGACCCCATTCTCGGCATCGCGGTCATCAACGCCACGCTCGAGGGTGTGGCGGAGATGAAGATCACATCACAGAACTACGAGGCGGAGTTCGGTCAAGCGCTTGCGGGCGTAGTGAGCGTGCGGACCAAGTCTGGCACGAACGAGCTGCATGGCAGCGTGTTCGAGTTCTATCAGAGTGACAAGTTTCACGCGCGCAACCCGTTCACACAGTTTCAGCCGGATCCTGTGACCGGGCGCTTCATCCCGCCAAGCAAGCGGAACCAGTTCGGCGGATCGTTTGGTGGCCCCCTGCAACGCAATCAGTGGTTCCTGTTTGGCGACTACCAGGGGACGCGCACCGAACAGGGCGGCTCGCTGCTCCTGACGGTGCCCACCGAAGAGGCGCGGCGCGGCGACCTGAGCGCGTACGGTGTGAACATTTATGACCCTGCGACCGGCGCCGGCGGCAGCCCTGCTGGCCGCCAGCCGTTCTCCGGCAGCCGGATTCCGACATCACGGTTGTCCCCCCAGGCGCAGGCGATCCTCGAGCTGGTGCCGATGCCCAATGCGACCGGGACACAAAATGGCACACGGGACAACTATGTGGCGTCGGTGACCGACACGTTCGACGAGAACTCGTTCAACCTCCGCCTCGACGGGCGGCTGACCGAGAGCCTCAACACGTTCGGGCGCTACAGCCTCCAAGACTTCGCGCGTGATGGACAGCCAGCCTTCGATCTCGCGGGTGGCGATGCAATCGAGCTCGGCGGTATCTCCGACGTTCGTAACCAGAGCCTCGCGTATGGGATTGACAAGACGTTCAGCTCGACATTGTTGGCAGACTTCCGTTTTGGATGGTTTCGCTATCGAGTCGACGTTCTGCCGTTCGACTTCGGCACGACACCTGCAGCCGACGCGGGCATCCCAGGCCTGAACCTCGACACGGGCTTCACCTCCGGCTTGCCGGCGATGTTCATCGGCGAGAATGATCAGGACGAGGACCGCTTTTTCGAGCTCGGATCGGGCCTCGGCGTGAACCGCTGCAATTGTCCGCTGGAGCAGGACGAGCAGCAGTGGCAGATCGTTGGCAACGTGACGAAGCTGTGGCGCGACCATACGACCAAGTTCGGTATCGATGTTCGCCGGGCGTACAACTTGCGTGTGCCGAGCGACGCGCATCGCTCAGGCGAGCTCACCTTCCTCCAGGCACGCACCGCGGGTCCCGGTGGCGTCGGGGGCTTGCCGCTGGCGACGTTCCTGCTCGGCGACGTGAGCATGTTCAGTCGTTACGCGAGCACGGTGAGCGACGCAGAGGAGCGGCAGTGGCGCCACTTCTACTACGTCCAGGACACGTGGCGTCCCACGCCGAAGCTCACGCTCAACTATGGCCTGCGCCTCGACGTCATCAATCCGCAGACCATCAACGGCGCCGAGAAGGCGGGGTTCCTCGACCTCGATACCGGCGAGATCAAGGTGGTTGGCGTCGGCGACATCGGCCTCGATGGCGACGTCGAGAACTCGTTCAACTGGGCGCCGCGCCTGAGCGCGACGTATCAGCTCGACGAGAAGACCGTCATTCGTGCCGGCTACGGCCGCGCGTACGACCTGGGCGTCTTCGGGTCGCTCTTCGGTCACAGTGTGACGCAAAACCTGCCCGTGCTCGCCGTACAAAGCCTGAACCCGCCCTCGGACTTCGACTCCGTGTTCTCCTTATCGGAAGGGCCGGCGCCGCCGCCATTCCCGGAGGTTCCCTCCAACGGCCGGTTTCCCTTGCCGGTGGGCGTCAGCGCACGCGCGCTCCCCGACAAGCAGCGACCGCTGGCCATCGATGCCTTCAACGTCTTCGTCCAGCGGCAGCTTCAAAGTGACATCTCGATCGAGGTGGGCTACGTCGGTAATCGGGGTGAGAACGTCTTCGCTGGCGATGGACCGGAGACCAACGTCAACGAGCCGACGCTCGACGGCTTTGCAGATGGCCTCTCGCGTGACCAGCGTCGTCCCTTCTTCGAAGGCCGCCGTACCGCGGTGGGCAACTACGGCGGCAACTTCTGGTGGACGCAGGACATTGGGTACTTCTGCAACTGCGCGAACAACTGGTACGATGCGTTGCAAGCGAAGCTCGAGAAGCAGTTCTCGAACGGGTACAGCTATCGAATCTCCTATACGCTTCAAAAGGCTGTCGGGCAGGGCGGGGGCTTCTTCTGGGATCCCGACCTCGAGAAAGGGGTGCAGGACTGGGATCGGACGAATACGATTGTCGCCTCACTCGTCACGGAGCTTCCCATCGGCCGCGATCGGCTATTCTTGCCGGACATCTCCCCCGCGCTGGACTACATCGTCGGGGGCTGGCAGTTCAATGCAAACCACACATGGATGAGCGGCCTGCCCTTCAACGTGAGTTACAGGGGAGCGGCCGACGACCGCGACGTGGGGCCAAACCGTCCGGATCTCATCGACGATCCCGAGGGGCCCAAGACCAGGGATCAGTGGTTCAACGTCACACCAATCGGTGAGACCGGTAGCGCCTTTGGCCGTCCAACACGCGGAACCTTCGGCAGCATGGAGCGGAACGCCCTGCGTGGACCGACCTTCTGGCAGACGGACGCTTCGCTCTTCAAGCACTTCCGCGTGGGCGCGACGGGCGACTTACAGATACGTATCGAAGCGCTCAACCTGTTCAACCATGTCAACTTGGGGCTTCCGGATACGACGATTGGCGTGGTCGGCGACGTGAACGAGAACGCGGGCCGTATCACCGGCACGGCCTTCGATGGCACCGCGCCCATGCGACGGCTCCAGTTCGCCGTGCGCTATGCGTTTTAGGAAGGGCGAGGCATCGCTTCGAACCACGAAGCTCACGAAGCTCACGAAGAATACGGTTGGATTTTCTTCGTGCTCTTTGCGTCCTTCGTGGTTTGGAGCGCTTCGCGTCCTTGTCACCTCGTCACCGCTCACCCGGGACCGGTAGCGAAGCTGGTGGCGTCTGGCGTTTCCCAAATCGGTAGGAGTACGTGGCCAAGACGATGGCGTCTGGGAACGTCGCGTCTCCTTCGCGTCCCGTGTAAGGATCCGGCAACCGCACGCGGTGATACCCGATCGGCACGTAGATTCCGAAGGCCGAGGATCCCCGCGAGAAGTGCAGCCCTGGCTCGACGAAGAGCTCGTAGCCGGGTCGTCGAAAGCCGTCGCTTCGTCCAATCAGGTCATAACGCCTCATCCCTTCAGCCCGCCAGGCCAGTGATGCGCTCAGGCCTTTGATCCCTGTGGGAACCGCCGCGCCGGCGCGAACGAGGTACTGGTCGGGCACGGAATTGACGGCCAGCGCCGGATCGGAGCGTCCGTTGGGCGTCCCGTTGGTGTTGCGCGGGTTGGCGAGATAGTTCCCCGAGGCGAAAAGTGAGGCCCAGCCCACCTGCAGGTAGCCCTGTGCGTCGAACGTCAGGCCCCACCCGCCGTCACCCGGTTGGATGGATTGGTCGACGACCGCGCGTCGTCGT
>WHTZ01000041.1 GCA_009377495.1 Luteitalea sp.
GAACCTTCAACCCGCAGATTAAGAGTCTGCTGCTCTACCAATTGAGCTAGCGGCCCACGTGACGTACGGCTTCTCTGCGAGCAGGGCGCTCGCAGCGGCGAACGGGTATCGTAACATGTGGCTCTGCCGTCCTTCAACCCTCGCGAGGCGCCGTTGTCAAGACGCGCTCTTGTCCACCCTGATCGCGTATGCTCGACGTGTACCATGACGCGTGCCCGTCTCCTCCTTGCGGCCTTCGCCTTTGCCTGGATCGGCCTGCTCGCCGGGATTGCGATGGAGGCTGTCGTGAGATTCGACGCACCCGGCCTGGCGCGTCCGGTCGGACTGTCGGTGGGGAAAGTCGTCTTCGCCGCCGTCGCGGGCGTGGAGCGGGTGTTGTTTGCGATCGCGGTCATTCTGGCATTCGTGTCTCGACCGTCCAGATTCGTGCGAATCATGTTGGTCGGTATTGGCGCCGTCCTGCTCCTGGAGCAGGCGTTTCTCCTTCCTGTGCTCGACGCGCGCGCGGACCTGTACATACAGGGCCGAACCCCACCGACGTCGAGCGCGCACGCGCTCTACCTGGCGGGCGAGGCCATCAAAGTCGTGCTGCTGGGTGCCACAGGCTGGACGCTTCTGCGCGGCGATCGGTCGTCTCCAGACTCGCGAACCCGAATCCCGATTCCTGAATCCTGACTCCCGATTCCTGACTCCTGACGTCTCGTGCGTTTTGCATCGAGATGCTATCTTGCGACCATGGGACCTTCGCACATACAGGTCAATGCTCGACCGGCGATGCTCTTCGATTTGGACGGCACGCTGGTCGATAGTGTCTACGAGCACGTGCTCGCCTGGCGGGAGGCGCTGGAATCCGCGGGCATCCGCCTGTCGGTCTGGCGGATCCACCGCCGAATTGGGATGAGCGGTGGACTGCTGATTAACGCGCTCCTCCGGGAAACAGGCGCGAAGCTCAGCGCAGACGAAGTGGTCCGGTTACAGCGTGCACACGCCGAAGCGTACGCACGTCTCGTTCCCCACGTGCGCCCGCTTCCCGGTGCGCAAGAATTGCTCGAGTCCCTAACCCGATCCGGTGTGCCCTGGGCCATCGCCACCAGCGGACGGATGGAGAGCGCGCGCCCCGCGCTCGAGTCCCTCAGGATCGCTCCTGAGACGCCGGTCATCACACGAGACAAGGTGGTCCACGCCAAGCCAGACCCAGATCTGTTCCTCGCCGCGGCCTCACGCCTCGGCGTCGACATTGCACACTCCGTTGTCGTCGGCGACAGCGTCTGGGACCTGCTCGCCGCGCGCCGCGCGAACGCGCTGGGCGTCGGTCTGCTCTCCGGCGGATACGGCGAAGAAGAGCTCGTGCGGGCGGGCGCCTATCGCGTGTACGAGGATCCGGCGGATCTGCTGTGGCACCTCGACGAGGTCGGTGTGAGAGGAGCGTCGCAACCATGACCCGCTCAGCGAGCTTCCTCTTCGGCGCGCTTCTCAGCAGCCTCGCCGTCGTCGGATGCAATGGCGATTCACCCACCGACCCGGGCACGCCCGTGTTTCTCAGCGGCGTCTGGAGTGGGACGATTAGCCTGCACGTCGCGGAGGAAGAGCCACCTGTGGAGGGTGAGATGTCCTGTTTGTTCACGCCGATCGCGTCTGACGAGGAGCCACGCGTCACGGCGGCGTGCAGCATTCAGAGTGAGTGGCTTACGACGAACTTTGCTGGTGAGATGACGCTCGACGATGTCGAGCCCCCTGCCAGCTTTCACCTCGACACCACCTACCGCTCGCCGAGAGATTGCACTGGTAGTCTGAGTCTAAGTGGACAGGCAACAGCCAACCGCGTGACAGCCACTGCGAACGGGGTCGACTGCGACGACGTACCCTGGACCGCAAACCTCTTGCTCGCAGAGGCTCCTTAGACATGTCGGAGCTCGTGCTCGGCATGGGGCTGTTTGCGGTCGTGCTGCTCGTGTCGGCACTGGCTTCAGGTGTCGTCGAGCGCGCACCGTTATCGCTGCCGATCATCTTTCTGAGCTTCGGCCTGGCGCTCGGGTGGACGGGTGTGCTGGAGCTGGACCCGCATCATCCGGTGCTCGAAATCGTCGCCGTGGTGAGCCTCACGCTGGCGCTGTTCCTCGACGCCGTGAAGGTACAAGTCGAAGAGCTGAAGCGTGAATGGCGCGTCCCTGTGCTGACGCTGGGCCCAGGCACGATCCTCATCATCCTGGGGATCAGCGAAGCGACGGTTCACCTGCTCGCGCTCTCGCGGTTCGAAGGGTTGCTCATTGGCGCCGTGCTGGCCTCGACGGATCCGGTTGTACTGCGCGATGTCGTGCGCGACCACCGGCTGCCACGCCCGGTGCGACGCGCGCTGAGCATCGAAGCGGGTATGAACGACCTCGTGGTGCTGCCCATCGTCCTCCTCCTTATTGCGCTCCTCACCGGCCGCGCCAGCGATGCCGGCGACTGGGCCGCGTTGCTGGCACGGTTACTGGTGGTGAGCCCGATCGTCGGTGTGATCGTCGGCGGCGTGGGCGCGCGGCTCATCGGCTGGGTCGATCGACGCTTCCCCATTCGCCGCGAGTTCCAGGCGCTGTACGGGATCGGCTTGGTGCTCGCGGCGTACTTCGCAGGGCAAGCCGTGGGCGGCGATGGCTTCCTCTCGGCGTTCTTCGCCGGCTTAGCCGTGACCCTCTTCAACATCGCGCTGTGCGATTGCTTCCTCGACTACGGCGAGACCTCGTCCGAGATGATGATGCTGATGGCGTTCATCCTGTTCGGTGTGGTGCTCTCGTCGCTCTTCACGCACGTGCCGCTCGTCTCCGCTCTCGTTCTTGCCTTCATCGCGCTCGGCGTCGTACGGCCGCTGGTGATGCGGCTCGTCCTGCATCGTGCGCACATGAGCAGCGCCGCACGCGCGTTCGTTGGCTGGTTCGGTCCGCGCGGGTTGAACTCACTCCTCCTGGCGCTGTTGGCCGTTCAGGGTGGCGTGCCGCGAGGTGAGGAGCTCCTGGCGCTGACCGGCGTCGTCGTGCTCGTATCGGTTGTGTTGCACGGCGCGTCTGCGACGCCGCTCGCGAGTTGGTACAGCCGACGCGTCGCGGAGGGCGTGCTGGCAGAGGAGCGAGAGGCAACATTTGGCGGTTTGTTCGAGGATAGGCCCGCGGACATCCGGCTTGTCACGCCCGACGAGCTCGTTGCCATGCGTGCAGGACCTCGACCGCCGGTCGTCATCGATGTCCGTGCACGAGCGCACTATCAGGCAGACGCAGAGCAGATTCCCGGCAGCATCCGCGTGGCACCAGATCAAGTCGAGGAGTGGGCCGCCCAGCGTGCCAAAGATCGGAGTGTTGTCGCCTACTGTTCTTGACCGGATGAAGCCACGAGCGCCCGGGTGGCGCGCGAGCTCACGGCGTTGGGATTTGAAGCCATGGCGCTAGCCGGCGGGTACCTCGCTTGGCGCGAGCGGTACCCGACCGAGCCGAAGCGAGTGGTGCCTGTTCCCTGAGACAGCCCTTGGACGTCGCACCTTGCCCCTCGCACCTGTCTTTTGCCCTTGACCCCTTTATCCCTTTACCCTCAACAACCTTGTTCTGTTCATCGACGACGATCATCTGTGGAATCACGGGCTCATCGGCGAGGCAGAAGGCGACAATGATCACGGCGTCTCCCGGCTGGAAATGCCTCGCTGCCGCGCCGTTGACGACAACCTGCCCGGATCCTTCCGGCAACTCAATCGCGTAGGTTTCAATTCTCTGACCGTTGTTGATATTCCAGACCGACACCTGCTCTCCCGGTCCGATATCCGTCAACTGCATCAGAGCCTTATCGATGCCGATACTGCCGGCATAGTTCAGATCGGCTCCGGTCACAATCGCATGGTGAATCTTCGACTTGCATACGCTTCGTAGCTTCATCATCGCTCGCAATCGTTGTTGGTTCCTGCCACCCGACAGCTTACATCGAGTAGCTGCGCCGCCACCTTCGGACTCCCATCGTTTGGAGCGGACCGGAGCCCGAGCGCGCAAGCGAGGGCGTTGTAGACGTGGATGCTTTCAAAGGGCGCGACCGTGACGCCGCGCCGGAACGCCGGCCCGGCGGCGACGAAGATGCCGTGCATGGAAACGGCCGCCGGGTCGTAACCGTGGTCGCCGAACGTCCTCGGGTGTGTCGGCCAAGTCGGAGGGATGCTCGGGAGTACCTGCCACCCTTCGTCCGCGACCCCGACGATCGGCGGGATGCGAGGATTGTCGCGATAGTGCCAGCGCTCAGGTGTTTCTTCTCGTCGAAAGATTTGGAGATGCGGATGAGCGTTGGCCAGGCGGCGATAGATGCTGTCTACGTTCATGGTGCTCGGTATCAGGCCAAGCGTCGGATTCACATCGACCACCTCGACGGTGTCGAGATCGAGATACGTGTCGAGCGCGATGAGGCGGTCCGAGCGCGTTTCGGCCATGCCGTGATCGGAGACCACGACCACGTTGACGACGTCGAGCTGCCGCCGCGCTTGGAGACCGTCGAGCAGCCGCCCGAGCGCGCCGTCGAGACGCGTGATGGCCGCCCGGGTTTCCGTGGAGCTCGGTCCCGCTCGATGTCCCGCTTCGTCGGTGTCGCTGAAGTAACCCGCAATGAACGTCGGGCGCTCTGGACGTGGGAGATCCAACCAGGCCAGAATCTGTTCCACACGCGCCTCATTCGTGACCCCGCCATCGTACCGCTTCCAGTAGCGTGGCCGCACCCCGCCGACCGGGGCTTCCGACCCAGGCCAGAAGACCGTCGCGGCGTGTTGTCCCTGGCGCTCGGCGGTTACCCAGATCGGCTCACCGCCCCACCAGCGCGCATCTTCGACCGCCTCTCGATTCGCGAGGCTGAACGAGAGCCCTGTCATCGGGTCGCGCATCTTGTTGGCCACGATGCCATGACGCTCCGGGTAGAGTCCCGTGACGATGGTGTAGTGATTCGGGAACGTCTTGGTTGGGAAGACCGGGATCAAGCGCTCCGCCGTGACCCCTCGGGCCATCAGCCTCTGCAGATGCGGAGTCGGCGCCTTGGTGTGGTAGTCCCAGCGCCAGCCGTCGAACGATAGGAGGATCAGCGTAGACGGCCGATGGCCGGCCGAGACCGATTCGGAGCCGACGGGGCGAATCGCTCGACAGCTGAGCATCGCGAGCACGAGCAGGACCAGCACGCCCGCGTGCCCGCAGATGCTCTGGAGCGCTCTATTCCTCGTTCGCATCACGTTGGCGCCGCCTGGCTTCTCGGTTCGTGTGGAACTTCCTATCGTTGCTCTCCGTCTAAAACGATCGTTTAATTGAAACATGCGTTTAATTGTCGAACAGCCTCAGCACGAACGACCGGACACCAAGGATCGCATCCTTGATGCGGCAGAGCGAATGTTCGCACAACACGGCTTCGAGCTCACGTCCCTGCGGGCACTGACAACAGAGGCAGACGTCAACCTCGCGGCGGTGCATTACCACTTCCGGTCCAAAGAAGGGCTTCTCGAGGCGGTGCTGCAGCGCCTGGTCGCGCCTGTAAACGAGGAGCGACTAGCTTTGCTCGATGCGCTCGAGGCGCACGGCCACCCGACGCTCGAGGGGATTATCGAGGCGTTCGTTGCGCCTCCGCTGCGGCTGCACGCCGAGAGACCTCACCCCACCGCGCTGGCGCCGCTCCTGATCGGCCGCTGCCTGAGCAGCCCCGACACGCAGATGCGGACGCTGGTGATGCGGCTGTTCGGCCCGGTCTTCGAGCGGTTCCGCCCCGCGTTCGGCCGCGCCTTGCCGCACCTACCGCCGGACGAGATCCTGTGGCGCGTCTTCTTCCTGCTAGGAATCATGACAAAGACCATGGTTGGTGGACATCAGCTCAAGCTCTTTTCTGAAGGCCGGTGCGATCCCACATGTACGACCGAAAGCATTCCCCGTATCGTCCAGTTCGTGGCCGCCGGCATGCGGGCTCCGGCTTTCCACTCCGAGGTCGACGCATGACCGCGCCACGAGGCCTTACGGCGCTTCCGCTCATCGTCCTGACAGCGGCCTGCGCGTCGGCGCCTCCTGTTGGCCACCCTGAGATCGGCGTTGCCGTTCCCGCCGCGTGGACAGCTAAAACCGAGGCCGCGCCCGTGCAGCCGGTCTGGTGGCGCCAGTTCGGAGATCCAACGCTCGAGAAAGTCGTGGCCGAGGCACTGGAAGGCAACCGCGACCTGCGCGCGGCGGCCACGCGCGTCGAGGCGGCAGCGGCCCTCGCGCGGATCACCGGCGCCGACCAGTTCCCTGTCGTGAACGTCAGCCTCGATGCGTCCCGCCGAAAGCAGAACTTCATCGGCCTGCCGATTCCAGGCGCCGAGGGCGAGGTTCTCAGTACCCGCGCCACGACGTACGGCGTTTCGCTGGACACGACGTGGGAGGCGGACGTGTGGGGGCGCATCCGGTCCGGTGTCTCGGCGTCGCTGGCCGATGCCGAAGCCACCTTGTTCGAGACGGGCGGGGCGCGTCTCTCCCTGGCCGCGCAGACCGCGAAGGCCTGGTTTGCGCTCATCGAAGCCCGCCAGCAGCGTCGCCTGGCGGAGGACACGGTGTCCAGCTATCGCACAACGTCGGAACAAGTGCGCGATCGTTACCGGCGTGGCTTGGTTCCCCCAGTCGACTTGCGGCTCGCCCTGTCGAATCTGCACGCGGCCCAGGCGTTGCTGGCCGAGCGAAACGAACAGTACGGCCGTGTGCTGCGGCAGCTCGAGCTGCTGCTCGGACGGTACCCGGCTGGCGCGCTTCAACCACCCGACGTCCTTCCGGCCTTGCCAAGCGAAATCCCGGCCGGTTTGCCCGCGGGTCTGCTCGCGCAGCGCCCCGACCTGCAGGCTGCCGAGCGCCGACTGGCGGCCGCCGACGCGCGCCTGGTTGCCGATCGGCGCGCCCTTTATCCGAGCTTCTCGCTCACGGGCAGCGGTGGCACCAGCACGAACGCGCTCCGAAACCTGTTGGACGGCGACTTCTCCGTTTGGAGCGTTGTCGGCAGCGTCGCGCAGCCGATCTTCCAGGGCGGACGTCTGCGTGCGCAGGTCGAGGTCGCGGATGCACAGGTTCGCGAAGCGCTCGAGCTGTATGCGGGCCAGGTGCTCACCGCGTTCAGCGAGGTCGAGATCGCCCTCGACGCGCAGGCGCATCTTCGGGAGCGCGCGGCCCGGTTAACCGACGCGAGCGAGCAAGCCGCCGCCGCGCGCACGCTTGCCGAGCGCCGATACGGCACCGGTCTGGACACGATCCTGGCGCTGCTCGAGGCGCAGCGCCGGCAGCTCGACGCCGACAGTCAGTTGCTCACCGCACGCCGGCTCCAGCTCGACGCCCGGGTGGATCTCCACCTCGCGGTCGGTGGAGATTTCGACGCCGCGTCTCTCGTGTCCGGCGGTTCGTGATGACGTCTCCAGCTTTGTAGGGCGGCCAAGAAAGCCCCGCCCTACCGTCTTGAATGAACAGCATTGTTGCTAACCCTGATCCCTGACCCGAGGACATAGCCATGCGCAAGGCTTTTCGCATTCTTCTCCCTGTGGCGGTTGTGGCCGTCGCGATTGGGATCGCTGCAGCCATGATTGCCGCGAGACCTGCGGTCGAGACCAGTCCGCCGGAGGCGGTGGTGCCGCTGGTCCGCCTCGTGGACGCGGAGCCCGTTGCCGTGGACGTCGTCGTGCGGAGCCAGGGCACCGTCGCGCCACGCACCGAAAGCGTGCTCGTTCCCGAGGTCACCGGCCGGGTCGTGCACGTATCACCGGCGCTCGTGTCCGGCGGCTTCTTCGAGGAGGGAGATGTCTTGGTCCGCCTCGACGCGCGCGACTACGAGCTGGCGGTCGTGAGCGCGCGTGCACAGGTCGCGCAATCCGCCTCCCGGCTGAAAGTGGAAGAAGAAGAGGCGGCGTCCGCGCGTCAGGAGTGGGCGGCCCTCGGCGACGGCGATCCCGCACCGCTCGTGGTGCGCGAGCCACAGCTCGCCGAAGCGCGCGCCGCGCTCGAGGCCGCGAAATCGGCGCTGGAACGCGCGCAGCGGGACCTCGCGCGCACGACGATCCGCGCCCCGTTCGCCGGCCGCGTGCGCGAGAAGCGGGTGGACCTTGGTCAGGTGGTCGCACCTGGCAACTCCCTCGCGACGCTTTACGCGGTGGACGTCGCGGAGGTCCGGTTGCCGGTTCCCGATCAGGAGCTGGCCTTTCTCGATCTGCCGCTCGGGTATCGCGGCGGGGCGGGTGGTCCACAGGTCACGATTCGCGCCACCTTTGCCGGACAGCCGCTCGAGTGGCAGGGGCGCATCGTCCGCACCGAGGGAGAGATCGACGCTGCCAGCCGGATGGTGCACCTGGTCGCCGAGGTGAAGGATCCCTACGGCCGCGCGACACGCAGGTCTTCGGCGCCGCTGGCCGTCGGTATGTTCGTCCACGCCGAGATTCGCGGCCGCCAGCTCGAAGACGTGTTTACGTTGCCGCGCAGCGCGCTGCGCGGGCAGGACCAGGTGCTGGTGGTGGATGACGACGATCGCCTCCGCTTCCGCCAGGTGCAGGTGGTGCGCAGGGACCGCGACCAGGTCGTCATCGACAAAGGGCTCACCGCGCGCGAGCGCGTGTGCGTCTCGCCGCTGGACGTGGCGGTGGACGGCATGAGAGTTCGGACCGAGATCGATGAGGAGCCCGCGTCATGAAGCGCGCCATTGCGTGGTTCGTCGGAAACAGCGTTGCGGCCAACCTCGTGATGATTCTCATCCTCGCGGGAGGGCTGCTGACCGTCGGATCCATCAAGAAGGAGGTGTTTCCCGACGTCGATACGAACCTCATCTCCGTCTCGGTCGCGTATCTCGGTGCCGCGCCGGAGGAGGTCGAGGAAGGGGTCTGTGTCCCAATCGAGGAAGAGATCCAGGGCGTCGAGGGCATCAAGGAGCTGACCTCTTCGTCCGCAGAGGGAAGCGGCACTGTGACGGTGGAGGTCGAAGAGGGCTACGACGTGCGCGAGGTCCTCGACGAGGTCAAGAACCGCGTTGACGCCATCGACACCTTTCCGGTTGAAGCGGAAGAGCCGATTATCCGCGAGCTGCTCGTCCGGCGGCAGGTCCTGAACGTCGCCGTCGCCGGCGAGGCGGACGAGGTCACGCTGAAGCGGCTCGGCGAGCGCGTGCGCGACGAGATCTCCGCGCTGCCGGGCATCACGCAGGTAGAGCTGGCCGCAGCGCGACCCTACGAGATCTCGATCGAGGTGTCCGAGGAGACACTCCGCCGCCACGGCCTGACCTTCGACGACGTGGCGCGGGCGGTGCGGCAGTCGTCTGTGGATCTGCCCGGTGGTTCTGTGAAGACGGAAGGCGGCGAGATTCTGCTCCGCGCCAAGGGGCGCGCGTATCGCGGGCCGGAGTTCGAGAAGCTGGTGCTGCTCAGCCGACCTGACGGCACCATCTTGCGCCTCGGCGACGTGGCGCGGGTGGTCGACGGGTTCGAGGAGACCGACGAAGCGTCGAGATTCGACGGTGCCCCCGCGGTGCTGGTGCAGGTCTTTCGCGTTGGCGATCAGAGCGCGCTCGATATTGCGGATGTCGTGAAGGAGTACGTCGCTTTGGCGCAGGCCAGCATGCCGGAAGGCGTGGCGTTGACGATTTGGCAGGACGACACTCGTATCCTGGTGAGCCGGATGGAGCTGTTGATCCGCAACGGGCTTGCGGGCTTCGCGCTCGTCTTCATTGTGTTGACGCTCTTCCTGCGGTTGGGTCTCGCGTTCTGGGTCAGTCTCGGCATTCCCGTGTCGTTCCTCGGAACGCTGTGGCTGCTCCCGAGTGTTGACGTATCGATCAACCTGCTATCGCTGTTCGCCTTTATCGTCGCGCTCGGCATCGTCGTGGACGATGCGATTGTCATAGGGGAGAGCGTCTATACCGAGCAGGAACGGTTGGGAGGCGGGCACATGTCTGCCGTCGTTGGCGCGCATCGGGTGGCGCTGCCGGTCATCTTCGGTGTGTTGACGACGGTGGCGGCCTTCGCGCCCATGCTGATGTTGGAAGGACAGATGGGCAAGGTCTTCCGCGTCATCCCGCTCATCGTCATCCCGACCTTGCTGTTCTCGCTGGTCGAGTCGCTGATCGTGCTGCCGTCGCACTTATCGATGCACGGCGCCGGCAACCGAGGCCACAACGGAGAGAGGACCACGCCAGGCGAGCCGCTCGCGCCGGGACGGCCGCGCCGCGGGCCCTTCGCCATGTGGCAGCAGATGCAGCGCCGCATCGCTACCGCGCTGGACCGGTGGACCGACCGTGTGTACCGCCCCTGTTTAGCATGGGCCATCCGGTGGCGGGCGCTCACGCTGGCCTCGGGGCTCGCCACCTTGATTCTGATGGTCGGTCTCGTTGGCGGCGGCTGGATTCGCTTCGCGTTCTTCCCGCCGGTCGAGGCGGACAACGTGGCGGCCATGCTCACAATGCCGCAGGGGACGCCCGTTGAGACGACCGCGGCTGCGGTTCGGCACCTGGAGGACGCGGCCCTGGAGATCAAGGAGGAGCTGGAGCGCGAGAACGGCACCGTGTTCCATCACCTGCTGTCGTCGGTTGGCAGCCAGCCCTATCGAACGCAGCAGAATCAAGGGCCTGGCCGCGGCGGCGCCGGCGCCTCGTTCGCGGGCAGCCATCTCGGCGAGATCAACATCGAGCTCGCGCCAGCCGAGGCGCGGTCGATTGGCAGCACGGCGCTTGCGAACCTGTGGCGCGATCGCGCCGGGCCGGTCGCCGATGCCGTGGAGCTGACGTTCACCGCGTCACTCTTCGACAGTGGTGAAGCCATCAACGTCGAGCTACGCGGTGCCGACCTCGTGGCGCTCCGCGAGGCTGCTGAACGGCTCAAGGCCAGGTTGAGCGAGTACCCCGGCGTGTTCGATATTGCAGACTCGTTCCGCGCGGGCAAGCGCGAGCTGAAGCTGGCGATTCGTCCCGAAGCGGAGGCGCTCGGACTCACGCTGACGGATCTGGGTCGGCAGGTCCGCCAGGGGTTCTACGGCGAGGAAGCGCAGCGCATTCAGCGGGGCCGCGACGAGGTGAAGGTGATGGTGCGCTATCCCCAGTCGGAGCGCCGGTCACTCGGTGATCTCGAGAACGCTCGCATCCGTACGCCGCAAGGCGACGAGGTGTCGTTCGGCCAGGTCGCGCTGGCGGATCACGGCCGCGGATATGACACCATCCAGCGGACAAATCGACACCGGGCGGTGAACGTCACAGCGGACGTCGACTTGAGCCGCGGGAATCCCAACGAGATCGTTGCGAACCTCGACGCGAGCGTCCTCCCGCAGCTCATGGCCAACTATCCGGGCATCCAGTATTCTTTCGAGGGGGAGCAGGAGCAGCAGCGGGAAACGCTGGGCGGGCTGGGCCGCGGGTTCACCTTTGCGCTCCTCGTGATCTACGCGCTGCTGGCAGTTCCGCTGCGCTCGTACGCGCAGCCGCTGCTCATCATGTCGGCCATCCCCTTCGGCCTCGTTGGGTCGGTGGTTGGCCACGTCGTGCTCGGCATGGAGCTCACGGTACTCTCGATGCTCGGCATGGTCGCGATGGCGGGCGTTGTCGTGAACAGTAGCCTCGTGCTCGTCGATTTCGCCAACCGGCGGATGCGCGAACAGGCGACGGCCGAGCAGGCGATCATCGAAGCGGGTGTCGCTCGCTTCCGCCCGATCCTGTTGACCGCGATGACAACGTTCGCTGGACTGACGCCGCTCATGCTGGAGCGGAGCCTGCAGGCGCAATTCCTCATTCCGATGGCGGTGTCGCTGGCCTTCGGCGTCGCCTTCTCCACGGTGGTCACGCTCGTCCTGGTACCAGCGGGCTACCTGACCTTGTTCGACGTGCGGGAAGCACTGGCGCGGCTCTTCTTCCGACAGCCGGCGACTACGGCGGAGCCGCAAGGCCCCACCATCGAGCCGGAGCACGTCTCCAGCACGTGAGCGGAGAAACCGCCCTAAAGGGCCGCCCTACCTTCCTGTTTCAGTGTCTGTGCGATGAAGGCGCCGCAACGAGCATCTGAAAACGCATTGCAGTGAAATCGGTACGCGACACCGAGCGTGACGGTCCGCACGACGATGTCTCGTTCGTCATCTTCGACCGACGCGATCGCGTTCCACGGCACCGCCAGCACAGGGGACGCCAGAAACAGCATCCGTTGATCGGTCAGAAACAGCCGTCCCGTGCGGTTACCGCCCTCATCTACCGTGAACGCCGAGCAGCGGAAGTGGCAGCGGTCCGTGCCCAGCACCTTGTGTTGATGCTCCAGAATGGGCAATCCTTCGTGGGCGACACGCTCGCGCAGCGACAGGACGTCGAGCGCACCTCGTATCATTTCGACTTCGAGCTCCACCTCCTCATCTGTGAGCCCGATCTCGCCCGGCATCTGCAACAGCTCTTCGAGCGACCTCTCATCGCCGGAAAGGCCGTCCTGCACGGCTGTCCTGAACCGCTGAAGCGCCGCGCGCTGTGTGTCCTCGGCCGCATCCCCGTCCGTCCGACCGCGCCACCGACGGGTAGCCGCCTTGAGCCAGGAAGCCGTCATGAGTTGCTGTCGCTTTCTGTCATAACCAGCCACCTTATTTATAACGCACCCCGCCCTTGATCACGTACGCGACGCGCTTCATCGCATCCATGTTTTGCAAGGGGTTGCCGGCGACCACGATCCTGTAGGTGCCAGGGGCGAGGTGCCAGGTGCCAGGGCTGTCTTAGGCTCCAGGGATCAGTTGCTCAGGGGCCAGGGCTGCAGGTAGCTCCTTTGCGCGTACGGTAATGAGGCGCACGTTTTAGGGTCTGTAGGTACTAGGGGTCAGGTGCCAGGGCTGTCTCAGGCTCCAGGGAGCTCCTCCCGGCCCTGATCCCTGAAGGACTGGCACCTAGAGCCTGAGACAGCCCTGACACCTGACCCCTGAGCCCTGACCCCTGCTTCATGCCACCGTCAAGCTGCTTCCCCGCGTCAAGAACTTGAACCTGAAGCGGCCCTTGCTGCCCTTCGCACGCTGTCGAACGAGCTTCTCGACTTCAGCCATGTGCTTGGCCGCTTTCTCATTCTTCACGACCGCCTTGCTGCTGTTGAACCAGAAGGTGAACCGTCCCGGGGCTGTCAACCGGCGCGTCACCATAAGCGCCACGACGTCGAGATCCGGGTTCTCATCCTGTCCGTTTGCACAGAACACGTAGTCTGTCGCGATCACGCGATCGAGGAGCGTGGTGTCGACGATGTTATGTTCGGAGCCGTGGTGGGGCACTTTGAGCACATCCACCGTGAAGGGCTGCTCGTCGCGGAGGCGCCCGGTCGCCTGTAACCCGTCGATCAGCTGATCCCATCTGGCGTCTCCCGTCAGGAGAATCGACCGGTCGCCTTGCTCGACGAGGAGCATCAGCGAGGCGAGGTTCTCGGGCGTGACGCTGCTCGGATTTCCAAACGCCTCGGCCTGCAGCTTCAGGGATCGGAAGAAACGGTCGAGATCGCTGGTGCCCAGGTGCTCCTCGTCTTTCCGAGCCGTCTCGCGAATCGTTTCGAGCACCTGCTGATTGCGCCTCAGCCACGTCTGCCACTTCTCCCGCAGCTGTTTCAAATGCTGCGATGTCGGCCCGACGATGGTGATCTTCATGCCCCCGATGGTGATCGGTTTCTGCCCCTCACGGACCATGAGGAGCTTGCCATCCGCTTGTGGATTCAGCGGGATGCCGAGCTGCTTCGGGCCAATGCGCCGGGAGACCTGAATCGCCTGCTTGATGCTGGTGACGAGCTCCGCTTGCCTCGAGCCCGCCTGGCGCATCTGCTGGAGATCGGCCCCAGACAGGACGGGCGCGGCCGCCGCCAGTGCCTCCTCAATCGGCGCTGCATTGTTCGTCAATTGCTCGTGGAAGGAGTTGTGCCAGATCGTGCGGATCTCCGGCGGACGCGGCACGTGCGGCGTCTTGTGCCTAGGATTGCCGTTGTTCGTCTGATACTCGTGCACTCGCCACGTGACCTCATCGTCGAGCATCTCCAGGATGCCGCCGATGTGATCCTGGTCGATGTGTGAGATGTAGACGAGATCGATCTTCTGATTCGCCTTGCGGAGCTTCGCGAGAGTCGGCGCAACATGGTCGCGATACGCGCCCGGCATGCCACCATCGACCAGTATTCGCGCCGTGGCCGCGGCGTTCGACAAGAGCAAGCAATCGCCTTGGCTCGACTGGAAGAGCGTGAGTTGCATTATCCGAGGTCCTCTTTCTCATCGACGCGCTGGACCTCTGCCAGGCAAGCGTCGGGATCGATCACACCAAATCCCGCATCATTCGTCCACGCGAAGCTCGCGCCGGGCAAGGGCCTGGCCGTTCGTCGAAGCACCGCTTCGATTTGTGCCGCCGTGAGGTGCGGCTTCATCGCGAGCATCAAGCCGACGACTCCCGTGACGAACGGGCTGGCCATGCTCGTGCCGCTGAGCGCGAGCCACGCATCCGCTTCGTCTGCGAACCCCTTCGCCGCGACGATGTTGGTGCCAGGCGCCGCCACGTCAGGTTTCTCACGCCCGTCACGTGTGGGTCCCTGACTGCTGGAAACGTTGATGCGACTGCGGAGCGCGTCCAGATTCGCCACGGTGATCACCCGGTTCGCGCACCCCAGCGAGTTGATGGTCGTGTCGTCCACGAGAGAGTTGAGGCTGAAGAACGACGGGAACGCCCAGACCTCGCGCCCGCCGACGCGGCCGAGCCGCTGCGGATCGTCTCGCTCGATCCAGGCATGAAATCGTCCGTCGCGGATCTCACGCGCGTGGAGGCGAATGAGCCATGTTCCCGCAGCCACGCCCACCACGTCGGTGTCGGAGAAGAAGGGGCTCAGATAGATGCTGATGTAGCTCAGGCCGTTGGCCGAGTGATAGACCTCGTTGTAGAGGCTCAGCATCGTCCCGTCCGGGAGCATGCGGTTCTGGATGAACGCTCGTGGCTCAACAGGCCCAATCCACTCACCGTTCGGCGGCTTCAACGACACCGCGATCCGATCCTGTGCGCTGAACCACATCTCCATCTCGTTCTCCGAGAGGTCCATGATGCCGTTGCCGACGACCACCCATTCGAGATCGCGCTCCAGGCCTGCGGCGGGAAGCCGGCCACTCGCATGAACCCGGCCCATGATCCAGCCCGTGTCGTCCGCTGTTTCGCCACGCTCCTGGCCCGCATTCCCAGCGGCCACCGTGACCGAGCGTCCAGACGTGGTCAAGGCGGCATCGATCCAGCGGGTCACCGCGGCACTCCCATCATGCGCGTGACCGTTTGTACCAAGGCTGATGTTGATCGACACTGGTTTGCCGAGCTCATCTCCGACCTCGAGGAGGTAATCGACCGCATCGGCCAGACGGCTGGAGTCGTAGAACGAGAGGCGTCGATCCTGATCCGACGTAGGCAGTGAGATCAACACCGCTGCGATCGCCGCCTTGCGGCAAATCCCGCGATTCCCGGCCGCAATGCTGGCGACATGCGTTCCGTGCGCGCCCTCCACCATTTGCGACTGTGGCTCGATATCCGTGGCGGGCAGGTTCAGTTGCGCCGAGGCAGCGATTGCGGCGTCGAGATCGGCCTTGAGAAATTCAGCGCCGTAGGTGAACTGCTCTCTGTCCTTCTTGTTCCGTGCATGTCTCGGATCGCGGTCGTACGGGCTGGGCCGCGCGTCACCACCCTGATCCCAAATGCGGATGAATCGCGTCTTGCCTCCGGCGTCAAGGAAGTCCGCGTGGGCGAAGTCGAAGCCCTGCACATCGATGATGCCGATGAGCACGTCGGCTCCGTACTGGTGCTTGGTGGGCTCGCCAAACCGGCGACGCGCCGGCGACGGCGCAACAGGGCGCAGCGTGCCGACCCTTGGCGTTGGCGCGCTCAGGGCTTCGGCGATCTCGACGTACGCCACGTTTGGACCTTCGGCCAGCGCGGGAATCTCGTTCAGCGTCGTCTGCACCTGCATGACCTGCCCCCTTCGGGAGCGAGGCCTGTTTCGGCACGGCGGCGCATCAGCGGCAGGGTCACGCAGATACACGAACACGTTCGTGAGGATGTCTGGAGAAATCCTCTCGAGTGGCCGCAGCGTGGGCTTCGTCCCCAGCTCACGAAGCGTGACCGGCACCGCGCCTGGTCCCCTGAGCTGCGGAATCTTCTTCAGCAGGGCCGGTTTCTCCACCGACAGCGCCGCAGATCGCTCGGAGCGCACGACGTTGACCGTCGTATCCCCGTCGGCAATCATGCGCAGCTTGGGCTGGAGCTTTTCGAGTGTCTCCGCAGGAATACCCAGGGGCATACGTCCTCCAGTACAGGAAACGTCTCGGCGAGCAAGCCCGAACACTTGTTGTAGCCCTGGGTCGAGGCAGCGTTCACGGCCGGCGGCGCGGCCGTCCAGTGCTCGTCGATTCGTCGGCGGTACGAGCGTGGAGGTGGTCACGCAGCGCACCGAGGAGGTCTCCGAGATGCGCCAGCTGGTCTTTCGCCACGTCGGCGAGGACCTCCTGAATGTCGTCGGCGTGCTGTGGCAGCATCTTCTCGGTTAGGCGCCTCCCTTTCGGCGTCAGCCGGATGCGGATGACGCGGCGGTCCTCGATCGCGGGCTCGCGGCGCACGAGCTGGTCGCGCTCGAGTCGATCGACGATCCCGGTCAGGTTGCCGGAGGTGACGAGGAGCAGTCGAGAGAGCTCGATGAACGTGAACCCCCTATCGTCGGCTCGGGCCAGCTCCGCCAGCACGTCGAACTGCGGGAGCGTGAGGTTCCACCGATCGATGCTCTTGCGAGCCTCACGCATCAGCAGATTGCGGCATGTGGCGAGGCGTAGGTGGACGCGAAGCGCGAGCCGATTCTTCCGTGTGGCACCCGGGGACTCGACGCGTCCGCGAGCCCGGTCTTCACCCTCCTTCGTTCTTCTCGTGGGCATCACGCTTCTTCAGCAACGGGCAGATCGCAGCCTTACGGTAGGGGCTTGACCATGATGTTCTTGTAGGCCACCTTGCTCTTGGGGTCGTGGCCCTGCAGCGCGAACGTGCCGCCGCTGGATAGCACGCGGGGCGGATCATCGGACGTCGCCTCGACAGCTTCGGGCTCGGTATAGTCAGTGATTGTCTTCCCATTCACCTTGACCATCACCCGCTTGCCCTGGACGATGATGTGCTGCGTAAACCACTCGTCGTCTTTCGCCGGGGCTTCGTAGTTGTCCTGGATGTTGTAGAGGCTGGCGGTGCGCTTGGGATCTCGATGGCTGTTGTTGACCTGCACCTCGAACCCTTCCTTCGGCCAGCCGCCTTCCTGATAGGTGGTATGGAAATAGATCCCAGAGTTCGAGCCGGGCGTCGTCATCACCTCGGCCTTGAATTCGAAGTTCTTGAAGTCGTGACGCTCCACGGGCCCGACGTAGAAGAGGTGTGCTCGCGGGCCGTTGACGACAATGGTGCCGTCTTCAACCGTGAAGGTGCCGGCGTTCTCGCCGACCCTCCAGCCATCGAGCGTCTGGCCATCGAATAGCGGAATCCAGCCATCATCATCGGCCTGCCGGCCTGACACCGCCGAGCCGGCAACGGCCACGAGCGCCGCAAGACAGAGTGTGGGGATAGCCTTCATGACGCACAGTCTACTCGCTCTGTGGTCAAGCGGCGACACAGAGGCTAAGCGGCGGCGGCCTTGGCCGTGGGCGGCTTGCGCCCGCGGGCGAAGAGTCGCTGCCAGGCGGGATGTTTGGCGAGGTCGTCGAAAAGCGAGTACACGACGGGCGTGAGCAACAGCGTCAGCAGGAGCGCCAGCGACTGCCCGCCGATGACGACGACGGCGATGCTGCGCCGCTCTTCGGCGCCCGGCCCGGTGCCCAGCGCCAGCGGCAGCATGCCGCCGACGAGCGCCAGCGTTGTCATCAGGATGGGGCGAAGCCGATCACGGTTTGCCTCCATGATGGCCGAGAGCCGATCGCGCCCCTTGGCGCGCAAGTTGTTCATGTGATCGATCTGCAGAATCGCGTTCTTCTTGACCACCCCGAACAGGACGAGCAGGCCGAGCGCCGAGTAAAGGTTGAGCGTCTGCCCGCTGAGCCAGAGCGACAGGAGCGCGAACGGGATCGCAATCGGCAGCGAGAGCAGGATCGTCAGCGGATGCACGAGGCTCTCGAACTGCGCCGCGAGGATCATGTACATGAAGATCACGGACAGCATGAATGCCCAGAGGAACTCGCGGAACGTGCGCTCCAGCTCCCGCCCGCGTCCCGCAAGGGCGGCCGAATAGCCCGGCGGCATGTCGAGCCGCTCGGCCGCTTCGAGGAGCGCCTGCAGCCGATCGCCCTGCGCAAAGCCCGGTGCGACGCTCGCCCGCAGGTTCACTTGTCGCTGTCGGTCCGTGCGATCGATCCGCGACGGTGCATCCTCGGAGCGGGAGGCGCACGAGATTGTCGAGACGCACCAGTTGGCCGCGGTCACCCGGAACGAGCAGGCGCGCGATCGCGTCCGGATCGTTGCGATCGCCCTCCGACAGCCGGAGCTGCACGTCGTAGTCGTCGTTGACACTCGTGTCGCGGAAGCGGGTCACCTCCTCGTCGCCGCCCACCATGAGGCGCAGCGCCACCGCGATGTCCTCTGTATCCACGCCGAGGTCTGCGGCGCGCGCTCGATCGATCTCCACGCGTAGCTCCGGCTTGTTCAGCTTCAGCGTGGTGTCGGCGTCGACGATACCGAGCGCGGTCGCCTGGAGGCGAAGCTGCTCGCCGTAGGCCGCCAGCGACTCCAGGTCCGGACCGCGCAGCGCAAGATCCAGCTCGGAGGGGCCGCCGCCGATGCTGAACGACGGAATGTTGCGGACCTGGACGCGCAGGTCGTCGTAGCGACCCGCGCGCTCGCGGACCATCTGCATGATCCTGTCCTGTGAATAGTTGTTGCGGAACGCCGCCAGCGGATCGAGTGTCACGAGACCCGTGAGCAGTCGGGACCACGTGAAGAGCCGCTCATGATGTGGGGCGATGCGCACGTACATCTCGCCCTGGTTCACGCTGGCGAGAAACCCGCCACCAACCTCCGACAGCACCAGGCGCACGCCTGGCAAGACGCGCACGTCGCGCTCCAAGGCGAGCATCACGTCGTTCATGGCGGGAACGCTGGCGCCTTCCGGCGCCGTGATGCGTACCTCGAACTCCGCCTCGTCCACGCCGCTCGGGATGTACTCCTGCCGCACCATCGTGTACAGCGGGATCGACGACAGCGCCACGATGGCGGCGAGACCGACGATGACGACTCGGCAGCGCATCGACCAGCCGAGGAGCGCCATGTAGACGCGATCGAGGATGGCGTAGAAGCCGCCGCGGGAGACGGGCGCGTGGCCCTGGCCGCCGCCGCTCGCATCCTCCGCGCGCAGCAGCCGCGCACCCATCATCGGCGTGAGCGTGAAGGAGACCAACAGGCTGACCATGATGGCGACGGCCGCGGTGATGCCGAACTGATAGAGGAAGCGCCCGGAGATACTCGACATGAACGAGACCGGGATGAAGATGACGGCGAGGCTCAGCGTGGTAGCCATCACCGGCAGCGCGATCTCCGCCGTCGCCGCGGCCGCTGCCTCGAACGGCCGCATGTGCTTTTCTTCCACGAACCGGAAGATGTTCTCCAGCACGACGATCGCATCGTCGATCACGATGCCGACCATGAGCACGAGCGCCAGCATCGTCACGCTGTTGAGCGTGAAGTCGAGGGCCGCCATCATGCCGAACGTCGAGATGACGGACGCGGGGATGGCGACGCCGGCGATGACGGTGGCGCGCCAGCTGCGCATGAAGGTGAGCACGACGAGGCAGGCGAGAATGCTGCCCAGCACGAGGTGCCGGTTGATCTCGTGCAGCGCCGCATAGATGTAGCGCGACTGGTCGCGGATGATCTCCAGCGCGACATCGGCTGGTAGCTGTGCCTCCACGCGTGCGAGGCTGGCCTTGGCGGCTTCGATCACCGCAACCGTGTTCGCCCCGGACTGACGCCGCACGGACAGCGTCACCGTGGGGACGCCGTTGAGGCGCGAGAGCGATCGCTGCTCCTTCGTGCCATCTTCAGCCCAACCGAGGTCGCGCACCCGGATGGGCGCACCGTTGCGCGTCGCGATCACGAGATCGCCGAACGCTCGAGGGTCCTCCATGCGGCCCATGGTGCGGAGCGTCTGCTCGCGACTCGAGCTCGTCACATTGCCGCCGGGAAGGTCGGCGTTCTGCCGCACCAGGGCGTCGCGCACGACCGCGATCGGCATCTGATAGGCCCCGAGACGATCGGCGTCGACCCAGACATTGATCGCCCGTTCCAGGCCGCCGACGATCTCGACCTCGCCTACGCCGCTGGAGCGCTCGATCTGGGGCTTGATGACTTTGTCCGCGATCTCCGTCAGCTCTCGGAGCGGCCGATCGGCCGAGACCGCAATCGTCAGCACCGGCGACGTGTCGTTGTCCTGTTTGGAAATGATCGGCGGGTCGATGTCTCGCGGCAGGTCCGCGAGCACGCTCGACACGCGATCGCGCACGTCCTGTGCCGCCGATTCGATGTCACGATCCAGCATGAAGGTCGTGATCACCACCGAGCTGCCCGGCCCGGATATCGACCGGAGCTCGTCGATGCCTTCGACCGTGTTGATGGCCTCTTCGATGCGCTCCGAGATAAGCACCTCGGTTTCTTCGGGCGAAGCGCCCGGAAGCGTTGTCCGCACCATCACGGTCGGCAGATCGACGGCGGGGAAGCGGTCCACACCGAGCCCGAGATAGCTGGCGCTGCCGATGACGACCAGCGCCAGGATCAGCATGGCCGCAAAGACCGGTCGGCGGATGCAGAGGGCCGCGAGCGTCTTCATGGTGTTGGGCTACGGGGCGGACGTGGCGGGGGTGCCGGCGACGCGCACGCGCTCGCCAGCGACCAGGTTGCCCGGGTCGACGATCACCGCCTCCCCGGCGGCGAGGCCCCGTACAATCTCGAGGCGCTCGCCTGCGCGCTGGCCGATGCTCACGCGCTTTTCCACACTCTTGCCATCCTGCACGACGAGCACCTTGTCCACGCCGGCGAATGTCACCAGCGCCGAAGCCGGCACGACGACGGCCGTGTCCTCGGGCTGGAGCACGATGTCGGCGTTGGCGAACGAACCCGGACGGAGCTGGCCCCGTGGGTTCGGCACCTCGGCCTCGACCATCAGCGTGCGGCTGGCTTCGTCGATCGCGGGGCTCACGCGCGCGATCCGGCCGCCGTGCACGGTCTCGTCGCCGGTGACGGTGACGCGCACCTCCTGTGTGACGCGGATCCCCCGCGCCACCCGCTCGGGCACGGCGAGACGCAGGCGCAACGGGTGCATACGGACGATCGTCGCGACGGGCGCACCGGCGGCGAGATACTGACCGACCGTGGCGTGACGCTCGCGCACCATGCCATCGAACGGCGCGGTCAGCGACGCGTCCGTGACCGCCTGGCGCGCCAGCTCCAGCTCGCTCCGGCGCTGCAGTAAGAGCGCTTGCCGGTTGCGAATCTCCTCGAGCGCATCCTGGTAGCGGCTCTCGGCGACGCGGAAGGCGGCCACGGCCCTGTCGAGATCAGCGCGGCTGCCAATGCCGCTCTCGACGAACGTCTGGGCACGGTCGTTGGTCAGCTTCGCCTCGTCGAGTACCGCGCGCGCCTCACGCACAATCGACGTTTGCTCGGGATCGACTCCGTCCTCCTCACCCTCGGGCGGGAGGCCAAGCCGGGCGCGGGCCTGCCGCAGCGCCGCGTCCGCCTGACCGACACGCAGCGTGAAGTCAGTCGGCGCCAGCCGCGCGATCACGTGACCCTGCCGCACGGGGCTGCCCAAATCGACCAACAACTGGTCGAGCCGTCCGGTGACCTTGAGGCTCAACGTGACCTGCTCTTCGGCGGCGAGTGTGCCGGTGACGGCAATCGAGCGCGCGAGGTGTTCCTCCGCGGCGGAGACCACCCGCACCGGACGCGGCTCGCCCGCCTCGCGCCGGTCGCGTTGGGCTTCGGAAGCCGATCCCGAACAGCCGGCCGCCGCGACGACCAGGCCCAGACAACCGGCTAACGCTCGGCGACGGACATGACGCGGGAGGAACGACTGCGTGGTGACGGCGTCCGGGGACATTGCTCAGATTCTATGACGGGGTATGTCCCGACGCGCCATGAGATTCAGCCGGCGATCGGTCACGCGAGTACTTACTCCGCCCGGTCTCGAGACGCTTACTCGATCCTGAACCGCTGCGGTGAAGCGCTTCAAGGTTCGGCGACGAGCTTGTATCCGACGCCCCGCACGGTCAGGAGGTGTCTCGGCTGGGTCGGATTCTGCTCCAGGTATCGGCGCAGGCGGACAATGAAGTTGTCGATCGCACGGGTGTCGGTATCCTCGTGCAAGCCCCACACATCCTCGAGAATGGCCCGTCGCGAGACGGCCTTGCCGGCGTTCTTCAAGAGATAGCGAAGCAGGTCGCACTCCATGACGGTGAGGTGGAACGCCCGATCGCCAACGCGCAGCTCGAGCGCGTGCAGGTCGAGCGTCTTCCCCGCGAATGTGAGCGTGGCGGGCTCCTCGTCCGCCGCTCGTTCCTCGTCTGCCGCCACGCGCGCTTCGGCGTCGAGGCTCTCGCGCAGCCAGCGCGCGCGGCGCAGCAGCCCGCGAACGCGCGCCAACAGGATCTGGAGCTCAAAGGGCTTGGGCAGATAGTCGTCGGCGCCAGATTCGAACCCCTTGAGCACATCCTCGGGTCGACCGCGCGCGGTCAGCATCAGGACGGGAACGAATCGGCTCGCGCGCCGCAGCTCCGCGATGACCTCGAAGCCGTCGCGGCCTGGCAGCATGACATCGAGGACGACGAGATCGTGACGACCATCCTCTGAGGACAACGCGGCCAGCGCGTCGTTCCCGTCCCCGACGACATCCACGTCGTGCCCCTCCGCTTCGAGATTGAAGCGGATACCTTGCGCGATATGGGGCTCGTCTTCGACGACCAGAATGCGACTCATGCGACTAACTGCCTACAGCTCATGGCCTGGGGTCGGTCGGGCGACCGACGTGGCCTCTACACGCGACCGCTGTTGGCCAGGGGCTCTGCCGGCGATTCTGCGGGGCGCGCTTTCAAACGCGGAAACTCCAGCGTGAAGGTCGCGCCACGACCCTCGCCTTCGCTCTCCGCGACGACGCGACCTCCGTGCTGTGTGGTGATGGATCGAACGAGATAGAGGCCGAGCCCGGTGCCTTTTACCTTGAACCCGCGCATCGGGATGCGGTGGAAGCGGCGGAAGATGCGCTTCAATTGGCTACGTGGGATACCGATCCCGCGGTCCCGAACGCGGATACACACCGTATCAACCGCCGGCGCCGCGACCTCGACGATCACCTGGACCTGATCATGTGAGTACTTCACGGCGTTATCGAGCAGATTGGAGAGCGCCGTACGAAGGTCGTCGGCATCACCCTCGACCAGCAGATCGACGCCAGGCGTGGTACGGTGCAGCGAGATCGTCTCGGCGGGCAGGTGGTGCCGCAACCGAGCCGTTTCGATCGTCTCCTGCGCCAGCGCGGTCATCTCCACGGGCGCGCGGTGCCACAGCCGCGGTCGCTGCCCGGCCACGCCGGCCTTGAGCACCTGCTCGACGGTCTGTTGCAGCCGCTCGGTGTCCGCCAGCATGACGTCGTAGAAGGCCCGGCGTTGCACCTCGCTCACCTCACGCGCCCGCAGCGTGTCCAGATAGAGTCGAATCGATGCGATGGGCGTCTTCAGCTCGTGCGTGACCGCGTTGATGAACGCATCGTGCTGTTCGTTCCGTCGCATCTCGCGCACGAGGAACACCGTGTAGACAATGATGCCCGCGATGATGAGGGTAAACGAGAGGACGCCGAGGACGAGCGGCAGCACCCGTCGCCCGTTGACGATGATCCAACCGATGTTGAGCGACACGGCGGCCGCGATGAGGACGACCGCGAGCGCGATGAACACGATGGTCGCGGTTTGCCGGCGGGTCACATCACGATCATAGCCGTCTGGAGCCCACCGTGCACGCCGTGGCGGACTGCCTGGACCATTCTTCGCGTCGTCCCATCGCAGCGGATCATCGGCTTTCGCACGATGACCATGAAGTCGCCGTCCGTCTCTTCGTCGATGGAGAGCAGCTCGAACGCCGCCTCCTCGAGCTCGCGCTCCACCGTTTCAGCGGTCACGCCATGCTGATCCCCCTTTGCGCGGCCGCTTGGCGCTGCGCTCTCGTCCCCATCTGGCGGAAAGTCGATGACCGCGAGTCGTCCGCTGGGCTTGAGCGACTGCCACAGACTCGCGTTCATGGCGGCCGGATCGGCGAAGTGGTGATAGACGCGCCGCATGAACAGCGCGTCACAGCATTCGTTCGGAAGGTTCGTGCGGTTCGCATGGCCCTTGATGACCGTGACATTGTCGAGACCAGCCGTTTCCACCGCCTGCTCGAGCTCCTCCAGTCGTTCGGAGCCGAGCTCCGAGCTATAGACGCGGCCCGAAGGTCCCACGTGGCGCGCCATGGCCACCGTCAGCTCTCCGGCGCCGGCACCGATGTCCGCTATCGTCGAGCCCGGACCGACCTCGAGCGCGTCGATCAAGCGGGCCACGTCGGACGCATCGTCTCGAGCGGTGACCCGGGCTGTGGACGTCGGGTCTCCGGCGATACCGATAGTCACGCTCGCCGCCAACAGCAGAAGACCCAGCATGACGGACGATCTGGTCATGATCCGACCGTTCCGTTCGCCCGTCGCCGGATCCGACGGCGACTCGGTGGCATCACCTCGAGCTCTATGCAGGCTCATTTCTATCTACCTTCCGATTGCTGTCCGCTCTGGATACCACTCGAGAATACTACGACGGGCGCGGCCACCCGGACTGAAGGGGCCTCAACTGCGTTCCTCAGTGCCCTGACATCCGGCGTCCTTCCTCCGACCTCCCGTCAGAATCGCGTCGTCAACGTCACTGAGCTTCGGCGTCGAATCCCAGCCTCCCAGGCGCTGTCTCACCCTCCCGTGATGTAGCGAGTGTCCGAGAGGTTGTCGACGGTGAGCTGGAGCCTCCATGCGGGCGAGATCGCCACCGACGCTCCGGCATCGACGCGGACGAACCCGGGCGCCCGGATCGTGTTCTCGGCATCGGTGAAGCGCGCGCCGACGCGAACGACGCCACCGGTCACCGTCACGCGGCTGGCGTGACCGGGCGGTACGACGCCCATAGGTTGAACTTATGGTGCGGCTTAGTCAGCTCTGAGTACCACGTTCGGGTCCAGGCGCGACGCACGCCACGCCGGCAGCCAACAGGCGAAAGCCGCTACGAGCGTAATCGCCGCTGTCACGGTGACCAGCGTCGCGGTGTCGGTTGGCTGCACGCCGAACAGCAGTGACGCAATCAGCCGGTTCAGGCCAAGCGCGCCTGCGAGTCCCACGGCGACGCCGATGATGGTGAGCTGGAGGCCTTGTTTCATCACCAGCGCGAGCACGCTGGAACAATCCGCTCCGAGCGCGATGCGAATGCCGATCTCGCGCCGGCGCTCCGTCACCATGTAGGAGAGCACGCCGTAGGTGCCGACGGCCGCAAGCAGCAGCGCCAGCCCCGCAAACGCGCCAAGCAACTGTGCGAGGAGCCTCGGCCGACGAATCGATTCCGCGAACACGGCGTCCATGTCCCGGAGCCGCGCAATGGGAACCGCCGGGTCCACTTCCCGAACCACTCGCTCGAGCGTACGTGACAGCGCGGCCGGCGGCAGCCTGGTCCGCAGCACCACATTCATCGTCGGTGGAGCGTTGGCCTGCTGCTCGGCGAAGATGTAGAGCTCAGTTCCTGTCTCGCGATCGACGCCGCCCTGCTTGACGTCCCCGGCCACGCCAATCACCGTGTGCCAGGGGCGACCGCCATCGCCCAGCGACGCAATCAGGTCCGGCCGTAGACGCTGTCCAATCGGGTTCCGTCCCTTCCAGATCGCATTCGCCAGCGTTTCATTGACGACGACCACGCGGCCTGGCGACGCGATGTCGGTTCGTTCGAAGCCGCGGCCCGCGACGATCGGGATGCCCATCGTCTCGAAATAGTCGGACATGACGAACTGGTAGAAGTCGACGACTTCGAACGGCTCTCCAGTCGGGGCGCTGTAGTTCGCGATGCGGGTGTCAAATCCTTGTGGGGAACGATTCAGCGGCAGACCTGACATAGCGGTCGCCGCCTGCAGGCCCGGTGCGGCGCGAAGCCTGTCGAGCACGCGTTGATACGCCTGCGCGCGGGTGTCGGGCTCTGACGCGGCCATTGGCAACCTCATCGAGAACGTCACCAGGCGCGACCGATCGAATCCCGCATCGACGCGTGTGAGGTTGTAGACCGTGCGGACCAGCAAAGCCGCGCCGACGACCAGCATTACCGCCAACGCGACTTCGGCCATGACGAGCGCACGGCGGATGTGATGGTGCCCAGCGCCGCTGGTCCCGCGGTCCCCGCTCTCCTTGAGCGCAGTCACGAGGCCATTGACCCGCCTCTGCGCGACGGGTACGAGGCCGAAGAGCACGCCCGTTCCCATCGACACACCGAGCGCAAAGAGCAGGACGGGCACGTCGATGGCGATGTCACTCGTCCGGGGCAGGCTGGTTGGATAGGCGCGGACGAGCGCCTGCACGGCCGCGCGGGCGAGCCACAGGCCCAGCACGCCACCTGCGACGGACAACAGCACGCCCTCGGTCATCGTCTGTCGGAGCAGCCGGCCGCGGCTGGCGCCAAGCGCCGCGCGCACCGCAAATTCACGACGCCGTGACTCGGCACGAGCCATGACCAGGTTCGCGAGATTCGCGCAGGCGATCAGCAGGACGAGCCCGACGGCGGCCTGCAAGACCCAGATCGCGCGGCTGGCATCCCCCACAATCGCGTCATGCATCGGCTGCATTTGGAGGATGTGGTCCTCCGAGCGCGAGGGACGCTTCGTAGGGACATGGCCCGTCGCGCCGACCCGCTCGCCCCAGTTCTCGAGGAGTGCGTTCAGCTCTGTCTGGGCCCCCTGCGCCGTGACGCCGTCTTTCAATCGCCCAACGACATAGAGGCCATGGTCGACGCGGTTCCGACTCCGAGCCGGGTGGAGCCCGAGGGGCAACCAGATTTGGGTGCGGTTGTCCATGATGTCGGCGCCGGGCGGCATGATGCCAAGGATTTCGTGGGGCCGGCCCTCGACGTCCACGGTCTGCCCAACGAGCGGTTGTCCACCAAAGGCGGTTTGCCACAACTCGTCCGAGAGGATCGCGATCGGCGGCCCCCCGACACCCGGGCGGGCGGCCATCGCGTCGGTTTCTCCCCTGGCGAAGAAGCGTCCATGCGCGACCTGAACGCCGAGAACATCGAGCAGATGCTCGTCCACCGATGCCGAACGCACACGCAGCGGCCGATCGTCTGCGATGAGGTTCACGTCACCCGTCGTGAACGCGCCAACATTCGCAAACGACCGATTCATCTCGCGGAATTCCACGTACTCCGGGTTCGAAACCGTAAACTCGGTGATCCCGAGTATCGGAAAATGTGCGGTCAGACAGATCAACTGTTCGGGTTTGGGATACTCGAGAGGCCGCAGGATGATGCCATTGACGACCGAGAAGATGGCTGTGTTTGCCCCAATTCCCAGTGCCACTGTCAGGAGTGCGACCGCTGTGAACGCCGGACTCCGTCGCAGCATGCGCAGCCCATGGCGCACGTCGCGCACCAAATCGTCGAGCCAGGGGAGGCCTCGCTGGTCGCGTAGCGCGTCCATCGCCTGGGGGGCGCCTCCGGCCTGAATCCGCGCCGCCCGCCGGGCATCGTCCGGCGCGTGACTCCGATGTCGCGCCTCTTCAGCCGCCAGCTCGAGGTGCAGGTGAAGCTCCTGTTCCAGGTCGCGGTCCGATTGGCGTGGGTGCAGCGTTCCCCACAGACGGTGAATCCATTCGCGAAGGATGCGCATGCGACCTCCCTGGATCGGGCTTTGTTAGACGCACCAATTGAATATCACTGCTTGCATTCGATCGTCAAATAAAGGTAACGATCCTGGGCGCCGAAGCCGCGCCGCCGCACGCTTGTGTTGGACGACGAAATCAGTGCGCGGTAGGCACGCGCGCTAATGACCGCCTATCGTCCTCACCGAGTCCCTGCTGTTCGGTTCCGCGATGCCTCGTCCCATCCCCGGACAAGCGAAGCGGGACCAAGTCCATTTGCGGTTGTGGAGAGGGATCTGATCCCATTCTTCTTCGTGGCACGGGTCGTGCATGCGAGGGCGTAACATGAGCACACTCATTCGCGACATTCGCTATGCCGCGCGCAGCTTGCGGAGAAGTCCCGCGTTCACCACTATCGCGGTCCTGACGCTTGCCCTCGGCATCGGCGCGAACACGGCGATCTTCAGCGTCGTCGATGGCGTGCTCCTGAGGCCGACGCCGTTCGACGAGGTAGATCGTCTCGTGATGGTCTGGGAGACCGATCGGAACGCCGACACCGTGCGCGAGCCTGCGTCGGGTCCGGACTACCTCGACTTCCGAGAGCAGAGCACGCGGTTCGAGGAGCTCGCGGCCTTTGCCGGCGCCGAGACCACCCTGATACCCGACGCTGGCGATCCGATCCGGCTAGCCGCGCTCCGCGTGAGCCACGAATTCTTACCGATGGTCGGCATCCGCCCGCTGCTCGGCCGCACGTTCACCGAGCAGGAAGACCGGCCCGGCCCCCGCGTCGCGCTCATCGGAGAGGCGCTGTGGGGCCAGCTTTTCTCTCGTGACCCCGCCGTGGTCGGCCGCACGATCCGCCTCGGCGGCGACGTCCACACAATTATTGGCGTGTTGCCAGCGACGGCGGATTTCTGGGCTTTGCAGACCCTTGGCGCAGCCGCATACCGCCGATCCTTTGCCGATCGGGGTGGCCGCGTAGACGTCGATGTGTGGGTCCCGCTTCGACCCCATCCTGAGATCCGCCGCGACTATCATGGCTCGTTCGTGATGGGACGTCTCGCGTCCCGCGTGACTCCGATGACCGCACAGAAGGAGATGAGCGGTATCGCTGCCGATCTCGAGCGTGCCTATCCCGAGAACGACGGGAGGGGCGTGTTCGTCGAATCCCTGGCCGATGTCGTGTTCGGTCCGGTCCGCCCGGCATTGCTCGTGCTGCTGGCCGCGGTAGCGCTGGTGTTGCTCGTGGCATGCGTGAACGTCGCCAATCTGTTGCTCGCGCGCGGCACATCGCGCGCGCGTGAAGTGGCAGTGCGGGGTGCGCTCGGCGCGGGCATGGGACATCTCACGCGCCAGTTCCTTGTCGAGAGTGCCTTGCTGACGTTGATGTCGGCGGGTGTGGGCATTGTCGTGGCCGAGATGGGGGTCGATCTGCTTCGCGGGATGGCGCCGGCCAACATCCCCCGTGTCTCATTCGTCGGCATCGACGCGCGTGTTCTTCTGACAACGCTTGCTGTGAGCACGTTCGTGGCACTTCTCTTCGGCATGCTGCCGGCGTGGCAGGCGCGGCGCGTCGATCTTCTGGATGCGCTCAAGAGCGAGGCTGGACGCGCGGCGTCCGGCGGACGTGAGCATCGGCGATTTCGAGCGGCGCTCGTCGTCGTCGAGCTGGCGCTGGCGGTCATCTTGATGGTGGGCGCCGGGCTGCTCATCAAGAGTCTTTGGCAACTCCAGCAGGTCGATCCAGGGTTCCGCACCACGGACGTTCTCAAAGCGCAGTACCAGCTTCCTGAGGGGCAGTATGTCAGGGACACCTCGCCCGAACGAGGCTTTCCCGAGATCCGTCGCTTCAGCGAGACGCTCGTGAACCGTGTAGGCACCATTCCTGGCGTAAAGGCCGTCGCCCTTGCTGCACAAGACCCGCTCGATGCCGGCGCCACCAGCTCGCTGGTGGTGGTTGGACGCGAGGCCGAGGCCCGCGGATGGCCTGAGCCCTCCACTCGAGCCGTGAGCGCCCAGTACTTTCGAACGCTTGGGGTGCCCCTGCTTCAGGGGCGCCTCTTTCGAGCCTCGGACGAGACGTCGGCGGCAGGCACCGTTGTCCTTCTCAACGACGCTGCACGCCGCCGGTACTTTGCACACCAGGATCCGCTCAACCAGCGCATTCTCGTTGGGGGAGATTTGTGCACCGTGGTGGGTGTCGTGGGAAACGAGCGAATCCACGGGGTGACTGAAGCCGCCCCACCCGCCGTCTATTTTCCGCTGGGCAAGCTCCCATCGTTGAGTCAGACCCTACTGGTCCGCTTCGCTGGCGATGCGAACGTTCTTGCGGGCACGATTCGTGACGTCGTCGGTGAGTTGGATCCCGCGCTGCCGATCTACGGCGTAGAAACGTTGCAGCAAACGCTCAGCAACTCGGTCGGACAGCAGCGGTTCACCATGCTCGTGCTCGGCCTGTTTGCCGCGGTCGCCCTGTTCCTGGCCGCGATCGGCGTCTATGGTGTGCTGAGCTACGCCGTCAGCCAGCGGGCACGTGAGATTGGCATTCGCATGGCCGTCGGTGCAGACCAACGAGACGTCCGGCGGCTTGTTCTCGGCGAGGGCTTGAGGTTCACGCTGGTCGGAACAGGATTGGGCCTTCTTGCGGCGCTCGGCCTCACACGACTGCTCGCCAGCTTGCTCTACGGCGTCAGCGCGAGAGATCCCTGGATCTTCGCCGCCGTAGTCCTGTTGCTGGGTAGTGTGGCGCTGTTAGCAAGCTATCTGCCATCACGCCGCGCCGCGCGGGTGGATCCCATCGTGGCTCTCCGGGCAGAATAGGGGCGGCTCTCGGGTCGCCCGACGGACGAGAGGAGTCTAATCAGCTCTGAGTACCACGTTCGGGTCCAGCCGCGATGCACGCCACGCCGGCAGCCAACAGGCGAAAGCCGCTACGAGCGTGATCGTCGCTGTCACGGTGACCAGCGTCGCGGTGTCGGTTGGCTGCACGCCGAACAGCAGTGACGCCATCAGCCGATTCAGGCCAAACGCGCCTGCGACTCCCACGACGACGCCCATGAGGGTGAGCTGGAGGCCCTGCTTCATCACCAGCGTGAGGACGCTGGAACGTGCCGCTCCGAGCGCGATGCGAATGCCGATCTCACGCCGGCGCTCCGTCACCATGTAGGACAGCACACCGTAGGTGCCGACGGCGGCCAGCAGCAACGCCAGGCCCGCGAACGCGCCCACGAGCTGGGCCAGCAACCTCGGCCGGCTGAGCGATTCCGCGAGCACTCCGTCCATGTCCCGGAGCCGCGCGATGGGGACGGTGGGGTTCACCTCGCCGACCACGTGCTCGATGGTCGATGACAGCGCCGCGGGCGGCAGCGTGGTCCGCAGCACCACATTCATTGTGGGAGGCATCAACCCAAATTGTTCCGACTGCTCAACGAAGAAGTACAACTCGGTCCCTGTTGCCTGATCGACGCCGCCCTGCTTGACGTCCCGCGCCACCCCGATCACCGTGTACCAAGCATCGCTCATATAGAGCCGCCGCAGACGTTGGCCAATCGGGTTCTGCCCGGGCAAGAATGTGCTCGCGAACGTTTCGTTGACCACGACCACCCGGCCCGCGGACGCGGCATCGGTCCGGTCGAAGCTGCGCCCGGCAACGATCGGGATGCCCATCGTCTCGAAATAGTCGGACATGACGACTTGATCGTAGTCGACGACTTCAGATCGACCTTCAGGCGGCGCCGTGTAGCTCTGAATGTCCGTGTTGTTCGAGTGCCCGTAGCCTGCATCCACGAGCGGTAGACCCGACATCGCCGTTGCCGCCCGCACGCCTGGCATAGCACGAAGCTCACCGAGAAGGCGCTGATACGTCTGCACGCGAGCGGCTGATGGATAGGTGGCCTGCGGTAACGTCATCGAGAACGTTACCAAGCGCGACCGATCGAATCCGGCATCCACGTTCGTCAGGTTGTAGACCGTTCGCACCAGCAGCCCCGCACCGATGACGAGCATCACGGCCAACGCAACTTCCCCCATCACCAGACCTCGGCGGATGTAATTGTGAGCTGTGCCAATGGCACCTCTGGTCCCACCTTCTTTGAGCGCCCTCACCAAGCCGTTCACGCGCGTGCGCATGATGGGCGCGGCTCCAAAGAGCACGCCGGTCGCCGTTGAGATGCCCAAGGTAAAGAGCAGCACGAACGCGTCGAGAGTGACCTCGCTCGTCCGCGGCAGACTGTCGGGATGCGCGCGGAGCAGCGCCTGCAGACCGATGCGGGCGAGCAACAGGCCCAGGGCCCCGCCGGCCAGCGACACCAGCACGCCTTCGGTCATGAACTGCCGGAGCAGCCGGCCGCGGCTGGCGCCCAGGGCTTGGCGCACCGCAAATTCATGGTGACGCGTCTCGGCACGGGCCAGCAACAGGTTCGCGAGATTCGCGCAGGCGATCAGCAGCACGAGACCCACGGCGGCCTGCACTACCCAAATCGAGCGGGTGGCGTCACCAAGAATCTCCTCCTGCAACGGCTTCATCTGGAGGATGTGGCCGCCATCCTCGGTCAGTGGCGTGAAGACGTGATCCTCCACACCCACTCGCTCGCCCCAGTTCTCGATGAGCGCGTCGAGCTCCGTCTGGGCCGACTGCGCGGTGACCCCGTCCTTCAGTCGCCCGACGAGATAGAGGAAGTGACTCCCGCGGTTCTCATTGGCGGGGTTCAACCCAAGGGGCAACCAGATCTCGGTGCGGTTGTCCATGAGATCCGCGCCCGGCGATAGGATGCCGATCACTTCGCGGCGCCGGCCATCGACTTCGACTGTCTCTCCAACAATGGGCCGACCTCCAAACGCCGTTTGCCACAACTCGTGCGAGAGAATCGCGATGGGGAGCGGCTGCCGGTCGGGCTCTCCGGACTCGGGCTGCGGGCCCCTCACTTCGGTTTCTCCGTCGGCAAAGAGGCGTCCCTCGGCCGCCTCGACGTCCAGGGCCTTCAGCAAATAGGCGTCCACCAATGCCGAACGCACCCGCCGGGGTCGATCGCTGGCCATGAGGTTGACTTCACCCGTGCTGTAGGCCCCCACGGCCGAAAACGACCGATTGATCTCCCGGAACTCCATGTATTCCGGCGCCGCTACCCAGAACTCCTCCGCGATCCCAGATCCCGGATACCGCGTGGTCAGATACATCAACTGCTCGGGTTGGGGATAGTCGAGAGGTCGCAGGATCACGCCGTGCACGATCGAGAAAATGGCCGTGTTGGCGCCGATCCCCAGCGCCAGCGTGAGCAGCGCGACCGCGGTGAACACGGGACTGCGTCGCAGCGTGCGCAGTCCATGGCGCACGTCGCGCGCCAAATCGTCGAGCCATCGGAGGCCTCGCTGGTCGCGCAGCGCGTCCATCGCCTGGGAGACGCCTCCGGCCTGAATCCGCGCTGCCCGCAGGGCATCGTCCGGCGCACGACCCCGGCGTCGCGCCTCTTCAGCCGCGAGCTCCAGGTGCAGGTGAAGCTCCTGTTCCAGCTCGCGGTCCGATCGGCGTGGGTGCAGCGTTCCCCAGAGACGGTGAATCCATTCGTGAAGGATGCGCATGCGACCTCTCTGGATCGGGCTCTATTAGATACGCGAACTGAATATCACTGCTTGCATTCGATTGTCAAATAGAGGTGACGATCCTGGGCGCCGAAGCAGCGCCGCCGCACGCTTGTGTTGGCGAGGAAATCAGTACGTGGGAGGCACGCGCGCTGCACGACCAGCTGCTCCAGAGTGGCGACCTCTCGCGTCCATCTCTGTAACGACTGGATCTGGCCGATGTTATGTCATTCGCGCATCAACTCGTGCCGGCACGAGTCGAATGAATCCAGCAGTCTCACCGCGTGTACTCCTTGAAGTCACCTGGCGGCTCATCGAAGTCGGGCGCGATGTATGTCACGCTTCCTTTCAGCGTCCCGAGCTGGCGCGGAAGTCGAGCGGTGATCGGAAGAACCAATCGCGCCACGGGCTGGTTGTTCTCCACGATGAGCACTTCATCACCCGGTTTGAGCGTGTGGATGAGCTCTGACAGGTTCGCTTCCGCTTCCTTGATCGAAACGGTTGTCACGGCTTCTCTCCTCTCGGCGACGATGAGAGTACCCCTTGGACGCGTCGTTGGCGACTCCAGCTAAGCGCAGAATATCATCGGCCGCCTGCAGCGAGGCTGCGTCTCGGCTCCGGTCACAGGGTGACCGCATGGCGTCCGGAATAGTATCCTGCTGAGCGGCGCTGAGTCGGCGATTCGCCTGACCCATCGCGACACCCTAAGTGTTTGAATAAACTACATTTGTTGTGGGACGACAGACGGGAGGCGAGAAAAGATCTTGGCGTGTGTCGATCCGGCCTGGTCCCGTTCGTCGTCATTTCGGAGGGCAGGCGATCGCGGCCAGTTCAGGCCGGACCGTCCTCCCGAAACGAAAGGAACAGAAGAATGCGAGTCATGGTGATCGTGAAGGCGACGAAGAACTCCGAGGCGGGCGTGATGCCGAGCGAGAAGTTGCTCGCCGAGATGGGCCAGTTCAACGAGGAGCTGGTAAAGGCCGGCATCATGCTCGCGGGGGAAGGCCTCCACCCCAGCAGCAAAGGCAAGCGCGTGCGCTTCTCTGGAGGGAAGAAGACGGTCATCGATGGCCCCTTCGCTGAAGCCAAGGAGCTCATCGCCGGCTACTGGATCTGGCACGTGAAGTCGATCGAGGAGGCCGTCGAGTGGGTCAGGCGTTGCCCGGATCCGATGCCCGACGAGGAGGCGGAGCTCGAGATCCGCCCGGTCTTCGAGGCCGAGGACTTCGGCAAGGAGCTCACACCCGAGCTGCGCGCGCAGGAAGAGCGCCTCCGTGCGGAGGTCGAGCGGCAGCGCAGGTCGTAAGCACCCGAGAGAGTCACATCGATGGAGGAACGATCATGGCACTACAGGGCAGCTCGAAGATTTTTGCGCACTTCTGGTACGCAAAGGAGGCGGAGGAGGCGGCGACGTTCTACGCGTCCATCTTCCCGGACTCGCGGGTCGACCAGGTCACGCCGCTGATGAGCGAGTCACCGAGCGGACCCGCGGGCTCTGTGAAGGTCGTGGACTTCACGCTCTTCGGGCAGCGCTTCCAGGCCATCAGCGCAGGCCCCCACCACGAGTTCAACGATGCTATCTCGATGGTCGTGCTGTGCGACGATCAGGTGGAGCTGGACCGCTACTGGAACGCGCTACTCGAGGGCGGAGGCAAGCCGCAGGCGTGCGGATGGCTCATCGATAGGTTCGGTCTGAGGTGGCAGATCGTGCCCGCCGTTTTGGACGAGATGATGCGCGACAAGGACGCGGCTCGATCGAAGCGGGTCACGGACGCGCTCTTGAAGATGGTCAAGCTCGACATCGCGGCGCTCGAGAAGGCCTACCGGTCGTGAGCGCGACGAGACGGTGAGTGGTGATGGAGGAGGCAACCACGCGCAAGGCCATCGAGGCAGTCTGGCGGACCGAGTCCGCACGACTGATGGGTGGTCTCGTGCGCATGGTCCGTGACGTCGCCGTCGCCGGTACGTTCAGTCCAGCCGAACTCGTCGATCAGGGAGTGCTCAAGACGCCGCCGCGATCTCCGCAAGTGAGCGTCGGGGAGCGCGGCCCTGGCCGCGGTCCGCTAGAATCTGAAGCGACGACGCGGGTTTTCAGCCACGCGCGTTGCGCGTCCGCCCCATCTGGAGAGTTAACATGGCGACGACGAATTCCGAGAACGACGGCCGAATTGACTATGTTGAGTTCAACGTCGCCGACGTGGCGCGCTCCAAGAGGTTCTATGGCGAGGCGTTCGGCTGGTCGTTCAAGGACTATGGTACCGACTATTGCGAGTTCGGAGACGGCCGGCTGACGGGCGGCTTCGCGACCGGCGAAGCGAGAGGCTCCGGCGGCCCGCTTGTCATCCTCTACGCCGATGACCTGGCGGACGTGCAGCGCCGCATCGAGGCGGCCGGAGGGCGCATCGTCAAACCAGCCTACGACTTCCCAGGCGGTCGCCGCTTCCACTTCGCCGATCCCGACGGCTATCAATTGGCGGTCTGGTCCGCGCGTTAGTCCCTTCGCGGGGGGCTGCGCGCTCTAACCGGAGTGGTTGTGATCGACAAATTCTGACTACACCTGGAGAGTGGCGGCCTCGCGTCCATCTGTGTACGCACTGGATCTGGCCGGTACTATGTCAGCTGAATGACGTGGGAGGCGTCTGCGCCAAGCGCGAGCTGATGGCCGATGCCGCGCGTGCGCTGCGCGACCAAATCTGCACCAGTCTGCGGGGTGATCAGCCGGCTCCATTAGTTATCCCTCAGCGCTTCTGTCGGCTGAATCTTCAGACCACGCCACGCCGGGCCAACAGTCGCGAGCAGGGCCACGACAGTCATAACAAAGGCGAACGCGGGAAGCAGAATGCTGCCTCTCCCGTCCAGCACCGCGCCTCGCGTGAGCCGTTCGACGAGCATGCCCACAGTGATGCCCACTGCCACGCCTGATGCAATTTGCGTTGCGGCGCGGCCGAAGATGCTCCGCAGCGTCTGCCAGGGCGTCGCACCGAGGGCGGAGCGGATCGCGATCTCCTGATGGCGCTGCGTCACCGTGAATGACATCATCGCGTAAATGCCGGCGGCGGAGAGGAGCAGCACGCTCATCAAGACGACACCGACGATCCATCCCACCAGACGTGCGATGAGCAGGTCCTGCCGGTTGCTGTCGGCTAATGTGCGGACCACTCCGAGCCGTAGTGTTGGATCTGTGTCCGCGACGATTTCCCGCAGGGTTGAGCCGAAGTCGGTCGGCATGGTTCCGCGGACGCGGACGTTTAGTGAGACGCGCTCGACCTGCGCTGCCGTGACCGGATAGTAGGCTGCCGGCGTGACAGCCTCGGTATTCACCGGGTTGGTCATCAGGTTCTCGGAGACGCCGACGATCTCGTACCACTGCACGGCGGTTGTCTCGGCGCCGCTCCGCTCCTGCGCGCTCACGTGTCGAATCCGGCGACCGAGCGCTTCACCGCCTCGAAGTACTTGGCGCACGAACGCGTCGTTGACGATCACCGCTGTCGCAGCCTCGCCCACGTCGTCCAATCGCAATGATCTTCCCCTGAGCATGCGTGCGCCGAACACTTCCATGAAACCAGGATGCACGCCGATTGCAGCGACGGCCTCGCCGGACGGCGTCTCCGACGTGACGCCTTCCACGCGGATTCTCCCAGCGCGACCGGGGAGGGTCGTTCTGAACGTCACACCAACGACCGAGGGATTCGCCGTCAGCCGCCCCATAAGTTGTTCGAATAACTGCACTCCAAACGCGGTACCACGCTCGCGTACATCGGAGTGTCGATTCGTCACGGTCGGCTCGATGTCCGCACCAAGGTCTGCGACGAGGAACTCCTCGGCCGGGTACGTCGGCACGGTCGCGGCGTCAAGGATTGCGTTCCACCCCAGGTTCGCAGCGGCGGGGAGCGCGGCCACCGCCACCGCGATCTGTGCAACCACGAGCGCGGTCCATGTCCGGCCGAGCCGTGTTCTCGTGCCGCCGTGCTGCCGCAAATCCGATTGCAGCCGGCGTCCAGTCACCTGCAGCGCGGGCAGTACGCCCGTCACCATCGCTGCAATGGCGGCGAGCGCCAGTGTCAAGATCACGGAGGAGGGTCGAACGCTGTAGTCCACCCAGAACGGCGTCGCTGTCCGCCACTGCACTTGCATAATCTGGTCCACTGCCCGGACGCCGAACTGGGCCAACGCGAAGCCAAGCGCCGCTGCACCTGCCGCGAGCACGAACGCCTCGGCGAAGAGTTGCGCGACGACGCGGCCGCGGCTCGCCCCGAGCGCCGTTCGAATCACGATCTCGCTTTTACGGGCCGCAGTCCGCGCATAAATCAAGATCGCCACATTGAGCGCGACAACGACCAGCAACAGGGTGAGCATCAGCTGAATATTGACGACCTCCCAGAGTTGGATGTCGGTGCCGCCCACCGAATGCGTGTAGCGCTCGACCATCGGGCGCAGTTGCGCGTGCGTATCCGGGAACGCCGACGCGCTGCGCCCACCGAGGACATTCAACTCGGCTTGGGCTTCCTCCTTCGTGACACCGCGCGCCAACCGACCAAAGATGAAGATCTCCGGCCCCTCCCGCGGTTTGTATTCGGACGGCCGGGCACGCAGCGCAGTCCAGAAGCGGTGATTCTTCGGAAAGCCAAAGCCTTCCGGCATGACCCCAATCACCGTGTGCACGGTCCGGTCGAGCAGCACTTCACGTCCGATGACGGCGGGGTCGGCCGCGAACTGGTTTTGCCAAACCGAGTACCCGATCACCACGACCGCCGGGGCTGCCGGCCGTTCGTCGGCTTCGAGCACGTACCGTCCGAGCAGCGGCGGCACGCGCGGGACGCGAAAACCGGCCGCCGTCATCTCCGCCGATTGCACTGGCGCGGGCGATCCCTGGCCGATCCGGAGGTTGCGCTCGACGGTGCGGAATGCGGAGAGATCCTCGATCGATCTCAGCTGCTCGCGCCAGACGAAGAAGTCGTGGAGCGATCGGCGTTCGGCCACGTGCTCCGCGATGTCCCGATTGTCGAGCGCGATGATGCGGTCTCCTTCTTCCAGCGGCAGCGTTGGATGGACGTACAGCACGACGTACGAGAACACACCGACGTTAATCGCGACCGCAACCGCCATGCCGAGGCCGCCAACAATCGTCAGGCCGGGATGTTTGATCAACATCCGAGCTCCAAGCTTGACGTCCGTCCAGGAGATGTGGGTGCTCATGTGTCTAATTCTGCATAGACTCTTTGTCGTGACGGTGCCCCTGCCCGATCTGGCGGTGTCGGGGGGCGGGACCGAGTCCTTTCCTCCGACTGCAACACCGCGACGCGGAATAGCCCTTCACGCGCCGTTATGACACCTGCGGGCAGACCTCGACCTGCGAGTTGGAATGCATTGACGATAGTTGCCCCACAAGAGTTCCCTCCGGCGTTGCTCGAAGGCACGTTCCTGAAAGGCAGAGCTACAACGACACTCGTCGGGCCGCAGCCGCTTCGAGCCGAGGACTTCGGCGACGTCATGAACGAGCCGGAGATCGCCGCCCTACTGCGCTGTTCGATCCGGACGCTGTATCGACTGAAGGCGCTCGAGCGCCGGACACGCGCGGGTTTCCTTCCCGCCGAGATTCCCGGGCTGCGGGGGCGCTATTGGAAAGAAGACGTGATCCGCTGTTTCAAGCGAGGCGCGGGTCGCCGCGATGACGGAAGGAAATTGCCCTGAGGCGCCCAGGCAGCGTGCCGGGGCGTAGGGGCCATCCGAACGCTGACATTCGAGCGCAGAATCTGGCAATGTCAGGCCGGATTTGGCAGCAGGCCCTAATGCATGAATGCGAGGATACTGGCGGAAGATCCGCGGATTTCGGACCGGAAACGTGGCCTGCCAGCTGAAGCTCGCGAAGCGAGCGGAGACTGGCGCGCCCGACAGGATTCGACCCCAATGGCGAGCCCGAAGGGCGGAGCCATGCGGCTGAAGCTCGGAGGGCGCCAGCCACTCGCCAGAGGCGACTGGCGCGCCCGACAGGATTCGAACCTGTGACCTTCGGCTCCGGAGGCCGACGCTCTATCCAACTGAGCTACGGGCGCCCAATCCCCCATCATAGTCCTCAATCGGTGGAAGGCGCAAGAAGACACCGGTCAGATCCGAGCTGACCGGTAAGGCGGCGTTGGACTCGACGCCCTTACCTCGGGGCGGGCGACGTCGCGGGAGGCGACGCTGGCAGCATGTTGCGAATCGCGGCGATGCGCCACCCGTCCGGCCCGTGCGCCATGATGAACGTCGTCCACATCCGGCGGCTGCCGCCTCCCGGAAGACCGGAGATCTCGTAACGTCCATCGGCGATCGCCAGGTCGGGCGCCAGCGCGCGCACCCTCTCGACCGTGATCGTGCGCGTACCGCCCGTGCGCTGAGACGAGGCGAGCGCGCCGCGCACGAGCTGATCGCGTCCGCTGCGCCACTCGCCAGACGATGTCAGCTGATCGGCATCCTTCGTGAACAGCACCTCGATCGCCTGCGCGCTTTGCTGCTCACGCGCATCGACGTACTGTGCCACCAGCGCCCGAATCGCCGCTTCGTCGGCTGTCTGGCTTCTGGCGGTCTGAGCGTGCCCTGAGTCGTGCCAAAGGGCGAAGAAGGAGAGCACCGCGAGGAAACAGGCCGCACGCGTCGTGAGGGTACGCATCACATACCTCCTGAAGTCCGTGCGAATCGCAGGACAGGTGTCTGGACGCCGTCCCGCATATCGTGAATGCCGTTGACCATGATGTCGCATAATGTCGGCGATGCTCAATTCGTTTCCGGCCTTCGTGGCCGAAGAACGCGATGGTCGCGTCGTTGGACGAGTCGATCGACTCACGCTCGACCAGCTTCCGCAGGGTGACGTGACGATCGAGGTCGAATGCTCCTCACTCAACTTCAAAGATGCGCTGGCCGCAACAGGTCGCAACAGGATTGCCGCAACCTATCCCCACGTTCCGGGGATCGATGCCGCCGGCGTGGTGGTGGAGAGCGGTCACCCAGACTGGCGCACGGGCGATTCCGTGATCGTCACGGCGTACGATTTCGGCGCCGGACGCTACGGCGGCTACGCGCGCTATGCCCGGGTTCCACACGAATGGATCGTTCGCCGCCCCTCGTCGTTATCCGCGTTCGAGGCGATGGCGATTGGGACGGCGGGATATACCGCTGCGATGGGCCTGCTGGCCATCCAACACAACGGCACGGCGCCATCTGATGGCCCGGTTATCGTCACCGGTGCCACCGGGGGTGTGGGGTGCCTGGCGGTCGACCTGTTTGCTGCGGCAGGCTACCAGGTGGCCGCCAGCACGGCCAAGCCTGAGCTGCATGACTGGCTGCGAAGGCTGGGCGCTGGTGAGCTGCTGAGCCGAGCAGAGGTCGCCATGGAGGCAGGCGCGGAGTTGCGCCACTTGATGCGCGCGCGCTGGGCAGCCGCGGTGGACAGTGTTGGCGGTTCCACGCTCGACTATCTGCTGCGCACGGTCAAGCCGCACGGCAACATTGCGGTTTGCGGTCTCGTTGGCGGCTCGACGTTTCGTGGCACGCTCGTGCCCTTCTTGCTTCGTGGGGTCAACCTCCTTGGCATCGACTCTGGCCACGTCCCGATTGCCGAGCGCCAGGCGCTCTGGGAGCGTCTGGCGACCGACCTACGCCCGCGCCATCTGCACGAAGTCGCCCGGCGCATCACCCTGGCCGAATTGGCGGACGCCATTGAGACGATGCTGCTCGGCAGATTGCACGGACGCTTCGTGATTGCCATCGAGGCTTGATCGAGGCGACTCGCGTCGGGGGCCCAGCCAACAGGCGCCTGGATGAGCCGCCACGAGCGTCAAAAGCGAAACGAGTACTGGAACTTCGCAGACGCCTTCGTATCCTGAGCCCTGAACCGCAGATTGTCGCCCTCTTCGTGAATCCAGCCCTGGTTGAACGCGACGAACAAGTCGTTACCAGGTCGCAGCGTCCAACGGATGCGACTCTGCCAGCCCAGATTTCGGGATCGGTTGTCGTACTGAATGAGGTTGGAGAACGACACGCGCGGAGACGCCGCGTAACTGACCCGCGAGGTCACAATGCGTGCGGTGAAATGGCCTTCCGGCAGCCGGGCGAAGGTCTGGTCCGTGTCCAGGCTAATCGTGAATCGGGGCGGGAGCTTGTAGGTGATGCCCGCACTCACCTCGGCCGCCGTGCCCGACCAGTAATTGCCGAAGACCACAGTGGCGTTTCCCGAGAGCGGGCGCTTCTCGGCCGTGGAGAACAGATTGCTCTTGAAGCGCGTGAACCGATACTCGCCGGGAGGCAGGGTGACGCCGGGTGAGATCTCGAACGGCTCGAAGAGCCGCTCGTAGGTTGGATTGACATCCAGGATCCCGTGGATGTTGTCCCCGGAGTTGAAATGCCAATCGAACCAGGTGATGTACACGTCCCAGCTCTCGACTTGGCCGTTGTCGAGCCGCGTGAACCGCGTGTAGAACACGTCGTGAAACATCTGCTGGATGTTGAGGAAGCTTCGCGGGCGAGGGTTGTAGCTTGCGGCCATCCTGAGCAGCCGGACGTTACGCCGTTGCACGAACCCGAGCGCGGGGTCGAAGTTTTCCTGGATCTCACGAAGTGCCACCTGCGCATCGAACTTGTCGTTCGGAAAGCGCGCGGAGAAACCGTACGACCAATCATTGTCTGAACGCGCTGCCCGCTCACTTCGGACGGCGTACGCATTCACATCGAGATTGCGGGAGCCACCGAGGAATTGAGAGGTCGCGAGGCGCAGGTCAGCGCCGTAGGTCTGGGCAGACTGTCCCAGCGCGGGATCACCGCTCGTGAAGATCGCCCCCACGTAGGACTGCTGGAACAGATTCCGCTTGACGCGTCCGACGAAGAGGTTCTTCTCGTCAACGACAGCCGTCAGGTCACCGGTTCGGACGCCCAGCATGCCGACATCGGTCCGGCCGATCTTGCCCGTCAGCTTGATGCCAGCATCGAGCGGTACTTCCTCTCCCTCCAGCAGACCGATTCGGCGGCTGAAGAACGGGAACACGTCGGCGCCGGCTTCGGGAATGCCGCCAGGCGGCTCGGGACCCAGACTGGCGAAGCCAAAGACCCCGGCGTCTTCCAGAAAGAACGACCGCTTCTCTGGAAACAGCAACGAGAATCGGGAGAGGTTGATCTGGCGCTCGTCGACTTCCGTCTCACCGAAGTCGGTGTTGAACGTGGCCGTCAGCTTCAGACTCGGCGTGATGTTGTAGAAGAGGTCGAGGCCCGGCTTGTCGCGGAAATCACCCGTCCCAGTACTGTCGACATACAGCCAATCCCCGGCGAGAAATGGGCGGACATCCAGACCAATACCCTGGGTCAACCCATCGAGGTTCGTGATCTCTCCGGCTTCCGAGATCTGCAGGAACTGTGTCTGGAGCCTGGCCCCCGACCAGCGATCCTCCTCCAGCTTTCGATAGATCGTGCGCGCGATGTTGAATCCCCACGCGGTGCGACCGGCGGGGAAGCTCAAGCTCTTGAACGGAATGGCAAACTCCGCCACCCACCCGTGCTCCGTGCGCCTCGTACGCACGTCCCAAATCGCGTCCCAGTCGGTGTTGAGCTGGCCGTCGGACGCGAGCCCGTCCACGAGGGCACCAGACGGATTCGTGGCGAAATAAAACGCATTCCGCCGGTCGCGAAAGGTGTCGAGTAGGATCTCGATCCGGTCGTCCGAGCTCAGGCTCGAGTCTCGCATCATGTCGGTCCCGATGACGCGATGCGGTTCGGAATCGTAGGCGACAATGCCGATGTAAAGGTGGTCGTGGTCGTGGAGTAGTGTGACCTCGGTCGGTTCGCTCGGCGCCGCACCTGTCCTCGGTTCTCGCTGGACCAGGTCGCCGATTCCTGGCGACGAGCGCCAGACGGGCTCGTTCAACGCGCCGTCGATCGTGATGGTTTCCGCCGTGGCCGTGACGACCGCAGACCTGGTCACGCGCTTCCCGACAGGGGTGCCTGCTGGGGGCCTCTCTTGACGGAGGGCCGGGGCCTCCCGATCGCCGCCACTGCGCGCCTCCGCGCTGGCCTCGTCGGCGCCCGTGGCTGCCGTCGCGCACATGAGCGCGATCGTGAAGGCCAGACCGCGTGGTGACCAGGTTCGAGCGACCAACACGTCGAGCGTTCCCATTCATTCTCCAGTCTGTTCGTGGTGCGCGACGACTTGCCCATCGTCCTGTGGACACGTCGAATGCTAGCAGGTGGCGCTGGCTGACGTCCTCCTCGACCTGGGTCTCGAAGGGGCGGCGAAGGTCACGTGCGCCTCGCCCAGACTAGACATCTTCTAAGGCCGAAGTCGTGAGAAATGAAGCGAGTTTTCTGAAGGAGCGGCCTTAGAAGCTGTCTTAGGCGCGGCCGCCGTCGGCGGCCGCGCATCTAGTAGCGAAGATCCGCCCCACCGTGGCTCGCCTAGGCTCTGCGGTTTGAGGCGGAGCTTCGCTACAATGCTCTTCAATCATGAGGAGAGTTGCGTCCGCCCCGCTCGCGTCGCCGACCGCGCACGCACCCGTTGTCCCGAGGCGCGAGGCGTCGATCGACGCGTTTCGCGGGCTCGTGATGGTCTTGATGCTCGCCGAGGTCATGCAACTGTGGACGCTTCACGACGCGTACCCGACGAGCCGGTTCTGGGCGCTGGTTGCCTACAACACCACGCACGTGCCGTGGCAGGGATGCTCGCTGCACGACCTGATCCAACCGGCCTTCTCGTTCCTCGTCGGGGTCTCGTTGCCGTTCTCCATCGCGGCGCGCCTGGCCCGCGGCGGCAGCCTCCGACGCATGCTCGGGCACGTCGTCTGGCGAAGCGTGGTCTTGATCTTTCTCGGCATTTTTCTGCGATCGTTGCACGCGTCCCACACTTACTGGACGTTCGAAGACACGCTCACGCAGATCGGCCTCGGGTACACCTTCCTGTTTCTGCTCGCGTTGGCGTCTTTGCGCATCCAGGCAGCGGTATTTGCTGCGCTTCTCGTTGGCTTCTGGGCAGCGTTTGTGCTCTACCCACTGCCCAGCCCCGGCTTCGACTACGCGAGCGTCGGCGTGCCCGCAGACTGGCCGCACCTCTACACGGGCTTCCTCGCGCACTTCAACAAGAACTCGAACCTGTCCTGGGCCTTCGACCTGTGGTTCCTGAACCTGTTCCCGCGCGACGCGCCGTTTCTGTTCAACGAGGGCGGATGGTCGACGCTGAGCTTCATTCCGACGCTCGCCACGATGATGCTGGGGGTGTGGTCCGGGCAGTGGCTGAGGACGGCGCGGCCGACGGGCGAGAAGCTGAAAGGGCTCATCGTAGGCGGCCTCGCACTTGCGCTGGCCGGACTGCTGCTCCAGTGGCTACACATCTGTCCCATCGTCAAACGTATCTGGACCTCGTCTTACACGCTCTATAGCGGCGGGCTGGTCGTCCTGATGCTCGCGGCGCTCTATGCGGTCATCGAGTGGAGGGGATGGAAGCGCTGGTCGTTCCCGCTCCTTGTGGTCGGCGCGAACTCGATCGCGATCTACGTTATGAGCTGGACGCTGGAAGAGTTCGTGGCGTCCGCGATAGAGCGGCACCTTGGCCAGGCACCGTTTCTCCTGCTCGGCGCGCCGTTCGAGCCGGTGTTGCGAGGCCTTGCCGTCCTGTTGGTCTTCTGGGCCATTCTGTTCTGGATGTACCGGCGGCGGATCTTTCTCAAGATCTGACAGCCCTAGACATCTTCTAAGGCCGAAGTCGTGAGAGATGAAGCAAGTTTTCTGAAAGAGCGGCCTTAGAAGCTGTCTTAGGCGCGGCCGCCGTCGGCGGCCGCGCATCTAGTAGCGAAGATCCGCCCCACCGTGGTTCGCCGCGGCTCGGCCGTTTGAGGCGGAGCTTCGCTACTTGCCGGGCGCGTCGCGCGGCGCGTTCGCGTCTATACTGTCCGAGCACACAAGCCAGATCCGGCGGCTAGATTCCAGAAGGGAGAAGCATGACCCTCACTGCATCTGCGAAGTGCTGCTCGCTGTTGTTGGCTGGTGTTTGTCTGGTCCTGCCACCATCCTTGCGGGCGCAAACCATTCCCAAGGACCAGCTCATTGCGATGACCGCGGAATGGAAGGGACCCCGCCTTCCCGACGGCCGTCCGAACGTTGCCGACGAGATCCTGAAACGTATGGAGCACGTCACGATCGAGGAAGCGTGGGCGACTCTTCGCGGACAGAAGTACACGACCCAGTTCGAAGACGGCGACGAGTTCGAGCAAGGTCGATGGGAGATCCTGCATGCGGATCAGGCGATCGTCGGCCGCGCCTTGACCGCCACGTATGCGCCCGCGCGCCCGGACGTCCAGCAGTACATCGACCAACAAGGGAAGCAGGCTGGACGATCCGGACCACCCAACACCTGGCCGATTGACATGCTCCAACCGGGCGATGTGTACGTCGCAGATGGCTTCGGGAAGATCGCAGACGGAACCCTTATTGGCGACCGGCTGGGCAACACGATCTACGCCAACTCCGGGAATGGCGTGGTCTTCGATGGCTCCGCCAGAGACCTGGAAGGGCTGGAGGAGATCGACGGCTTCAATGCGTTCTTGCGGGCGTGGCACCCTTCCTATATTCAAAATATGATGCTGGTCGGCCTCAACACGCCGACTCGCATCGGTTCAGTGACAGCGATGCCGGGAGATGTGGTTCTCGCCAAGCGAGAGGGCGTGGTGTTCATCCCTGCTCACCTGGCCGAGCAGGTGGTCGACGAATCAGAGCGAACCAGGGTCCGAGACGCGTTTGCCCATGCCATGGTCGGCAACGGCACGTACACAGCGGGACAGATGGATACGAAATGGACGGAGGAGATTCAGAAGAACTTCGTGAGCTGGGTCCAATCCAACAGTCAGCGCCTTCAGGATGAGCTCGGCGTGGCCCGGGAAACGATCGATGCCTTGTTGCAAGGGCGACCGTAGACTCCCACGCAGCTACGGCGAGTTGGCAAGGTCTTCGAAAAAGAGCGATTCCGCAGTCTTCCGAAGAATCTGTTCCTTGTCGGAGGGCGAGAGGAAGTGCGCATGATCGCGAAGGAGCCGCAGCGACGATTGGTAGTCATGCGGAGGCTGCGCTTGAAATGGCGCGTCCGACTCCCACATGCAGCGCTCTGGTCCGAACGACGCGACGATTCTTTCGATGAGCGACAGGAGATCAAGATAGGGTGGCCCCGTCCGGCTGAGCGCATAGAACGCGCCCACCTTGACTCGTACGTGTGGGTGACGCGCCAGATCACAAAGCATCCGGGTCGCGGCGTCGACCTTCGTGTCGTCCAGGCCGATCCGTGCCAAGTGATCGATCACGACCGGCGTCTCCGGGAATCGACGACAGAAGCGGTTGATTTCGGACAGATCCGTCGGATTCACCTGAAAGCTGAGGATGAGCCCCTGCTCGGCCCCAAAGCGATAGAGGGCCTCGTAATGAGGATGCGCCATCCAGTCCTTTCCTCGTCCGTCGAGACTCCCGCCGACAAGTCGAACGGCCCGCACCCCTGCCTCCCACAACTCTTGCACGTGTTCGAGTGGACGGGCGTCCTCGGACGCGACGTCGGCTAGGAGACCCGTTGCGCTGAACGTTCGCGGATAGCGCGCCACAGCATCGAGCAAGTAGCGGTGGTCGTCTTCATAGAAAGACATCTGGACGAGGTTGATTCGTTCGACCCCTGCCGGACGACACTGCGCGAGCAATTCTTCCGGCGTGAAGCTGGGCGGATCCATGTCGCTCGTCCGCCAACGAGGCGCGAGAGGGTAGCGCTGGATGTCGGGCGTCCAGATGTGGACATGCGCGTCGACGACGCGTCCGTGGATCGAGTATGAATGCTCGGATTCGTTTGGATGCGCGGTGTTCATCCGGCCCTCCGCTGGCAACACCATTACCGACTGCGCCGCGACGTATGGCGCAGCCGTGACGCGTGCCTACAAAGGTTGCAGAACACGCGAGCGGCGTGCGGCAAGCGGTCTACGGGAGGGGAGACGAGCCAGACCTCACACGCGATCTTGGATTCTTTCAGGCGCAGGTAGCGGAGTCCGCTGGTCATCGCACGGTGGCGCGTGAGCACGCCGGCGTTGCCGCTGGTCTGCATCATTCTCTCGATCGCCTCCTCGTTTTCGAGCTCCATGGTGATGTTCGGCTGCGTTCCCGCCCGTTGGAAGAGCGGGTCGAGGACTTGGGTTCTCGTATGGCTGTCTTCGGAGAACGCGATGAGAGGAAAACGGCACAGCCCACGAATCGGGATGCGGCGTCGCTTCGCCAACGGGTGGTCGTTCGGGACGACAATGACGAACTCTTCTTCATAGAGCGGTTCGTAGTGCAGGCCGCGCGCGGCGCTAAGCCCGGTGCGCGCATAGACGATGCCGAGGTCCAACTCTCCGCACGCAATCTTGTGAACCACCTGCTCCGCAGTGCCCGTCATCAAGTGGACGCGCACGCGCGGATGTTTGTCTTGGAGGGCGCGCAACGCATCCAAGATCAGGAAATACAAGATACTCGTTCCCGTGCCGATCCGCACGTCGCCATCTTCGAGCTGCTGCAGATCGCCGATGCGGCGGCGGGCGTCCCGGATTTCTCGCCTGATGGTGCGCATTAAGTCGCAGAGCAAGCGTCCCGTTTCAGTGAGCTGCACGCCGCGGCCGACGCGCACGAGCAGGCGGTCGCCCACATCTTCAGCCAATAGACGGACTTGGCGGTGAATCGCCGAGTGCGAGATGTGCAGCGCCTCGCCGGCGCGGCTGTACGAGCCGTGGTCGGCCGCGGCTAGCAGCATTTCCAACTGTCGGACGTCCATGGCACCTCCGCATGTAAAGCTGTCTTCATCTGAAACACTTCTGGTCTAGGAATTCTAATTGTGGGAATAGTAGCCCTTCTCTATGCTTGCCGCGTGTGCTGACGGGAAGCGAATCGGCAGGATCATGTACCGACGCGAGCTCTTTCGTTTCGTCCCGGCCGCCGGACTGTTGTCCCGGTCCCTCTTCTCGAGAGGCCTGAGCGGAGCGGACGCCGTGTCGGCCCCGCTTTCGGAAGCCCATTTTCCCAGCCGTCTTCACCAGTTCGTCTGGCGAAACTGGGAGCTCGCCAACCTGGAGCGGATGGCGGAGACCGTCGAGGCCGAACCAGCGCAGATCCAGGCGATTGCCGATTCGATGGGGCTTCCGGCGAAGCCGGCGCTCAGCGACGACCAATTGCGCCGGTTCTACATTACGGTCATCCGTCAGAACTGGCATCTGCTGCCGAATAGGCAGATCCAAACGCTGCTCGGTTGGGACGCTCGGCGCTTCGACTTCACCCTGAAGGAAGACGACTTCCTCGACCACAAACTGGGAGCGAAACCGCGTTGTCCGGCGCTGCGCTATCGTACGCCGAGTAGGGAGGAGGCCCGCAAGGCTGCGGCGGTCCGCGCGACCGTACGCGAGACCTTCGGCGAGGCGTGGGACCGGCCGGGTGAACCGCCGTTTGCGTTCGTCAAGCATCTGAGCGAGACCGACTATAGCGATCGACGCGATCCAAACGCCGAAATCCGGGATGGCGAAATCGACCTTACCTCCGGCTGGTCGATCGCAGTGGTCAAGGGCGGGCTTCTCGAGGCTGCGGCCGAACGGCTGACGAGGTATCTACGCCAGGCCATGGGTACGACGATCGTTTCGGACGCCGCACGGAAGATCGAGCTCAACGTCGATCCTGATGCGGGCGGGATTCGCATCGAAACGACCTCCGATCACCTTCGCGTTGCCTCATCGTCGCCCGAAGGCGTCGGACGCGCAGTCGCTTATTTGCAGAACCACTTGGAGACGCGCGGCGGACCGTTCCTCGAACCGGGAACAATTCACCTCGAAGAGAACTGGGACGTTCGGTTTCTGTATTCGTTCTTCGCGCTCTACGGCGATCCGCTCATGGAGCCGGAGACAGATCCCTTCCCCGACGGTTACCTCGAGAAGCTCGTCCGCGTCGGCATCAACGGCGTCTGGATGCAGGCCGTCCTCAATACGCTCGCGCCGTCGGAGGCGTTTCCAGAGTTCGGCGAAGGCTGGGAAACGCGGCTGAAGAACCTCAATGCGCTCATCGATCGAGCGGCGCGTTACGGCATCAAAGTCTATCTGTATGTGAATGAGCCGCGCGCGATGCCGGCCTCGTTCTTCGAGCATCATCCGGACGTACGCGGCTCGTCGCATCGAGACCTGTGGGCGATGTGCACGAGCGTTCCCCGTGTGCGCACATGGATCTCCGACAGTCTGGCACACGTGATGCGCCACGCGCCGAACCTAGGTGGGTTCTTCACCATCTCCATGTCGGAGAACCACACCAATTGCTTTTCGCACGGTGGCACCTGGGGAACGGGCGCGCCGAACGGTGGAGACTGCCCGCGATGCGCGAAGCGCGTCAGTTGGGACGCCATCGCGGAGTTGTTCACCGCGATGCGGGACGGCATTCGCCGGGAGAGCGCCGCCGCCCAGATCCTGCATTGGGACTGGGGATGGGGCGACAAGCTGGCTGAGAATCTCATTCCGCGGTTGGCAAAGGACGTGATCGTTCAAAGCATCAGCGAGTGGGAGACGCCCTTGGAGCGGGGTGGCGTCAAATCGCAGGTCGGCGAATATTCGATGTCCGTGGTGGGGCCCGGCCCTCGGGCCACACGCAACTGGAGACACGCTCGTGAGGCGGGTTTGAAGACCTCCGCGAAGGTGCAATTCAACAACACATGGGAGCTCGCAGCGGTCCCGTACATTCCCGTTCCAGCTCTCGTCCTGCAGCATTGTGAAAATCTCTCCCGCGAGGCGCTGTCCGTGCTGATGGCGTCGTGGACCTTGGGCGGATACCCGTCACCGAATTTGGCCGCGGCACACGCCTACTACTATCGGTCACACGCGTCGCAGGAGGAGATTCTCACCGACGTGGCTGTGGGCCGGTACGGGGCGAAGGCCGCACCGGACGTCGTCGCGGCGTGGCGCCAGTTCAGCCGCGCGTTTCAGGAGTTTCCGTACGGCGTGCATATGTACTTGATTCCCACGCATCACGGTCCAGCCAACTTACTGCGTCTGACCCGGGTGGAGCACAAGCCGGGAATGATTCTCTTTCCGCAGGACGCGTACAGCCTTTGGTCCCGCAAGTATCCGCCCGACGTCGTGCAAAGTCAGTTCCGGAAGATGTCCTCCCTCTGGGCGGAAGGACTGCCGCTGCTCGAGCGCGCCGCTCGTCAAGCGCCCCCCTCGCGGCGGCGCGCGGCGGAGCTCGATCTGGCGGTCGCACACACCTGCCGACGCCATTTCGAAAGCGTCGCCAATCAAGTCGAGTTCTATCGACTGCGCGCGCTCCTCGATGAGCCGGGCGCGGCTCGTGGGAGGGCGGTCCAGCGGATGCGGGAGATCATCGATGACGAAGCGACGCTGGCCAAGGAGCAGTTCCACACCGCGCGAGAGCACTCGGTCGTTGCCTACGAGGCCTCGAATCACTATTTCTATCGTCCGCTCGATTTGGCCGAGAAGGTGCTGAACTGCAAATGGAGCGGCGCCGCATTGGAACGGCGAGCCCACGCGTAAGAACCCGTGCAGAAACTAAGTGTGTCAGCTGCTCGCACTGACGCCCGCTACGTCCACTTCCGGGTAGTCGCGTCCCACGCAAGCATCCGACGCTCGAACCAGGACTGGTTGGCGCCTGCGACGGCGACGACGCCGTAAAGCCCCAGGGTGGCGGGGCAGTTCAAGGCTTCTCCGTGGCGAATGGCCGCGTGAAAATTGCCGTAGTGGAGAGGAATACTCTCATCTCCGCTCTTCTTGTGGGTCTCAACGACTTCTCGGGATTCTTCATCGACGATCTCCCAGCCTTCGGACGTGAAGATCAACGTAGCCTTGTGTCCTCGAATGAGGTGCTCGATCCGCCGGCTGTTGGCCATGGTACCCAGAATGTGGACCGTCATTCCGGGGGTGACGTCTTTCACTACTGGGTATTCCGCGAGCATTTCGAAGTTGTCGGGAAGTTCCCGGCCGTCGTCCCAGAGGTAAATCCCTCCCATGCCAGCCACGCGTGAGGGGAAGGTCAGCCCGCACGCCTTGAGGATGCGCGTCAGCCGGTGGACGAACAGGTCTGTGGCGATTCCACCCGAGTAGTCCTTGTAATTGCGCCACTCGTAATAGCGCGGGGCATTCCACGGGCGCTTGGGCGCTGGTCCCAGCCAGGCCTCCCAGTCCAAGTCCGGAGGCTTGGGGAGCTTCGGATCCACGCCCGTTCGCCAGGGCCCCTGCTCTGCCGGATAGGTCCGGACATACTCGATTTGGGCGGCCACGACGGGACCCAGCTTTCCCGCCCGGATGGCCTCGTAGGCGCTGGCGTAACTGTCGTCGCTCATGCCCTGGACGTCCACCTGGAACTTCAGTCCCGTCTGCCGGACCTTGTCGACCACGGCCAGGGACTCCTCCACGCTGTGGGTCATGGGCTTCTCGCAGTAGACGTGCTTTCCCGCGTCCAGAGCATCCAGGGCCTGACGGGAATGCCAGTGCTCCGGCGTACAAATGGAGACGGTGTCCACGTCCCTCATCTCGAGGATGTTCCGGTAGTCCTTGACCAGCTCCGCCCGGCCTCCCGCCCTCCAAATCTGATCCTGGAAGTTTCGGGCCCGGGTTTCGTAGACATCGCAGACAGCCAGGACTCGCACGTTCTCCTGCCGATGCATGTCCAAGAGGGCGCGCAAGTGCGACTGGCTGATCCCTCCACAGCCGATGATGGCGGCGTTGAGCCGGTCGTTGGCGCCCACGACTTGGGCGTAACTGGCCGCCGTGAAGGAGGCCGCAGTGGCTGAAGCCAGGGTTGTGGTTTTGAGAAATTCTCGACGGGTTGCTTGTTTTTTCATGTCAACTCCCGGCCGGGCGGGCGGGCTCGCGGAGGCTGATCCCTGCGCGGTCTGAGCTCATAGTAACCGATGCAACCATCGGTGCGATTTCTGGCCTGGTCATCGTCGCATCGAGATCTGTGGGCGATGCACACGAGCGTTCTCCGTGTGGGCGAATGGATCGCCGACGGTCTGGGGCACGTGGTGCGCCACGCGCCGAACCTGGGACGGGCTCTTCGCAATCTCCGTGTCGGAGAACCACACTTTGATCTGTCTCAAGAGGAGACATCTACTATCTGAAACTTCTAATTGCTGGCATAGCAGTCCTTGTCCATACTTGCAAAATGCAGGGGACACTAGTATGAGTGCGGAGTTTGGCGGTGGGGACGAATCCACGGATATTTCTGCAAGGCATCCGGAGTCGGTCGTGCCGAGTCTTGGTGTATGGCGCTGCGCTGTTGTTCGGAGTCATCCTCGCTCCCGGTGCCGCCAATGAACCTGTTCGGCCACCGAACATCATCCTGATCAACGCCGACAATCTTGGCTACGGTGACCTCGGGGTCTACGGTTCCACGCTTCATCGTACCCCGAGAATCGACGCCATGGCGACGGAAGGGATTCGCTTCACCGATTTCTATGCAGCGAGCCCTGTCTGCACGCCGTCGCGAGCCGCTTTGCTGACCGGGAGCTACCCGCGTCGCAACAGCATGCACGAGTTCGACTGGGACGGCAGCGTCCTGCGTCCGGTATCACCGCATGGGCTGCATCCTGACGAGGTGACTCTGGCCGAGCTGCTCCGCGAGCGGGGATACTACACGGCCTGCCTCGGCAAGTGGCATCTCGGCGATCAGAACGAATTTCTGCCGCCGGCGCACGGTTTCGATTACTTTCTTGGTCTGCTATACAGCGACGAGATGGACAATTCGTACACCGCCCATCGCTGGCCACCGATGCCTCTGATGCTCAACGACCGCGTGGTGGAGGCGCCGGCGAAACTGGAAACCATGACGCGCCGATACACGGAGCAGGCGCAGCGATTGATCCGGGACCATCGCGACCAACCGTTCTTCATCTATCTGCCCCACATGTCTCCCGGCAGCCGGACCGAGCCGATCGCAGGAACCGAGTTCCAAGGCAAGTCACGTAACGGTAAATATGGCGACACGATCGAGGAGCTCGATTGGTCCACAGGTGAGATACTCGACACCCTGGCGGAACTGGGCCTGCAGGAGCGCACCCTCGTCATCTGGACGGCGGACAACGGTGCGCCGCCGCCCCGGGGAACCAAACATCATGGCAGCTACGGGCCGCTCGTGCCTCGGGTCCGCTACGATGCAGCCGAGGGCGGTTTACGAGTACCGTTCATAGCCCGTTGGCCGGACAGGATCAAACCGGGCACCGTGTGCCGCGAAATTGCGACCAACATGGACCTCTTCACGACGCTCGCGAACCTCGCGGGCGCGGATATTCCCCGGGACAGGATCATTGACGGTAAGGACATCCTCCCGCTGCTCACGGGCGTGCCGGGCGCGAAGTCTCCGCACGAGGCGTTCTATTACTACATGGGTGGGCAGTTGCAGGGCGTCCGATCCGGTAGGTGGAAGCTGCTGCTAGCGATGGAGAAACCGCTGCTTCAGCTCGGAATGGGAGAGCTCGGCTTTTCGGTCTCGGGCCGGTACAGCCGGTTATTCGGCGATCCCGTCCCGGCAAGGCTGTTCGATCTGGAGGCCGATATTGGCGAATCCAAAGATATTTCTGCAAGGCATCCGGAGGTGGTGGCGCGGCTGACGGCGCTGGCCGAGAAGGCCCGCAACGATATCGGCGATCTGGACCGGCCGGGAAAAGGCATACGTCCGGCAGGACATGTCGCGAATCCACAGCCGCAGGTCCTGGCAAAGCAACCATGAAATGTAAGGAGCACACTCACCGATGCCGTTCCACATGGCCACCGTGCTCCTGCCTCTTCTGCTCCTCGTCGCTACGTTCCAGAAAGCCTCGATGATTCCGGCCTCCGAGGCGCTCGCGCCGGAGGCGGCGCTGGCCTCCTTCGAGGTGGCCGACGGGCTTCAGATTGAGCTGGTCGCCTCCGAGCCATTGGTCTTTTCGCCGGTGGCGATGGCGTTCGACGAGCGCGACCGTCTTTTCGTCGTGGAGATGCCGGGCTATCCCTTGGGCAATCCTCCGGGCAAAAAGCCTGCCGACCGCGTCGCGCTGCTTGAAGACTCCGATGGGGACGGTCGGATGGATCAACGAACCGTCTACGCCGATGGCTTGGCCTATCCTACGGGCGTGCTGCCCTGGAAGGACGGGATCATCGTCACATGCGCTCCGGATATTCTCTTCCTGCGGGACACAGATGGTGATGGACGAGCCGACCAGCGCCG